>JBQDBM010000021.1:0-17602 GCA_052090925.1 Leucobacter sp. | reverse complement strand
ACCCCACTCCTCAATGGCACCCTTTTGTGCACCTGCTCTAGGTGGTGGACCAGGCGTGAGCGCTATGGGAAGCTCAGAATATTCGGCGCTCCCAGGCACACGTGTCTCCTCCACAGTGACGCCGTCCGGGTGCCGTTCGACAATGTTCACCGTTCGAGTGCCGCGGGCTCCGGGAGCAGTCGAGGGGTCCACCTCAAATGGTGGTGGATACTCGTAGACCAGATGTGCATCAGTGTCGGGTTTGAGTGAACTGCCCGGTGCGACCGTGCCGCGCAGGCGGAGCCTACGTCGATAGTTCTTCTGGCGCCCCTCTGGCGCTTGCCAGTCGTGCTCAACCTCGCTCGCGACACTGTCTACCACCACAACGTCACGGGTGTCTGCCCACTCCTCGATCGGGTCGACGAGCCGCGCAAAGTGCGCCCACCAGAATGATTTGTTCTCACGTTGGTAGTAGTCGATCGCACTACCCGCGAGCGCGGCAGCCCGCCGGTCTCGCGGATCTTCAGCGAGGCTCGCGTGCGTCGCGAGTGCCGCCCCCAAACTACTAAGCTCAAAATTGGGTGCGGCATCGCTCTCGGGATCATCCACGTCCCGTGTTCCGCCTACAGCCGGTTCTGCTCCCTGCTCGACGGCGACGCGGAGTAACCAGTCGCGTAGCCGCAGGGTCGAGACACAGTCGTAGCGGTTGTAATCGCCGATGGCATCGATGCGGCGCTGAGCCTCAATCTGCTCCGCGGCATCGTCCGATTCGCGCAGCGCGCTCGCCTCTGCATATTCGGTTACCGATTGTGCACCGCTCGTCACACCGTCTTCGTCCCGCAACTCGTCACCCATGTAGAGCGGTTCGAGCTTTTTAATCGAGTATGAGCGCGACCCTACCCGGAGCGCTCTGCGCACAATCGGGTACAGGTCAACGAGTACGTGCTCCCGCAGCAGATCATCAACTTCAGCTTCACACACCCCGTGTCGCGCTGCGATCGACGTGAGGTGCGTCCGCTCATATGCCGCGTAGTGGTAGATCCGCATACCTGGATATCGTCGACGACGCTCAGCGACCAGTGCGATGAATTCCTCGAGCGCACGACGCTCCTCATCAAGGTTGTGTGCCCAGATCGCCGTGAAGTGCTCGTGTGTGTCAATCATGCCGAAGAGGTAGTCGAGCCCCCACCTCGCCGAGTCTTCGCCACCCGGCTCCCGATACAGCGGGTCACCCTCGAAATCAAAGAAGAGATCCCCCTCGTTCGGAGCGGGGAGCGCCGCGAACGCCGAGAGATCAACCACCTTGACCGGTGGCACACTGGCCCCCTCCGCCCCGACCTGCAGCTGGGCCTGCGTGGAGAGTCGATCCAGCACCGCGTCAGCGATCCCCTCAACGCGGCTCGCTTCATGGCTTGACTCAAGTGCGCCTGTGTCAGTACCTCCGTCTATGAGTGACGCTACCCGCTCGATTGTTGTGTACCCTGCGGCGATGAGCCGGTCACGTTGAGTCATGCGTATCCCTGCAATGAGCAACGGGTCTCTCGTGCGCTCAATCTCGGGTGTGCACACCTCGCAGCGGCCACACGCGACGATGTCACGGGTACCCCATGCAATCGGGGACGCCCCCGCACGTGAACCGTCCACACCCCGCACGCGGACTCGCTCGAGCAAAATATCATGCAGGCGCGCACGGCGTGCTCGAAATACTGGTGCGATATCCGCGAGCTTGTGCTGGCTCCTCGCTCCGTCACCCAAAATCAGCACGGCCTCTTCCGCGACTGGCACCTCTAGACGCTCGAGCTGTTCAGCATAGGCAGCAAGCTGCAGGAGAGCCGTCACCCTGGCGCGTCGAGCAAGCTTGGTGTCTTGCACCTCATATGCACCATCTGGCATGCGACGCAGAAAGTCGGCAAACCCAAGGAACGCGATGGCAGGGTCCTCTCCCGCCGCGGCGCGTTGCTGCGTCTCAAAAAAGGTCGCTTGAAACACCACACCGCTCCCGGCATGGAGTGCCTCAAGGCTTGAAGCCGCGACCTCCGTCAGGTCCCCTGCGGCCATCGATCTCGGGCGAGGAATTTCGGCCACCCCACCCGGGTTATCGCGCGTCCAGCTCCCGTACTCATCGCGGTAACGCTCGAGGGTTCGCTCCTCGTGCGCATCCCCCATCCGTGCGGCCCGTTCGAGCATCGGGTCATCATCCGGGGGCACCTCGACATTGCGCCCGAGCTTCACATCCACTCGACGAAGAAACGCAAACTCGCACATGCTCGCGGCCGTCAAGTCAGTTGCGCTCGTCACGAGGCGAATGGCTCCATCATCAAGCTGCTGTACAAACACTGAACGCTCCGCTCTGCTCGATCTCTTTTGCACTTACGCTATCGACAAGCACCGACAACGGAACCGAATGGGAGGCGTGCGCGGTAGCCTGACGAGATGGCAATTCTCATTGATCCACCCATGTGGCCCGGGCACGGCACGCTCTGGAGCCATCTGGTGTCGGACGAGAGTTACGAGGAGTTGCACGCATTTGCCCGCAGAGTGCCGATTCCGAGGCGCGGGTTTGATCTCGACCACTACGATGTACCCGCCGGCTTATATGACCGTGTCATTTCACTGGGCGCGCTGCCGGTTGGGCCGCGCGACGTGGTGCATCGCCTGCGCAAGTCGCAGCTGCGAGTGCGACAAGCGGATCGTGAGATGGTGCAGCCCGCACGCCGACGCGAGTTTCTAGTCACCGAGTGGGGGCGGCTCGCGGAGCTTGCACGCGTGAGCGAATCTGGCACAACGTTCGATCGCTGGCACCATCTCGGCGCTGAACTGATCGAGCGCTGGAACGAGGCACACCGCACGTATCACGATGAGCGGCACCTGGAAGACGTGCTGCTGTCACTAGATCAACTGGCAACACGGGGCGAACGCGTGGCCTCCTCCACACTCCTCGCAGCGTGGTTTCACGACGCCGTGTACCAGGGTGTGACGGGTGAAGACGAAGAGGCTTCAGCGCAGATCGCGGCGAGGACTCTTGCCGAGCTCGGATTGCCCGACGCGCTTGTGCTCGAGGTGCGCGATCTCATTGTTGCCACGACACCGACCTTTGTCCACACCTCAGTCTCTGAGCCGCTCGCGCATCTCCTTGATGCTGACCTGTCGATCTTCGCCTCGAGCGACGCACGGTATGAGAAGTATGCGCTGGCGGTGCGATCGGAGTATGCACATGTCCCCGAGCCTCTATTCCGCGAAGGACGTGCCGGGATTCTGCGTGGGTATATCGACCAGCCGGCCATCTACCGCACCGAGGCAGCACTCACGCTCTGGGAGCGGCGCGCCCGCGAGAACCTGGCCCGCGAAATAGCTGCACTCACCGAACCCTCCGTGCACAACGCGGACTAGAGACGCGCCAACGCCTCGATGTCTTCCAGGAACAGTGATTGCTGCTCTTCCGAAACCGTTGCTCTCGTCACGGAAAGTGCCGCCACATAGTCGGCGGTTGTGAGGTCCGTGTGCTCGCCCCCACCGCTGTCTCCGCGAAGCGCACGCGCCAACGCCTCCTGCGACGCGCGACGCGCGGCGTACTCAATGTCGGCGGGACTCAGCCCGTCACTTTCAGCCACGAGCTGGTCGAATGCGATATCAATGGCAACTCCACTGGGCACATACCGTCTCCAGATCGCTTCACGAGCTTCGGGGTCTGGCAACCCAATTGGCAGCACATAGTCAAAGCGACCGTGCCTCAGAAATGCCGGGTCAAGGCCTCGCACAAAATTGGTTGCGCACACGAGCAACAACCCATCCCGGTCTCTGAAGTCGGCAACGATCTTCAAGAGCTCATTCGTGACGCCCTGCGTCGGCGTCGGCGGGTCACTGCGCTTTGAGGCGATCTCCTCCACCTCGTCAATGAACACGACCCCGTGTTCCAGCTCTCCGATGCTCTCAAACACATTCCGGAGCGCCGCGGCCATGCCGACGTCTCCCCCACCAAGTCGCGACGGAAACACCTCAACGAAAGGCCACTCGAGCCTCGACGCCACCGCTTTCGCGAACGTGGTCTTCCCGGTCCCTGGAGGCCCGAACAGCATCACAGCTTTCGGCGGCACAACCCCGTAGCGGTCCGCAAGATCGGGCTGCGCGAGCGGAGTCACCAAACGCTCCTCGAGCAGCTGTTTCTCGCCGCGCATCCCGG
Source organism: Leucobacter sp. (assembly GCA_052090925.1). Lineage (GTDB taxonomy): Bacteria > Actinomycetota > Actinomycetes > Actinomycetales > Microbacteriaceae > Leucobacter. Next base: position 13,443 of record JBQDBM010000021.1, on the reverse strand, counting down.
CAACGTTCTCCCAGAGATGGCGGGGCAGGATCCTGCCCCCAACCTCTTTCAATAGGTCAAGTTCGCGCCGCTGCACCGGCATCTGTCGCTCGAGGTAGCGCAGGCTGTGGCGCAGCTGAAACCCATTCGAAGTCAGGAGGTCAAGTCGGCTCCCCTCGGGCATCAATACCGAAAGTGTCGAAAGCCCAATCGGCGCCATCTTGCGTTCCAGCGCGTCGAGAAGCGCACCCGAAACATTCTCCGACCTGGAATCTTCAGCAACACCAAAGAACACCACCCACCCCTGCGCGTGCGCAGCGCGACCCACTGCGGCAGCGATCACCCGGTCCTCATGCACCGCCAAGACCGCGTTGTCCTCCCGGCACGACGCGGTCACCTCTGCGAGCGAGTACACCGGCTGCTCGGATGAGGCACTCGCCTCCCACCACAGACGCACCACGGCGTCGAGATCATCATCATGAAAGTCCCGGATTTGTATGCGTCCCATGAACGAATCATGCCAGAAAGACACGATTCCTTGCATCATCCCCTAGACTGATAGTGCGGGTTGACCCAGTCAGCCCTCGTCGCTGACGTTCAGATGCCCGGGATCATGTTTCCGTGCGGCACGATTTTCTGCGGCGAACGAATGCGCGGTCCCGCGCACTCGCCGTTCCACCAGCGCACGACCAGCAAGGCGTTGCCTCGTAGGCACACGGCTGTGAAAGCTCAAAGCACCGGCACCGATGCCCTACGAGAAGCGCCTATTGTCTTGCGCGCACAAACTAAGAAAGGTCCACGTGACCACTGAAACCACCACAGCACCAACGTTCGCCGACCTGGGCGTACCCGAACCTCTCGCTGAGGCGCTCGCGCGCACCGGCAAGATCGAAGCGTTCCCCATTCAGCGCGACACCCTCCCCGACACGCTCAAGGGGCGCGATGTGCTCGGACGCGGCCGCACTGGCTCGGGCAAGACCATCGCATTCGGGATCCCGCTCGTCGCGAACCTCATGGAGGACGCGGCGCGCAAGCGTCGCCCGAACCACCCGCGCGCCATCGTGCTCGCCCCCACCCGCGAGCTCGTCACCCAGCTGGCCGAGACCATCAAAATGCTTGCCGACCCCGTGAAGGTACGTGTCACCACCATCTTCGGTGGTGTCTCGCAGCGGCGACAGGAAGAAGTTCTGGAGCACGGCGTCGACATTGTCGTTGCCGCACCCGGTCGACTCGACGACCTCATGCGCCAGGGCGTCGTACACCTGGATGATGTCGAGATTACTGTGCTCGACGAGGCCGACCACATGGCCGACATGGGTTTCTTGCCAGTCGTGACGCGGATCCTGAATAAAACCCCGCGAGTCGGCCAGCGGCTTCTCTTCAGCGCAACACTTGATAATGGTGTCGACAACATCGTGAAGAAGTATCTAAATGACCCGGTGCGGCACTCGGTCGACTCGGCTGAGTCTCCGGTACCGCAACTGACACACCATATCTTCGACGTCGCCGGCAAAGACGAGAAAAACGCACTCATCGAAGCCCTCGCCTCGGGTACCAGCCGGCGCATCATGTTTACCCGCATGAAGCACCAGGCAAAACGCCTCGCCAAACAGCTGACGGCACGCGGTATTCCCGCGGTCGAACTGCAGGGCAACCTGTCGCAGAATGCTCGCGATCGAAACCTGGCCGAGTTTGTGAGCGGCGAAGCGAAAGTGCTCGTGGCAACCGATGTGGCAGCACGCGGCGTGCACGTCGACGGCGTGGACCTCGTCGTGCACATCGACCCGCCGGTCGAGCACAAGGCATACCTCCACCGCTCAGGTCGCACCGCCCGCGCGGGCGCCGAGGGCGACGTCGTGACGCTCGTGCTGCCAGAGCAGCGCGGCGAGATGCGTCAGCTCATGCGTGCGGCAAAGATCAACGTCACACCGCGTAAGGTGAACCCCAACGCTTCGACCGTTGACCCAGAGGTGCTCGCCCTCATCGGCGAAGTCGCACCCCGTATCGATCCGAAAGACATCGAGCGTCGTCGTGCCGCAGCACAGGGCGCGCAGCAGCGCGCGGCTGGGCAAGCTCCTGCAGGCCAGGGCAAGTCTCAGGGCGCGAATGCAAAGCGCAAGCGCTCCCGAGGGGGTCGCGGCCGAAGTGCTGGTGGCGCATCGCAGCAGGCCAGCGGCTCACAGCAGCCAGGCGCCGGTGGAGGCGGTCGCGGACGCAGCGGTCAGAACCGGCAAGGCCAGGGCGGCCAGGCTGGCTCGTCGCAGGGGGGATCAGGGCAGGGTCGGGGAGGCCAAGGCCGAGGCGGACACAGTCGCGGATCCTCATCCGTTTACTCGACAAGTTCTGCAGGGTCAGCACCACGTTCATCAGGGTCGCGCCGTGCGCATCGCCCTACCGGTGGCTAGCGTTTCTTCGACGCTCGGAACCCAGTTCGCACGAACACCCAAAGAAGGGGCACAATAGAGGTATGAAGATCCGTACTCGTATCGCCACCGCCGTGACTGCAGCACTTGCATCAGTGTTTGTCGCCGCGCCCGCGTTCGCTCACGACGGCGAACACTCGTTCTCGTCGGCGGGCCAGCCCGTTGATGTTGTCGCGATCTCAATCGTTGGGGTGATTCTCCTCGGCATCGTCTTGATCGGGTCCACGCTCATCGGCAACCTGTTCGAGAAAAAGGACTAATCATGAGCGTCGCAGCCCGGGTCACAGCGCTCTCAAGCGAGACGCTTGACCTGGAGCTGTCCGACGCGATCCTCACGGTACGCATCCACCGGCCGAAAGCGCTAAACGCGCTGTCGCCTCACGTGATTGCGGCGCTACGACAAGTCTTTGGGCTGCTGCGCGAAGAGCTTGGCCAGGGGGCGGCGGGAAGCGTCGGTGAGCGCGCCGACGTCGGGCCGGACTGGTCGATCCGTGGCGTCATCATCACAGGTTCAGGCGGCAAAGCATTCGTCGCTGGTGCCGACATCACCGCGATGCAGGCAATGAGCCACGAAGAAGCGCACGCATACGCATCCGATGCGCACGAACTCACGACTTGGATCGAAGAGCTCCCCGTTCCCGTCATCGCGGCCGTCAACGGCTTCGCACTTGGCGGCGGGCTGGAGCTCGCAATGGCGTGCGACCTGATCCTCGCGTCTGAGAACGCCGTCTTCGGACAACCGGAGGTTGGGCTGGGGCTCATTCCGGGCTTCGGCGGATGCGTACGACTGCAGCAGTACGTCGGGATCGCCCGCGCCAAGGAGATGATCCTCACCGGGCGCAAGATCAGCGCGGAGGAAGCGCTCAGCAGCGGTCTCGTTCTGCATGTTTTGCCCGACGGCTACGCTCTTCTGCAGGCCGCACACGAGACAGCTCTCAAGTCCGCCGCTCAGTCGCCGGCCGCGGTCTCCGCTGCCAAACGCACCATCCAGGCGGTACGCTCCCTCTCGAATGAGGAAGGGCTCGCGCTCGAGCGAGACGCATTCGCCGACTGCTTCGACACTGCAGACGGCGCCGAAGGAATGGCGGCATTCGTGGAGAAGCGTCGACCAAACTTTCTGGGAGCGTAGAAACAGCGCTCCGGCTCAGCACTGGACTGGACGACTCGGCAGTTCACCGCACCGCAACGCACCGCCGCGCTGTGCACCGCGGTGAACCTAGCGGGACTTCCCGACCTGCTGCGGCTCTTTCACAAATACCGCAAGTCCGATAGCGAACGTCGCCACTACTGCTCCAACAAGGAACGCCGTACTCGTGCCCCTGGCAAGCGAGTGCGCGTCGACAGCCTCGGGGGATCCCGCGATTTGCACGGACACCAGCGTCATCAGGGTGACGAACAGCGCCGTCCCTGCCGCGCCCGCAACCTGCTGCACCGTCGAGATCGTGGCGCTGCCATAGGAAGCCAGGCGCGGCGGGAGCGATCCCAGCGACACCGAGAACAGCGGCGTAAAGACACCAGCCAGCCCGATACTCAGCACCAAGTGAGTCGCGAGCACCTGCCATATCGAGGTGGTATCAGTGAAGAGCGCCATACCCCACATCGCGAGCGCAGTCACGACCGTGCCCGGCAGCAGCATAAAACGAGCACCGCGAGTGTCAACGAAGCGGCCAACCATCGGGCCGAGAAGTCCCATGAGCAGCCCGCCCGGGAGCAGCACCAGGCCAGTCTCGAGCGTCGCGTACCCGAGCACATTCTGCAGGTAGATCGGGAGCAGAATCAACGACCCAAAGAGCGCCATCGAACAGAACGCGAACAGGATCACTGACAGCGTGAACGGCCTCGTCTTAAACGTCCGCAGGTCAAGCAGTGCGCGATCCGCGCGCTGCAGCAGTAGTTGGCGCCAAATAAACAGGGCAAGTGCGAGCGCGCCGACCGCAATCGGCGTCCACGGCGGCACCACAGCATTATTGTTCGCATCTTGCCCGACTGCCGCGAGCCCGTACACGATGCCGCCGAACGCGAACACCGAAAGCACCACCGAAAGCACGTCGACGCCAACCTTGCGGTACTCCCCCACATTCGGCATCCGCAGCGCACCGAGCACGAGCGCAATCACCGCAATGGGCAGCACCGCAATGAACAGCCACCGCCACGTCGCCCACTGCAGAATCAGACCAGAGATCGTCGGGCCGAGAGCGGGTGCCACGGACATGACGATCGCGATCCTGCCCATCAGCCTGCCGCGCTGCGTCACGGGAACGAGCGTGACGACCGTCGTCATGAGCAGAGGCATCATGATGGCCGTGCCCGATGCCTGCACAACGCGTCCAAACACGAGCACTGCGAAGCCCGGCGCAATCGCCGCGATCAGCGTACCCAGGGTAAACAGCGACATTGCAACAATAAAGAGCGTCCGGGTCCGCACCCGCTGAATCAACATACCCGTCACAGGAATGACGATGCTCATCGTGAGCATAAAAGCGGTGGTGAGCCACTGCCCGGCAGCGGCGGTGATATCCAGATCGACCATGAGCGGCGGGATCGCAACGCTCATGATGGTTTCGTTCAGGATCACCACAAACGCCGATGTCAACAATAACCAAACAGCAAGGCGCTCGCGCGGACCAAACACCCGCTCAGCGGGGATGTCGGCGTCGGGCGATTCAGGAGCGTGGTCGGCAGATGAGCCTGACATGGTGTTCTTTCTCGAAGGAGGCAAAGATACCATCGTATAAGACCCGCACCCCTCTCAGCGCCTCAGTTGCTCTGGTGCACCTGGGAGTTTCAAAATTCGTGAGCTATTCGCTGACGACCACGCAAGGTCAAGGAGGGCCCCATGAGCACATCAGATCAGGATCAGCCAGACGCCCCGAGCGCTCCTCGTGATTCGGATGATTCGAGTGGGTCCACTATGGGCACTTCCGCTGTTTCTAACGGCTCAGCAATTACAGGCAACCGGACGAAGTCGAACAACGTCGCGGCGCTCGAACGCGCAACCAGCCGCGACTGGGCGGCGTGGGTCAGCGTGTTTGAGGCAGCTGGAGCCCTGAAGCTCAGCCACACTGAGATTGCCAAGGTCGCCCGTGACGAAATGCCCTCGAGCGTTCCGAATCCCGACTGGTGGGCGCAGGGTGCCGCAATCGCGTTCGAACAGCATGCAGGGCTTCGCGTCCCAGGCCAATCGCACTCTGGTACGTTCCGTGTGAGTGTGAGTCGCACTGTCCCGCTGGGCCGTGATGCTGCCATCGAAGCTTGGGCGACAGGGCCCGGCCAGGCGGCGGAACATCTCGGGCACACCCCCGGCGAGCCGCGCCACAGCCGCACCGAGAAACGTAGCTTCTGGCGCACACAGCTTGAGGGTGCGGGGCGGGTCGAGGTCGCCGCAAGTCCCAAGCCGACCGCAGCCGGGGCGACACCCAAATCCATCGTCGCGGTGAACCATGAGGGGCTGCTCAACGGCGACTCGATCGAGGCATGGCGTGCGTACTGGAAGACTCAGCTCGCCAAGCTCTAAGTGACGCGCCGCGTGCTCTCACCTCCGTACTCATCTCGGCGAGGGTTCAGGGGTTATCTCGGCCTCGGCGTGTAGCTCGCAGGCCGTGACCGGATCTTCGGTGATGCCCAGCACATCACGCGCCGCCGCTCCGGAAGCCGCAGCCTGTTCAGCTCCTTGCCACGAATATGTCGTCGCCTCTTCCGCAGGAAGCTCCGCTGCTTCGAGAGCCTCCTCACTATCGGCGAGAAGTGACTTCTGCACAGCGGTCACCTCGTCTTGCGCACCGCTCGGCCAGGTGGAATCCTCCGGCTGCAAGGCCTCTGCCGCAGCCGTATGCGCTTCAGCAAGCTCGGTCATCGCGCTCGCGAACGCCGTCGTGTCCGCCTCGCCACGTTCGACCGCGATGCGCAAGCGATCAATCTCGAGATCCACTTCGTCCCACGCACTGTTGACCGGGCACACCGCGTCCAAGTAGACGGACCCTGCCTCGGTCGTCGTGAGTACAACTGGATCGGGCTCCGGCTCTGGCGCGCAGCCGGTAGCGAACAGTGCCATTGCGGAAACCACCGATGCTGCAGCCGACACCTGAGCTGTTCGGAAAGTTCTGCGGGTACTCGGTTTCACGCCGTCATCATCCCACCTCAGTTTGAGACCCACGCACACGGTGCGCGAGCACGCCACCGAGCGCAGTCGCAAGACCGAACACTGCGAAAAGCATCGCGGACCCCCACGATCCGCCGTCTGACCACTCCAACGAGGCTTGCGCCGCGAGCGGCAAGAATCCGCCCACCACGGCTGCCAGGTTGTAGCCGAGACTCACTCCCGAATACCGAAGCTTGGTCGGAAAGAGCATCGCGAGCGTCGTGCCCGCAACACCGTAGGCGAGAATCACGCAGGCGAGCCCGAGACTAATCGCAACCGCGGCGGCAACGGGGTCTCGAAGATCAAAAAGCCAGAACACTGGAAACGCGACGAGTGCGGTCGCCGTACCGCCCCATGCGGTGACACGACCTGGGCCGAAGCGCTCGGCAAGACGCCCAGAGAGCAGGGTGACCCCGATCTGCACAGCGGCAGCGATCAGCGTTGCGTTGACTAGCAGCTGTCGATCCAGCCCGCGCTCATTCACACCAAAGTTCACGAGGAACGTGTTGACAAAGTAAAACCCGCCCACGCCTAGGAGCGAGACCAGGATCGCAATACCGAGACGGCCGGGAGCCCGCTTCAGCAGGTCCCAGAATGGTACACGCGCGCGACGGCCGGTCTGAGCAATGCGCTGGAACTCGGGCGACTCCTCGATGCGCCGCCGCAGGAAGACCGCGATCAGCAGCATCGGAATGGCGGCGAAGAACGGCAGTCGCCACCCCCACGCATCAAACGAGTCCGGCGGAAGCAGCAGCACCAGCGTGAACGCACCACTCGAGAGGAACGTAGCGAACGGTGACGAGAGCTGCACAAGCGCTGCCAGCCGGTTGCGGTGCGTCGGCGGCGCGTGCTCGATGGCGATCGTCATCGCGCCACTCCATTCGCCCCCGACGGCGACGCCCTGCACAAGACGCAGTACAACTAGCATTATCGGCGCGACAATACCGATGGCTGCGAAATCGGGAAGCAGCCCGATGAGCGCGGTCGCCACGCCAATCAGAACCACGCTCAAAATTAAGGCGGGGCGCCGCCCCATCTTGTCACCGAGTGTTCCGAAGAGCAGCGCGCCGAGAGGGCGGGCCACGAAGCCGACACCAAATGTGGCGAACGCTGCCAGCGAAGCTGCCCGAGGGTCCAGCTCAGTAAAGTACAGGCGGTTGAACACCAGCGCAGCGGCGAGCCCGAAGAGGTAGTAGTCGTACCACTCCATGGCAGTGCCCACGAGGGCCGCGACCGCGACTTTGCGAGCCTCGCGAAGGGAGATCGGGTTCGCGTTGTGTATCTGCTGGTTCACCCTGGGGGCCGGTCCTTACGTGTGGGAAGTATTAAGTGCGTGATGCTCGACGAAGCGGCCACTCACCACGAGGATATCGCTCGACTCCAACACAAGCAGAATCCGCGTAGAGTGAGGGATATGGCCAGGTATCTCACAGAAGAAGCGGCCGCGGCCGCTGACATCCATATTGAACACGAGCCCGACAAGAACCGATTCGCCGTCTACGAAGGCGAGGGCAAAAGTCGCACTGCCAGGGGTGAAGCGCACTACACGTTCCTCAGTGAGACTGGCATCAACTTTGATCACACGTTCGTTGATCCTGCGCTTCGCGGTACCGGAATCTCTGGCATACTCGCGCACCGCGCGCTGACCTCCCCGGTGGTCGCAGGGCGAAAGATCGAGGCGTCATGCTGGTTCATCGCCGGGTATTTGCGGAAACACCCAGAACTCGCGACAAGTGGTGAGGCCGCCGCGGACGGAGAGTCAGATCCTGATCGGGATCAGCCCGGCGAGTAAACGATTTCAGTCGCTCTTCTTGCGGAGTATGCGGCGCTTCGACGGCTTCGGCGTCTGCTGCTTGACCAACTCTGTGAGGTCTTTCTCGATAAGTTGCTGGATGCGGCCGTCGCGTGCTTCTTGGTATTCCTCGCTCGCACCACCCGCGTAGTAGGGGTGCGTCGCACGCTCAGCGAGTGAGTGCCCCACCTCAGCCCAGGCTGCCTCTCGCGCGCGCTCTACCGCGTGTGCGAGGTATTCTTCGTCTGCACCTCGCTCACGCAACTCCGCCGCGACCTTTTCGTATACTTCCTGGCGGTGGCGCAGCGTACGGTTGTCACCGCTGTCGTACTGGGCCTCCGTCCACGAACTCCGGCCGGTTTCGCGAATCTCGCCACGCATCCGCTGAATATGGCGTGCATCGCGTTCGCGCTCATCGGCGAGGTCAGTGAGAGCTTCGCGCACCATTTCAGTGACTTGCTGTTTGTCGAAGTCTGCGTGGCGCTTCAAAGCGTTCATGATGATGTCGTTCTTGACCGTCATGCGCACCGCGACATCTGCCACGAGGAGCCCCTGCTCCACGATTTCTTCGACCGGGGCGAGCACTCGCCTGGGCAGACGACGTGGGGCGCCTCCGCCCGAACGCTTCCGCCTTTTCAACCAGCCGATCACTTCGCTCCTCTTCACCAATACGAGTTCCTCTATAAGTATCTCGCACACGCCAGGCGATCCGACAGTTACAGGCAAAAAATCTCTCAGCGCATGTTTGGATGACTGTGCCAAAATGTCGCTCTGAAGTTTGCGCCGTCGGCTCCTGCACCGTCTGCAGCTACACCGATTACTGGTGCGCGGTCGAACTAGCTGCTCGTGCGGCCGGGTCCCCGAGCCTCGACACCCACATCGCGTTCGCGGCGAGTTGCCCGAGCCTCAGGGGCGTGGAGTGTTCGCTCGAGCCTTTCACCGTCACAGTTTCCGTATATGGCTCGGCGGGTAACACGTCGAGTATTGCGTCAACCACCAGCCCGCGGCTCGCGAAATACTGCAGCATCCCAGCATCAGCGTCTGAGATGCGTTCGATTCGGACGCGGCTCGGTGCTGGCACCTCGGCAAGTACGACAGCGTCGGGCCTGTGTACCCGGCCTTCGGCGCTCGGTATCGGGTCCCCGTGTGGGTCGCGAGTCGGGTATCCGAGCGCCAGGTCGATGCGATCGATGAGCTCGTCGGAGACGGCGTGCTCGAGGCGATCGGCTTCTTCGTGCACCTCGTCCCACTCATACCCAAGCATCTGCACCAGAAAGGTCTCGATGAGCCGGTGTCGGCGCGTCATCGCTACCGCGTGGCTCCGCCCCAAGTCGGTCAGCGACACGCTTCCGTAGCGAATGTGTTCGATGAGTCCCTGCTCGGAGAGCTTCCGCAGCGCGTCCGAGACGGTCGAAAGCCGTACCCCGGCCGATTCCGCGATCGCCGAGTTCAGTACTGGCGCATCCGACCACTCTTGCAGCCCCCAAATCACCTTGAGGTAGTTCTGCATGCTGGCAGAGAGATCGTCGACGCGCATGCAGTCCACCTTAGCGATGTGTGCTGAGCGGGCAGGCTCTCTCTTTCGATTGGCCTGCGCCGTGCGACACTGGGCCCTATGGACGTGCGTATCAAGCGAGTGTATGAGCCTGCAGAGCGCCAGGACGGGGTGCGGGTGCTCGTTGACCGGCTCTGGCCCCGCGGTATCTCGAAAGAAGACGCCGCGCTTGACCAGTGGAGTAAGGACGTCGCTCCCAGCGCTGATCTGAGGAAGTCTTGGCACGCGGAGCACGACCCGCACTCTTCCCCACACTTTCACGCCTTTGCCGAGGCCTACCGCGAGGAACTGCAGCGTGATCCTGCGTCATCTGCACTCGATGACCTCATCGAGCTCGCACGGTCGTCGTCCCGGCTCACACTCCTCTATGGCGCAAAAGACACCGAGGTAAACCACGCGGTGGTGCTGCGTGACGCGCTGCTGGAGCGGGCCGAATAAGTCAGTTCAGGATCCGCGGGGCCCTGCACGCAGGATCGCGCGGAGGCGGGTGAGCGCGCGGTCGAATTCGCGCTCGTCTGGCCCACCCATGCCGAGTACCAGCCCCTCAGCACCATCGCCTTGGTGGCGCTGCCAGTAGCGCGACAGTGACGACACACCCAGGCCGGCAGCCGCTGCGGCGGCAAGGGCATCCCCAGTGTGGGTCTGGCCCTCCACTTCGATCACCGCATTGAGCCCGCCATTCATGGGTCGCACTCGTACGCCGGGGAGTCCCCCGAGCCGCTCCGAGATGAGGTCCCGTCGTTCCGTGTAGCGGCGACGCAGCCGCGCCGTGTGCCGCCGCAGTTCTCCGCTGCTGAGATATTCGGCGAGGGCCACCTGTACGACGCTCGATACCGGGCTTCCGAGCTCCGTCCGCACGGTTCCGATGGCGGCGAGCAGGGTGGCCGGCGCGAGGAGGAAGCCCGCGGCAAGCGCCGGCGTGATGACGACACCGAATGTGCCGAGCGTGACCACGACTCCGCGTTCAGGGTCATCGAGTGCGGCGAGCGCCGGCAGTGGGCTGCCCGTATGCCTAAGCTCTGAATCGTAGTCATCTTCAACGATGACCACACCGGTGCGGTGCGCCCATGCGATGAGCTCTCGTCTCCGAATAAGCGGGAGCGACCCACCGAGTGGGTACTGGTGGCTCGGCGTGACGATGACCACATCGAGGAGACCCTCTGGGAGTGCATCGGTGAGCAGTCCATCCGCGTCAACGGGGAGCGCCACCACCCGTGCGCCGTGACGTGCTGCCACGCTTCTGAGAGAAGGATACCCAGGGTCTTCGACGCCCACGACGAGGCTGTGTCCACGGCTTGTCCCGAGGGATGTCAGGAGCAGGCTGAGCCCTTCTCTCGCACCCGCTGTGACCACCACATCGTGTGGCGAGCGGGACGTACCACGCATGCGACGCAGGTGCTCCGCGATTTCTGTGCGCAGGCGGGCATCACCGAGTACGGGAACCGGGATGTGCGCTCGCGCCGCGGCCACTCGCCAGGCCGCGCGCCACGCTGGTTTTTCCATCGCGTCACTGAGGGACTCACCTGGCGTAAGCGGTTCCTTTCCAACCACGTCGTCCCTCACTGCATCATCGAGTGCGGTTGTTCGTGCGGAGTCGGTGGCACCTGCGTGGGCTGCCACCTGGTGAAAGCGGTGCAACTCGGGATGCACCGTAGTGCCGCGCCCGTGTCCCGATACGAGGTAGCCCTCTGCGATGAGCTGCTCATACGCGGCAACGACGACCCCGCGCGCGATGCTAACCCGCGCGGCGAGTTCGCGCGTTGCGGGCACGTTCTCCCCCGGCAGCAACAGCCCCTGATCGATGGCGTCGCGCAGGGCTGCTGCGAGCTGCACGGGCAGCGAACTTTCGCTGCCCCGCTTGAGGTCGACAGGAAACGCACCGGGGGTGCGGTCTCGAGGGGGTCGGGGGTACGCGGTCGCCATCGCCCCAGTGTGTCACGAGACGGTGCGCTTGGTCCATTCATAATGCATGGGCTTGGATCTTGAAGTGAACCACACCGGCACTGCAGGCTAGCCTCATGACACCTCACACGCTCCCCGAACCCACCCTGTACCCGCACGTGAAGCGCGGATTCGCCGACCATCTGAAGGGTGGCGTCATCATGGACGTCGTCACCCCGGAGCAGGCCCGCATCGCGGAAGATGCTGGCGCCATCGCCGTCATGGCCCTCGAGCGGGTGCCCGCCGATATTCGTGCAGAGGGCGGGGTCGCCCGAATGAGTGATCCTGATCTCATCGACGGGATCAAAGCCACCGTTTCGATCCCGGTCATGGCCAAGGCGCGCATCGGGCACTTTGTGGAGGCCCAGATACTTGAGGCACTCAGCGTCGACTTCATTGACGAATCTGAGGTACTCACCCCCGCCGACTACGTCAATCACATCAACAAGCACGGCTTTAGTGTCCCGTTTGTGTGTGGTGCGACGAACCTCGGTGAGGCACTGCGCCGCATCGCCGAGGGTGCGGCAATGATCCGTTCCAAGGGTGAGGCTGGCACCGGCGACGTCTCGGAGGCAACCAAGCACATCCGCACCATCTCTGGCGAGATCGCGAGGCTCCGCACGCTTCACCCCGATGAGCTGTATGTCGCGGCAAAAGACCTCCAGGCACCCATCGACCTCGTGCGTGAGGTCGCTGCGCACGGGAAGCTCCCCGTACCGATGCTCACAGCGGGCGGCGTTGCAACTCCCGCCGATGCGGCCATGATGATGCAGCTCGGCGCCGATGGCGTCTTTGTCGGGTCAGGCATTTTCAAATCCGGGGATCCGCAGGCGCGTGCCACGGCGATCGTCGCTGCGACTGCGCAGTACGGTGACCCCCACGCGGTTGCCGATGCGTCGCGCGGGCTCGGCGAAGCAATGGTCGGTATTAATGTTTCGGACCTGCCAGCGCCGCATCGTCTTGCGGAGCGTGGCTGGTAAGCCGCTCAGCGACGAGGCCACTAAGCTACCTAGCGTGATTAGCGCGCAATCAAGCCCACGTTCAGCATTCATCACCGGAGCGGCCCGCGGAATCGGCCTCGCCATCGCCACCCGACTGGCTGCAGATGGGTGCGCAGTGACGCTTGTCGACCTGCCGTCGGCCTCCGATGACCTTGAGGCTGCCGTCGCGCGGCTGCAGGAGTCTGGGTACGAGGCCACCGCAGCCACCGCAGATGTCACATCGAGTGCGGATGTCGATGCAGCCGTGAACGCCCACGTTGCGACATACGGCGGACTCGACGTGATGGTCGCGAACGCAGGGATTGCCATCACTGCTCCCCTCCTGGAAACCTCTGATGACCAGTTCGCGCAGAGTTTCGACGTGAATGTTGCTGGGGTCTTCTACTGCTACCGCGCGGCCGCCCGTCAGATGATCGCGCAGGGCCGTGGCGGGCGCATTATTGGCGCCTCCTCACTGTCAGCGCACCGTGGCTCGAAACTGCAAAGCATCTACGGTGCGACGAAGCACGCGATCCTCGGCCTCAGCCGCTCGTTCGCACAAGAGGTCTCTGAGCACCAGATCACGGTCAACACGTATTCTCCAGGAATCGTGAGCACCGCCATGTGGGACTCAA
>JBQDBM010000020.1:0-34045 GCA_052090925.1 Leucobacter sp. | reverse complement strand
CGGCGCAGCATGGTCGCAACCTTGCGCGACTGCGCCCGCTCTGGGTACTGCCCCTGCTTCAGTTTGCTGCCCGTGATGTCGAGCATCTTCACGAGATCCTCGATGATGATGGCCATGTCGTCTGCGGATTTACGGTTGCGCGTTGCGAGGCGCGGTGTGTCGAGCAACCGCACCGACAGCGCCTGCGGCCCGCGACGCCCGTCAGCGACACTGTACTCGAGCCGCGTTCCCGACTGCACGGTTTGGCCGTCAGGAATCACCGAGGCGTGCAAATAGACCTGTTGCCCGTCTTCGCCCTGTATGAACCCGAAGCCCTTGTCTTCGTCATAGAACCTGACCTTGCCGTTCGGCATGCCTCGTCCCTTTCCGTGTGGCTCGTGTGTCGAGCCGTTCGCAGTCGTAGTGGTGGATCGCGCCTCGCGGATCCATCCCTACAGTCTACGCGGTTGGGCCGCGCAAGTATCACCGCGACAAACCCGGTATTCTAGAGAGGATGTCCACTGATCCCCCACCCCCGTCCCGTCTTGAACGGTTCCTCGCCTACTCGACCCTCACAATCGTCGTGCTGGCGCTTCTCTCGTTCATCACCACACTCATCGTTGGGCTCGCTGGGAACCGTGAGCTGCTGGCGAACGGGATGTGGCCAATCGTCGTCTGGATCTCGTACGTTGGTCTGCCGCTCGCATTCGTTCTCCTGATGGCACTGCTCATCGTGAGCATGCGGCGCCGGGGCAAGCAGAATGCCTCCGATGCTCGCACGCGGCAGAGAAAGTAGGCGGTCGTGAGCGGCACGCTCGTACTCGCGGCTTCAATCGCCACAATGGATCGCTCGTCCCTCGAGCGCCTCGTCGTTCTGCGACCACCACTCGTTCCGGGCTCGGTTCAAGACCCCATTGGGCTCGCGATTGATTTGTTGCGCCCCGAATCAATCATTCGGATACTGCATCAGCAAGATCGCAGGGTGTTCGCGGCCCTCGTACGTCTGGGGCAAGATTCGCCGTCTGACGGCTCATCACAATGGGCGGACGAACTCGTCGCCCTGGGACTTGCGGGTGTCGAAGATGGGCGTCCGGTCTCACTGCCAGAGGTGGTGACCGAGCTCACTGCCCTGTTGACGGCGCAGAGTGTCGACGTGGCTCACCTTGGCGAGCCACCGTCGCACGCGCCCGACACGAACGACGATCTTGAGAGCGACACCGATGAGACCGGTGGGCGAGTTCACTGGTTCGGGCAGGCACTCACGACGTCGCAGCGCGCGGCCGCGATCCTGCGCATCATCAGGGAACAACCTGGCCGGCTGAACCGCCGGGGCACAGTGCCAGTGACGGCGCTTCGAATGCTTGCTGAGCGCACCCAGTCTGATCAAGACGGGGTTGCGCACATTCTGGATACGCTCGGCGCGCTGGGGCTCACGGCTCATGGGCCCGCCGATGCATCCGGCTACCAACAGCTGCATACGACCGTCGCTATGAGTGAGTGGCTCAGGCTCCCCCACACCGAACGCTGGTTTGCGCTCGCCAGGGCGCACGCGGCGAAGATTTCGGCTCCCCTGCGTGCAAGTCTCAGCCAGGCGGGTCACGACCTCCGCCACGCCGTCACCAGTGTCTTGCCGCACGAGTACCCGCTGCTGCCCCGCAGCCAGCAGGAGGCCGCGAGAGCGTTCGTGGACACCGCTGAAGAGCTCGGGCTCGCCGTCATCGGGAAGCTGACGGAACCCGGTCGTCTGCTCTTTGACGGGCTCGAAGCCGAGGCTTTACGAGCCGCAGAGGCCGATATGCCGCCAGCGGTTCCATCCGTGTACGTGCAGCCCGATCTCAGCGTCATTGTGCCGGGGCCACTGTCTCCGACCGATGAGCAGGATCTCCTCGCGTTTGCCGAGGTTGAGCAACTGGGCATTGCGTCCTCGCTCCGCATCTCCGGGTCGTCGGTGTCGCGAGCACTTGAAACGGGTTGGACGGCAGATCAGGTCCGCGAGGTGCTGGGCCGGCTCTCACTCACGGGCATCCCACAGCCACTCGAGTACCTGCTCGACGAGGTCTCACAGCGCGTGGGCAGCATTACCGTGCACGAGTACACCGGGGACGCGGGTCGTACCAGGGTCGCCGTGGCGAAGCCCGAAATGTTTGAGGCCATGCTCGTAGATCGCGCCCTGCAGCACCTGCAGTTTGCTCCATTGGGCGACGGTGCACTCGTTTCGCGCCTTGCGCCTGAGCATGTGCTCGCGGCGCTCACCACTGCGAAGTACCCTGCCACGGGCCCCGGCGGAACGTACTCACCGCACCATATTTCGAACGGCGCAGACGGGTCAGTTACTGAGCCAGGTGAGGCGCTCCCCGACCCGCTCGCGCAGCTCGTGGAGCGAGTGCAAGAAGCAGCGAAGGACGAGCCTGGTCGCGGAACCGTGACGCGGCTCTTGGAGCTTGCCATCCGCGACCGCAGCCCAGTATTAGTGTCAGCTGAAGCTCGCGGACGTACCTACACGTTCACGCTGCTGCCGGTCTCGCTGAACTCGGGGAGGCTCCGCGCTACCGACCAGGTTGCAGGCGTGGAGCGCACGCTGCCAGTGACCGCGATCACCGACGTCGCCCCGGTTACCCCCGCGGCCGGCTAGTAGCTGGTCTAGTAAAGGGTGTAACCGCCGTCGATCACGACGACCGAACCCGTCATGAACGCCGAGGCGTCAGACGCCATGTAGACGAGCGTCGGTGCGATCTCTTCCGGGAGCGCGTAGCGCTTCATCGGTACGTCTTCGATCCAGTGCTGACGGAACTGTGGTTCGTCGACCGCTGCCATCTCCGTTTTGACGTACCCGGGTGCGAGTGCGTTCACACGAATATTGTCCACTGCCCACTCTGCCGCGAGCGACTTTGTGAGCTGGTGCACTGCGGCTTTCGACGCGTTGTAGGCGGGCTGCCACTGCGGGCGGTTCACGATCAGTGAGCTAATCGAGCCGATGTTGATGATGTTGCCACCACCCTGCTCGCGCATCACACGCGCCGCCGCGGCCGACACTTTCCACAGGGCGGTTAGGTTGAGATTCACCACCGCGTCCCACTCGTCGTCGGGAATCTCGAGCGCCGGGCGGTGGATCGCGATGCCAGCGTTATTGACGAGAATGTCGAGGTGGCCAAGAAGCTGTACCGCCTCGTCAACCATCCGCGTCACATCGG
This sequence comes from Leucobacter sp., assembly GCA_052090925.1. Taxonomy (GTDB): domain Bacteria; phylum Actinomycetota; class Actinomycetes; order Actinomycetales; family Microbacteriaceae; genus Leucobacter. The sequence continues at coordinate 30,875 of JBQDBM010000020.1, read as the reverse complement.
CGCCGTCAGTAATGTCGGCACCGATGCCGTGCACCGTATGTCCCTCGCTACGCAGCAGCTGGACGGCTTCCTGAGTCCTATCGTGATCGCGTGCGACAATCACGACCTCGGCACCGGCCTCGGCAAGGCCTCGCGCGAACGCGAGGCCCATCCCACGATTTCCCCCAGTAACGAGGGCTTTCTTGCCTGCGAGTGAGAATGTACCGAGGACCGACATGCGTGCTCCTTGTTCGCTAGCGTCGTCGCTAAGTAGCGTCGTCGCTTGCTGATGATCAGATTTGTTCCTGCTGCCTGACGAGGGTCAGGTCAGCACTTGGAATTTACGGTTCGTGTACCCATTCAGCAGGGCCGCCGCGACAAGCACAACACCCAGCGCGAGCAACTGGTACTGCGTACCGTGGTTGCCGGGGAACAGCAGCAGAATACCGGCGTTGAGCCAGACCACCAGGAGCGCTGCCAGCACGACACCTGAGACTCGGCCGATGCCACCCGTGATCGCGACGCCACCGAGCACCGCGACAGTAATCGCTGGCAGGGCCATACCACTACCGGATGTCCCAGCATCGGGGCGAGCGGACGCAAACTGTCCGACCGTGACGACCGCAACGAGCCCCGAGATCATTCCCGAGAGGATGAACGCGCGGAGTCGCACTGCGGTGACGTTGATGCCAGCCCACTCTGCCGCCACGTCATTGGTGCCGACGGCGTAGAGTCGGCGTCCGTATGGGGCCCGGTTGAGCAGGTACCACACGATGACCGCGGTCGGAATTAGGAAGAGGAAGATACCGAACGGAATGTTGGGTATGACTCCCTCGAGCCCCGGAATGGGGACGGCTCTCGCCGTTTGGTACAGCCCCTGGATCTCTTCAGAGTTGATCGGCTTCTGGTCATTGATCACGAGTGCGATCGACCAGTACGCGTAGTAGGTCGCGAGCGTCGCGATCAGTGGCGGAAAGCCAAGGAATGCGACGAGCACACCGTTGACGGCTCCCAGAAGCCCGCCCGCAATGATTGCGAGGATGATTGCCGGGATAAGCGGCACGCCCCACATGCCGTATGCGAAGCCGAAGATCATGCTGACGAGTGACACCATTGATCCGACCGACAGGTCGATGGCTCCTCGACCGGTCACGATCACGATGAGCTGCGCGAGCGCTAGCATCGCCATGGGTACCACGCTGATGAGCGAGCTGGACATGTACTGCAGGTTGTAGTTGCCCTGCATCTGCCCCGCTGCATCCAATGAGAACATTGAGACGAGCACTATGAGGAGCAAGACCGCAACGAGGAGCGTGCGCTGCGTCAATAAGGTGCGCAGCATCGACGACATTTTACCGTTGCCTCCGTCGGTTTCGACGACGGTCGTCTGTGAGGTTGACCCGCTCATGCCTTCCTCCTAAAACGCTGCTGAAGAATATCTGCGCCAACCGCAATCACGATGGCGACACCTACGAAGAAGTTGGCGAGCTGCGACGGCCAACCGAGCTGAATGATGCCCGACGTGACGGTCTGCACCAGGACGGCTCCGAGCACTGTGCCGAGCACTGTGCCGCGTCCACCGAGAATTGATGTTCCGCCGATCACGACGGCCGCGATCACCTGCAACTCCATGCCCTGGCCGACTGATGGGGCGAGCGACTGAGTGCCGTTCGCGATCACAATCACCGAGGCGAGGCCCGTGAGTAGACCCGTGAGGATGTAGGGGATCATGGTGTGGCGCTCAACGCGGATACCCGCGAGCTTCGCCGCAGGAGCGTCGCTTCCGATGGCGTAGAAGTGACGACCACCGGATGTGTACCGGAGGAACCACCAAACAACAGCAGCCAACACCAACATGATGATGAATGAGTGTGGGATCCCGAGGAACCTACCGGCCTCGCCTCGTCCCAGGATGCCGACCGAGGTCGGAATGCCATTCACCGTCTGCGAGTCAAAGATCCGCAAGCCGATGAAGAGAAAAATGTTGGCGGTACCGAACGTGATGATGATGGGGTGCACCCGACCGATTGCAATCAATGCACCGTTCAGGAACCCGAGCAGACCACCGACGACGATACCGATGAGGATCGCGAGTGGGAGCGGAACTGCGAACTCGGCGAGGAGCTTCGACACAATCACCGCACACACCATCACCATGCCGGCGACCGAAATGTCGATGCCCGCCGTCACAATCACGAGCGTCATACCGACACCAATGAGCGCAATGGGAGCGATGCTCGCAAGCAGTGGTTGGAGAGAACTGGGATCCAAGAACCCCGGCGTGAATATGCCGAGCAGAGCCCAGATCACGGCGATTACGCCGATCAGTACAAACTCCTGCCCGGATACTGCGCGAGGGAGAACCCGGCCCGAGACCTTAGAGATTGCTCGTGTATGGACTGGCGCGCTCATGCAGCTTGTCCTTCCTCGTCACCGGCGGCCGCGGCAAGCACGTCCACCTGTGTAGCGTCTGGCCCGAACGTCACAGTCGTCGTGCCGGACCGAACGACCACGATGCGGTCGGCGAGACGCAATGCTTCGGGCAGATCAGTGGTGACCACCAGCACCGAGACGCCGCTCTCGGCGAGCTCGGTAATGATGGAGTGAATCTCTTCTTTCGCGCCGACATCAACGCCCTGCGTTGGCTCCTCGAGCACGAGCAGGTTGGGGCGTTCGACGAGCTGCCTCGCGAGCACAACTTTCTGAGCGTTACCGCCCGAAAGTGCGCCAATGACCTGCTTCTCGTTGGGTGTCTTCACCGCGAGACGCTTGATGAGGTCGGTCGCGATCTTCCGCTCCTTGGTGCGGTCGAACCAGATTCCCATCCGGGTGAGCAGACCGATCGATCCCGCACTCATGTTAAAGGCGATGGTCTGGAAGCCGAACATCCCCTGGCCCTTACGGTCGCCAGGAAGGAGTGCGATCCCCTTCTTCTGCACCTGCCGAGGTGACCTGGGCTTGAGGGCCTCACCATCGAGCAACATTTCACCGCCGGTGGCCTTTTTCATCCCCCAGATGGAAGCTGCGATCTCGGACGCACCCGAACCGACGAGGCCGTAGAGGGCGACGATCTCGCCCTTAGCTACTGACACGTTCACATCACTGAAGTCGTCGCCGCGGGCAAGGTTCTTGATCTCGAACATGGTCTTCTCGCCGCTGAAGTCTGCCTGGCGCTTGTCAGCGACCTCGATGCCACCAACCATGGTTTCAACGATGCTACGCACGGTCATCTCTTCCATCGAGTGGGTGCCGACCGTGCGGCCGTCACGCATGATGGTGATGTCGTCGGCGATGCGGAACAGCTCGTCGATGCGGTGAGAAATATAGATAATGGAGACGCCACTGTCACGGAGTCTGCGTACGACGTTAAAGAGCACGTCGATCTCGGAGTCGGTCAGAATCGCACTGGGCTCGTCAAGAATGAGCACCTTAGCGTCATGCGCGAGCGCTTTCGCAATTGCGACTTGCTGCTTGCTCGCGATTGACAGGTCGTCAACGAGGCGGGTCGCGTGCTGGAGCGGAAGACCAATCAGCTCGAGGAGTTCATCGACCTGGGCTTTCTGTGCTTTCCAGTCAATGCGACCACCCTTTTCGATCTCGCGACCGATGAAGATGTTTTCAGAGACGGTGAGCTCACCAAACAGCTGAGGCTCCTGGTAGACCGTCGCAACCCCGGCTTCGATGGCGCCGGAGGTTGTCGAATACTTTGCTACTTCACCATCGATCTCGATGGTGCCCTTATCTGGGTACTCGGCCCCGGCAAGGATCTTAATGAGAGTGGACTTGCCCGCGCCGTTCTCACCGACGAGCGCGTGAACACTGCCGGGTCGCACGTGCAGGTCTGCGTGACGAATGGCACGCACCGCACCGAAGTGCTTCACAACCCCAGACATCGAGACGCGATTTGGAGCGCTCTCGCCACTAGGCCCAACTTTATTGGGCTGTTGCTGTTCGGACAAACTCCCCCTCCTTCGGGACAGTCGAAGTAACAAAATAATGGATTGGGGCGAGTGTACACTCGCCCCAATCCGACCCGTTAGGGCTTAGAAATTGTAGTCGCCTACGTTTTCAGTGGTGAGCTCCAGAGGAGGTCCAAGGATGAGCTGCTTCTCGGAGTCGACGTACTCGACTGCGGGAAGTGCTTCGCTGACCTCGTTGGTCTCCTGGAATGCCTCGTCGAGGCCGAGCTGCAGGCCTGCCCATGCGGTCAGGTAGCCGAACTGCTCGATGTCCCACATGATCGAAGCGGATGATGATCCGTCCTCAAGGTAAGGAACCATCGACAGCGGGGTGCCAACACCAACGGTGAAGACCTCGTCGATTGCGCCTGCGTCACGGACAGCCTGTGCGACACCAACTGCGGAGGTGGTGCACTCGCCGATCAGGCCCTTGAGATCAGGGTGAGCGTTCATGAAGTCGGTTGCCATCTGTGCGTTGGCAGCCTGGTCTTCGCCCGAGTAACCCAGGTCAACGCGCTCCATGTCGGGGTACGCCTCAGCGACGTACTCTTCCTGGACGGCGATCCACGAGTTCAGGTTCTCAGCGGTCTCACCACATGAGACGGTCGCGAACTCGCCTTCTTCGCCCATAGCAGCTGCAAGGGAGTCGATAACCTGCGTGCCGATACCCTCGGCCGTTGCCTGGTTCACGAATACCTCGCGTACCGAGTCTGGTGCGTCGGTGTCGGAGGTTGCTACGCGGATGCCAGCGTCAGCAGCCTCCTGCAGCAGCGGTCCCATCGAGTCAGGGTCGTTCGGTGCCACGATCAGCACGTCGACCTGCTGCTGGATGAATGAGCGAACTACGTCAGCCTGTGACGCAGCGTCAGCATCCGTGGGGCCCTGGAAGAGCCACTCGATGTTGCCGAAGTCTTCAGCTGCCTGCTTGGCGCCGGTATCCATTGCCTCGAAGTACGGCGAGCCCTGCAGCTTCGGCACGAACGCAACTGTGATCTTCTCACCATCGCCGCCGCCTTCACCGCCGCCAGCATCGTCGCCGCCACCGCCCGAGCAGGCACTCAACACGAGCGCACTGGCTGCGGCCGCGGCCAGCATCAGTGTCATGCGAGATTTCTTCATTGAGTTCTCCAAACTAATTGATCATTCGAGATGCTTCTGTCGAATCCCGAAACTACACGGCCGCACCCGCCTGGATTGGCGTTCGCAAGCACATCAACAGTGAACCATATTTCGAACGAGAGTACAGCTGATGGTCAAGCACTGTAAGCTATTCGTTATTGAACTCACTGCAATCCCCTGATTTTGCAGGAGAGCCTGTCCACCAAAAAGGAGGCCCAAAGACGCAATGTCTCGTTCGCCCTCTGTGATGCGCGCAGCAGCCATAGTGAGATTACTCGCAAGCCTCCCCGAGCCGCAAACTGTGCGCGAGATTGCCGAACAAACCGGGTTACCACCCACCTCGTTACGCGGCATCTGTCATGCACTCACCAAAGAACGCATGCTCATAAAGGGCGACGACGGCCGCTACTGGCTTGGCCCTCGGATCGCAGAGTTTGCGGCCGCAGCTCTCCTCGCGCAAGAGTACGCGCTTCGCATCGGTCTCCTCATCCCCACCGAAGAGAACAGCTATTACACTGCCGTCCTGGCCGCTGCGATGGCCGAGGTGCACGAGGCCGGAGGTGAGCTCATCGTGCGTCAGGCCGATGAAGATGCGGACCGACAACGAGCACAGTGGCAAGAGTTGCTGGATATCGGTGTCGACGTGATCCTGATCGACTCTGTCGACTCAAGCGCGCTCGAAGACCTGGTGGAATCGACCCGCGCCGTCGGCCTCCCAATCGTCGCGGTCGGATCGCGTGTCAGCCGGGTGCATGCCTCCATCGTCAGTAACAACACACAGGCTGGTCTGCTCTCCGGAAGGTTTCTCGCTTCGCAGCTGCCGGAACGAGCCAAGGTCGCCGTGATCGAGGGGCTGCGGAAAAATGCGAATGCCGAACGTGTGACCGGTTTCACCGAGGCTATGCAGGAGTACCCGGGCATCGAGGTAGTCGCGCATGCCACCGGCAGCATGGATAACCCTGCATCAGGTCGGGCTGCCATGAAAGCAGTGTTGAAAGACCACCCTGACCTGGATGGCGTATTCGCCGTGTGTGACCCAGTCGCGTTCGGTGCGGCCGATGTGGTGCAAAGATCAGGGCGAAACATCCAACTCGTGAGCGTTGACGGACGCGCGAAAGCTGTCAAACAGATCACGGCTGACGGGCCAATCATTGCAACTGCTGCGCAGGATCCCGCACGCATTATCCGCACCGGCCTCGAAGTGGCGCGAGGCCTCACCGCCGGCGCCAGGCCTATACAGGGCACCGTGCAGATACCGGTGCGTTTAATCACCAAAGCGAACGCGGGGGCATACACACCATGGCTGTAGGGGATACGGTGCGCGCGCCTGCCGTGCGTCGCGCGGTCGCGGTGCTCGACGTCATTGCCCACGCCGGGCAAGCGAGTGCAGCGGAGATCTCCCACGATCTCATGTTGCCGAAGAGCTCGACCGCAAATCTTGTGGCGACGATGCACGAAGAAGGGTTTCTCGCCAGGCGCGGAGACGATTACATTTTTGGTGAGCTGATCACCGAACTTACCGCCGGGTTTACCGGCGACCCCGGGGTGCTTGAACGCTTCGCCACTTACTGGGGTGGGCTCCCCCTGCTCCACGAACACACGATATCGGTGCACGCGATTCTGGGGACGCGGGCGCTCTGCCTCGACATGCGATTGGGGAAGCTCGTGCTCCCCACCACCCCACGCACCGGCCGAGTGACCGAACTGTGGGCCCCACAGCAGAAATTACCGCTTCTCCAGCTCGTGCCTCGCACCGCACTTATGCGGACGCTCGCGCGTTTCGAAGGGTTTAGCCACTCCACTGAGGTGAGCGGCGAAGTGCTCGACTGGTGGGATGACAACGGGGGGCTGCACCCGGTCGTGATCCATGAGACTGAACGCGGCAGTCTATCAGTTGGCGTCTTTGTGCCCGCCACGTCACCGGTTGCTCCGCCGCTCACCCTCACCGCTCACCTGCTTCACAGCCACAGCGACGAGGTCGGTGAGGTGTCGCAGGCGCTCACGGAGTTCGCGGCACGCATCGCTACTCCCCCGACGCCCGCGGACTGAGACCCGCACCACGCATCGATCGCGCCCGCGTTGAAAGCCCGTCGCCTATTTTGAAATTACAGGCCAGCACAACCACCACCGCACAACTAGGAAAGGTACCTGTTTTATGTCACACACCGCATCACCCGCGCAGGGGGCACCAGATGCACTCACAGCTCTCGAAGAAGTCTCGGCGGCGCTACAGAGCATTCCCGCCGCCACGCTCGACGAGATCGCAAACCTCATCACGAACTCAGGAGTCGTCGCGAGCTACGCGGGTGGCCGTGAGGGGCTCGCCATGAAAGGCCTCACAATGCGCCTGTTTCACGCGGGCGTCGATGCGCACAGCGTCGGCGAGATGACCTGCCCCGCTGTGGGCCGCGGAGACTTGCTGGTCCTCAGTTGTGGGCCCGGGAACATTTCGACAGTCGCGGCACTCGCGGGCGTGGCACGCTCCGCCGGCGCGAAGATTCTCTATTTCACTGCGGAACCCGATGTGCCGCCAGCGGACCTCGCCGACGTGATTGTGCGGATTGATGCTCAGACCATGGCACGCGACACTGGTTCACCCGCCGTACTACCGATGGGGAGCTCGTACGAGGTCGCGCTGTTTCTTGTGGCCGATCTCATCACGAACCGTGTCCGTACGCTCCGCGCGGAGTCTCCCGAGCAGATGCGCTCGCGCCACACAAACCTTGAGTAGGGCGTAGGCGCGCAGCGCCACAATGCCTGGGCCGCACCCACACCCACACCCAACCCCCGCCCCCACTCACACTCACACAATGTCGAGAAGCGGAATTCACCCCGTTCAACAATGTTGATTGGTGTGAATTCCGCTTCTCAATGACTGCCAAGAGGCGAGCCCGGGCTGTTAGGCGCCCCAGCCTGCCTGGGTGCCTCCGACGCGCTCGCGCTCGATGCGCTCCTGGTAGTCGGATGCCCTGTAGGACGCCTCGGGGTCAGCCGCAAGGCCACGCGATGCACGCCACTCGGCGAGGTCACCTCGCACGTCGGTGTAGAACGCATCCATGAACACGTCGTTTGCCTGCAACACGTCGCCCGTCCGCTCTGCCTCTGCGAGTGCGTCACGGTCCACGAGCAGAGCACGCGCAGTCATCTCCTGCACGTTCAGCACTGAGCGCATCTGACCAAGAATCTTGTTCTCAATGTTGTGGCACTGATCCAGCATGAATGCCACCTCGCTGTCAGCATCAAGGCCACCACCCCGCACGACCTCGAAGAGAATGCGGAACAGTTGGAACGGGTCCGCAGCCCCAACGATCAGGTCGTCGTCGGCGTAGAAGCGAGAGTTGAAGTCGAACGACCCCAGCTTCCCAAGACGCAACAGCTGCATCACGATGAACTCGATGTTGGTGCCCGGCGCGTGGTGCCCGGTATCGAGGCACACCTGCGCGCGCTCACCAAGTGCCGAGACCTGCGCGTACGAGGTGCCCCAGTCGGGCACATCCATATGGTAAAACGAGGGCTCGAAGAACTTGTACTCGAGCACCATGCGCTGGTTCCCAGTGAGACGCGCGTAAATCTCGGTGAGAGACTCCTGCAGGCGATCCTGCCGGCCCCGCATATCTACCTGACCGGGGTAGTTTGACCCGTCAGCCAACCAGATCTTCAGGTCGCGTGACCCTGTGGCATCCATCACATCGATGCACTCGAGGTGATGGTTGACTGCTTTCTTACGGATCACCGGGTCCACGTGAGTGAGTCCACCGAACTTGTAGTCGTCGTCTTGAAACGTGTTCGAGTTCACTGTGCCAAGCTCGACGCCGTGATCCTTCGCGTACTTCACCAGCCCGTCGTAGTCATCAACACGGTCCCACGGGTGATGCAACGCAACCTTCGAGGCGAGCCCAGTCAGCCGGTTCACCTCGGCCGCGTCCGCAATTTTCTCAAACGGATCGCGCGGGGTGCCTGCTGTCCCGAACACCTTGAACCGCGTGCCCGAGTTGCCGTAAGCCCACGACGGAACCTCCATCGTTTGGCGTTCCAGTACGGCAAACGCCTCTGGGGTGAGTTTCTTCGTCATTCCACGTCCTTTCGGTGCTGCATAGAGCACGTCATGCTGCCACCAGCGGGTAGTGCTATTAAGAACTAAGAGGCTCTAGCGCCCCTCGGCCTGGCTCCACATGTCCCAACGGGTGGTGCGGAACCGGCGGGGCTGCGTGAGCGTGAACACAATTGCCGCAGCCACGTCCTCGGCACGAAGCACCTCGTCGAGCCACGCGTCGCCCTCGGTGCGGCCAGCACCAATCGCGAACTCGGTTGCCGTTGCTGCCGGGCAGATTGAGGTGACGCGCAGACCTTTCGGCCGCACCTCTTTATCCAGCGCCTCAGCGAACACCAGCTGAGCAGCCTTGGTACCTGCGTAAACGGACTCATTGCCGCCACCACTGACACCCGCGACCGAACTCACGACGACAATGTCGCCTGCGCCAGCATCAACCATGGTTGGCAGCACTGACCGTACGCTCCACACGGTGCCCGTGTAGTTTGTGTCGATCATGCGACTCAGCTCGTCCTCGCTCGACTCGAGCAGGTCACCGTACATACCAATACCTGCCGCTGCGATCAGGGAGTCGATGCGTCCCCACCGCTCGATGGCGAGGCGCGCAATTTCGTCGTTGACGCGAGCGTCGGCTACGTCACCCGCCACGTACACGACGTCGTCTTCGTGCCCTTTCGCGATCTCCTCAAGACGTTCCTGCCTGCGGCCCGTGATCGCAATTTTTGCACCAGCTGCGAGCAATTGCTCGGCGGCCGAACGACCGATTCCAGAGGTCGCACCCGTAACAACTACAACAGTTCCACGCAGATCGCGCTGCTCAACACCCATTTCAACACCTGACATTTGTGAATTGCTCCTTTGCATACGGATTTGTATGGTCCGAGCCTACTACTCACGCCCGGTCAATCTCGAAGCTCACCCAGATAGACTTGATCGCTATGACTCTTGGCCCTCTCATCGTGCAAAGTGACCACACCGTCCTCATGGAGGTTGCGCACCCCGACGCAGAAGATGCGCGCCACGAGCTCGCCGTATTCGCGGAACTCGAACGGGCGCCCGAGCACATCCACACCTACCGTGTAACACGACTCGGTCTGTGGAACGCGCGCGCCGCAGGCCACACGGCCGAGGAAATTCTCGAAACGCTCAACCGCTACGCGAAGTTCCCCGTTCCCAGCGGTGTGGCAAGTGAAATTCAAGAGACAATGCGCCGGTACGGGCGGCTCACCATCGAGCGGCGGGCAACCGCTGACACTGACAGTGACGCCGCGGCCGACGCTGACGTGTCGCAGCTCGTGCTCCACTCGGATGAACCGGTGATCCTGCGCGAAGTCGCGACCGCACGCAAGATCGCACCGCTACTTGGCCCCAAGATCGACGACAACACCTACCCAGTCGAGGCGTGGGCTCGCGGTCAACTGAAGCAGGAGCTTGTGGCCCGCGGCTGGCCCGCCGAAGACCTCGCCGGGTTCACCCCGGGCGAGCCATACGAGATCGAGCTGCACGAAGAGGGCTGGGAACTGCGCGATTATCAGCGGAAGGCCGTCGATGCATTCGAGAGCGGAGGGTCGGGGGTCATCGTGCTCCCGTGTGGCGCAGGTAAGACGATCGTGGGCGCGGCGTCGATGGCCGCCGTGGGTGCGAAGACCCTGATTCTCGTCACTAATGCGGTCTCTGCTCGGCAGTGGCGCGATGAACTCCTGGCTCGCACCTCTCTCACCGAAGACGATCTCGCGGAGTACTCGGGCCAGAGGAAAGAAGTGGGCCCCGTCACGATCGCGACGTACCAAATCCTCACGAGCAGGCGCGCAGGCAAGTACGCGCACCTCTCGCTCCTTGACGCGCAAGACTGGGGCCTCATTGTCTACGACGAGGTGCACCTGCTCCCGGCCCCCGTGTTCAAGATGACCGCTGAACTGCAGGCACGGCGTCGCGTCGGCCTTACCGCAACCCTCGTGCGCGAGGATGGCCGTGAGGGCGATGTGTTCAGCCTGATCGGGCCGAAGCGCTACGACGCTGCGTGGAAAGACATCGAGGCACAGGGCTTCATCGCCCCCGCTGAGTGCTTCGAAATTCGCGTCGAGCTTCCAGAGTCAGAGCGGCTCGAATACGCGGTTGCAGAAGATCAGGATCGCTACCGCATTGCCTCTAGTGCGAGCGTGAAGCAGACCGTCGCACGGCGCATCCTCAAGCGCCACCCCGGCGAGAGCACCCTCGTGATCGGGCAATACATTGACCAGCTCGAGTCGATGGCTGAGGCGCTCGGCAGTCCACTCATCACGGGGCAAACCTCGGTGGATGAACGCGAACGACTGTTCCAGGCGTTCCGGGACGGCGAAGAGCGGATCCTCGTCGTATCAAAGGTCGCGAACTTCTCAGTGGATCTCCCTGATGCCTCGGTTGCCATTCAGATCTCGGGGTCATTCGGGTCGCGCCAGGAAGAGGCACAGCGCCTCGGCCGCCTGCTGCGTCCGAAGTCGGATGATCGGTCGGCGTCGTTCTACACGCTCGTCACGCGCGACACTGTCGACCAAGATTTTGCGCAGAATAGGCAGCGCTTCCTCGCCGAGCAGGGGTACAGCTACACGATTCTGAACTCGGACGAGGTGTGACCAGGCGCGTGCCACTCGCGCATGCCGACCACACCGACGTTCAGGGAACTCATAGCAAACGGTCAGACACTGGATCTATGAACGCACAAAACAAAGGACCCCGGATTCTGATCGTCGACGACGAACCCAACATCCGTGAACTGCTGAGCACGAGCCTGCGCTTCGCTGGCTTCGGCGTACGTGCCGTCGCGAACGGTGCACAAACCATCTCCGCCGTCCTCGAGGAAGAACCAGATCTCATCGTCCTCGACGTGATGCTGCCCGACATGAACGGCTTCAGCGTGACGAAGCGACTGCGAAGCGCCGGATACACGGCACCGATCCTCTTCCTCACCGCGAAAGATGATGTGGAAGACAAGATTCAGGGACTCACGGTTGGCGGCGACGACTACGTCACCAAACCATTTAGTCTCGATGAGATCATCGCGCGCATCAAAGCGATCTTGCGCCGCACCATTCAAGAAGACGAAGACACCGTACTCGCTGTCGGCCCACTCGTCATGGATCAAGACACGCACGAAGTCGCCGTCAACGGCGCTTCGGTCGAGCTCTCTCCCACCGAGTTCAAGCTGCTGCGCTACCTCATCCAGAACGCGAACCGTGTGCTATCGAAAGCACAGATTCTCGACCACGTGTGGGAATACGATTTCAACGGCGACGCAGGCATCGTCGAGTCATACATCTCCTACCTTCGACGCAAGCTCGACCCGCTCACCGAAGAATCGCTTATTCAGACGAAGCGCGGATTTGGCTACATGTTGAAGACCGAGCAGAAGTAACCAGATCAGGTGGCCGCCGCGAAGCGTACGTTCTCTGAGCGTCTCGCCGATGTCTCGCTGAGAGCAAAAATCACCGGAGTCACGGTGTTCATTTTGTTCCTCGGCTTGGCCGTTGCGGGCATCGGTACGCTGTCGCTGTTGCGGCCCGGGCTTATCTCGATTCAAGACAACACGCTGCGCCAGCTCTACAGCGACCCTCGGCCAGCACTCGCGGCGGGCGCCAATCCGAACGCACTCAATCGCGAGGATGTGCTGTACGCGGGCAGCCAGTACTACGTGGCGGTGCTCGACATCGACGGCAACCCGCTCTACGACAACTCGCGCGGGAGAAACAGTCCCGCCCCGGAGTCACTGGGCACCCTGCCGCTCGACCGAGTGCAGGAGTTCAGCAACCAGATCCTCGTTTTTAGTGGCGAGGAGGGAGTCGAGTGGCACGGCATTGTCTCGCCCATTAATTCGGGTGGCACGCCGAGCGGCACCCTGCTCATCGCCACCTCGACGGCCGCGGTCAACCAGGTGGTGGCGAGGTACATTGTCATCTTCTCCGGATTCGGCGTCGCCGTCCTGTTGCTCGGCGCGGCACTGACCCGCATCCTCGTCACGACGACGTTCCTCCCCCTGGCAGAGGTTGAACGCACGGCGCTCGAGATCTCGCGCGGCGATTATTCGAAGCGCATCCTGGTGTCGAGCCCACATACTGAGGTCGGTCACCTCGGGCAGTCACTGAACGTGATGCTCGATCGCCTCGATGGCTCCATTGAGGATCAGACCCGCACCATCGAGAAGATGCGCCGCTTCGTGGGCGACGCCGGGCACGAGCTGCGGACCCCGCTGGTGTCTGTGCGGGGGTATGCCGAGCTGTACCGCATGGGCGCACTGCAGGAGGATGAGCAGGTGGGGCAAGCCATGGAGCGCATCGAGAAAGAGGCGATCCGCATGACATCCCTCGTCGAGGATCTCCTCGCACTCGCCCGTCTCGACGAGCGTCGACCTCTCGAGCTCGCTCCCCTCTCGCTCAACCAACTCGCGCACGACGCCGCACTTGATGCGGGCGCACAGGCACCCGACCGCCAGGTAGCCGTGATCGAGGATCCCGCCTCGCCCGTGGTGACCGGCGACGAATACAAGGTGCGGCAGCTCATGACGAACCTCATCGGCAACGCCATGCGCCACACGCCCGAAGGCAGCCCGATCGAGATCGCGGTTTCGGGGGCCTCTGCTGGTTCAGAGCCGGGCGCAGGCACGAGCACTGCGGGCTTCTCCATCATTGATCACGGCGAAGGCGTCCCCGAGCAAATCAAGAGCAAGATCTTCGACCGCTTCTGGCGCGCGGACTCGTCGCGCAACCGGGAGACGGGCGGCTCGGGTCTCGGCCTCGCCATCGTGAGTTCGATCGTTGACGCGCACGGCGGCTCGATCCGCGTGCTCGACACCCCCGGAGGCGGTGCGACGTTCCGAGTGGACCTCCCGCAGGCGCCGCCGAACACCGACACGATCCCGGTCACCAAGCAGAAGTAGCGCGGCGGTAATTGCCGCACTCTTCTTCCGTTGGGAGTAGCGGGCGCGCCAGCCACGTCACGCCCCTTACGCAGAAAGGTGCGCGCCCTGGGCGATTGCGGACATGATCAGATCCTGCGTCTCGGGCCATGCGTGAATCACGTCGCGGTAGCTCACCCTGATGACGCGGTAGCCGCGCAGCATCAACTCCGCATCGTGCCTGTTGTCGGAGTTTCGCTGTGGGCCGATGTGGTGCCCGCCATCGATCTGCAGCACGAGACGCTTCCCGATGAGAAAGTCCACCCGGTGTCCGTAGAGCCAGGCTTGAGCTTTGACTGGCATGCGAAACCACCTCAGTCGTTCTTTGACATAGGTTTCGAGCCCGGAATCTGAGAACGGAGTGACGGTCGCAAGCACATCGCGGATCGCCGCACTATAGGGCAGCGCTTCAAGCTGTTGCATGTCGATCAGGCGCTTATTCAGCGCAGACTCGATGGTTGCTTTCGCTTCTTCTTGCGGCCGACACTGCGCGACGAGTGCGATCACGTTCTCGATTGAGTCCACGAGGGCCTCGGGCGCGCGGGGCTTCACCGGCGTCGTCCAGTGCACAATGCCATTTCCTGGCTTCAGATGCGCGTTCGGTGACCGTGCTGCGAGGTGCGGCTCTTGTTCCTCGAGGACCCACAGCCCCAGTCGCCTCGCCTGGGTGATGCAGCTCAGCAAGACGCCGCGTCGGGCGGCGGCAATGAGCTCAGGATCTGCCTCTCTGAGCGCCACCCACCCTTTCCGTGGCCGAATCACCTGCCCGCGCTCCACCGCTTTGGCTATCGTGTGGCGGCTATATCCACGGGCAAAGAGTGCAGTACTGAGCCCGACCCCGTCTAGGGACCGCAGGTGCGCCACAACTGACATGCAACTACCCTGCACGTTTCTTAAGCGTTTGGGGGTCGATTGCTGAATATGTGGATAACTTCGCTCTCCACAGCCGACTTCGCCGAGATATCAGAGTCCGCGCCCCGTGCCGACTATCTGCGCAACTGCGGCGATCTGCGCAAGTTCGGACCGATTTCTCGATTCTGGTCCGAACTTGTGCAGATCCCCGTTTTTATGCAGCGAAGCAGTGTGGGAGTGGCCCCAAAAAGAGAAGCGGGCGAGGATCCGAAGATCCCCGCCCGCTGCAACCTGTTAGAGCTTAGAAGCCCATCCCTGGGTCGCCGCCCTCCATAGCGGGAGCTGCGGGCTCCGGCTTGTCAGCGACGACTGCCTCGGTGGTGAGGAAGAGGCCAGCGATCGAAGCTGCGTTCTGCAGCGCCGAGCGCGTCACCTTGGCCGGGTCGAGGATGCCCTGCGCTGCAAGGTCACCGTACTCGCCGGTTGCGGCGTTCAGGCCCTGGCCGAGTGGCAGCTCTGCGACGCGAGCCGCAACAACACCGGGCTCGAGCCCTGCGTTTGCTGCGATCTGACGCAGCGGTGCCGCGATGGCCGTCTGAATGATCTTCGCGCCGACTGCCTCGTCACCCGAAAGCTCGAGCGTGCCGAAGACGTCCTTGCCAGCCTGGATCAGCGCAACGCCGCCACCTGGGAGAACACCCTCGTCGACTGCAGCCTTCGCGTTGCGGACTGCGTCCTCAATGCGGTGCTTGCGCTCCTTGAGCTCAACCTCGGTTGCCGCACCCGCACGGATCACAGCAACACCACCGGCGAGCTTCGCGAGGCGCTCCTGGAGCTTCTCGCGGTCGTAGTCGCTGTCGGTGTTCTCGATCTCGCGACGGATCTGGGTTACGCGACCCTGGATCGCCTCGTCTTCGCCGCCACCCTGCACGATGGTGGTCTCATCCTTGGTGATGATGACCTTGCGTGCGGTGCCGAGCATGTCGAGGGTCGCGTTCTCGAGCTTGAGGCCGACCTCCTCGGAGATAACCTGGCCGCCGGTGAGAATCGCGATGTCCTGCAGCATGGCCTTACGGCGATCGCCGAAGCCAGGAGCCTTGACGGCTGCCGCCTTGAAGATGCCACGGATCTTGTTCAGAACGAGCGTTGCGAGAGCTTCGCCCTCGACGTCCTCAGCAATGATGAGAAGCGGCTTGCCCGACTGGATCACCGGGTCAACAACGGGGAGCAGGTCCTTGATGTTCGAGACCTTGCTGTTGACGGTGAGGATGTAGGGGTCGTCGAAGACGACTTCCTGACGATCGGTGTCGGTCACGAAGTACGCCGAGAGGTAGCCCTTGTCGAAGCGCATGCCCTCGGTCAGTTCGAGCTCGGTGCCGAAGGTGTTGGACTCCTCAACGGTGACCACGCCCTCTTTGCCGACCTTGTCGATAGCCTCGGCGATAAGTGCACCGATCTGCTCGTCAGCCGCTGAGATTGAAGCGGTGGCAGCGATCTGGTCAGTGGTCTCGACCTCTTTCGCGTTCTCAAGCAGCTTCGCGGAGACAGCAGCTACTGCCTTCTCGATGCCACGCTTGAGCGCGATGGGGTCGGTGCCGGCTGCGACGTTGCGCAGGCCTTCGCTGACGATCGCCTGAGCGAGCACCGTTGCGGTGGTGGTTCCGTCGCCTGCGACATCGTCGGTCTTCTTCGCGACCTCTTTAACGAGCTCGGCGCCGATCTTCTCGAACGGCTCCTCAAGCTCGATCTCTTTCGCGATCGAGACGCCGTCGTTGGTGATGGTGGGTGCGCCCCACTTCTTCTCCAGTACGACGTTGCGGCCGCGTGGGCCAAGCGTCACCTTAACGGCGTCAGCGAGGGTATTCAGACCCCGCTCAAGGCCGCGACGTGCTTCCTCATCAAAAGCAATGATCTTTGCCATATTTCGTCCCTCCCGGACGTTCGTGGTGTCGCCCCACACCGGGGCACCAAAGCATAGTTTTCTAGCACTCTACCGAACCGAGTGCTAAGTCAATCTTGGCACTCTCATGAGGCGAGTGCAAGCAGAGTCTCTCGCTCTCGGCGAACACTCACCTCTACGGTGCGGCTTCGACGTCTTCTGCGTTCGACTCGGGTGCGGCTTCGGCGCCGCCCTCTGTGGTGAGTTGTTCTGCTTCGTCGCGCCCTGGGCCTGCATAGTCCGAACCGAGCAGCACGACGAGTCGCGACCCGTATGAGGCGTAGTCGACGTTCTCGTAGGTCGAGATACCACCGAGCTCCGCAGCTAAACCTGCGGCCACAGCCTCGTCGGCGGGATCCGCGTAGAAGACGGCGGAAATCTCCACGTCGCTGGTGTCCGCATCCCCTGTGAAGAGGATCTGCCCCCACTCATTTTCCGTGATGATCGTGTCGAGCGCGGTGGCCAGATTCGTCACCTCGGTCCCGTTAATGATGGCGATCGTGGCTTCAGGGTCGAGCTCGGGCACTACCTGTGGCGGTTCGGGAGCTTCTTCTTCGCCGCGAATTTGCTCACTAATGGCGCTCCCCGTGCTGCTTCCAGAGGTCTGCAACCATAGGATCCCGCCCGTCGTGAGCAGCGCGAACGCAAGCACGCCCGCGACGACGTATCGCCACGCGTGGCGCGGCTTCGGCACCAGCCTGTGCACACCTACTCGACGGCTGCGCGGAATCGCATCAAACCGGTCTTCGGGGTAATTCTGTTCGGAACGGCGGCGCGTACTCGCTTCATCCGTGTCTTGCGCCAACCTGGTCTCCTCATGTTTAGTGGTCTCGTTCACTTGTCCGCGCATGTGAACGCAGCTCCATCCATCACAGGTTACAACGTGCGATTGACGAAGGGCTGGATTTCCACCGATCCTGAATGACTCTTGGGTTAGCCTTGCCTAAGATAGATACGAGGAATTTGGAGCCGCCGCACTCCACCTGTTCCAAAGCTTTGGGATTCTGCGGACACTGCAGCCCCATGAAAGCACCCTGACACGCGCATGAAGCCATCTGTGAAGAACGCCACATCGTGGCGTACGGCGACCGCTGCAACCCTCTTCATCGTCCTCGGACTTACCCTGTTCGTGTCCCTGCTGGTGTCGGCGGGCACGGGCCAGCTCGCGGTGCCTCCGCAAGAGGTGCTGGGTTCGATCCTGCACCGCATCGGCATCGATTGGTTGCCGGCCCCCGCGCATCCGACGGGTGACGAGACGCTCTGGGCGATCCGGTTTCCGCGAGTTGCGATGGCCGCGCTCGTGGGTGCCGGGCTCGCCGTGTCGGGTCTCTTGATGCAGGCGATCTTCGGTAACCCGCTCGCCGAGCCCGGCATCATCGGCATCTCGTCCGGTGCAGCGGTGGGCGCGGGCCTGTGCATCGTATTCGGCTTCGCCGTGTTCGGGGAGTGGACAATCGCGGTCTTCGCATTCGCCGCCGGTCTCATCGCAACGTTCATCGTGTACGGGATGAGCCGCGCGGACGGCAAAACCGAGGTCGTCACCCTGGTGCTCACCGGTATCGCCGTGAACGCGGTCGCCGGTGCCGCGATCGCGCTCCTCACCTTTCTCGGCGATACGCAGTCGCGCGAACAGATCGTGTTCTGGCAGCTGGGCAGTATGGCGGGCAGCCGCTGGACTCAGGTGCTTGTGGTCGCCCCCATCATCGCGACCGGCTTGATCGTGTCGTACTTCGTCGCACGCAAGCTCGACCTGTTGTCCCTGGGTGAGCGGAATGCCCGGCACCTGGGCGTCAATGTCGAGGTGCTCAGGATCGGCGTGATCGTGCTCGTGGCCTCACTCGTCGGCGTCTCGGTCGCGTTCGCCGGAATCATCGCGTTCGTGGGCCTCGTCATTCCGCACCTCATGCGGATGATTCTCGGGCCGGCGCACTTGCCGCTCGTCACCGCGACGGCGCTGGGCGGCGCCCTGCTCTTGACGCTCGCGGACCTCGCCGCGCGCACGGTGGTGCCGATGGCAGATCTGCCGATCGGCATGCTCACCTCGCTCGTCGGCGGGCCGTTCTTCTTCTGGCTGCTCAGACGCACCCGAAAGCGGAGCGGGGGGTGGGGATAATGGCCGCTCGACGGATCACCGTGCCGACACGCCCCGAGACCGGCGACGTCGTGTGCGAGGCGCGCAACGTTCGGCTGGTGCGCGGCGGGCGTGCACTCCTCGACGATGTGTCGCTCGAGCTGCGAGCGGGTGAGGTACTCGCACTGCTCGGCCCGAATGGCGCGGGCAAGTCGACGCTGCTCAGCGTCCTCTCCGGCGACGTGGCCGCCGACCGTGGAACTGCGCGTTTCGGCGGTCAGGATATTCGTGACTGGTCACTCTCCGAGCTATCTCGGCGGCGCAGCGTGCTGCTGCAGGACAATCAACTCATGTTTCCGTTCACCGTGCATCAGGTGGTGGAGATGGGGCGGGCCCCCTGGCGGCGCACTCCGCTCGAGGACGAGGACAACGAGGCGATCGCTGAGGCGATCAGTGCCGCCGATATCGGGCATCTCGGCAACCGACGCGTGCCGTCGCTCTCGGGCGGCGAGCGCGCCCGCGTGGCGTTCGCGCGGGTGATGGCCGGCCGCACAGGCGTGCTGATGCTCGATGAGCCGACGGCTGCTCTCGACTTGCGTCACCAGGAGGCAGTGCTGTCACTTGCGCGGGAGCGGGCGCGTGCTGGTGATGCCGTGCTCGTGGTGCTGCACGACCTCAACCTCGCGGCGGCATACGCGGACCGCATCGCGCTGCTGCGCGATGGCAGCATGGCTGCCTGCGACACCCCGGAGCGGGTGCTCACCGCCAAGGTCGTCTCCGCGGTGTACAACACCCCCGTCGAGGTGATCCCTCACCCGGTGACGGGCAAGGGCTTGGTGGTCCCCGTTCGGGGCTAGTCGCCTCTTCGCTTTGTCTGGCTCGCGCGGGCCACAACAGGCCAAACCTGCCAATCAGGCTGAGCGAGCGGGAGATTTTCGATCCTGACCTGCCTTTCGTCGGAGAACAGCTCCTCAAACGGAGACTCTGAGCCAAATCCTCCGTCGTTAGCGCTGTTTTCCGTCTGGCCGCAAAACGCCCCGTCGGGCCCTAGTCACCCAGCGTTTCCGTGTGCCCGTCTGCGCTCGCGGGCTTCCGCTTGCGCCCACCGATCAGCATGCCCGCTGTGACCGCGATCACGAGCAGCGCGACCCCACCGATGATGATGGGAATCCACGGAATGTCAGCCTCCTGAGCAACCGGGGCCGGCGCTTCCGTCGGCTCGGGCTCAGCTGGCGGCTCCTCCGTCACCGCCGCAGCCCCGAATGCACAGCCCGGAGCGGAGGCCGTGAGGGTGATCGGATCCATCTCATCGCCGGCTGCATAGCTGCCGTACTCGCCGTTGAGCGCATTCGCGCCTTCTGAGGTCAGGATCACGGGGGCGTCCGTGATGGTCAGCGTCTCTTCCGCGGCTTCGAGTGAGCCCGCGGTCTCAATCTTGGCTGCGCGCACCTGTTCGCTCGTCGGCGCACCCTCGGGCGCCTCGTCGGTGGCGCCGATCTCGAGCGACAGGTAGGCGGATCCGTTCTCGTCGAACTCGATGAGGGGGTCCGCGATATCCATGCGGAGCAGACCGTCGTGGCCGGTGAAGTGCACGCTGCCGGTGAAGGGGAGGGATCCTGCGCTCACATCATCCGCGATCTCGCCCTCGCTGCTGCTCCACAGGAAGTTCGGTGTCT
Organism: Leucobacter sp.; assembly: GCA_052090925.1. Taxonomy (GTDB): domain Bacteria; phylum Actinomycetota; class Actinomycetes; order Actinomycetales; family Microbacteriaceae; genus Leucobacter. The sequence goes on along the minus strand of JBQDBM010000020.1, from coordinate 10,302 downwards.
CGTAATCCGCACCGTTGTCCGTGGTCCACTCACCGTTCGCAATGCTGCCGCTGATGTAGGAGCGGAAGCTCTCTTTCACACCCCAGCTGAGGTCCGTCTCCGCGACTTCGCACACGGTGCCGGTTTGGGTGTGCAGCGGCTGCGCGAGCTCTGGCGTCGTAGCTGCAGGTGCTGCGGTCGCGGCCGTCGGGGCGAGCAGCAGTCCGCCCGCGACGAGTGCGCCGAGCGCCACGCCGCTCATAGTGCGGGCGGATGAAGAGTTCAACACAGTACGGCTCCTTGTGGGGTTCGTGTCTGCCGGGTTCATTTGCGACGCTGGGCGACGACGAGGGTCGTGGTGGCGCCAGCGAGGACGAGCAGACCGATGGCACTCGCCCACCACACCCACATCGGAGCGCCCGCAAACGGTACGGCGTTCGCGACCGTAGCGGGGACTGCCCCGGTCGGTGAGGCAGCGGATGTTGTGGCTTGATCCTGTGTCTCTTCAGGATCAACGACCTCGATGACCGCGCCCGCATCGTAGCTTTCGCCCTGCAGGGTGATGGTGTGCTCGCCGAGGTCGATGTCTTCTGGGAGATTGCCGATCCATCGCACGGTGCCGTCGGCATTGGCACCGGCGGATTCGTCGAGCACGATCGGATCGGAGTAGAGCACCACCAGAATATCGCGTTCACCACTATCGAAGCCGGGGGCGACGAACTCGATTTCGCCGCCGGGCACGATGTCTTCCGCGGAGGTGAGTACCTCGATGCCTGTCGTAGCCGGGGGCGATGCGGCGGGCTCGCGTTTGCCGGTGTCGGATTCGACGCTCGTAGAGCCGTAGTTCACGCCGCTCGCGGCGCCGACGGTGAATGTGACGGGGTCGGCTCCGAACGAACCGCCGCTGCCACCACTTCCTCCGCTGATGCTCCCCGAGAGCGGAACTCCGCTCCAGGTCACCTCACCGTTCGAGCCGACCGACTTCGAGCCGCCTGCGAGATTGAGCCCGAACGTGTGTCCGCCTGCGCTGATCGTGCCGCTTGAGGCGCTCGTCACGGTGATGACGGGGTTCGCGAAGCTCTCGTTCATCGCGCCGCCGTGGGCCGTGAACGTGACAACGCCCGAGTACCGGACCGTGCCGGTTTGAGATTCCGTGTTCCAGCTGCCGCCCGTGGCTTGCGGGAACACATAGGCCCCGCTGCCGCCGCCGACACCGCTGGTCAAGATCTTGCCGCCCGACCGTCCGCCCGCACGATTCTTGTTTGTCGTGTAATCGGCGAACTGCGACGAGACGCCCCAGCGCAGTGATCCTGCCTGCTGGGAATCGCCTCGCGCCGCAGCTTTTGGACTCGTCGGCTTCTGAGGCTTCACGCTGAAGAGTCGATCCCAGTTAGCTTTCGAGATGCTGACGTCGGTGCGTCCATAGATTGTCGAAGCATTGGGGGCCGAGTGTTGCTCCCACACGATGACCTCGTACTGCTTCGTGCGCTTCACGTTTGCGGGGTTAACCTTGAGCGTCTCGCTCAATTTGCCGTTCGACACTGCGGCGAATGCTTCCATCGCCGGGTACGGATCATCTTCAGACAGAGAATCCTCGGTTCCCTTTTCGATGACGGCAGCGTACGCGTTGGAGATCTTCGGTGGCAGTCCGCTAGCCGTGACTTTCACGTCGAGGCTCTTGCCCGGAGTGACTTTCGTGACCTTGCTAGTGACGTTCGCACCCGGATTCGGATCAGGATCAGGGTTGGTGCTATCGCTCTCAAACTTCAGTGTCGCCTTGGCATCCTGCGAACGGTCTCCCATCGCAGTATGGTCGGCAATCGTATACAACGCGGTCGAACCTTCGTGCTGCACTAAGTCCATCGTCAGCTTGAATGAACCATCCGACTTAAACTCGTCGGCACCGGGACGCGGCGCCGCTTCGTGTCCCCAGACCAACTTCGCGCCAGTCCTGCATCCGTCACTGATGAAATCGAAATCCACATTTTTCAGTGGCGCTTCGGTGCATGTGGTCACGTAGATCGCCTGATCCGGGTTGTACCCAGTCCCCTCCACGGTTACAGTATCGCCGTCTGAGAGACCAGTCGCGGGGGTGACGCTGAGGTGCGGACGATCTATGTCATTGCCCACGAACTCCAGAACCACTTTTGCATCCTGAGAACGGTCAGTCATACCGGTGTGATTCGCGGCGGTATACACAGACGTGGCGCCATTGCCTACCTGCTTGACTTCAAACTCCAGCTCAAACGAGCCGTCTTCATCAAATTCTGTCTTCCCGTCCGGAGCTTTACCCGGCGCATACACGACCTCCGCACCATCTCGGCACCCCATCGCAAGGCCCCACAGATCCCTCGGCAACTCGACGTCTTCACACAAGAACACATAAATCGCTTGCTCAGGGTTGTATCCCGCACCCGACACCGTGATCGTCTCACCCTCAGGATCGAGACCCTCAGCTTTCGACAATGACAGCTGTGGCGTCACCGCCTCGTCTATCGCGAACTCCAGAAGAGCCTTGGCATCTAAGGATCGATCACGCATCGCAGTATGATCTGCGGTGGTATACACCGCCATCGCAGCATCGTCGAGCTGCTTCACCTCGAGTTCAATTGAGAATGAGCCATCGGCTTCGATCACATCGTCCTTACCGGAATCAGCTTCGCCGAGACGAACAGAACCATCTTGGCAACCCCCAGCGTGGACGAACAAGTTCGTCGGGAGCTCAATGTCCTCACACAGGAACACATAGATACTTTGCTCCGGGTTGTATCCTTCTCCGGATACCGTGATCGTCTCACCTGCGGGGTCGAGCCCCTCGGCCTTTGATACCGACAACTGCGGAGCGGTACTTGCTCCGCGTTCCTCAGAACTGCTTTTAGCAGCGGACATGGGCTGCGTCGCGGGTGTCGGAGTTGTCTCGGGTTGCGGTACCTCGTCGTCGACTTCTGACTCAGGACTCGGTTCTGGTGCCGACTCCGTTGGCTCAGGAGCAGGCGCATCTTGTTTCGCCTCCGGAATTGGCGTCTCTGGTGCGGGCACTGACTGCTCGGTGGCGGATTCGGAGGCGGGTGCCTCCTCCGCGTACGCGGCGGGTGCTGTCAGGAGCGCCCCCGATGCAAACAGACCCGTCGCCAACAGTGCGGACAGACCCGCGCGGACACTCTTGCGTGCAGACATACCGGAAGCACTCCTTGTGCAGGCGGTATTGCACACAGGCGCGCAACACCGTCATCAGACTTAACGGAGGCTAACCTAACCCCCCCTACCAGTATCCAAGTCTGATGAATATCATCCGATGTTGCAAGTCTCAGAGCAATTTTCTTTTAGGAAACACCTGGACGTGATGCTGGGTTCCGACCAGATGCTACTCAGACTTCCGTCAATATTCTGACGATCGCTACCTCGAGAATTCGCTCCCTTTATGCCAAGTGGTCACGCTTTGGGCGTTTCTGCCTCATCTCGGAAAAGGTGTTCCGGCATTCGCGTCGTTCCGGCGGCAGTAGCGCCGGGAGTAACAGGAGCCTGAGCCGCACCAACGTCAGCAGTCGTCACTCTTGCACCGCGCTTGCCACGACCACCAATAATCAAACCAAGGGTCAGTCCGATAACAAACAGCGCCGCACCACCGATGATGATCGGCAGCCACGGAATTTCGGCCTGCACGGGGGCCGGTGTGGACGCAGCATCATCGGTCACCGGCGGAGCCGCAGCAGCGGTGTCGGTCTCACAGTCTTCAAGCTCGAGACTCAGCGAGAGCGGATCGAGTTCATCACCAGCCTCGTAGAAGCCTCCAAAGGCAGTGACCCCAGAATTCGTGAGCGTTGCGGGCAAGTCGGCAAGTTCGAGGACGCCATCCGTCGGGATCGCATCGCTCTCGACGGTGATGTCACCGATCCACTCCTGCTCAGTATCGACCGCTGTCTCACCCTCCATATCGGCGCTCTTCGTGTCGAGCAGTAGTGCGGCTTTGCCGTCACCCTCGAATTCGATCGTAGGGTTCGCCAGGGTGAGATCGAGCACGCCATCGTGACCTGAGAAGTGCACGCTTCCAGCGAACGATACCGACCCGATACCGGTCGCAGGATCAATCGCCCCGGTGGGTGAACTCCATGAAAAGTTGGGCGTTTCGTATTCTGCGCCATCCGAAGCTTCCCATTCACCATTAGCGATAGTGCCGCTTATGTAGGACCGAAAGCTTTCCTTTACGCCCCATGTGAACGTACCGTCGGTCACCACGCAACCGCCCTCGGCCCCCTCTTCTGCGACAACCGGACTCGCGTGTGCGGCGACTGGAGATGAGAGCAGTGCCCCAAGGAGCACGGCGCCCGCGAGGGCACTACCCTTACGGATCGATCGGGCTTTCACGGAAAGTTCCTCCTCATGGATTACAGGCTTCAAATTTTTCACAAAAATATGTCTGTCACAGCCCATTGCGCTGCCTCAGCGCAACAGTCGTGGTGCACGCGGCGATTGCGGCAAGGCCGGCCGCGCTAGCCCACCATTCCCAGAGCGCCATACCGTTCGGGGAGAACGCTCCGAGTCCAGCTACAGCGGCCTGTGCGGAGACGCCAGTTTCCAGCGAGCTTGCGGCACCGGCGTGCTTCCGTTCTTTCTCTTCGACGATTTCGATTACTGCACCGGCATTATTGCTGCCTTGCAGAGTGAGAACGTGCTCACCGAGCTCCACATCTTTCGGAAGTGTGCCTGACCACTGAACGAGGCCAGATCCATCCGCCTTTGCTGTGTCATCGAGCACCACGGGGTCGGAGTAGAGCACCACGAGCACATTTTCGTCTTCAGGATCAAACCCTCGAGCTTGGATCTCGATTCTTCCCCCGGGGACCAATTTCTCCGCTGGGGTGAGTATCTCGAGTCCTTCGGTAGTCGGAGGTGTCGCAGCAGGCGTGTATTTCTTCTCATCGGTTCCCGGCCCTGCAGCGGTTGCCCCGTAATTGGTACTACTCGCAGCCCCCACGGTAAAAGTGAGCGGATCCACAGGGATGCTGCCGCCACCACCGCCCCCACCGCCGCTGATCGCGCCGGCGACTGGGACATTGCGCCACGTCACTTCACCATTCGGCCCCACGGACTTCGTTGCAGACGCAAGATTCAGCCTGAAGGAGCTCCCTCCTGCCGAGATCGTCCCACTCGAGTCGTTGGTGACGGTAATCACCGGGTTTGCGAACGACTCGTTCATCAGCCCCTTGTGCGCGGTGAACGTCACGACTCCGGAAAAACGAACGGTACCGGTCTGACTAGCCTTGTTCCAGTTGCCACCAGAGGCCTGTGGGAATATCCAGCCGCCACGACCGCCACCGACCCCACTGGTCAGGATCTTGCCACCCGATTTTCCACCAGCACGATTCTTGTTGGTGGTGTAGTCGGCGAATCCGGATGAAATACCCCACGTCAACGAACCTGCCTGAGCCGAACCGCCGCGGCTCGATGGCTTCGGCCTCTTCGGCTCCCTGGTCTCGGGGGTGGTGTTCGCGAGCGCATCCCACTGGGCGCTAGTCACGTTGATATCGGCGCGTCCGTAGATCGTGCTGGAATCTGGGTTGGAGTGGGACCTCCAGATGAGGACTTCATACTGCTTGTTGCGGTTCAGCGCATTCTTGGAAACAACAAAGTTGAACTTCCCTGCGCCGTTCTTCACGGGCGGTTGGTAGAGGAAGTCGGCGTAGCCTCCGTCTTGGGTGAGGTTTGCCTCTGTGCCTCGTTCGATGATCGCCACATAGAGATGGCTGCCGGGGAGATTTTTCGCAGACACGTCGATGTTCAACCCTGCGCTTACCACCGACACCCTGTCGACCGTCACTGTTGCGGGCAGCGCCTTTCCGAACAGCGCGGTCCACTGTGCTTCACTGACGACGAAGTTGCTTGAGGCGATCCGTTGGTTGAAGTCCGTGTTCTTGAACAACGCCACTTCGTACTGGGCGTAGCGGTCGAGAGAAGACTTCGGCAGCTTGAGCTCCAGCTCGAACTCCCCGTCATCGGAGACGGCACCCTTTGGCACCCAGTCGGTTTTTGCCGCATCGCCCGATCCTGAAATCTTCTTCCCGCGCTCTGCGACTGCCACAGTCGCGCCTGAAGCAGACTCGTCTTCCAAAATTCTGATGTTCTCACCAGTGATCTTCACTGTCAGACCGGAGCTCTCATTGGCGTCCGTCACTGTGGCTATGATGCGAGGAGCATCGGCAGGGAACAGCTTGTCCCAGTCGATGTCTACATCGGCGCGCGTATACAGATTCTCGTCAGTCGGGTTGGACCGTGAGGGCCACGAGATGATCTCGTATGACTTGGTGCGATCCAGTGCTTCTACGGGGACTGAGAGCACATCATTCACGCTGCCGTCTTCGGCGACGGTTGCAGAGATTGCAGCATCAGAGTCGCCCTGTGAGATCTCCGACAGATCGGTGTCTTTCTCAATGAGTGTGAAATATACGTGTGGCTCGTCCTGTCCAGGCAGGGCCACTACGTCTTCAAAACCCTCACCACTGATATTGAAGTCGACACGCTCATCAGCGACTTCGGTTGTATTCACTACGATCCGGGGCCCGTCGCCGTCTGGCACGGGGAACAACGCGTTCCAATTGATGTCAGCATCGGCGCGCGTGTAGAGCGTCTCTTCCGTTGGGTTCGAGCGGGACGGCCATGAGATGACCTCGTACTCTTGACTGCGATTGAGTTCGTCTATGTCCATCTCGAACGCTCCAGAGAAGCCGCCCAGAGTGCCGTCAGGTTCGACGTCCGCAGATACGTTCGGCCAATTGCTGTCCTGACCAATCGTTGACAAGTCGATGCCCTTGGGCACAAACGCGAGATAAGCGTGCGGTACGTCTTGGCCCGGGAGTTTCGGTACATCGCCGAATCCGGTTCCGGTCACGCCGATGACAATCTTCTCGTCCGGCACCTCTTCAATCGTGACCTCGATGCTCTTGGCCGAATTCGCTGAGGCAGTGCTCGTAGCCTGTGAGCCACGCTCTTGCGCTGAGTCCTGAGCAGAATCCGACGACACCGCAGAGTCGTCGTTCTCCGACACCTCTGTAGTGTTTTCGGTCGCTTCGTCGGACTGCTCGGACTCGTCTCCTGGCGGGGACAAGAGGGACCAGTCGATATCGGTGTCAGCGCGTGCGTATAGATTCTCAGAGGCTGGCGCAATGTCTGCGGGCCAGGCGATGACCTCGTATTGTTTAGCTTCGTCGAGCTTCGTTACCGCTTCTTCAAGCGGTTCCGAGAGCTCTGCAAGTTCACCATTTTCTGCGACGGTAGCTGTGACCGAGGCTTGCGCGGTGAGGGCGCCGTCTTTCTCAAACAGACCGAGATTCATCTCTCCGGATGTCTCTGTGGCGTCCGAATATCCAGCGCCTTGGACATCTATGATGATCTTCTCGTTGGGGACTTCCGTAACTTCGACCGCAAGTTCCGGAGCCTGATCCCCCGCTTCTGCGTGTGCGAGAGGAGCAGTCAGGAGAATCCCAGACGCCGCAAGAACAGCGGCCATGAGTGCAGTGGTACCTGCTCGGAGGCTCTTGCGTATTTGCATCGGTCTCGTAACTCCTTCGTGCTACTCATTCAGTTTTTCTGAGCGGAGATTTTCCGGGCAAGAGGCCGGTTTCCGGATCGTATTCGACACGTTCGGTAACCGGCCTCTCAGCTCGAATCACTTAGTCCTGCAGCACCGTCTTGCGACGAGCAGCGAGCATCACGCCCATGCCTGCAAGCAGCACGAGCGCTCCGACTGCCAGTCCTGCGATGCCATCCGTACCGGTCGTGGCAAGACCAGACCCATTGGCCGAGCTGTCACCCGATCCACCGGTGCCATCGTCTGAACCGCTGGAGGCGGCAACCACAGTGAACGCGGCACTCAGTTCCGTGCCACCGTCGGTCGTGAACACGATCTCGTGATCACCGAGGAAGTCCGCCGGGACAGTCCAGGCGAAGCTCACCATGCCGTTGGCGTCGACGGTCGCCGTTCCGAGATCGATCGGATCGCTGTGCACCTCAGCGGAAACCTCGGTGCCCTCTGCGAACGGTCCCGCGGCGAACACTACGCGCTCGCCGGCCGTAACCGTGTCGGGCTCCTCACCGTTGACGGTGATGGTGGCCTCAGAGTGATCGATCGTCTGAACGGTCTTCTCGTCTTCAGATGCCTCGTAGTTCTCTTCATCGGCGGGCGTGAAGACCACCTTGAAGCTGTACTCGGTCTCATTGAGCTCTCCGGTCTCCACGGTTGCTGCTTCGCCGTCGACCTCGATCGAGTCACCGATCTGGTTATCACCTTCAAAGAACGCGACCGTTCCTGCGACCGACGCGTCAGCCGACAAGGTCGTGGTAGTACCTAGCTCAACAGTGGCGGGCACAGTGAGAGTCACGTCGGTCTCAGCTTTCGCAATTTCCAGGCTCAGCACAGTTGACTCAGAACCCTCGTAGTTGTTGTCCGCCGAGGTGAATTCTGCGGTCAACTCGTGGGTCCCGGCAGCCAGCCCATCGACATCAATGGTGACCGTACCTGAAGCGGCATCTTCAGAACCGAGCGAGGTCGCTCCGTTGAAGAACTCGACGGTGCCCTCGGTAGCGGGACTCACGGAAGCTGTCAACTCAACGGTGTCACCGTAGCTGGGCTGCGCAGGCGCAGCTTCAAGCGCGGTCTGCGTCTCAGCCTTGTCGATCGTCAGCGTTGCCGCGTCCTCCGTTTCAGAGGACTCGAACGACTTCGAGTTGAGCGGCGTGAACTCTGCCGTGATCTCATGAACGCCCGCGGGGAGCCCGTCAGTCGTCAGAGTCGCATCAATGAGCGGAAGCTTCGTAGTAGACTCACCGATTTGCTCCTCACCCGCGAAGAACGCCACAGTTCCTACTGCTGTGGTCGGAGTGATCTCTGCGGTGAGCAGAACATCATCACCGTACACAGCGTTCTCAGGGTTGACCGTCACAACAGTCTCGGTCTCGTGCGCCGGGTTGAATCCAAGCGACGCTTTGGCATCCTGTCCACGATCCTGCTGAGCCGTGTGATTCGCGATCGTGTACAGCGCCGTCGCATCCGCTGCCGCACGAGGCGTAACGGTCATCTCCAGCTCGAACGCACCATCTGCATCGAACTCATCTGCACCGGGGTACGGTGCCGAATCGTGGCCCCAAACCAGTTTGGCGCCTGACGTGCAGCCATTGTTGATGAAGTCGAAATCGACTGCATCAAGCTCGACATCAGCGCATGTGGTGACGTAGATTGCCTGGTTCGGGTTGTACCCCTCACCAGTCACCGTGACAGATGCGCCTGCGGGGTCAATAGAGGTGTTGGGAGTCACGGTCAGCACCGGCTCGTACACCGGCTCAGGAACGGGGAAGAGTGCGTCCCAGTCGACCTCTGCATCAGCACGAGCATACAGATTGCCCTCGGCACCCTCGGACGGATTTGAACGCGCAGGCCAGGAAATAACCTCATAGTCTTTCGAGCGGTCGAGGTTCTCAACAACTTCCTCGAAAGTACTCCAGAAGTCGTCACCATCAAAGGTGCCATCTTCCTTGATATAGACCGCGACACTTGGCATCGGCGTCGACTGATCGATCTCGGAAAGGTCGGTACCCTTCTCGATCCATCCCAGGTACACATGCTGCCTCGGCGGATTCCCCACCGGCACAACATCTCCGAAGCCAGAACCCGTCGCACTAATCACGATCTTCTCATTCGCGACCTCAGTCACATCAACAGAAATCTCAGGCGTAGGAGCGGGAGCGGGGAAGAGTGCGTCCCAGTCGACCTCTGCATCAGCACGAGCATACAGATTGCCCTCGGCACCCTCGGACGGATTTGAACGCGCAGGCCAGGAAATAACCTCATAGTCTTTCGAGCGGTCGAGGTTCTCAACAACTTCCTCGAAAGTACTCCAGAAGTCGTCACCATCAAAGGTGCCATCTTCCTTGATATAGACCGCGACACTTGGCATCGGCGTCGACTGATCGATCTCGGAAAGGTCGGTACCCTTCTCGATCCATCCCAGGTACACATGCTGCCTCGGCGGATTCCCCACCGGCACAACATCTCCGAAGCCAGAACCCGTCGCACTAATCACGATCTTCTCATTCGCGACCTCAGTCACATCAACAGAAATCTGCGGAGTTTCAGCTGCTTGAGCGGTGACCGGAGCGACGACGAGCCCTCCGACCGCGAATAGGGCGGTGGTGACTGTCGCCAGTAGCGACCTCACCCGCGAAGCACGGCGAGGCCGCACTGTTGTTTCTGCCATGTGACTCTATTCCTTGCATTCGATAGAATCAGCGTGGCCTCTAGGCCTCGCTGTTTTAGGGCACGCCAATATGGCG
>JBQDBM010000019.1:35583-38584 GCA_052090925.1 Leucobacter sp. | reverse complement strand
ATCGGTGCGAGCGAACCGGCATCCGCTGATCACGTGCGCGTTGTCACGAGCGAGATCTCACGAGTACTGTCGGAGCGGTCAGAGGTACGATCCTCATCGGTCATCTACGGGGGCAGTGCTCAGCGTGGCACACTCACCGCACTCGGTGGTGCCGTCGACGGACTGTTTCTTGGCCGCTTTGTGCATGATCCGCGCGAGATGGCTGCAATAGTGGAAGAAGCAGCTGCAATCTCTTAGAAAGATAGAGGCACACAGCAGATGGAAACAGCAACCCGGCACCCCATGGCACAGGGCGGCCGTAGGGGAAAACAGGTCGAGAGACAGGAGGCCATCACGGACGCCGTGATGGCAGCCGGTTCGGTACGAATCGAAGACCTCGCCGAGCGGTTCGACATCAGCGTCATGACTGTGCACCGCGACCTCGACGAGCTTGAGAGTCGGGGGCTCCTCCGTAAGAGTCGCGGCGTTGCTACCGCCCAGTCTTCGGTGCTTGTTGAGTCAAGCGACGTGTTTCGGTCGAGCCGTCAACTCGAGGAGAAAGACGATATTGCTCGCGCAGCGCTCGAGATGATCGAGCCAGGCCAGGCGATCTTCTTGGACGACTCGACCACGACGCTGCACCTGGTGCCGCTCCTCGCCGCGAAGGCCCCGCTCACTGTCATCACCAACACGCTGACCATTATTGAGCAGCTCAGGGACGTGCGGGGCATCACCCTCTTCGGCTTGGGAGGTCAGTACTACAACTGGTGCAGCGCGTTCATGGGCCCAACGACGGTGGGGGAGATCCGTGCTCTCCGCGCCGATGTCTCGATTATGTCGACGTCGGCCATCACCGACGGACTCGTGTTTCATCAGACCCTCGAAACCGTCGATGTGAAGCGCGCGATGTACGAATCATCGAGTACGCGACTGCTGCTTGCCGATCACACCAAATTTGAGCACCGCGCCTTGCACGCACTGCTCCCGCTGAAAAGCTGGGATGCGGTGATTGTGGACTCGCGGACACCCAAAGGCCGAGTGGCGGAAATGCGAGAGTCTGGCATCAACGTCATCGTCGCACGTCGGTAGACTGGGCCGAGCGCCGGGCGGCGCGGGTGAGGAGTCTAGATGCGTGTTGCCGCGGTGCTAGTTGCATACAACCGGCGAGACCTGTTGCGTGAGGCGCTTGAGGCGCTCGCAGCGCAGAGCAGACCCGTCGATCAGCTCATAGTGGTGGACAACGCTTCCGATGACGACTCGGCTGACGTTGCAGCCGAATTGCTGGAATCTTGGGGTGAGCGGGCGAGGCTCGTGAGGCTCACGGAGAACACCGGGGGAGCCGGCGGATTCGCGGTCGGGATCGCGGCCGCCGTTGTTGACCCCGCCGTCGACTGGGTGTGGGTGATGGACGACGACACCGTGCCGGGGTCGGAAGCACTCGCTGGAGCGCTCGACGCGCACGAACGCTACCGCGCAGGTGGTCAAGACGACCTCGCCGTGATGGGATCGCGCGTCGTCTGGACGGACGGCGAAGACCATCCCATGAACACACCCAAGGCCAAAATTGGTGCGTCTGCCGCTGAGCGCGAACGGGCCGCATCTGTGGGAGCGATGGAGATCAGGTCGATCTCGTTTGTTTCAGCATTCTTGCGGGCCGCACGCGTGCGAGAGTTGGGACTGCCCCTCGCCGACTACTTCCTTTGGAACGACGACTTCGAGTACTCCGCGCGGCTCCTGCGCGGTGCGCGGGGCTTGTTCGTGCCCGGATCCGTTGTGACCCACAAAACTCGCGCGCGGGGGTCGAGCGACCAAGATCCTGGTCCGCGTTTTTTCTTCGAGGTGCGGAACAAGCTCTGGGTATTTCGCCACAGCAAGGCACTGAAGCCGTGGGAGAAACGACTGTACGAGGGGGCGACCGCCAGGCGTTGGCTGCGCACGCTCAAGGCGTCCGATAATCGTGAGCAGCTGCGCGACTGCCTGAAGCGCGGATGGAAAGATGGAACTGGTACGCGTCCCCGTCCGAGCTCCGAAGTGCTGGCCGCCGCAGGTGTTCCCGCAGACATTATGGCAGGGGTTCGAGCACTGACTGAGGGTCCGGGCCGAAGCTGACCGGTGCCGATTCGTTCGCGTTCCCTGCGATGACTAGGGTTGGTAAGTATGGCTGAATTGAAAGCGGTCCTGTGGGACTTGGACGGTACGTTAATCGACTCTGAGCCCCGCTGGTTTCGGATCCAGCAAGATCTGATGAAAGAGGCCGGCCTCACGTGGACGCAGGAGGACGCGACCGCCCAAACCGGCAACACACTGCACGTGGTTTCGAGCGTGATGCAAGATCGCGGCTACAACCTTCCGGTCGAAGAAATCGGTGAGCTCATGATGGAGGGCGTCGTTGCCCTGTTCGGCGAGAGCGTCCCCTGGCAGCCAGGTTCCGAAGAACTGCTGCGAACTGCGGCGGGTTCAGGGCTCAAGTCCGCCCTCGTAACGATGTCATATCGGAGGATTGCGGACCCTTTCCTCAAAGCGGTCCCCGATGTGTTCGACGCTGTCGTGACCGGGGATACGGTTGACCATGGCAAACCACACCCCGATCCATACCTGAAAGCGATGGAAGCGCTCGGTGTTCGTCCCGAGGAATGCATCGCGTTCGAGGATTCGGTGCCCGGCGTTGCCTCGGCCGTGGCCGCAGGCGTCGTCACCGTCGGCATCGAGCGCATTATCCCGCTCGCTGACACCCCGGCGGCGCATGTCATCAAAGACTTTGATGGCTTCACAGCCGCGACGCTCCACGAGCTGCATGCGGCCGGCCTGAAGCAGTAGCTGGGCGGTTTCCGACGGGCATCGCATAAGCTTGTGATCCGATGGCAACTTCACCAGATCAGACACCTGACGAGCGGCTCGCGGAGGGTGGATTCTCCCTGCTGCTGCCGGTGTACGGCGCGGATGATCCTGAATTTTTGCGACTCGCTTTTGAAAGTTCGGTGAATGAGCAGACGCTTCGCCCTTTCGAAGCGGTGATTGTGCA
>JBQDBM010000019.1:26990-35483 GCA_052090925.1 Leucobacter sp. | reverse complement strand
GCGCGCACGCACAACCCGTTCAATCACCCGACCATGATGTACCGGCGCGACGCGATCGACCGCATTGGCGGGTACGAGGCGTTCGGCAAGATGGAAGACTATTGGCTCGGCGTCAGAATGATCAATTCGGGCGCCAGGGTGGAGAATCTCGCGGAGCCGCTCGTGCGCTACCGTGTAGGTGCTGGAGCTTTCGTTCGGCGAGGCGGCTGGAATGAGGCACGCACCGAGTGGCGACTGCAGCGTGAGATGAAGCGGATGGGGTTTGTAACCCGGAGCCAATACGTGCGCAATGTGGCGATGAAGGGTGCATACCGGCTGCTGCCCGCCAGTGCGAAGAAAGTGCTGTTTCGTCGCTTTGTTGGGGGCGGCCTGCCCGGAGATAAGGCGTGACAACACGCCACCGCCCACCAGCAACGGCTCTCGCGGTCACCGCGATCTTCTGTGTTCAGTTCGGCAACGCATTTGCCGGGTCATTCTTTGCGGAGCTTGGCCCGCTCGGTGCTTCCGCGCTGCGGCTCGGGCTCTCTGCCGTGATTATTGCGTTGATTGTCCGCCCACGGGTGCGCTCGTGGAGCGGTCGGACGTGGCTCGCGGCCGTCCTGCTCGGCTGTGGCCTGGGTGGAATGAACATGATGATTTACCTGGCGATCGACCGGATCCCGATCGGTATCGCGGTGACGATCGAGCTGCTGGGGCCGCTCACGGTGGCTGCTGCAGGGAGCCGCAGGGTCGTTGACGCGCTGTGGGTGCTCATTGCCGTTGGCGGGGTGGCTCTGTTGGGGATCGAACCCGGGCATGCGCTTGACCCGGAGGGCATGTTGCTTGCTGGAGGAGCCGCGGTGTGCTGGGCGCTCTATATTCTTGCGTCGTCCCGGCTCGGTCCGCGCGTGCGCGGCATTGACGGGATTACGGTCGCCATAGCCGTTGCTGCCATTGTTGTCGTACCGTTTGGTGCTGTGGATGCGGTGGCGGGCATCGTGATCTCACCCGTGCTGCTGCTCATATTTTTAGGGGTCGCTGTTTTCACGTCGATCGTGCCGTACACGCTCGAGTTCATGGCTTTGAAGTCCATGTCCTCCCGGGTGTTCGGTGTGCTGTCGAGCCTCGGGCCTGCCGTTGCCGCCCTCGCCGGGCTCATCGTGCTGCAGCAAGTACTGTCACTCATGCAGGTCTTAGCAATTGCGCTGGTGGTGGTCGCGAGCGTCGGAGTGGTCGCCACATCTCGCCCGCGCGCTTCGACTATTTGACTGCTCGTTCATGGGTTGCTTTGTCCCATAGCCCTCCAACTCATTGACCGTCTGTGGTGACAGAAGATCCGCATCATTGAGGGGTCTCGGTCAGCAAAAGATGAATGTCGGTGGTCTGTGGTGAACTATGTTCATGGCCACCACCACCGACCCTCTCCCTGAGGATTCACCCGGGTTTTCACCCGGGCCCGGGGCTGAGAACGCGCGTGAAAAAGCACGCGCACGCTCGCGGGCCAGTCGGCGCGCCTATGTTTCGGCGAGCGACGCAGTGGTGACCCAACTCGAGACGCTTGAGAAGCGGATCCGCCAGGCAGAGGCGGAGCGGATGGTGCTGCTCGCTGAGGCACTCGATCTCTCACAGCAGCCACCCGACGAGAGCCTGCAGCACGAGCGCGATCCTGAATCTGCGTGCCGTTGTGGCTGCGCATTCGAGCAGGGGATCGACGCGAGCGAAGTGTATCGGGAACGCCTCGACGCCACCGAGGGTAGGCACAATCCAGAGATGAAGTACCGCGAAATACGGGCCGACATCGCGGCGGCGCTTCGAGTGAGTGAGCGCACCGTCGACCGTCAGATTTCGCAGGCCAGCACCGTCGCACATGACTACCGTGAGGTGCTCAACGCGTTCACCGACGGTCTGGTTTCGTACGCGCACACCACGGTGATTGCCGATGCGGGCCTCATTATTGGGAGTGGCGACTCTGCCGAGGTCGTGGCGCGACGCGCCGCATACGAACAGCAGATACTGGGTATCGCGGTGCACGAAACCCCTGGCCGCCTCCGCCCTATCGCAAGGCGCATCGCCGAGCAGTACGCGGATGTGCCCCTTGATGAGCGGCATGCCATCGCCCGGCGTGAGCGACGGGTGTACCTGGTAGATGGTGAGGACGGCATGACCGATCTCATCGCCCACCTGCCGGCCGCTGTAGGGCACGCCATCTTCCGCGACCTCACCCGTGCGGCGGTAGAGCTTCAGCAGGTCGAGCACGAGCATCCGCGGCAGACACCACGCGAAGGCACTCCGAGCGACGGCGTTATTCGTGACGGGGCCGCGCTTACGATTGACGATGAACTGCCGCGATCTCGCGACCAGGTGCGTGCGGACCTCCTCGCCGACCTGCTTTCAGATCTTCTCCTCAAGACCACCTCTGGTGATGCGGGTGATGCAGTCGGCCACCCAGCGCAGCGCGTAGCGGCTTCGGTGCAGGTGGTCATCCCGGTTGGGGTGCTCGACAGGAAGCCAACTTCGCCGGCGAGCCTCATCGATGAGTTGGAACTCGACTTCGACGACCTGCCGCCTCCCGAACCACCGCCGCCATTGCTTGACGGTTACGGTCCGATCGATAGTGAGACCGCTCTGATGCTCGCGAGCTACGCGACTCACTGGAAGCGCGTGCGTGCGCAGGAAATGACGAACGAGGTGCTCTCGGTTGACCGATATCGACCGAGCGAGGAGATCAAACGATTCCTCGTGGCACGGGACATGCACTGCAGGTTCCCGGGGTGTCGAATCCCGACAGCGCGATGCGACATTGATCACACCGTTGACGCGGCGCGAGGCGGGCCGACCACTACCCGCAACCTGGGTCACCTCTGTAGGTCGCACCACACACTGAAGCACCAGACAGGCTGGCGCACCGAGCAGCACCACGATGGCACCTATGCGTGGACGTCACCAACAGGTCGCACGTATCGCGACCGCCCTGCAAGCCGGGTTGCGTTCGCACCGGTGCTCGACACCGGTGACCCACTACAACTCATGAGCCCGGTCATGCCGTTTTGACTAGGCTGCGCGCCTCGCAGCGTAGCGTGGAGCCATCGACTCCATCTGGTCCATAACCAACCCGATAGCTTCAGGCTGCTGATCGGGCGGGTACCGGTACTTCACGAGCAACCGCTTGATTGATGACCTGAGCTTCGCACGCACACCGCAACGCTCTGATCAATCAGTGAGGCGCGACCCCGGAATTCCTTGTGCAGACTGGTTTGATACTCTCTCCGCATGTCTGAAGAGCAGCCACCACGGCGAGGCGACAAAGCCGAGGCACACGAAGAGGACGGACGCCAAGGCAACACCGGCCTTGGCGTGGGTCTCAGCCTCGGGATGACTCTGGGAGCCGCAGTGGGCGTGGTCACTGACAATCTCGCCATGTGGCTAGCACTCGGGGTCGTGATTGGGATGTCGGCTGGGCAGATATTCGACAGCAAAAACAAGAGCTAAAGGCAGCCGCAATAGCTGCGACTCTCCCCACTCGTGTCGCCTCCCAGCCCAACGCAATGAAAGCGCGTATGGTGGCAGCGGAGTCGTGAGCTTAAAGGAGTGGTGGGCAGTGCTGGTGTTCTTCTCGTCTGCGAGCGGGTACACGAAACGGTTTGTCGACAAGGTGGGACTGCCAGCCGTGCAGATCCCGCTGCGGCCCCGCGTCGAGGGGATGATCACCATCGACGAACCGAAGGTGCTGATCCTGCCCACCTACGGTGCTGGGCCACACACGAAAGCCGTGCCGAAGCAGGTCATCCAGTTTCTCAATATCGAGCAGAACCGGGACCTCATTCGCGGCGTGATCGGCACCGGAAACACGAACTTCGGTGAATCCTACGGCTTCGCCGCCGACATTGTGTCGCACAAGCTCCAGGTCCCCGTGCTCTACAAACTTGAGATCTTCGGCACACCGGAAGACGTCGAGAACGTGCGCGTGGGCGTGCCCAGGTTCATGAGCGAGGTCGAACAGTCGGCCTAGTGCTGTAGCGATCTAGTGCTGTGCAGCGAGGCGTTCCTGCGCCTCAACAATCAGTCGCTCGGCGTCCGCAGCTGATCCCCAAGCATCGACCTTGACCCACTTATTCGGCTCAAGATCCTTGTACCGCTCGAAGAAGTGCTCGATCTCTTTGCGCGTGTACTCAGGGATATCCTCGACATCCTGGATGTGCTGCCAGCGCGGATCTTTGTGCTGCACTGCGATGACCTTGTCGTCGCCGCCAGCCTCATCACTCATCTTGAGCACGCCGACGGGGCGCACCTTGATGCCAACGCCGGGGAACGTCGGGTAGTCGAGCAGCACGAGCACGTCGAGCGGATCGTTGTCTTCGCCCAGGGTTTCCTCGAAGAAACCGTAATCGGCGGGGTAGACAAAGCCGGTGAAGAGGACGCGATCTAAATAGACACGACCAGTCTCGTGGTCAACCTCGTACTTGTTGCGGCTGCCCTTGGGGATTTCGATGACGGCGTCGAATGCGGCGGTCATGCACGCTCCTAACGGTGTAGTGGGCGAGGCGACCTCCGCCCCGGTCTGCGAGTGCTTGCATCAGATTACCTGAATCTGCTGTGTCGCTATGCCAAATGCAGTCGAAGCGTCACCGAGGAAGTTGTTCACGGTACCGTTGAACCGTGACGAGCGACGAGCGTCCAGCGCGGCTTGACAGTGCGGTAGCCGACACCCGCCTGGCGGTGCGGCATGCACTGCGGCATACACTGCGGCGCGCGCGCGCTGGGCTCGCTGCGTCTCCGGGGACCGGAGGGGTTGAGCCACAGGGGAACACCGAGCTGCTTGTGCTCGTCGGACTCTCGGGTGGCGCGGACTCGCTCGCGCTCGCGGCTGCCCTTTCGTTCGAGGCACCAAAGGCCGGCGTGCGCGCGGGGGCCGTGGTCATTGACCACGGCCTGCAGGCAAGATCGGCGGAGGTCGCCGAACGAGCTGCGGCTCAGGCCCGCGGCCTGGGTCTCGACCCGGTGCGAGTGCTGCGCGTAGATGCGACCCAGGGGGCACCGGGTGCACGGAGTTCTGGGCCGGAGGCTGCCGCGAGGGATGCCCGCTACCGTGCTTTCGAGACCGCGTGTGTGGAGACGGGTGCCCGGTGGATCATGACCGCGCACACCCGTGACGACCAGGCCGAGCAGGTGTTGCTCGCGCTCGCTCGTGGCTCGGGTGCACGGGCGCTTGCTGGGATCCCGCGGCAGCGCAGGCTTGCAGGCGGGGCTGTCGTGGTGCGCCCGTTTGTTGGTGAGGAACCGAGCGTGACCCGGCTCACCACGACGCGAGCGTGTGCAGCCCAGAGGCTCGAGCCGTGGCGAGATCCGCACAACACAGATCCGAGTTACACGAGAGTGCGGGTGCGAGAGCGGATCCTGCCCCTCCTCGAACAAGAACTCGGCCCGGGCATCGCTGACTCGCTCGCCCGTACCGCCCTGCTTGCCGCCGAAGACGCCGACGCGCTCGATGCGCTGGCTGACGAGATAGCGCAGGGCCAGCTGGAGACTTCCGAGGGAGAAACAGCGGTGTCTGCCGCGCTGCTTGCTACTCACCCAGCTGCAGTGCGGAACAGGATCATTCGGCGCATTGCTGAGCAAGACTTCGGTGAATACTTGACGCGTGAGCACACCCTCGCAATTGCTGCCCTCGGGGTGGCGTGGAGAGGGCAGGGGCCAATCCATGTCCCTGGAATTACCGTGCATCGCTCTGGTGACCGGCTGATCTTTCACCGCAGGGTGGGTTCGCCGCGAGAATCGACGGGTGCTACTCAGCCAGGCGTGCCCTAATCTAGAAGCTATGGATTCGAATCTTTTAGGAGACGACCTCTCAGCGGTGCTGCATACCGAAGCTGAACTGACCGCTCGCCTAGCTGAGATGGCCAGAGACATCGAGGCGGATTACGCTGACAAACCGCCGCTTCTCGTGGGTGTACTCAAAGGTGCCTTAATGGTGATGGCTGACCTGTCACGAGAACTACGGTTCCACGCTCAGATGGACTGGATGGCAGTGAGCTCATACGGTGCTGGCACAAGGTCGAGCGGTGTGGTGCGGATTCTCAAGGATCTGGACACTGACATCACGGACCGCGACGTGTTGATCGTTGAAGACATCATTGATTCGGGGTTGACGCTTGCGTGGCTGAAAGAGAACCTGGTGAGTCGCGGTGCTCGAAGCGTGAAAATTTGCACGATGTTACGTAAACCTGAAGCGATGAAAGTGGTTCTCGACGTCGACTACGTTGGCTTCGACATTCCCGTGGACTTTGTGGTCGGCTACGGACTCGACTTCGCGGAGGACTACAGAAATCTACGGGACGTCGCGATCCTTGCCCCTCACGTATACGGCGGCGACGAGTAGCGAGGCCGCTGGATGGCCGCTGCCAGAACGATGTCAGGGGTAACGGCTACTCTTACTGAAGCCCGGATCACGATTCCGGCACGTGCTCCGCAGGCCCCAAAGGGAAATGCAGAAAGGCTCCGACTTGGCAGAGAAGTCTGAAACCACCTCCAAACGCAAGAAGCTGCTACGCGGACCGCTGCTCTACCTGATCCTTGCACCACTCATTGTGTTGCTGGGCTGGTCACTGCTGTCCGGCGGAAACACTCGAGAGGTGTCGACACAAGACGGACTCGACATGATCGAGAACGGCCAAGTGAAAAAGGCCGAGATCATCGACGGCGACCAGCGCGTCAATCTTGAACTCACCGAGGCAGACGAGGAAGCGGGAACCGACCAGGTCTTCTTCTACTACGTCTCCCAGCGCGGTGACGACGTCATCGAGGCTGTTTCTGCCGCAGACCCGTCAGATGGCTACACCGATCAGGTACCGCAGCCGAACCCGATCTGGTCGCTGCTTGGCTTCCTCCTGCCACTGCTCCTCATCGGTTTGCTGATCTGGTGGATGCTCTCGTCTATGTCGGGCGGTGGCGGCCGTGGCGTGATGCAGTTTGGCAAGAACAAGGCGAAGCTCGTCTCGAAAGAGATGTCGCAGGTCACGTTCGCCGATGTGGCGGGCGCCGATGAGGCGGTCGAAGAGCTGCACGAGATCAAAGACTTTTTGGAAGATGCGTCGCGGTTTGAAGCCGTGGGTGCGCGAATTCCTAAGGGTGTGCTGCTCTACGGCCCGCCCGGTACCGGTAAGACACTGCTTGCCCGCGCAGTTGCTGGTGAAGCGGGAGTACCGTTCTACTCGATCTCGGGTTCCGACTTCGTGGAGATGTTCGTTGGTGTCGGCGCAAGCCGTGTCCGCGACCTCTTCAAAGAGGCGAAAGCGAACGCACCCGCCATCATTTTCGTTGATGAGATCGACGCCGTCGGCCAGCGGCGTGGCCAGGGAATGGGTGGTGGTCACGATGAGCGTGAGCAGACCCTCAACCAGCTACTCGTCGAGATGGACGGGTTTGAGTCGGGCACCAACGTGATCCTGATCGCGGCAACGAACCGTGCGGACATGCTCGACCCTGCGCTATTGCGTCCTGGCCGATTTGATCGGCAGATTGGCGTCGACGCCCCGGATATGCCGGGTCGTCGCATGATCCTTGAAGTGCATTCGAAGGGTAAGCCACTCTCCCAAAACGTCGACCTCGATGTCGTCGCGCGTAAAACACCGGGATTCTCGGGTGCGGATCTCGCGAACGTGCTCAACGAAGCCGCGCTCCTCACTGCTCGCTCGAATGCTCAGTTGATCGACAACCGTGCGCTGGACGAGGCAATTGACCGCGTCATCGCCGGGCCCCAGCGGCGCACCCGTGTGATGCGGGATCGGGAGCGACTCATCACCGCCTACCACGAGGGTGGCCACGCCCTCGTTGCGGCGGCCATGAATCACACGGACCCGGTGACGAAAATCACGATCCTTCCGCGTGGGCGGGCCCTCGGCTACACCATGGTGATTCCGCTTGAAGACAAGTATTCGATCACGCGAAATGAATTGCAGGATCAGCTCGCGTATGCGCTCGGCGGCCGTGTCGCGGAGGAGCTTGTGTTCCACGATCCAACGACGGGTGCAGGTAACGACATTGAGAAAGCGACAAGCACCGCACGCAAGATGGTTGCCGAATATGGCATGTCGGTGTCTGTCGGGCCGGTGAAATTGGGTCAGGCTCAACCGGGCGCGTTCATGGGGGAGTTTGGGCAGTCTCGTGACTACTCCGAGGGTGTTGCCGTGAAGATCGATGCCGAGGTGCGAGTGCTCATGGAGCAAGCGCACGACGAGGCGTACGACGTACTTGTGAAGAACCGAGACGTTCTCGACAAACTGGCGTACGAGCTGCTCGAAAAAGAGACGCTTGACCACTTGCAAATCGCCGAGATTTTCACGGACGTGCAGAAGCTCCCGGTCCGTGAAACCTGGCTCTCGAGTGGCGATCGCCCAGTATCGGACCGCCCGCCGATCGAGGTCCCAGCCAACGTGCGGACCGATAACCTGCGGGCTGACGATGCGGGAAACGAAACCGTGACGAGCGACACCGCGGTTGGTGACACCGTGGCTGGTG
>JBQDBM010000019.1:0-26890 GCA_052090925.1 Leucobacter sp. | reverse complement strand
TGGTGACACCGTGGCTGGTGGCGAGGAGCAGCCGGAACCGTGAGCAATGAAGCACCATCTGGGGTAGACCGCGGGGGCGTGGCCCGCGCGGTGCGAGATTTGCTGGACGCCATCGGCGTCGACCCAGACAGTGCCGAACTGGAGAAGACACCGCAGCGAGTGGCCGACATGTACGGCGAGCTCTTCGCTGGTATCGGGCAAGATGCCGCCGCGCATCTCGCGGATTCGGTGCCTGTCGATGAGGAAACCGGGGAGCTCGTGCTGCTGCGTGGTATCGAGCTTCGATCGATCTGCGAGCACCACTTGCTGCCATTTCGCGGTAGCGCCCACCTTGCGTACGTGCCGAACCAGAAAGTAGTGGGTCTCAGTGCACTACCTCGGGTCGTCGAGACCCTCGCGGCTCGGCCGCAGGTTCAGGAGCGACTGGGCGAACAGATCGCTGACACGCTCGATTCGATGCTCTCGCCTGCGGGTGTGCTCGTCGTGTTAGAGGCAAGCCATGGGTGCGTCGCGGATCGCGGAGTAATGCAGCGACACGCGGTGACCGTGACGGTTGCATCTCGAGGTGTGCTCGCTGGGGCCATGGAACGAGCCGAAATCATGGCGCTGATCGGTGGTGCCGGGGCGGCTCGACATGAGTGACCGCACCCGAGTGATGGGCATTTTGAATGTGACCCCCGACTCGTTCAGCGACGGCGGATTGGTGCCCACGGTTGATGCTGCGATCGCACGTGGCTTTGAGCTGGTTGCTCAGGGCGCGGACATCGTCGACGTTGGCGGCGAGTCGACGCGGCCAGGTGCCACTCCGGTGCACCCCGAAGAGGAGCAGCGCCGCGTCATCGACGTGGTGCGGGAGCTCGTCGCGGGCGGTGTACAGGTTTCCGTTGACACGATGCATGCGTCAACTACGGCAGTGGTCGCGCGATCCGGAGTCCACTTCATTAATGATGTCTCGGGAGGAACTTACGACCCGGAGATGTTGACCGCAGTCGCCGAGAGCTCTGCCACCTACATCATCAGTCACTGGCGTGGAGTGCCTGACCCGCGGCAGCAGCGCTCGAGCTACGCAGATGTGGTCACCGAAGTGCGCGACGCGCTTCGTGCCCGAACCGATGAAGCACTCGCCGCGGGGATTGACCGAGGCCGTATTGTGATTGACCCGGGCCTCGGCTTCGACAAGACCGGGAACCAGTGCTGGACCCTCTTGGCGCGTCTCGATGTGCTCAATGCGCTCGGGTATCCCGTCTTGATCGGCGCCTCACGGAAGCGCATGCTCGTGGACGTCATGCAGCGACTCGATGAGCGACTTCCGGCGCGCCGAAGCCATGGCACGGATGCGCCACGAACCGCGGCCGACCGTGACCTTATGACCGCGGTTGTCAGCGCACTCGCTGCCCGATCCGGGGTGTGGGGTGTACGCGTGCACGATGTGCCCGCAACAGTCGAGGCGCTTGCCATCACGGAAGCCTGGAATGTGGCCTGGCGGGAGCACCAAGCATGAGCACGCATCAGATTCCTGGGCCATTCGGAGGGGATACTGTCTCCTTGACCGGGCTCGAAGTGTTTGCCCACCATGGAGTCTTTGACTTCGAGCGTGCACGCGGTCAGCGATTTCTCATCGACATTGAAGCCGCGGTGAGCCTCGCGCCCGCCGCTAGCGGAGACGACCTCTCGCGCACCGTCCACTACGGAGAACTCGCCGAGGCCGTTGTTGCCGCAGTGAAACGCGACCCTGTTGACCTCATTGAGACGGTCGCGGAACGAGTTGCGCAGATTGCGCTGAGCTTTGCTGGAGTCGCGGCGGCCCGGGTAACCGTGCACAAGCCAGACGCTCCCATCGACGCAGTTTTTGCGGATGTTGCAGTGACGGTCGTACGGCACCAAACACAGGAACCCGGTGAAGAGCACGCCGGAGGCTGGTCATGATTCGGCAGCTCGTCTCAGTACTGTTCGCTTTCGGAGCGAACCTTGGGGACCGCGGGGCAACGATTACGGCGGCGCAGAGTGAACTTGCACGAACGGCTGGGATCCTAAATTTGAGGCCCTCACCGCTTCATGAGTCGGTGGCTTTGACCCTCGATGGACGCGACCCCGACGCGCCACCGTACGTGAATGGCGTGGCTCTCGCTGAGACGACACTTACCCCCCACGAACTGCTCGACGTCACACAGCGGATCGAGACAGCTCACGGCCGGACACGCGACGTGAAGTGGGGGGCACGCACCCTCGATATCGATCTCATTTTGTATGGTGGACGCGTGGTGAAAGACGAACGTCTCACTGTTCCCCATCCGCGGGCGCACGAGCGAGACTTCGTGCTTTCGCCATGGCTTGCGCTTGATCCGAACGCAGTGTTGATGGGGCATGGGGCGGTCAGTCGCCTGCTTGAACGTATTGGTGATACCACGACGCCTCTTCGTCGAGAGGACACAGGCGGCCATGCGGAAAGTTGATCGTACGTCCCCACTCACCATCGCGGCATTTGCGGCGGTAGGCCTTGCCATTGGTTTGGTTGTGCAGTTCTTTCGCTCGTCGCGCGGCATGGCGCCACTCGTGCCCCCGACCTCCCTGCCGATCACACTGGTGGTGCTGGCCGCAGCGATCCTCACACTGGGTCTCGTGCTGCGACACAAGCTCACTCGTGACACCGGGGGCAACATCAACCCTTTTATTGCCGTCCAGATTCTTGCGGCGGCGCGGGCAAGCCAGTTTGCTGGGGCCGTCTTTGGTGGGTTTGGTGCGGGACTGATCTTGTCACTCGTCGGACGCAGCGTGCCGGCCCCCACGCCTATTTGGGCGCCCATGGTATTCGTGATTGGAGCAGGTGTCGTGCTGTTGATCTGCGGCATCGTGACCGAACGCCTCTGCCGTATACCGCCCGATGACGGTAGTGATGAAGAGCGGTCGTCTGCTGCAGACGAAGAGTTTGGTGCTGAGGGTCTGCTGGAATCTCGGATGCGATCACGGAACCACTAGCCGTCATCGGTAGTGTGGTGTGCGTGAACGAAGAGCGAAGTGAAACCACTGGCGGCTGGCCAAATCAAGTCCAGGAGTGGCGCCGCGTCTCCCCGAAGTACGCAACGGCCGACCTGATCACGAACCTGCTGCTCGTCCTTGCGCTGATTGTGGCGCTCATCGCCGTCATTGTCTTCTCGGACGGGGCGCCACCGCTCCCAGCTGTGCTATCGCTCTCCGGTGTTTCGTTCGTGCTACTCGTGAATGCTGTGCTCGCGTTTCGGAGAGTGAAAGCTATCGGGTATGTGTTGCGGGAGGACGACCTCCTCTTCCGCAGGGGCATCATGTTCGAGCGAGTCATCGCGGTCCCATACGGGCGACTGCAACTCGTAGATGTAACGCGCGGACCACTCCTTCGAGCGCTCGGGCTCGCAACGCTCAAGTTTGTTACGGCCTCGGTCGCGACGGGTGTACATCTCCCGGGTCTTCCCGTGGCCGAAGCCGAAGCGCTCCGCGACCGTCTGGTCGAACTCGCTGAGACGCGAAGGTCGGGCCTATGACGGACCACAACGACCCCGAAAGCGGCGCAGCCCCGCTCGACGCTGCAGTAGAGGAGGCGTTGCCTGGCAAGGGCAACGCTGAGGGATGGCGGCGGATGCATCCGCTGTCACCGCTACTGCAGGGCGGGCTGTTTCTGCTCGTCATCTTCGGCATCGTGATCGCGAACCTCCGCGATCGCCTGATCGAGCTGTTCGTGGGCGACCAAGCGTGGATCGACGATGGTGGTGACCTCATCACGCTCGTGGCCGAGCGGGGTCTCGTGCTTGCGGTGCTGGGCGCCGTGCTCGGCGTGATTTTGCTGGTTGTGTTCTTCTCTTGGCTGAGCTGGCGCTTTCACACATACCGGATTACAGAAGCCGCGGTTGAAGCACGGAAGGGTCTGTTGTTTCGGCAGCACCGTCGTGCACCGCTCGATCGAATCCAGAGTGTCAACCTGCAACGCCCGCTGCTCGCACGAGTCCTGGGGCTCACAAAAATTGAGGTGCAGACCGCCGGGCAGGGCGGCAAGGTTGAACTCGCCTACCTGTCCCACGCGGACGCGAAGACGGTGCGCGAGCAGATCCTCCGCTCTGCCGCACACTCCCGTGGAATTCAACCTCCGGACAAGGAAGCTGATTCGATCGTTCCGGCCGCCTCCGGTACTGAAGCCGCGCCCCACGGGCAGTTTGACCAGCGGGTTCAAGACTTCGCTGACTTTGACATTGCGCCGGAAGCCCGGGCCGCTGGCACGCTCGTGACCGTCCCGGTCGGGCGACTGATCGCCAGTATTTTGCTCAGCTGGGAAGTAATCATCCTCGTGGTTTTGATTATTTTGGTGCCGATTGCGGCGGCCATATGGAGTTGGACGGTACTCGCGGCACTCCTGCCGATGTTGCTGGTAATGGGCGGCATCGTGTTTGGACAGTTCAACAAGGGCTTCCGATTCACACTTTCGCGCACGGATGACGGGGTGCGCACCGGGTCGGGGCTCACGGCCACGACCACAGAGACGATCCCTCTGCGTCGCATTCACGCGGTTGAAGTGCGGCAGCCGCTCCTATGGCGGAGGCTCGGCTGGTGGAAAGTGCGGATTAACACCGCTGGCCACTCGGTCAGCCAAGGGGGGCAGAATGGACTTCTCAATGTTGTGCTTCCTGTCGGGTTTGAGAGCGACGTGATGCGAGTTCTCGAGAACCTGCTCCCCGGTATTAGAGACAACGAATACGAACTCGCTGCGCTGCGCAATGGAATGATCGGCTCGGCCGACGGATACCTGGGTGCTGGTCCACGCGCAGGCTGGGTGCTGTGGTGGGGGCGCAAGCGCGCCGGTATTCAGATCGTCGATGGCGAGCACGCGACACTGCGTGTTCGGAAGGGCGTGCTCACCCGTTCGTTCGCCGTCATGCCGATTGTGCGCGCCCAGTCCGTGGAGCTAAGCAGACCATTTATGCACCGCATCCTCGGTCTCGCCTCGGTTCGCGCACACACGGTGCTGGGGCCCATCGGCGTACAGATGCGCGGCATCGAGCTGGACCTCGCCAAGCAAGTCTTCGACCTCCTCGCGGCCACGACCATTCGTGTGCAGAGTGCGGACGCAGACAGCTATCAACGTAGGGCCGAGCAGTGAGCGCGCAGGATCGCGCGGGCCGTCTCGGCGTCGGCATCGTCGGCGCGGGGCGAGTGGGGCCTGTGCTCGGTCGCGCGCTGGCCGGGGCCGGCCATGCGATCACCGGGATTAGTGCGCTCAGTGAGGGGAGCCGTGAACGCGCGGAAACCATGCTGCCGGGAGTCCCCGTCCTCGACGTGCAGGAGGTAGTGCGACGCTCCGAGCTAGTGCTGTTCGCTGTTCCCGGTGATGAGCTCCCGGGCCTGGTGCACGGACTCACCGAAACAGGCGCGTGGCAGCCGGGTCAGATTGCCGTGCACACCGCAGCTGAGCACGGGTACTCGGTGTTTTCACCGGCCCTTGCGACAGGCGTGATTCCGCTGGCGTTGCACCCGGCGATGGTGTTCACGGGCACGAGTCTCGATTTGGCGCGGCTCTCGGAGGCAACGGTTGCGGTGACCGCACCGACCCCCGTGCTGCCGATCGGGCAGGCGCTTGCC
Organism: Leucobacter sp.; assembly: GCA_052090925.1. Classification (GTDB taxonomy): domain Bacteria; phylum Actinomycetota; class Actinomycetes; order Actinomycetales; family Microbacteriaceae; genus Leucobacter. The sequence continues at coordinate 21,289 of JBQDBM010000019.1, read as the reverse complement.
GTCGAAATGGGGGCGGAGCCCGTGGTTATTAGTGAGCAGGATCGCGCGGCGTACGCCGAAGCAGTGTCAGCTGCGACCGAGTTCTCGCGCGCCGTAGTACGACAGTCCGCTGACGCACTGCACGCACTCGGTGTTGAACGCCCCGACCGAGTCATCAGCGGGGTGGTGCGAGCGGCCATCGACGAAGAACTGATCGCGGCCGCTGCCCTGAGCGAGTGACAAGACTCCGCGGGCTAGACTTGTGCGGTACGCCGAATTGATGGAGGATCCTGCCCCAATGAGTGATCAGACCGCGCCCGCATCAGGTGCCGACGCCGCTGCATACGAAGAAGAGGTCTTCGAGCAGAAGCGCGTGCGTCTTGAAAAGCGGGAGAAACTGAACTCGGTCGGCGGCCTAGGAGAGGGCGCATACCCGGTGGCTGTGCCGGTCACGACGACGATTGCTAGCGTGCGTGAGAAGTGGGAGCATCTCACCGAAACCCCAGATAGTGCCTCGGGTGAGACCGTCGGGATTGCTGGCCGCGTGGTGTTCCAACGCAATACGGGCAAACTGTGCTTCGGGAGCATACAGTCGGGTGACGGTACCCGCATCCAAGTAATGGTGAGTCTCGCATCGGTCGGCGAAGAGTCGCTCGCGAGTTACAAAGAGCTTGTTGACCTGGGCGATCAGCTCTTTGTTCTGGGTGAAGTGATCTCGAGCCGCCGCGGTGAACTCTCAATCATGGTGAGTGAGTGGCGCATCGCGGCGAAAGCGCTCGCGCCTCTGCCGAACCTGCACAGTGAACTAAACGAAGAGACTCGGGTGCGTCAGCGCTACCTCGATCTCATAGTGCGTGAGCAGGCACGTCGCAATGTCGTCACTCGCGCCAAGACCATGTCGAGTCTGCGGCGTACGTTTGCTGAGCACGACTTTCTTGAGGTCGAAACTCCGATGCTGCAGACTATGCACGGGGGAGCCTCGGCCCGCCCGTTCGTCACGCACTCAAATGCATTCGACACCGAACTCTTCCTGCGGATCGCACCCGAGCTGTATCTCAAGCGCGCCGTCGTCGGCGGCCTCGAGCGGGTGTTCGAGATCAACCGAAATTTCCGCAATGAGGGTGCAGACTCCACACACAGTCCGGAGTTCGCAATGCTTGAGGCGTACCAGGCGTACACGGACTACAACGGGATTGCCGACCTCACGCAGCTCCTGATCCAAGATGCGGCGCTCGCCGTAAATGAACACACGGAGCGTCAGGGCACTCACACCGTTGAGTGGGCGGACGGCACACTGTTTGACCTCAGCGGTGACTGGGATCGTATTTCGATGTACGGCACGCTCTCTGACGCTGCCGGCCGCGAGATTACACCTGACACCCCCGTCTCAGAGTTGCAGAGCATCGCAGACGCCGAAGGCGTTGAGGTGGCCCTGCCGAACCACGGCAAGCTTGTTGAGGAGCTGTGGGAGCACTTCGTGAAAGATGGCCTGACGCGCCCCACGTTCGTGATGGACTTTCCCGTCGAAACGAGTCCGCTCACGCGGCACCACCGCGAGATTCCCGGAGTGGTGGAGAAGTGGGATCTGTACATTCGCGGCTTCGAGCTCGCGACGGGGTACTCTGAGCTCATCGACCCCGTTGTGCAGCGTGAGCGCTTCGTCGAGCAGGCCGCGATGGCCGCGAAGGGCGATCACGAGGCAATGCGGGTGGACGAAGAGTTCTTGCGGGCACTCGAGCACGCGATGCCACCATCAGGCGGGATGGGTATGGGCATGGATCGCTTGCTCATGGCATTGACCGGGCTTGGGATTCGGGAGACGATCCTGTTCCCTCTTGTGAAGTAGCCAGCACCGTCAGCGTCTGACACGTATCCAGGCTCCTCCCGAGCTTTGGCGATTAGGATGGGGACATGGATAACTGGTGGATGAATGCGGTCTGGTCGCTGACGCCGACCGTGCTCTTTGGCGTATTCTTCTACTTTGTGATGCGACTGCTGTTGCGGGCCGATCGCACGGAGCGTCGCGTCTATCGCGAGATTGAGGCTGAAGAGCGCGCCCGCATGGGGCTCCCCGTCCACAAGGAATAATTCCTGCCGCTCTGCCTCCGCGAAGCGATAGAGTGATTATCACTTGTGTGAAACACGTGTGTCTATGCGGTCGACGGGAGTGCGATGCCGATAGTCCTAATCGCGCTTGAAAGCGCCGTGATGGAAGAGGGCGGGTGGTGGACAAGGGTCCCCTGGGCGCTCGTCTGGACCACGACGGTCCTCATCGTTGACAACCTCATTCGACTCACCGCGCTGTTTATTGTTCCGCGTAACCGCCGACCCACCGCTGGTATGGCGTGGCTCATGGCCATATTTTTGCTCCCGGTCCCTGGTCTGCTGCTTTTCCTCATCATCGGTGGGAAGACGCTTCCGAAAAAGCGGCGCGCAAAGCAGGACGCCATCAACAAATTGGTGGCCGAGATTGCGCAGCGCGAGGAACGGGAGCTCGTGACACCGGAGACAGCTCTGCCAGCGGGCGTTCGTGCGGCAGTTCAGTTGGGGCGGTCGATGGGTGCTCAGCCGATGCTCCGTGGAAACACGGCGTCGCTGTCCATTGACTATCAGCACTCGATCGCTGCAATGGCGCAGGCGATACGTGAGGCAAAACACTACGTGTATGTCGAGTTCTATCTGCTCGCTCATGACAGTACGACTGATGACTTTTTCCAGGCGATGCGCGAGGCCGCAGCGCGCGGCATCGATGTGCGTGTGTTGCTTGATCACATCGCTTCCTCCCGCTATCCAGCGAAGAGGCGCACCGCACAAATGCTGACCAATATGGGTGCGAAGTGGTCGTATATGTTGCCGGTGCGTCCATGGAGGGGGCAGTACCAGCGCCCAGACCTCCGAAACCACCGCAAGCTGCTCGTTGTCGATGGCACCGTTGGGTTCATGGGGTCCCAGAACCTGATTGACTCCAGCTATAACAAGCCTGCTAACCGTAGGCGTGGGTTGCACTGGAAAGATCTAATGGTGCGACTCGAGGGCCCGGTTGTGGTCGGGCTTGAGGCGGTGTTCCAGGGCGATTGGTACCTGGAGACGAACGAATACCTCATCACGGGTGCTGATGCAGAGGTCAACATTCAGCGTCCTGGTGAACTCGATTGCCAGATCGTTCCAAGCGGACCCGGGTACGTGAGCGAAAACAATCTGCAGGTGTTTGTGGCCTTGCTGTACACCGCGAGGCGCAGAATCAGCATCACGAGCCCGTACTTCGTGCCCGACGGTTCGATCATGAATGCGTTGCGTGCCGCAACTGCACGCGGCATTGAGGTCGAGCTGTTTGTCTCAGAAACGGGCGACCAGGCCGTTGTGTTCCACGCCCAGCGCTCGTACTACGAGGAGCTCTTGCGTGCGGGCGTGCGTATCTTTATGTTCCGGCCGCCCTATATCTTGCATTCGAAGCACTTCACCATCGACGACAAGGTGGCGGTGGTCGGGTCTTCCAACATGGATCAACGGTCATTCAGCCTCAACATGGAGGTCTCCATGGTGGTGCATGGCGCGAGCTTTGTTCGTGACCTCGACGAGGTGACCGACTACTATCGGGCGAACTCGCGGGAGCTGACCATGGAGGAGTGGTCGAAGCAGCCGCTGCGGTGGCAGCTCATGGACAACCTCGCGCGACTCACCTCTGCGCTGCAGTAGTACCGGTGACGGAGAGCAAATCTCCGACTTCGCACCCGAGCGCGTGACAGATCGCGGTGAGCGTTGAGAAGCGGATCGCCTTGGCGCGATCATTCTTCAGCACCGAGAGGTTCACCACACTGACTCCGACGCGTTCGCTGAGCTCGGTGAGCGTCATGCTGCGTGCGACCAGTAGCTCGTCGAGATGGCAGCGAACGCCGTGAAGTTCCTCTGCGGCTGGGGCATTCATACGAGTCCCTCTTGGTCACGCTGCAGCCGGGCACCGACCATAAAGATGGACGCGATGAATGCGACGACAAATGCGCTGAAGACCAGTGTTTGCAGGTCGACGCTCATGACGACGTTGTTGAATGTCCGATCCGACACTCGTGCGAAAGCTCCGTTCGCGACCATGTTGCCGAGCGCGGGTGCGAGGACGACTCCGGCAAGCCAGACAAACCCGGCGGAGGTGGCGAGTTTGGTGTTGCGGCGGCTGAAGATCCTGCCGCGTACTAGCTCACGGTTGAGCAAGATGAGCAGCACCACGACGGTAGTTGTCGCAAGCATCACCGTGACCGCCTCGAGTACTCCGGCGCCCACCGAGGCTGCTGGTAGTGTCTCGACCGTAAGAACCGCGCGGTCAAGCTCAACTTCAATGAGTTCGCCGTCGGGGCCGATGGGTGCCTCGGCCCGTGTTCCCTGGAACACGGCTGGCACGGTGACGTTGGCGTTCCCCACGAGCTCGACGATGCGGGAGATGCCATTGATGAGGGTAAAGGCCGCGATCGCGGCACCCGCAGCAATGAACAGCCACAGACTCCAGACGTCTCCGCGGCTCAGTGTTGGCTCGGTTGGTCGAGTGCGCATGTTTGCTCCCGTCGCACGTTGATGGCATATCGATGAACGATAATAACGATAAACGATATGTTTTGATCTGACAAGCCTCTGGATAGATCAGTCACGCCCCTGGCGAACATGCCCCCACAACACGGAAACGGGCCGTACGCTGTACCTATCGGCTGACGCACACCCGCGATGTGTGGCGACCGCAGGAGGAGAGAAGATGTTTGAGAGATTTACCGACCGAGCCCGTCGGGTCGTCGTCCTCGCCCAAGAAGAGGCGAAGATGCTCAACCACAACTACATAGGCACGGAGCACATTCTGCTCGGCCTCATCCACGAGGGTGAGGGCGTCGCAGCGAAAGCGCTCGAGCAACTCGAGATTTCGCTTGACGCGGTGCGTGAGCAGGTTACCGACATTATTGGCACGGGGCAGCAGCCGCCGGCGGGGCACATCCCGTTTACTCCGCGCGCCAAAAAGGTGCTTGAGTTGAGCTTGCGCGAAGCGTTGCAGCTCGGCCACAACTACATTGGTACGGAGCACATTCTGCTCGGCCTCATCCGCGAGGGTGAGGGCGTTGCGGCCCAGGTGCTCGTGAAGCTCGGCGCAGACCTGAATCGGGTGCGGCAAACTGTCATCCAGCTACTCTCCGGCTATCAGGCTGGCAAAGAGACGGCAACGGTTGGCGCTCCCGAACAGCAGGGCGAAACCAAGGGCTCGCAGGTGCTCGACCAGTTTGGTCAAAACCTGACGCACGCCGCACGCGAGGGCAAGCTTGACCCCGTGATTGGGCGTGAAAAAGAGGTTGAGCGGGTGATGCAGATCCTGTCTCGCCGCTCGAAGAACAACCCCGTGCTGATTGGTGAGCCGGGCGTCGGTAAGACCGCTGTTGTTGAAGGGTTGGCCCAGGCAATTGTGAAGGGCGAGGTGCCTGAGACGCTGAAGGACAAGCAGGTGTACGTGCTTGACCTTGGTTCGTTGATTGCCGGTAGCCGCTACCGTGGCGACTTCGAAGAGCGCCTGAAGAAAGTCACCAAAGAGATCCGAAACCGCGGTGACATCATCATCTTCATCGATGAGATCCACACCCTGGTGGGTGCGGGAGCGGCTGAGGGTGCGATTGACGCCGCCAACATCCTGAAGCCTATGCTTGCCCGTGGTGAGCTGCAGACCATCGGCGCGACCACGCTCGATGAGTACCGTAAGCACTTCGAGAAAGACGCCGCACTCGAGCGCCGGTTCCAGTCGATTATGGTGAACGAGCCTTCGATCCCGCACTCCATCAATATCTTGAAGGGGCTGCGTGATCGCTACGAGGCACACCACAAGGTGTCGATTACTGACGGTGCGCTGGTTGCTGCCGCAAACCTTGCTGACCGGTATGTGCAGGATCGCTACCTGCCGGACAAGGCGATTGACCTGATCGATGAGGCCGGAGCGAGGCTGCGCCTGTCGATACTTTCGAGCCCGCCCGAGCTGCGTGAATTCGACGAGAAGATCGCGGTAGTGCGTGCTGACAAGGAAAAGGCGATCGAGGATCAGGACTTCGAGCTTGCCGCATCTAAGCGTGACGAAGAGAAGAAGCTGATCGCCGAGCGTCTGCGGCTCGAGAAGCAGTGGCGCAAGGGTGACGTTGCGACGAACGCGGAGGTTGACGAAGGGCTGATCGCTGAAGTGCTCGCCCAGGCAACCGGCATTCCAGTGTTCAAGCTCACTGAGGAGGAGACCAGCAGGCTCCGCTTCATGGAGGACGCCCTGCACCAGCGGGTGATCGGTCAGAACGAGGCGATTTCGGCTCTTGCGAAGACGATTCGCAGGCAGCGCGCGGGCCTCAAGGATCCGAAGCGCCCTTCCGGTTCGTTCATTTTTGCGGGGCCCACGGGCGTCGGCAAGACCGAGCTTGCGAAAGCACTGGCCGAGTTCTTGTTCGATGATGAGGATGCGCTGATCTCGCTCGACATGTCGGAGTATGGGGAGAAGCACACGGTGTCGCGTCTCTTCGGTGCTCCTCCAGGGTTTGTTGGGTTCGAAGAGGGTGGCCAGCTCACTGAGAAAGTGCGGCGCAAGCCGTTTTCAGTGGTGCTCTTCGATGAGATCGAAAAGGCACACCCCGACATATTCAACTCGTTGCTGCAGGTGCTTGAAGAGGGACGTCTGACCGATGGCCAGGGTCGCATTATCGACTTCAAGAACACCGTCATCATCATGACGACGAACCTTGGGTCCTCGGCGATTGCCGGTGGCCCGGTTGGTTTCCAGGTCGAGGGTGACGCGCAGATCGGGTACGAGACGATGAAGGGGAAAGTCAACGAGGAGCTCAAGAAGCAGTTCAAGCCAGAGTTCTTGAACCGCGTTGACGACACGATCGTGTTCCCACAGCTGTCGAAAGACGAGCTGCTGCAGATCGTGGACTTGTTCATCAAGAATCTGCGTGATCGTCTCTACGACCGCGACATGCGTATCGAGATATCGCTACCGGCCAAGGAGCGCCTCATCGAGGTCGGGTACGACCCGGCACTCGGTGCCAGGCCATTGCGTCGCGCGATGCAGCGTGAGATCGAGGATTCGCTCTCGGAGCGGATCCTGGGTGCCGAGCTGCTCGCGGGTGATCTCGTCAAGGTCGACTTTGTGGACGGCGCGTTCACGTTCGAGACGGATCGCTCAGGCGAGTCCAGGCAGGGTTCAAACGCGGCTGCGGCTGCGGCGGCAGTCGCCTCAACAGCTTCGGGGACAGCCACGGAGTAGTAGCAATTGCAAGGGTGAAACGAATGGGTCCGCTACGGCGGGCCCATTCGCCTTCTCTGGGACGAATTTGTTACTCGTCCACCTCAGATCAGACGTACAATGAGGTATGGACACAAAGAAGGTACGCGAGATCGGTCTTCGGACTGAGCTTCCGATCGGTACCGACGAGGCGGTGGCGATCGACGAGCTAGTCGACGACATTCTGCACGGCGACGTGAAAGGTGCACTGCACACGCTCCACGAGCCGCACGACGAAAATCACAGCGGCCACACCAGGTAAGCCGAAACGGGGCACGCCCCCAGTAGGCTTGACGCATGTCTATGAGTAGTGATGTGCAGATTCGGCCCGCACGCACAGCCGATGTCCTCAGCATGGCGAGCATCATGACGCCGCTCGTTGACCGACGAATTCTCTTGGGTAAAGACCTCGTGGTTCTGTATGAATCTGTGCCCGAGTTCCTCGTAGCAGAAGACGCTGACGGTCGAGTCATCGGGTGTGGCGCGGTGCACGTGATGTGGGAACAGCTGGGTGAGGTACGTTCGCTCGGCGTCTCAGACGACTGGCGTAGTCGTGGTGTCGGTCACTTGTTGTTGGCAGCCCTTGAGCGGCGCGCGTTAGACCTCGGACTAAATCAGCTCTTCTGCCTAACATTTGAGGTGAACTTTTTTGAGCGGCATGGGTTCGAGCCGGTAAACGAAGACACCGAGCTTGTGGCAGCGGATGTGTACGCGGAACTCCTCCGGTCGACGGATGAAGGGGTCGCCGAGTTCCTCGACCTTGCGCGGGTCAAACCAAACACACTCGGCAACACGCGCATGCTCAAAACGCTTTAGATCGCGCATACTCGCGTGCCTGGCGGGGGCGCGGGTGCCGCGGGGTTACCCTGGCGTTATGTCAGAGTGGCGCAACCCGGTCGGACCGAAGGACCCTAAGGTGTATCTTCGCCGGCGTCTCCTCGTGCTTGCGGGTCTTCTCGCCATCATTGTGGTGGTGGTGCTCATTATCGTGAAGCCCGGGTCAAGTGGTGGTGCGCGGAGCGCGGAAGATGTGTCTCTTCCGAGTGACATCGTCACCACCGACCCTGCTGAGGATGCGAGCGAAGACGAAGAGGAACTGCCGCCCTGCGACGCCGAAGCACTTGAGGTTATGCCCGTCGCCGACCAAGCGAGCTACGCGACGGGTGAACAGCCGCAGTTATCTCTCAGTGTCGAGAACACTGACGAGGAGGCGTGTAGCGCCGACCTCGGTACGGCAGCCATGGAGTTTGAAGTTTCGAGTGGCAACGATGGCGTCTGGCGGTCAGTTGACTGCCAGGAGAGCCCCGAGCATCTCGCGGTTATCCTGGAGCCTGGCGAGCCGCTTGAGAGTGAAGCGGTGACCTGGGACCGCACGCGATCAAGCCCCGAAACATGTGACATCACGCGAGATCCGGTCGCCGCAGGTGGCGCTTCGTACCACTTACGCGTGGTCGCGGGCGGCGCAGAGAGCTCGGATACCGCACAATTTCTACTGTATTGAAAGGAACTCGGTGACGGCTACCGGACCACTCGCGGGGATCCGCGTTGCTGATTTCTCCCGCGTGCTTGCTGGCCCGTATGCGACCATGATGCTCGCGGACTACGGTGCCGATGTCATCAAGATCGAGAGCCCCGACGGTGACGGCACGCGTCAGTGGGCGCCTCCCGTCAATGACGTGGGCCAGAGCACCTATTTCGCCGGGGTAAACCGCGGCAAGCGGTCGGTCGTGTGCGATCTCCGGACTCCGGAGGGACTGGAGCGCGCGGCCGAGCTTGCTCGCGGCGCAGACGTGGTGATTGAAAACTTTAAACCGGGAACGATGTCGAAGTTCGGGCTCGACTATGCGTCGGTTGCATCTGCAAACCCCGGTGTCGTGTACTGCTCCATCTCGGGCTTTGGTGATGGTGCTGGAGCGGAGCTGCCCGGGTACGATCTCCTCGTCCAAGCTGTTGGGGGACTGATGAGTATTACCGGGCAGCCGGATGACGCCGGTGGAGTTCCCACCAAAGTCGGCGTCGCGCTCGTTGACATTTTGACGGGTTTGAATGCGGTGACGGGCATTCAAGCGGCGCTATACGCCCGCGATCGCTCGGGGAACGAACCTGCTAGGCGTGGACAGCACGTGCAGGTCACGCTGCTCGGGTCACTGCTTTCTGCGCTGTCGAACCAGGCAGCATCAACATTGGAGAAAGGCAGCTCGCCCAGCCGCATGGGGAACGCGCACCCGTCGATTGCGCCCTACGAAACGCTTGAGACGAGCGACCAACCAATCGCGCTTGCGGTCGGTACGGACTCGCAGTTCGCACGACTGTGTGAGGTGGTCGGTGCATCCGAACTGCGGAACGACCCGCGGTTCGCGAGTAACACTTCGCGCGTGGCGCACCGAGGTCAGTTGCGTTCGGAGCTCGAACGGAGATTTGTCACGCGGCCGGCGGAGCGCTGGATCGTTTCCCTCACTGCCGCAGGCATCCCTGCGGGTAAAGTGAACTCTATCGGCGAGGCCATCGAGTTCGCGGAAGTGCTTGGACTGAACCCCGTTGCAGAGACTGTCTCGACTGACGGGAATGGGGCGCGGCACGTATTGCGCTCGATCGTCAACCCAGTGGCGTTCTCAGAGACACCAGCCACCTATGAGTTGCCACCGCCCGAGCTCGGCGCACACCAAGACGCCGAGTGGTGGCCGCGACCCACAAATGCCTGACTTTCCGACTGACCGAAAACTGTAAGGAACGATAGTGACCACCATCGACGATCTCTTCTCCGTTGCCGATCTCGTGACCGCCGAGGAGCGAGAGTGGCAACTGCGCGCTCGCGAGTTTGCGAAGACCCGCATCGCTCCGGTGATTGACGACGCATTTGAGGATCGGCGCCTGCCCGTTGAACTGCTGCCAGAGGTGGGTGAGTTCGGTGCGTTTGGAATGTACATGAGCGGGTATGGGCTCCCAAACGCTTCTTCGGTCGCCTACGGGCTCGTGGCGATGGAGTTTGAAGCCGTCGATTCAGGCTTCCGCACAGCACTGTCAGTCCAGGGATCACTCGCAATGGGGGCCATCCATAAGTTTGGTTCTGAAGAGCAAAAGGAGCGATGGTTGCCACCGATGGGGCGTGGCGAAGCAATCGGCTGCTTCGGCCTCACGGAGCCACAGGGTGGGTCGGACCCTAACACGATGCAGACGGTGGCACGGCGTGACGGTGACGAGTGGGTACTAAACGGTCAGAAGCGCTGGATCGGGCTCGCCACCATCGCATCGATCGCCGTCATCTGGGCGAAAGACGAAGACGGCGTGGTGCGAGGGTTTCTGGTCCCCACTGATACCCCGGGGTTCGAGGCGCGTGCGATCGAGAACAAGCTCTCGATGCGGGCATCGCTGCAGTGTGAGATTGATCTCACTGATGTGCGGATCCCCGTTGACGCGCTCCTCCCAGGCTCGAGAGGGCTCTCCTCACCGTTCTCGTGCCTGAACGAGGCACGATATGGGATCGCCTGGGGCGTGATGGGGGCTGCACGATCCTGCCTTGAAGTTGCCGTTCACCGCTCCCAGACCCGGGAGGTATTTGGTACGCCCATTGGTGGAAAGCAGCTAATTCAGGCGAAGCTTGCCGACAGTTTTGTGGAGTATCAGAAAGGGCTGCTGCTGGCGTTGCACCTTGGCAAGCTGAAAGACGCAGGGGACCTCAGCTACGGACAGATCTCAGTCGGGAAACTCAACAACGTACGCGAGGCGATCGGTATCGCGTCAACCTGCCGCGCAATACTCGGAGGCGACGGCATCACGAGCGACTTCCCCGTCATGCGACACATGGCCAACCTGGAGTCAGTGCGCACCTATGAGGGCACTGATGAGATTCATCAACTCGTCATCGGGCGCGCACTGACAGGTATTGCTGCGTTTGCGTGAAGTTCGCGGCATGCTAGTCGCGGTCTGAGAACCACCACGCGGGAACCACGGCGACGAGCGCCGCGACCAGTGGGTCGCGGTCTGTCGTGCCGTCGAGTACCCAACCGAGAATGGACCCAGTGATGCCGCTCGCGACGTAGCGTGCGACGGCGGCGATGTCTATCTCCGGCATCGGAGGATCGTGCTGTGCGCGCTGCTCAAGGTACATGCTCACGGTTTTAATGAAGTGGTCCGCGAGCGTGCGCTGGACCGCGCCATCGTGAGGATTGGCGATTGAAGTGGCAAAGAGGCTTCGGTGCGAATCGATGTAATCGATGGACTCTTGGATGCAAAGTCGGAATGACTCAAGAGAGTCGTCGCCAGCCTGGGTTGCCTTGATATACCGGTCGCGAACCGGATCCAGGTAGTGATGAATTACAGCGGCTACCGCTTCGCTCGGTGAAGCGAAGTGCTTGTAAAAGGTGGCGCGATTTATTCCTGCGGCATCGGCTAGCTGCGACACCGTGATGTCGATTGCTGCGGTACCTGCCGCAATTTTCTCTGCCGCCTCGTGCAGGGCGGCTCGGGTTCGGATCACTCTTGCGTCAGTCATGAACTGTAGATTACTGCTGGAGTCTGTGAGGAATACTGATTTTGCACAAATAACTGGATGAATATTGGATTGTGTCAAGTTTTTTGGACCCTGATTGCATCTCTGTCTCATAACAATCTGTTTTGTGTCGCATGTGCACCTGTGCGGCCCGTGCTGCGGGATTGTTACTTTCGAGGCGCCAAAGCTAGGGCCGGAATGATGATCAGCGCAAGAATTCCGCCGGCGACTGCGAGGCTGCCGAACCCGGTCGCGCTGAGCAGCAGGCCTGAGATTGCACCGGCTCCAGCTCCGAAGACTTGGTACCAGACGTCGATGTTGCCCTGAGTTGCCGCCCGAGTCTCTGGCCTCGTTCCGTGCACAATGAGGGTCGTTCCCGAGACCAGACCCAAATTCCAGCCGATACCAAGCAGAATCAGCGCGATGAGTATCGCGCCGAGGCTTTCGCTCGGTGCGAGTGCTGCGGTCAATCCAGAGGTGAGGAGCACCACGCCAGCTGCGATCGCGGTGAATCGTGGGCCGACTTTATCGACCAGGGGGCCGGTGACAAGTGACGGTAGCCACATCGCGGCGACATGCAGTCCGATCACGAGGCCGACAGCGCTCATGCTGTGGTCATGGGCCCGCATGTGGATGGGGGTCATGGTCATGATCCCGATCATGATGATCTGGGAGACTATCATCACCAATGCCCCGACCCTGACGAGGCGCGACTGGCCTGTCGGCTCCTCAGGGAGGCTTCCGTCGGCGCCAGAAACGATCGGTGTGGCGAGTTCGCTCTCGAGCTGTCGAGCAATGAGGAACGGGTCGGGCCGCAGCAAGATGAAGAGGACGATGCCCGCGAGAATGTACGCTACAGCGGCTAACAAGAATGGGCCGGCGAGTGCAGGGAAGCCGAGCCTGAGTGCGAGACCGCCAAGTGGGTCAATGAGGTTCGGCCCTGCCACTGCACCGATTGTCGTAGCGACCATGGCAATACTGATTGCGGTTGCCTTGCGGTTCGGGGGCGCGAGGTCGGTCCCCGCATACCGCGCCTGCAAGTTCGTGGCGGTGCCCGCGCCATAGACAAACAGTGCGATGAACAACAGCAACGGGCTGTTCATCTGGGTGGCGAAGACCACACCGACTGCTCCGATGCCACCCGCAGTGAAGCCGAGGCCGAGCGCGGTCCGTCGACCGGCGCGCTGGGTGATGCGTCCCACGAGGAATGCTGTCAACGCCGCACCCAAGGTGAACACCGTCGTGGGAAGCCCAGCGAGTGCCTCGGACTCGAGCATGTCCTGGGCGATGAGGGCGCCGACGGTAATTCCGGCAGCGAGGCCCGCGCCGCCAAATGTTTGGCTGATGACGACGGTGATGAGCGTGCGGCGGTGAATCTGCTGACGCTGCTGTGGAGTGATCAACTCGGGGAGCGATGTCAAGAGATCTCCTCTGCCGCCTGCTAGTCCTGTGTGTTCAGCACCAGGTGTTCTCGTAGAGTAGCGGAGATATCTGCGATTGCGGCAAGTTGTGTGGGGGAGAGCGCATCAATGAAGAGGTCATGGATATCGCGTAGGTGCGGCACGGAGCTTCGCCGGAATGCGTCAGCGCCCGCCTCCGTCAAGATGACGTCCGAGCCACGGCTGTCGACCGCGCACGCTTCACGGAGAATGAGTCCGCGCTTCTCCATTCGGCCGAGGTGGTGGGACACCCGACTGCGTTCCCAGCCGATCTGGGCTGCAACTTCTGAGGATCGGAGCCTGTGCCCTGGTGCTTCGCTCAGCGCGAGGAGCACCGCATAGTCGCCTGATGACAGTGCAGACTCGTGCTGCATCCGGTCCGCCATCCGCGTCCGTACTGCCTCGGCTGTTTCAGTGTAGTCCCGCCAAATGCGCAGTTCACCCGGTGTGGGTGTTCCGCGGTGCTTCACCTGACCCATCTCGGCACCTCCTGTAGTTGACATGTCAATCATATGGGTGCATGATTGAAGTGTCAACCAAAAGGGGGAGTCTGTCATGAGGGACATCGAGAACATTGAGTTCGGTATCGACACGTTTGGAGACGTGCCCCGTGACGACGATGGTCAGCTGGTTTCGTACGCCCAGGCGATCCGTGCCACGCTCGACGAGGCAGTTCTTGCAGACGAGGTTGGCATCGATGTTATTGCGGTGGGCGAGCATCACCGCCCAGAATTTGCGATTTCCACGCCGGAGACCGTGTTGGCGGGCCTTGCCACTGCGACCAAGAACATCCGTCTTGCCTCTGGCGTCACCGTTCTCTCATCGGACGACCCGGTACGTGTTTTTCAACGCTTTGCGACCGTCGACGCGCTCTCAAACGGGCGCGCTGAGGTGATCCTTGGGCGTGGATCTTTCACTGAATCATTCCCGCTGTTCGGGTACAACCTGTCTGACTACGAAGTGCTCTTCGACGAGAAAATCGATCTGTTCCACAAGCTCCTCGACGAGAAGCCGGTCACCTGGGAAGGCACGACGCGTGCAGCCCTGCACGAAGCAGACGTCTTCCCTAAAACCGATTCGGGGAAATTGAAAACGTGGGTTGGTGTCGGCGGCTCACCGCAGTCAGTCATCCGCACAGCGCACTACGGCTTCCGGCTTATGCTTGCCGTCATTGGGGGCTCACCCGAGCGGTTCGCGCCGTATATCGACCTCTATCAACGCGCGACCGATCAGCTTGGCAAGACCGCTTATCCGGTGGGTCTACACTCACCCGGGTTCATCGCTGAGACTGATGAGCAAGCAAAAGAGATCATCTTCGAGGACTACAAGAAGATGCGCGACCAGATCGGTGCGGAACGCGGATGGTCGCCGATGCGCCGTGAGGAGTTCGAAGCTGAAGCAGACTACGGGTCCCTCTACATTGGGTCACCAGAAACGGTGGCTCGTAAGATCGCGAAGACGATCGGCACACTGGACATCGGACGATTCGACCTCATCTACAGCGGAGGCGCAGTCCCCGCGAGTGATCGCCTCCGCGCCGTCGAACTGTACGGCACAAAAGTGATTCCGATGGTGCGCGAGCTCCTCGCTGAGAAATCTGAAAAGCAATGAGCAACGTGACGAACGACACAACCGAGGCAAAGGGCACGATCGGGATCCTCGGCGCTGGCAAGGTTGGCACGGTGATCGCCCGATTGGCTCTGGCCGCCGGGTACCGTGTGCTCATTGCTGGGTCCGGTGACCCTGAGGCGATCGAACTCACCGTCGACGTGCTGACCCCTGGCGCGCGTGCCGTGCGGGCGACCGATGCTGCAAGTGGCGCCGATATCGTCATCCTTGCACTGCCACTCGGGAAGTATCGGAGTCTGCCCGTGGCGGAGCTCAGTGGAAAACTGGTCATCGACACGATGAACTACTGGTGGGAGACGGACGGCATCCGAGATGACCTCAATGATCCACGTACCTCGACCAGCGAGCTTGTGCAGGACTTCCTGGCGGAGTCACGGGTCGTCAAGGCACTCAACCACATGGGATATCACGACCTTGAGGAGAATGCTCGACCCGCCGCTGCCGCGGGACGTAAAGCCATCGCCATCGCCGGGAACGACAACATTGACACTGTCGCCGCACTCGTGAACGAGCTGGGCTTCGACCCACTGCTCATCGGGGGGCTTGCTGAGGGTGTGCATTTGCAGCCGGGCAACGGGTCGTTCGGGGCCAACCTGACTCATACAGAACTCGCTGAGGTCATCGGACGAACCTCCGAGCGCACCCCTGACTCACTTGAAGTGTCGGAGACGTTCTCGTGAGCACTGACACACTCGACAGCATCGTGGCGGGCGCTGGCCAGGCCGGCCTGTCAGCGTCGTACCACTTGCAGCGTCTTGGCATCCATCACGCCGTGCTCGATGCGAACGCTGCCCCCGGGGGCGCCTGGCAGCATCGCTGGGACGCGCTGACGATGCGCGACGTGCACGGCGTTACCGAACTTCCAGGCGCTGAGCCGCCAGCGCTCGGCTTACGCCGAGCCAATGTTGCTGTGCCCGAGTCGTTTGCGGATTATGAGCAGACGCATGCACTGCCGATCGTTCGCCCAGTGCGAATCGATGCGGTGACCGATGACGACGGCATCCTGGTCGTGCGAGCGGGAGAACGCATCTGGCGCACCCGCACACTGATCAACGCAACCGGGACCTGGTCCCACCCGTTCATCCCGTACTACCCCGGAATGGAAACGTTCCTCGGCGAACAATTTCACACAGCTGACTATCCCGGTCCCGAGTACTTTCGTGGGAAACGGGTGCTTGTCGTGGGAGGCGGTGCCTCAGCGGTTCAGTTTCTCGGTGCGCTACGCCCGCTGACCGACACACTGTGGGTGACGCGCAGTGAACCCGTGTGGCGTGAAGACGGTTTCGCCACCGACGAGGCGCGAATTGAAGCGGTTGCTCGAGTTGAACAGTGCGTGGCGCAGGGCCTCCCTCCTCAGAGCGTGGTGAGCGTCACCGGCCTTGCGCTGCGTCCACAGGAGCAGGAGGCCAAACGACTGGGGGCGTACAAGCGGCACCCGATGTTCGATTCGATTGATGTCGATGGTGTGAGGTGGGCAGACGGACACTTCGAACCTGTTGATGCGATCCTCTGGGCCACCGGGTTTCGGCCCGCAATTTCGCACCTTGCGCCACTGAAGCTCCGCAGTGGTCACGGCGGTATTCAATTGAACCGCGAGGGGCGAGGCACGACGTCCGTCAAAGATCCGCGTATCCAGCTCGTTGGGTACGGGCCGTCAGCGAGCACGATAGGTGCGAATCGTGCGGGGCGCGCGGCCGCGCGCGGCGTGCAACAGTCGCTTGAGAGCCAGCGCGTTAGAGAATCTGTCGCAGGTTGACCTTGGCGAGATCGACGAGCTCCGAACCTTGACCGCTCAGCACAGTGCGCAGCGCGTACAATGAGAAACCTTTCACTTGCTCTGCCGTGATGGCGGGGGGAATAGTGAGTTCCTGCCGTTCAGTGACGACATCGAGGAGTGCGGGCCCGTCATGGGCGAGGAACTCGTCGATGGCACCGGGTAGCTCCGAGCTGCGCTCGACATGCTTGCCCCAAATGCCCATCGCCTCCGCGACCTTTGCGTAGTCAGGGTTATCGAGATCGGTCGCGAATTGCACGAATCCGTCAGCTTTCATCTCGAGTTCGACGAAGTTCAATGAAGAGTTGTTATAGACGACAATTTTGACGGGAAGCTTGTGCTCTCGCACCGTGAGGAGCTCACCCATCAGCATCCCGAGCCCACCGTCACCCGAGAGTGAAATCACTTGACGCTCCGGGAACGCAGCCTGGGCCCCGATACCCATGGGAAGACCATTTGCCATGGAGCCGTGGGTGAACGACCCGATAATGCGTCGGTCTCGGGTGGTCGTTATGTACCGCGCCGCGTATACGACCGGTGAACCGACGTCAGGAATGAACACGGCGTCATCTGCAGCTGCCTCGTCGATGAGCCTGGTGAGGTACTGAGGATGGATCGCTCGTTTGCCGCGCGACGGGGCAGCGAGCTCGTCGAGCTTCTTGCGGGTCTTTGTGTAGTGGTCGCGCATGACTCTCAGATGTTTCGACGACGTCGCGGAGTCGATGAGGTTGATGAGCTCACGCAGCGTGTCTCGGGCAGTGCCGACGAGCGGCACGTCTACGGGCACGCGCTTGCCAATTTGCTCCCCGCGACTGTCTATCTGGATCACCGGGACATCCTCAGGGTAGAACTGCCGATAGGGCAGATCAGTGCCGATCATGAGCAGAGCATCTGCGTCACACATGGCCCGATAGCCGGAGGCAAATCCAAGCAAGCCGGTCATGCCAACGTCATACGGGTTGTCGTACTCGACGTGCTCTTTGCCTCGCATGGCGTGCACGATGGGGGCTTGCAACTTCTCAGCGACAGCGAGGAGTTCGTCATGCGCGCCGGCAACTCCAGCACCCGCGAGGATCGTCACTTTCTTTGCCGCATTCAACAGGGCAGCGGCACGCTCGAGCTCTGCGACACCGGGCAAGGTTCGTGAATTCGAGTGCTGCACCATTTCGGGCTTCGCATCCGGCATTTCGCTGAGAAAGATAGAGCCGCTGATCACAAGGACCGCAACGCCACGCTGTTCAACGGCTGCGCGCATAGCTGCAGTTAATACCCGGGGGAGCTGTCCGACGTCGCTGACGTGCTCGACGAATATGCTGCACTCTCGGAAGAGTTCTTGCGGATGTGTTTCTTGAAAGTAGCCAGTACCGATTTCGTCTGAGGGGATATGTGCCGCGACGGCGAGAACGGGGACGCGGGATCGCTGCGCATCAAAGAGCCCGTTGATGAGATGCAGGTTGCCGGGTCCACAGCTGCCCGCACAGACAGCGAGTTCGTTCGTCAGTGCCGCCTCGGCCGAAGCGGCGAATGCCCCCGACTCTTCATGGCGAACGCTGACCCAGTCCACACTAGTTTCGCGCAGGGCATCAGTGAACCCGTTGAGCGAATCGCCCGCGATGCCCCAAACTCGTTTGACCCCGTTTACTTCAAGAGTTTCGACGAGATGTTCTGCGACGTTTGCCATGATTTCTCCTGACTCTTGTGACCACGCTGTCCGCTCTTCACCCTACGCCAGTTGCGAACGTGTGTAAGGTGTCAGCTCATCATTCAGGCAGTGCTGTTAGCGTCGCCTGGACGAGAAGTGGAGCGAGATGAGTCGAATGAATCGAAAGATGCTGGTAGGGCTGGGCGTCGCGGTAGCGCTGTTTGGCGTCGTTGGGTGTAGTGGAGCGGGGGATGCCGAAGAGACCAGTTCCAGTGAGAGCGCGGCACAGGAACTCGACATGACGAACGTTCCCGACATCGTGGCCGAAGTGAATGGCACGGAGATCACCAAGGACGATTTCGCCCCGATCTACGAAGGTCAGTTCCAGCAGATGCAAATGCAGGCGCAAGCTTCCGGTCAGGAGATCGACCAGGAGGCGCTGCGGACGCAGACCGCCCAGATGATGGTCGATACTGAGCTGCTCACTCAGGAAGCGGATGCGCGAAAGATTGACGCCCCGCAGGAGGACATAGATGTAGCTCTCGAGGACCTTGCCGCCGCGTACCAGATGGAGTCGGTGGACGACGTTCTGGCGGCACTGAACGACGAAGGTATGGACGAAGACGAGGTCTTATCCGAGCTGGAGATGCAGGTGCGACTGGACCGACTTATTGTTGAGGAGACCGGCGACATCGAGCCGACGGATGAGGAACTGCAAGAACTCTATGACCAGACCGCAGCCCAGCAGGAACAGTCAGGTGGCGAGGGCGCAGAGCTTCCTCCATTTGAAGAGGTGAAGCCGCAGCTCATCGAGCAGGCGATCTCAATGAAGCAGTCTGAGACCTATCAGGCTCTGGTCACCGAGTTGCAGGAAGATGCTGATGTGACCATTCATCTCTAAGCCCATCAAGCCTCGGGAGGAGTGACTTTCTCATCGGCGATTGCGTCGCTGAGCTGGGAAACCTGATCGAGCACTTTCGGGTTCTGTGTGACGGTGCACTCAGAGTCCGAGGCACTCCCAGTGAGACTCGCGAGGCCCATACTCCTTTCCGCGATACCGAACGAGCGCGATACGTCGCTGCTCGGCTTTCCTGCAAGCATCTCTAAGACGACGGTTTCAATGACGTGATCGACCGCTTTAATAGCGCTGTCGGTCATGAGCCCGGGTGCGGAAGCACACCGTGCCGCGTCGACGCCGAACATGGAGATTCCAGCCGCCTCTACGGCTTCGATCACGCCAGCGCTCACGCCAGATCCGATCGCAAAGATGTGATCGGCGCCCTCATCAGCGATTCGTGTTGCTGCCTCCCGCGCCCGAAGTGTGTCGTCAAGAGGTGTATCTGGTGCAAGCACTTCGGCTGGAATCACGCGAACCTCAGGGTTGACGTTGCGGGCGCCGTCCTCGAAGCCCGCGAAGTATTTGTGCATCACGGAAGTATCACTTGAGAGCACTGCCCCAACGGTGTTGGTCTCAGTGAGGAGGCCGGCCTCGACGCCTAAGAGATACCCTGCTTCTTGCTCACGGAACGTGGCCTGGTACAGGTTGGCGGGCGCGTTCTCCACCGGGGCATCCACGAGAAGGAACAATTGCTTGGAATTTTGGGATGCCACTTCCACGACGGAGTCATCGAAGTGCACCCCCGCCATCACGATGACCTCAGGTGCCTCTGCCACGGCGGAGCGGAGATTTGACATTTGCGTGTCGTGATCTTTTGATTCATACACACGCACACTGCCACCGGTTGACTCAGCGACGGCTTCGATCCCGGTTTTTCCGGTCATGAGAAACGTGTTCTGGCCGATTGGGCTGCTCGTGATGTAGATGAATCTCGGGGCATCGGAGGCGCTACTTTCGACAGACCCACAGCCGGTCGCGAGCAGCGTGGCGACCAGAGCACCGGTTACCCACCGTGCACGCGTGCTGCGCTTTGCTTTCGACATGCCATCCTTTCGCACGGATAACACACCGTTCCGAGCCAACTCATAAGAGTACCTGAGTGACAGACAGATGAACGCCAGGCAACAGCTTCGAGGCCATCGGAGCGTGTCGTGCACCAGGAATGCGTCGGTCGGCGTACCGTGTCAAGTGTTGGGCAAAGTGCCCAATCGAGGCGGCCTAACCGACCTCGGAGGCGGTCGTCTTGTTGAGCTAGAGCGCTACGCTCTGGGCAAAAGGAGTCGCCGTGACTGATGCGTATGAAACGTCGGTTCGTGAGGCAGTGACTGATGAGATGCCGACCGGTGAGGAGCTTCCTAGAGGGGCATCTGCCGGTGAGGCACTGACTCATGGTCATCAATCTCGCTCCGTAGGTGCGACTGAGCTGCGAGATTCGGTCGCGCAGCAGCAGGTGACGTACGTGCTCGACACTTCGGTGCTGCTGAGCGATCCGGCGGCAATCTTTCGGTTTGATGAGCACGCGGTGGTGCTTCCCGTCGTCGTGATCTCCGAACTCGAGAAGAAGCGGGATGACCCTGAGATTGGGTACTTTGCGCGACGTGCGCTGCGACTCCTCGACGGACTCCGTGAAAAACACCGGCGACTGGATTCTGAGGTACCCCTCAACGATCAAGGGGGAACCTTACGGGTCGAACTCAACCACGCGAGCCTCGAACTGTTACCGAGTGGCATGCGCCTTGGCGACAACGACACGAAGATCCTTGCAGTGGCTCAGAACCTCGCGAGTGACGGACTGAATATCACCGTCGTTTCGAAAGACATGCCGATGCGAGTGAAAGCGGCTTCACTCGGACTCGGTTCAGATCAGTACTTGGCGGAACTCGCGAGCGATGAAAGCTACTCGGGCATCTCTGAGATCGATATTGACGAGACGCAAATGAGTGGCCTGTGGGACGAGGAACGCGTCGACGGTGTCGAAGCCGTCCGTGAGTTGCCGCTCGGAACCGGGCTCGTGGTGAACTCGCTGCGTGGATCAGCGCTCGGCCGCGTCGACGGTGATACATCGTTCCGGCTCGTGCGCGGTGACCGCGAAGTCTTCGGCGTGCACGGGCACAGCGCCGAGCAGCGACTCGCTATCGATCTGCTGCTCGATCAGCAGGT
>JBQDBM010000018.1:12632-38685 GCA_052090925.1 Leucobacter sp. | reverse complement strand
GATTAAAAGCGGACACGCCCACCATCAACAACACTTACAGGACACGACCTAGTTGGTGACGTGCCTCCACTACCAATGTACGCCTGCGTTCAAATAATCGGAAGGCTTCGACTTGCAATGCGTGCTTATGGCCTACTTAAAGGCTTTTGGCTATGAGTCGTTCCGCTTGCGATATGCACGTTTGATCGAGAACGCTGTCCACCGGTGTCGCCAGCCAGGCCGCTTGCATACCCATTGTATCGCGCCACGACCTTTTCACTTTTGCGTTCCAGGGTCGGTCGCCACGCCACACGTGCGAAGAGGGCGCCCAGGACTCCGATTGCGATGAGCGCGAGGGACGTCGTAGGCAGACCAATCGTGGCGCCGAGTGTGCCCGCGAGGGGGTAGGTGACCATGTAGCACGCGTGCGAGAGTGAAAACTGTGCGGCGAACACTGCTGGTCGGTTCGATTCATTGGAGTTCCGGCGCAGAAGGCGCGCGGAGGGTGTGAGGATCAAGGCGTTTGCTGCGCCAAGAAGGGCCCAAGCGACGAAATATCCCACCCAGACAATGGTCGTCTGATGAAGTAGCAGCAACCCTGTCGTGGAAAGTAAGCCGATTGGCACGAGGACTGTTCCAAGGAGCATCATCGCGCGATCCGGAGTCTTATCCAGCACCTTGGGCAGCGCAAGGGCAACCACCATGGACCCGCCGCCGTATGCGCCCAATAGTAACGCGACATCAGCTTGGGAGCGGCTGAGTTCACCTTGGACGAGCACGACAGTGTTGACGATAACCCATGCTGTCGAGGCCGCGACTGTGAGGTTCATTGCGAGCAGCGCGCGTAGTTCACGGCTTCGCCGGAACACCTTGGTGCCCTGGGTGAGTCGCTCAAAGAACCTCGACGGCGGCACGGGCACCATCGCTGGGAACACAGTAACGAGCACCAACAGCGTCGATGCGAGGAACCCGATCACCGTGCCGACGAAGAGGTTGTTGTAAGTGAGAACGGTGAGCAGAGCTGCTGCGAGAAGGGGGCTCACGAGAGACTCAAGGTCGTATGCGAACCGTGACAGTGACAACGCTCGCGTGTACTGCCGCTCGTCCGGAAGGACCTCGGGAATCACAGCTTGAAAAACGGGCGTAAATGTTGCTGAGGCCGATTGTAAGAGGAAGATCAGCATGTAGATTTGCCAAGCGTCCGTGACGAACGGGAGCGTGACAGCTACACCGGCGCGGAGGAGGTCGGCGCAGATGAGTACGAGTTTACGTGGGAGCCGTGCCGTGAGTGCGGTCATGATCGGTGAGATGACGACGTAGGCCGCCATTTTGATGGTTAGCGCTGTACCGAGAATAATTCCCGCATCCCCTCCGGCGATATCAAACGCCAGTAGGCCCAGGGCGACAGTGAGCAGGCCTGTACCGAGGAGCGCAATGATCTGGGCCGAGAAAAGCTTCGCGTAATTCGGATTCTTCAGGACCTCACGCACGCGATACTTCCTCGTTCTCCACCGCGCGAGGGCGCGTGTAACCATGGTGCGCCGGGGTATCGTCGACAACGTGCTCCGCCTGGCGGATCGCCTCGGTGACGAGTTGGATAGCGTGCTCATCGGTCAGACGGTAGAAGACGCGCTGCGCCTCCTGCCGCGCGCTCACCACTCGCGCCATTCGAAGCTTTGCGAGATGCTGTGACACCGCGGCGGGCGAACGATCGACGAGGTCAGCGAGATGATTCACCGAAAGCTCTTCGTCGCGCAACGCAAGGATGATGCGCACCCGAGTGGGGTCGGCAAGCATCGAAAACACTTCGACGGCAAGTTCCACGTACTCGTTCTCAGGAAAGGTTCCCATCTTTGTATCTGCATGCATGCATAGATAGTTACATTCACTGGCTGTTTCGTCAAGGTGCCTCAAACGCTGAACACCCGGTTTCGGAAGCACTCTGGAGAACCCGACTACGATAAGGGTTATGCGGTTCTGGGGAGATACCTTCCAGGGCGATGATTCTTACCGTCGTCTGACCCGTTGCGTCCTGCTCTTCGGAGTGATCTTCTTGTTCGTCACGTGCATGCTCGGGTTCCATTCACATTCAATGGCGCACAGTGATGCGCACACACCGACCAGCAGCACCGTCGATATCGTCGATTCAGGCAGCAATGACTCCGGCGTTGCCTGCGCTGGCTGCGAGGAACACGGAACCGATAGCGGCGTGATGCTGCTGTGCACAATGGTGCTCATTGCCGCTCTCAGCGTGGCGCTGATGCGATCCGGTCGCAGCCTGATTCTCAGCCGACTAACACGGTTTCTGCTCCGAACTGTCGATCCCCCAAGCACACCACGCCGCCACACACCCTCACTTGTTCTGCTCTCGATCAGTCGAACGTGATTGTCCGAGTCCTTTGCTGCTGCCCTCACGGCAACAAAGACCCGATTGCTGGCCGCTCCGGCCCGCGACACCACACGTTTATCTGAAAGAGAGAATCAATAATGAAACGACCCAGAAGTTTCACCCTCACTGTGGCCAGCGTTATCGCTGCCTTCGCGCTGGCAGGATGCGCAAGCGCGCAGCCGAGTGACCCACCTATAACAGCCGAGGGATCCATCCTCGCAAAATATGACCTTGACGGTCTCGACACGCGTGAAGTGATCGAGGCACTCGACGGGATGCCGATCGCAGAGAGGCCAGACGGTCTCGCTACCTCCATCAGAGCGAACCATGTATCCCTGGCAGATAGTGCTGGCCAGACGGCAGAACTCCCACTGCTCAAGGACATTGTGTATATCTCGGCAGCACCGTATCGAACGCAGACACATGACTGCTACTACCACAGCCCCACGAGCTGTATCGGTGAACTGCAAAACACAGAAGTTGATGTGGAGGTGACCGATCTCAGCTCAGGAGAGGTGCTGGTTAACGAATCACTGCGCACGTTCGATAACGGCTTCTTTGGTCTGTGGCTCCCCCGTGATATTGAGGCGCAGATTGTCGTCAACTATCAAGGGCAATCGGCGAGTTCCACGCTATCCACTGCGGGTGACGACGTGCAGACCTGCATCACCACGTTGCAACTGACGTGACGCGTCGAGCCGCAGCGATCAGCACATCACCACTCAGCTCATCAAGCTTTAGGAGTAGAACTCAATGAAACACTCGCACGAGAGTGAGCGGCAAGACGCTCACGACGACCACGACCACACACACCACGATGCGCCGCGCGATCACGACAATGGATCAGGTGGCGACTCGCACGCTCAGCACGAGCGTCATGTAGACCACAGTGAACATTCAGGTCAGGAACATCGCGACATTCACGCGGGGCATGGCAATCACGCGAGGCACGATGCACCCTCGAGTCACGGAGCTCATGCAGGACACGGCGGTCACGGTGACCACGCCGGGCACGGAGATCACGTCGGCGAGTTCCGCCGACTGTTCTGGTTCATGCTTGTGCTCGCGGTGCCCACCGTCCTGCTCTCGGACATGTTTGCATCGATCGTGGGCTATCCCCTACCTGACTTTCCGGGCCTGACCTGGGTGTCGCCGATCCTCGGCACCGTGATGTACGTGTGGGGCGGTAAGCCGTTCCTCGTAGGTGCAGTGAGCGAGATCCGCTCGCGCAAACCAGGCATGATGCTGCTCATCGGACTCGCCATCACCGTCGCCTTCATTGCGTCCTGGGGCGCGACTCTCGGGTTGCTACATCATGAACTCGATTTCTGGTGGGAGTTGGCGCTGCTCGTCGTCATCATGCTGCTCGGGCACTGGATCGAGATGCGATCCCTGGCCCAGACCACCTCAGCACTCGACTCTCTCGCGGCGCTCCTCCCCAATGAAGCCGAGCGTGTGGATGGTAACCGCGTCGTCACCGTCTCGCCCTCTGAGCTGCGCGTTGACGATGTTGTCATCGTGCGACCGGGCGGTAGCGTTCCCGCCGATGGGCGCATCATTGATGGGCGGGCGTCGATGGATGAGTCGATGGTGACGGGCGAATCACGCACGGTTGATCGCGATGTCGGTGACCTTGTGACTGCGGGTACCGTCGCCACCGACTCCGGGCTTCGGCTGCAAATCACCGCGATCGGTGACGATACGACTCTGGCGAGCATTCAACGTCTCGTGATCGAAGCGCAGAACTCGTCGTCGCGCGCCCAGCGCCTAGCCGATACGGCCGCGGGATGGTTGTTCTGGTTCGCGCTCGGTGCCGCCGTAATCACGGCGATCGTGTGGAGTCTCGTTGGGCTCCCTGATGACGCGGTGGTCCGCACGATTACCGTGCTCGTGATCGCGTGCCCGCACGCCCTTGGCCTTGCGATTCCACTGGTGGTGTCGATCGCCACCGAACGTGCCGCGCGCGGTGGCGTGCTGGTGAAAGATCGGCTTGCACTTGAGAGCATGCGCACGGTCGGCGCCGTGCTCTTCGACAAGACCGGCACCCTGACGAAGGGTGAACCGGTTGTCTCCGAGGTCTTCGCGGTCGATGGTTTCGACTCCGATCGGGTGCTCACTCTGGCTGCAGCGGCCGAAGCCGATAGCGAGCATCCCCTCGCGAAAGCGATCGTGCGCGCGGGAGCAGATCAGCAGCTGAGGGTGCCTCGCAGCACAGGGTTCAGCTCGTCTCCCGCTGTGGGTGTCACCGCCACGGTCGAGCAGAGCGTCATTCGCGTCGGCGGGCCGTATCTGCTCGCCGAAGAAGAAGCTTCGGAACTTCCCATCGCCGAGGAATGGCGCGCAGGTGGAGCGATCATTCTGCACGTCATCCAAGACGGTCGGGTAATCGGGGCGCTGAAGCTCGCCGACGAGATTCGGCCTGAGTCCCGCGAAGCCGTCGATGCGCTTCATGCTCTCGGGGTGCAGGTGGTGATGATCACGGGCGATGCTGAGGCTGTGGCACAGTCGGTTGCCGACGAACTGGGCATCGATCGCGTGTTTGCGGGGGTGCGCCCCGAGGACAAAGCCGCGAAGGTCGCCGAGCTGCAGCACGAAGGCCGCAAGGTTGCGATGGTCGGTGACGGGGTCAACGATGCTCCGGCACTTGCGCAGGCTGATGTAGGGCTCGCGATCGGGGCTGGCACCGATGTTGCGATCGCTTCGGCCGGTGTCATTCTCGCAAGTGACGACCCTCGTTCCGTGCTCTCGGTCATAGAGCTGTCGCGGGCTGCCTACCGCAAGATGCAACAGAACCTCTGGTGGGCCGCGGGGTACAACCTCATTTCGGTGCCCCTCGCCGCCGGGGTGCTTGCACCGATCGGGTTCATCCTGCCGATGTCGGTCGGAGCAATTCTGATGTCGCTATCGACCATCGTTGTCGCTTTGAATGCACAACTGCTGCGGCGCTTGGATCTGACCCCCGATACCACTACTCGTGGCATTCTTCGACGCTCATAAAAGGGCGCGTGTGTGGCGCAACGGGAGGCTTGATCTGCGTCAAGGCGGTGTCGAGATAAATCAATAGTGTTGATAGTGACGACCCAGAAGCCTCTGGGCTCACGGCCTCGCGGATGGTGGGGCATGACGAAGGGAGACCAGAATGTCTGCTGCAGCTGAAACCACGCACACACTGTTGCGAGCCGAGGGGTTTTCATGCCCATCGTGTGTGACCAAGATCGAGAAACAGGTCGGACGACTCGACGGCGTCGAGAACGTGAAGGTTCACTTCGCGTCGGGGCGCGTGGAAATCGACCACGACGAAACCAAGACTTCTGTCGACGAACTGATCGCTGCCGTTAGCAAGGCGGGCTATTCGTCGAAGGCATCAGCCTTCTAAAGTAGTCACCCAATACCACAAACGGGAGGTTTGGCGTTCGTGAATAGGCTTAACAAATGGCGGCACGGAAACTGGTTCATCCCAGTAATTTCAGGCCTCCTCATTCTTGCCTCCTGGGGTGTGGAACTGCTTTTTAGCGGAGCCGCAAACATCACGCTGAGCCCCCAGTGGTGGACTGACGCGGGCGAGCATGCACACGGGTCTGGTGACGTGTTCACACTCGCCAACGCGCTCATGCTTGCCGCCGCGTTCGTCGCGGGGTACGGCATCGTCGTGAAGGCCGTGCGAGCGCTGATGGTGAAGTTCACCAGCATCGACCTGCTCGTCTCCATCGCGGCGATCGGCGCGACCATCATCGGCAACTTCTGGGAGGCTGCCGCAGTAACTTTTCTGTTCTCGGTCGGGCACGCCCTAGAGACCGGCACGATGAACAAGACCCGCTCTGCCCTCGCCGAGCTCGTCGCCGTGGCGCCCGATGCCGCGGTCGTCATGCGTGATGGCGAGCAGGTCGAGATCGCGGCTCACCAGGTGCGCATGGGTGAAATCGTGCTCGTCAAGAACGGGTCGAAAGTGCCCGTTGACGGCCAGGTGGTGTCAGGCAGCGGGACGATCGATGAAGCGTCAATCACGGGCGAATCGATTCCGGTCGAGAAGTCGAAATCAGACCACGTCTACGCAGGCACCATCTCTCGCGGCGGTCTGCTGCAGGTAATGGCAACCGGCATCGGAGCCGACACGACGCTCGCGCGCATCATCCACCGCGTCGAAGAGGCACAGGATGCGAAAGCCAAGACACAGGCATTCATTGACCGGTTCTCGAAGTGGTACACCCCCGCCGTCATTGTGCTCGCCCTGGCCGCGGGCCTCATCGCTCAGGATGTCGTACTCGGCCTGACGCTACTGGTAATCGGATGCCCCGGCGCGCTCGTCATCTCGATTCCGGTCGCGATCGTGGCCGGGATCGGCCGGTCGGCACGCAACGGCATCCTGATCAAGGGCGGCGAGTATCTTGAGACCTCCGCGAAGATCTCTGCCGTGGCTGTCGATAAGACCGGCACCCTGACCGAGGGCCGCCCGGTGTTGACTGATGTCATCGTGCTTGACCCTGCTTCAGATCGCCGTGACGTGCTCAAATGGGCGGCCGCAGCGGAGGCGGGGTCGGAGCATCCGCTCGCTAGGCCGATTCTTGACACCGCGCGCGAAGTGGGCATCGCACCCGAAGGCGTGCCCGAATCTGTCACACCGGTGGTCGGTAAAGGCATCGTTGCTGACGTACACGGACAGCGGGTGCTCGTCGGCAACGCTCCACTGCTCACCCAGTATGAGATCACCGACCTCGCCGGGGCAGACGAAGTCGCGAATGAACTCGCGGCCGCAGGTAAGACACCCATGATTGTCGCGGTTGACGAGCGCGTCGTTGGCGTCGTTGGCGTTGCCGACACGATCCGCGAGGATGCCCCAGAAATGATCAAGCGTCTGCACGCGGCCGGGGTGCAGAAGGTCGTGATGCTGACGGGTGACACCCGACTGGTTGCCGAAGCCATCGGTGAATCCGTCGGGATCGACGAAATCCACGCCTCTCTACTACCCGAAGACAAGCTCGACGCCGTCGCTCGCTTGCAGCGCGAAGGCCACACAGTCGCGATGGTCGGTGACGGCGTCAACGACGCGCCTGCCCTTGCAACCGCAGACATCGGCGTTGCCATGGGGGCAGCCGGATCCGCTGTCGCAGTCGAAACGGCGGACATTGCACTCATGGGTGACAACCTGCTGAAGCTTCCCGGGGCCATCAGTCTCGCTAAACGCACCGTGAACGTGATGCGCCAAAACATCGCCATCGCACTCATCACCGTGGTGCTGCTACTCATCGGGGTCTTTGCGGGCGGCGTCACGATGTCGGTGGGCATGCTCGTGCACGAAGGGTCAGTGCTCATTGTGATTCTCAACGCCATGCGACTGCTGCGTAACACCCGGGGTGCGACGTCGCTCTCGAAGGCGGAACGCTCGCAAGATGGCCCTATCCCGGGGCGCCCGGTCGAATCCGCGACAACACCACACATTTCCATCGAAGACACACGCTAAGAAAGGCACACCGACATGAGTGAGAACCAGTTCAGCATCGGAGAGAAAGCAACGCACTTCATCATCGACAATGTGGCGAAAGCGAACTCGAACTTTCGTCAGGTCCTATGGACGGGAAAGCACTCCCAACTCGTCGCAATGACAATCCCCGTGGGAGGTGAAATCGGCGACGAGGTGCATGAGACAACTGACCAGTTGCTGACGTTTGTTTCCGGCAGCGGCGAGGCCGACTTGGACGGCCATACACACACTGTTGACGCTGGCGATCTGTGTGCGGTCCCTGCTGGCACCCGTCACAACTTCCGCAATACCGGTGACGAACCGTTGGTGCTCTACACCGTCTACTCCCCTCCAGAGCACGCGGTCGACGCCACGTACGCCACGAAGGATCTCGCTGACGCGGCCGAGGCTTCGGGTGAAGATGCACCGCCACAGGCCACGTCGTGACGCGCGTCCCAAACGCGAATCAGGAGAAGTCATGACAACTCAAACTCTAGTTTTCACTGAACATGGCGGGCCCGAAACGCAAGCTCTGATCGATCGCCCGCGGCCCGTGCCAGGACGAGGCGAGGTTGCTATAGAGGTGAAAGCCGCTGGGGTAAACCCCGCGGACTGGAAGATTCGCGCAGGCCTCATGGGTGCGCGCGGTCAGCTTCCCGCAGCCATGGGCCTTGAAGCATCCGGAATCATCACCAGTGTCGGGGAAGGAGTCGAAGCCTTTTCGGTAGGCGATGCGGTACTTGGCCTCGCCGCGAAAGGACACGGAACGTTCGCGAGGCACACAGTGTTGGATGCCACACAAACCGTTCTCAAGCCCGAAGAACTTTCCTTCGCCGATGCTGCAGCGCTGCCCGTAGCCGGGGCGACAGCATACGATGTCACCCACCAAATTGAACTGGAACCGGGTCAAACCATGCTGATCCTCGGTGCCGGAGGTGGCATCGGTCTCATGGCAGCACAAATCGGGAAAGTGCACGAGTTCGTTACTATCGGCGTGGCCAACGCGGGCAAGAAAGAGCTTGTGGAATCTACCGGCGCGACATTCGTGGAGGCCGGTGATGTTGCTGCGGATCGCGTGCGCACCATCGCACCCGAGGGCGTTGACTTGATCATCGACCTGGTTGGTGGACAGGCGCTTCGCGATATCGCAGGGATCGCCAAGAACCCCAGTGTCATCGTCAGTGCCGCGGACCCTGTTACGGCAGCCGACCTCGGTGGCGCCGCGGTGCAGCGAACGCGTGAAGGGATCGAAAAGATCACCGGCGTCGCGCAATACGGGCTCGTTGATGCCCAGGTGCGCGAGCGGTTCGATCTGGAGCACGCCATGGACGCCATCGCGCTGGTCGAAGGCGGGCACGCTGCGGGCAAAGTGATCATCGAACCATGACCGGTGCGCAGATTCTTTCGGGTACTCAGGTACGCGCAGCGAGTGGCAGGGCGGGAGCAGCGGTAGTGATCTCGCAACACAGTCAAGGTCGTATCAGCGCCAAGAAGGACACCGCACTCAGTGAACTGTTCACATCTATGAAGACAGGCTAAAAATGGAGATGTCGACTAAGACCAGCACACCGCTCACCGAAGACTCGCGGAGCGCGATCTCACCGGCGATTGATTTTCTTATGGGTCGTAAGCTCATGGTCTTCGTGGTGATCGGACTGGCCACTGGGGTGATGCTCTGGGTGAGCGGCCTGACGGTCGCCCTTGCCGTGACCGCGTATCTCGTACTCGGCATCGTGATCCTCATCACCGCCATCGACATGGTTCGGGAGCTGATGCGCGGACACTGGGGTCTCGATATTCTTGCGGTCATCGCCATGGTCGCCACCCTTGCGGTGCAGGAGTATGTGGCCGGGCTGATCATCGCGCTGATGCTCACCGGCGGCGAAGCGCTCGAAGACCTGGCCGCACGCCGTGCAAGCCGTGAACTCGACCAACTGTTGAACCGCGCCCCCGCGTTCGCAGGCCGAATCGACCCAGCCACTGGGGAAGTTCAGCGTATCCCAGTTGGAGAAGTCAGTGTCGGCGACGAACTGCTGGTGCGATCCTCGGAGATTCTGCCTGTCGACGGGGTACTTGTGTCGGATCACGCGATGATCGACGAATCGTCGGTGACCGGCGAGCCGCTGCCCGTGAGCCATGTGGCAGGCAGTGCGCTGCTATCGGGAACGGTGAACGGCACCGCGAGCTTCACTATGCGCGCACAGAAGGTGGCGGCAGACTCGAACTATGCGTCGATTGTGCGGCTGGTTGAAGAAGCGGTGGAGTCTCGGGCACCGATGGTGCGACTCGCTGACCGCTACGCTGTACCATTCACCATTGTTGCGTTGCTCATTGCGGGCTTCGCTTGGTTTCTGAGCGGCGACCCCGTGCGATTCGCTGAAGTGCTCGTGGTAGCAACCCCATGCCCGCTCCTCATCGCAACCCCGGTCGCGTTCATGGGCGGTATGAGTTCAGCTGCAAAGCTCAACGTCATTTTGAAAGACGGCGGTGTCTTAGAAGTGCTTGCTCGGATTCGTTCGGCGGCGTTCGATAAGACCGGCACCCTCACGCAGGGCAAAGCCGACGTGGTAAGGGTTCATGAAGCCACCCGGTCTGCGGTCGAGACCCTTCGGCTGGCAGCAGCCGCTGAACAGCATTCGGTGCACGTGTTCGCCGAGCCGATCGTGCAGGCTGCGAGACAACAGCAACTTGAGCTGCCCGCAGTGGCGAATGCTGAAGAAGTAGCAACAAACGGTGTGCAAGCGACCTTTGCTGATGGCGGTGTGGTGCGGGTCGGAAAACCCGCATTCGTTGAAGAAGTGACCGGGCCAGTCGCCCGCCCTGCACTTGAAGCCGGAGAAACAGCGGTCTACGTGTCCGTCGGGGACGAACTGGCTGGCATTATCATCCTGTCCGATCCCGTTCGAGAGAACGCGAACACCACCATCTCCCGCCTGCGCAGGGCCGGTGTCGCTGAGATCGCGATGGTGACCGGCGATGTTGAACCGACCGCTCTCTCGGTCGCAAACGCGGTCGGTATTCAGACAGTTCACGCCGAGACCACCCCACAAAGCAAAGTCGAGATAGTGCAGGCGATGCAGCCCCGGCCAGTGCTCATGGTTGGTGATGGCATCAATGATGCTCCAGTGCTTGCGGCTGCTGACGTGGGCATTGCGATGGCCGGGCGAGGCGCCACCGTCGCGAGTGAATCGGCGGCCGCCGTGATCACTTCGAACGACATTGCACGTGTTGCCGATGTGGCATTCGTATCACGGCGCACCGTGCACATCGCGTTGCAGTCGATATGGTTAGGGATCATCATTTCAGTGGGATTGATGATCGTTGCCGCATTTGGATACTTGCCCGCCGTGGCGGGGGCTCTCCTGCAAGAGGTCGTCGATCTTGTTGCGATCCTCTCGGCGCTCCGGGCACTTCGAGCACACAAGAGCGTTACGCACCAATCTGACACGATCCAGGCCCGACGACCGGCCCCGTCCCCATAAGCATCCTGCCGGTGATGGCCTCGCGCCGCACGTCGCATCTCCGCCTCGGCAGCACGCGTGACATCCTGCATCGGCACTTCAACCGTTCCCCGGAGCATCGACGACGCTACGGCGGCCTGTGCGTCGCGGTCGGCGGCGTGGTCGCCGGGTCCGATCGTGAGCGGGTCCAGGTCGAGGGTGTTGTGAGAAGTTCTCCGACGCGAGAGGGCTCAGCCCCTCACCACCAGGAGGCCAGTGCGCCCACCACGCCGCCGACCGCGCCCACGATGACCACGAGCCACGGGGGCAACTTCCACGCAACGAGGAGGACAAAGCACACCAAAGCGAGACACAGCGCCGCGGGCCCGGTCACCTCCGACGAGGTAAACACCGGGGAGTACAGCGCAGCGCCCAGCACACCGACCACGGCGGCGTTGGCGCCGCGCATAGCGGCTTGAGCCCACGGCATCCGACGGAAGCGGTCCCAGAATGCCAGCACCCCCACCAGCAGCAGGAATCCCGGTGCGAACACGGCGATTAGTGCGATCGCCGCCCCCGCGATGCCGCCGGGTCCGGTCGTCGACAGGGCGCCGAGGTAGCCGGCGAAGGTAAAGAGGGGGCCGGGCATCGCCTGGGCGGCGCCGTAGCCGACCAGGAACGCGTCGGTGCCCACCCACCCGGGGGCGACGACCTCGGCTTCGAGCAAGGGCAGCACGACGTGGCCGCCGCCGAACACGAGGGCGCCCGCACGGTAGAAGGCGTCGAACAGGGCGACGCCACCCCCGCCCAGACCTCCCACCGCCACCACCAGCGGCAGTCCGAACAGCAGCACGGCGAACACCACCAAGCACGTCACGCTGACCCACGTGCGCACGCGGAAGCCGATCACGGCTTCCGCGCTGTCATCACGCGGCTGTCGGCATAAGATCAGCCCGGCGACCACGCCGAGCAGGATCGCGAGCACCTGTCCGCCCACTCCACCCAACAGGAACACGAGGACCACCGCGACCACCGCGATCGACGCGCGCGTCGGGTGGGGGTCAGGGTGCGCGCCATGCCCCACACCGCCTGGGCTACGATCGCGACGGCAGTGGTCTTCAACCCCGTGAGCATGCCCTCGCCCACCGGACCGGAGAACAGCGCCGCACCGTACGCGAACGCCACCATAAGCACCGCCGAGGGCAGCGTGAACGCTACGAACGCCGCCAACGCGCCACGCGTCCCGGCGCGGTGCAGCCCGAGCCCGAAGCCCACCTGGCTGGAGGCGGGGCCCGGCAGGAACCGACACAGAGCCACCAGGTCGGCGTAGGACTGGTCGTCCAGCCACCGGCGCCGTTGGACGAATTCGGTGCGGAAGAACCCGAGGTGGGCGATCGGATCGCCGAACGAGGTCACCCCGAGGCGCAGGAAGACCAGGAACACCTCCCAAGCCGATCCGGCCGGACCCCGTGTGGCTGAGCCCTGCGCGCGTACCGTCACGCGGTGAACCCTACCAGCCCTGGCCTGGATTGAGTTCGTGCGGCAGGTGCGTACCGGGAATCGAGCATCTCATCAGCGCAGGAGCCGGGCAAGAGAGCCGGGCGACTTGATCTACGTCAAGGCAAATTCGTGTGAAGTCAATATCCTTGGTAGTGACAACTCGGGAGTTCGTGAGTTCTCGCCCACGCATGCTGAAGGAAGACCAGAATGTCTGTTGCAACAGAGCCACGCACACACTTTTGCGAGCCGAGGGGTTTTCGTGCCCATCGTGTGTGACCAAGATCGAGAAACAGGTCGGACGACTCGACGGCGTCGAGAACTTGAAGGTTCGCTTCGCGTCGCTGCGCGTAAAGTGATCATCGAACCATGACCCGAGCACAGCCTGAGCTGACACTCGATGCGGTGCAAGACGACCTGTGTGTTGCTCGCGTTCCCCTGTTTCAGGGGCTGACACACGATCAGCAGGTTGAGGTCGCGCGTTTCGCGCACCCGACAAACCTCGACTCCGCCGAGCAGATCTATTCGGCAGGTTCAGAGATGTCGCAGCTGTTGGTGGTGCACACCGGTCAGGTTAAGATATCTCGCACGAATGCGGCCGGGCAAGAGCAGCTGATCCGGGTGCTCGGCCCTGGTGACTTCATCGGAGAGTTCGCTTTTCTCACCGGCGCGAAACCAGACCACGCCGCGGAAGCTGTAAGCAACACGCAGCTGTGCGTGTTTCGCCACGCAGACCTCGGCCGTCTCGCCGAGAAGCACCCCAGCATCGGGTTACGCATGCTGCAGGGCGTAAGTAGACGGTTGGCTGATACCGAAGCGCGACTCGCGTCGGTGATCTCAGGCAGTGTGGGGTCTCGCCTCGCCGACTATTTGCTCTCACTCCCAGGCAAGCACGGGCCACAAGGCACCATCGAAGTCGAACTCCCGCTGGCCAAGAAAGACATCGCTTCTCTCATGTCGACGACGCCCGAGTCGCTCAGTCGCCAGCTTCGCAAGCTCACGGATGCCGGAATGATTTCACAAGTCGTTCAAGGTCGCATCACGATCACTGACGTGAACGCACTCAACAATCTTTCCAGCCCCACGACGAGCAACTGAGAACGAAGAAGAGTAGACGCGGGAGCGCCCCAATGACCCAAGATGCAACACCTCGCCACCATCCAGGCGAATCCCACGTTCAAGACATCGGCCAGCGGCTGAATTGGCTTCGAGCTGGGGTGCTCGGCGCCAACGATGGCATCGTCTCAACCTCGGGTGTCGTCGTCGGCGTCGCGGCTGCGAGTCCGAACAACCTGATTGCCATCGCCACCGCCGGGATCGCGGCGGCAGTGGCCGGGGCATTCTCGATGGCTGGCGGCGAGTACGTCTCGGTGAGCACGCAGAGTGACACCGAGAAAGCACTCATCGCCAAAGAGCGCTGGGAGCTTGAGACCATGCCCCAGGAGGAGCTGGAGGAACTCGCTGGCCTCTATCGTGATCGTGGGCTCTCTCCCGAACTCGCCCAGCAGGTCGCCCTCGAACTGACCGAACATGACGCGTTAGCGGCACACGCCGAAGTAGAACTCGGTATTGACCATGAAGAATTTACCAGTCCATGGGCGGCGGCCATCTCCTCATTTGTTGCATTCGCGATCGGCTCGCTCATCCCGCTCATAGTGGTGTTGCTGCCCACCGGAGACCACCGGGTATGGATCACCGCAGCATCCGTCGTAGTGGGTCTGTTTCTCACGGGTTGGATCAGCGCGGCCCTCGGCGGTGCGCCTCGGCGGCCCGCGATCGTGCGGAACGTGGTGATGGGCGCGGCAACGATGCTCGCGACGTACCTCATCGGACTGCTGTTCGGTGTCGCGGTCAGCTAGAGAAGAGAACAATGAACGTTGACAGCATCATCACGGTCAGCTGGTGGATGATTCTTCCGCTTGGAATTATCGGCAGCCTGTTGCACTTCTTGTTCGACTGGACCGGCCATAACCGTGTCGCGGCCATCTTCAGCGCGGTGAATGAGAGCTACTGGGAACGCATCAAGATCGCGGTGTGGCCCGTCGTGGTCTTGCACGTCGCACTCTTCGCCGCGGGCGGATATCAGCACCCGTCATTCCTCCCGGCATCCACAATTGCGCTGTACTCGATTCCGATCAGCATGATTGGTCTCATTTTTCTCTATAAGGCGATCACGAAACGGAACGTGCTCTGGCTCGATATCACTGTGTTCTTCATCGTGATTGCGATCGCACAAGCCATCTTCGTGTTGATCCTGGGTGACCTCGCCGCGTCAACCGCAATGATTGTGCTCTCCTCGCTGTTCTTTGTCGGGCTGCTCGCGGCCTTCTCGCGCTTCACGTTTCGACCACCGCGCGAGCCGGACGTGTTCGTCGACCCGTTGAATCAGAAATACGGTCTGCGGGCGCACCCCGATCTCGATGCCGAGGAACGTATGAGGCATTAAGCCTGCCCACTTGGGTCGAGAGAGCCGACGGGGTACAGGGACACGAATGGGGCTATAGAGCACCTCTTGAACGAGACACACGATCAAGGAGGATGTCATGCCCACGCTCTCAGAGTTCGCTACGGATGATCGTGCCGCTCGTATGGCGCTTTCGTTCGTCGGAACCCCGAACGATCCCACGACCGGACACTTGCTTGAGCAGGTCGGAGCCGTCGAGCTAATCAAGCTGGTGAGCAAGGACGGCCCAGTTCCGGGAATGGATGACATTGCGACAGCCGTGTGGCACGACCGCATTCGCTCTGCAACGACGCTGGAGCATCTTGCAACAAGGATCGGCGGCGCCCGTTCCTTTCGGGTGATTATCCCGAGCGATCCAGATTGGCCCGCTGCCCTGAACGATCTCGGCGATCGCACACCATACGCGCTGTGGGCAAAGGGCCGCACCGAACTGCTCTCGACCCCAATCTCGCAGCGGATCACGATCACGGGGGCACGAGCTGCAACTTCTTATGGCGCTCACGTCACGGAGGAACTCTGTGATGACTTGATGACGAACGGTAAGACGCTTGTCGCCGGGGCCGCCTACGGCATC
This sequence comes from Leucobacter sp., assembly GCA_052090925.1. GTDB lineage: Bacteria > Actinomycetota > Actinomycetes > Actinomycetales > Microbacteriaceae > Leucobacter. The sequence continues at coordinate 22,884 of JBQDBM010000018.1, read as the reverse complement.
GATGGATCAGTACATCAGGCAGCACTTCGACGCGGAGGTGACACCATCGCTGTGCTGGCATCCGGTATTGATCGTCCATACCCAATGGGGCACGCTGATTTGCTTGAACGCGTGGGCAATCGAGGTCTCACAGTTTCCGAGGTGCCGCCCGGCACCGCGCCCACTCGCCAACGTTTCCTCGATCGGGCTCGGATTCTCGGCGCACTATCGGGCACGACCGTGGTGGTTGAAGCTGGCGCTCGTTCAGGCTCGCTGCGAATCGCGCATGAGGCTGCGGAACTAGGACGCCAGGTAGGAGCTGTGCCCGGCCCGGTAACCAGCGCGGCGAGCGCGGGCACGAATCTGTTACTGCAACAGAGAATGGCTCGTGTCGTCACGAACGGCCATGACGTAGCCGAACTAGCAGACCAAAAAGGAGGCGCCCCCGAACGGATGTCGATCCGTCAGGGGGCGACCCGTGTTGCTGCGCAGCACAGCCGGGTGCTGTGACCTTCATTTCATGTTGGGCATCTCGACGACAAGCGCGTCACGTATCTCCTCAACGTCGACGCGAATGAGTCTGCCGATTCGATACCCGCGCACGGTTCCGTCTGCGATGCGACGTCGAATCGTCTTCGTCGAGACACCGAACATGTCAGCGGCTTTCGTCAGCGAGATGAGTCCTTGCTCAGGACTCTCGGATCGGGTTTGGACAGTCATGGTGATACCTCCCGGTCGGCTAGTTGGTTTCACCTCACAGGTGTCCCTCGGTGTCCATACCCGACGCATATCAGCCCGTCGGATCGCCCTCAGCTTGCGCGATACTCGCTGTCACACGATCACTCATTCGATCGGCAAGCTCTCGATCGCGGCTCATCGTCGCGTGCTGGTAGCGCAACACGATGTGGATATCCGCGTGGCCCCCACGCCTCATCAGTTCGGCGAGCGTCGCGCCCTGCTGCGCGAAGATTGTGAGCCCTGTGTGTCGCAGATCATGGAATCTGCAGCGGTGCGGCAATCCCTCAACCTCGTCACGCGCATCCATCCACAGGTACCCCCACCGAGTGTTAGACAATGTGGGATCGAGCCCTTCGCATCTGTCGGCAGCACTGGAGCGTTAGTCTCCGACCCTACATATGTGTCCAAGTGCTGCCGCAGTCGCGTGAGCATCAATTTTGGGATGCTCAACGACCTCTGCCCCGCCTCGGTCTTGAGCGTTGTGTACCCACCCGTGTTCGCGTTGAGCTGCCTCCGTACATGCAGCGTCGCGCTACCGTCATCGCGCCACTCGATGTCGCGACGCTGAAGACCAAGACACTCGCCACGTCGCAACTGACACCATGCAGCCAGCAAGACCGCGATCGCCCACTTCTCTGGCACTGCCGCGTACAACGCCTCGACCTGGACCGGGATTGCGACATCGTCTCCGGAATCATGATCAGCGTCGTGGCGCACCGACTTCTGCTTAGGGACCGAGATGTCCGGCACCGAAGAAATGAAACCGTCGCGTGCAGCCTGCCTCAGGATCATCATGAGGACTACCAGCACGGGTCGGGTGATGCCATTGAACTTCGACTTGGGATTCAACGGAGCGGGAATCTGATCGAGCCGATCGGACAATTTCTTGATGCGCTCAACGTTGATCTCGCGAAGTGGCGTGTCGCCAAACTCAGGGATGAGGTATCCGATGACCTTGCCCTTATAGGACCGCACCGTGCCAACGGCTCGCTGTTTACCCTGGCGGTTCGGCTCGTCTCTAATCATCTTCAGCCAACGCTCGGCATACTCTTCGAAACCCACCGACCTCGCAGCCTCTGCGGCGACCTCCGCGCGGAGTCTCGCTGCGGTGGCTTCTGGCGGTTCCCACAGCCCCCGCGCCATCCGCGTCTGGAGACTCGCGAGCCACGTCCGAGCGTCCGTCTTAGTCACGAATGTGAGCGGCTTGTCGTCCTCGGTTCTGGCGGTGTAGGTCTTCCCATCCGGTCCTGGATACCTGACCTGCCACCGGCCGGAAGGGAGTTTTCTCAACCTTCCCCATGCCTCCCGTTTGAGCGCGGCATTCGCTTGCGCAGTGGTGCTCATTATTGCCTCCCGTGGACTGAATTGGACTCCTGCGGACGGCCGTGCCCCTTCGTGCCCCTCGTCACACCCGAGTCACAACTTCCGCGTAGTTCCGCGGCTCCCCCGCCTACTCGGTCACGATGTGGGGCACGTTGGGGCACGACCTGGAGGGCACGTGAACCCGAAAACCGGGGCCCCGAGCACCTCCTCTCCCACATGGAAGGTAGGCGCGTGCCCCCTACGTGCCCCTCTGAATGGATATTGCTGTTCATCTCTGTCCTCCTTTGTCTTTCGACTGGAGGCACGAAAAACGCCCCGGATCTGCGAAAACTCGCAGATCCGGGGCGCGATCAGGCCTTTTGTAAGACCCTTCAGAACTGAACTTCTAGAAGTCCCAGTCGTCATCCTCGGTGTTCTCCGCAACACCGATCACGTACGACGACCCCGACCCGGAGAAGAAGTCGTGGTTCTCGTCCGAACCGGGCGAGAGCGCCGAGAGAATCGAGGGGTTCACATCCGTCACCGAAGACGGGAACATCGGCTCGTAGCCGAGGTTCATGAGCGCCTTGTTCGCGTTGTAGTGGAGGAACTTCTTCACGTCTTCCGACCAACCAACGCCGTCGTAGAGATCGTGGGTGAACGCGACCTCATTCTCGTAGAGGTCGTAGAGCAGCGAGAAGGTCCAGTCCTTGAGCTCCTGCTTGCGATCAGCATCCGTGATCTTCTCGAGCTCGCGCTGGTACTTGTAGCCAATGTAGTAGCCATGCACGGCTTCATCGCGAATGATCAGGCGAATCAGGTCCGCAGTGTTCGTGAGCTTCGCGTGCGCCGACCAGTACATCGGCAGGTAGAACCCCGAGTAGAAGAGGAAGGACTCGAGAATGGTCGAGGCGACCTTGCGCTTGAGCGGGTCTTCGCCGTTGTAGTAGTCAACGATGATCTGCGCCTTCTTCTGCAGATTCGGGTGCTCGCGCGCCCAGCGGAAGACATCGTCAATCTGCGAGGTGGATGCGAGGGTCGAGAAGATCGACGAGTAACTCTTCGCGTGCACCGACTCCATGAACGCAATGTTCGTGAGTACCGCTTCTTCGTGGAGGGTCGTCGCATCCGGAATCATCGTGACCGCACCCACGGTGCCCTGAATCGTGTCGAGCAGGGTGAGCCCCGCGAACACGCGCATGGTCACGGTCTGCTCTTCTTCGGTCAGGGTGTTCCACGATTGGATGTCGTTCGACAGCGGCACCTTTTCGGGCAGCCAGAAGTTATTCGTGAGGCGGTTCCAGATCTCGAGATCCTTGTCGTCCTGGATCCGGTTCCAGTTGATCGCGTCAATATAGTCGACGTGTGGATCACGCTTCGACTGCTCGGTCATCATGAGCGGTTCGTTCCCCTTCAAAAATTCGGCTCGTACAAAATTCGGTTCATACAAAGTTCGTCTCGTACAAGATACGGCCAGTACAGAGTTCGGCTCGTACAGCGTTGGCCTAATCACCAGTCGCCACACGCAATCGCGGCGTCACTAGAAGCGACGCCGCGATTCAAATTGCTACAGCATGCAGCTGACGCAACCTTCGATTTCGGTTCCCTCAAGAGCAAGCTGACGCAGTCGAATGTAGTACAGCGTCTTGATGCCCTTCCGCCACGCGTAGATCTGCGCCTTGTTGATGTCACGCGTGGTCGCGGTGTCCTTGAAGAACAGCGTGAGCGACAGGCCCTGGTCGACGTGCTGCGTCGCCTCAGCGTACGTGTCGATGATCTTCTCGTAGCCGATCTCATACGCATCCTCGAAGTACTCGAGGTTGTCGTTATTCATGAACGGCGCCGGGTAGTAGACGCGGCCGATCTTGCCTTCCTTGCGGATCTCCACCTTCGACGCGATCGGGTGGATCGAGGAGGTCGAGTTGTTGATGTACGAAATCGACCCGGTCGGCGGCACGGCCTGAAGGTTCCGGTTGTACATCCCGTGCTCCTGCACGTCGGCCTTCAGCTGACGCCAGTCGTCCTGGGTCGGGATGTGGTGGTCGGCAAAGAGCTCGCGCACGCGCTCGGTCTTCGGCAGCCATTCCTCGTCGATGTACTTGTCAAAGAATTCACCGGATGCGTACTTCGAGTTCTCGAAGCCACCGAAGCGCTGGCCGCGCTCGCGCGCAAGGCTCATGGATGCGCGGATCGCGTGGTAGACCACGGTGTAGAAGTAGATGTTCGTGAAGTCGAGGCCTTCTTCGGAACCGTAGAAGATGCGCTCGCGGCCGAGGAAACCGTGGAGGTTCATCTGGCCGAGGCCGATCGCGTGCGAGGCACTGTTGCCCTGGCGGATCGAGGGCACCGAGTCGATGCTCGACATGTCGCTCACCGCGGTTAGCCCGCGAATCGCGGTTTCGATGGCGAGGCCGAGGTTCTCGGAGTCCATCGCAAGCGCGATGTTCATCGAGCCGAGGTTGCAGGAGATGTCGTCGCCGACTTCGTCATAGGTGAGGTCGGCGTTGTAGGTCGACGGGCTGTTGACCTGCAGGATCTCCGAGCACAGGTTCGACATGTTGATGCGACCCTCGATCGGGTTCGCACGGTTCACGGTGTCCTCGTACATGATGTACGGGTAGCCCGATTCGAACTGGATCTCGGCGAGAGTCTGGAAGAACTCGCGGGCGTCGATCTTGGTCTTGCGGATGCGTGCGTCGTCGACCATTTCGTAGTACTTCTCGGTCACCGAGATGTCGCCGAAGGGCTTGCCGTAGACGCGCTCCACGTCGTAGGGCGAGAAGAGGTACATCGGTTCCTTCTTCTTCGCGAGTTCGAAGGTGATGTCCGGGATGACGACACCGAGCGAGAGCGTCTTGATGCGGATCTTCTCGTCGGCGTTCTCGCGCTTGGTGTCGAGGAAGCGCATGATGTCGGGGTGGTGCGCCGAGAGGTACACGGCACCGGCACCCTGACGGGCACCGAGCTGGTTGGCGTAGCTGAAGGAGTCTTCGAGCAGCTTCATGATCGGGATGATGCCCGAGGACTGGTTTTCGATGTGCTTGATCGGGGCACCCGATTCGCGCACGTTCGAGAGGCTGAACGCGACCCCGCCACCGCGCTTGGAAAGCTGCAGTGCCGAGTTGATTGAGCGACCGATCGACTCCATATTGTCTTCGATGCGCAGCAGGAAGCAGCTGACGTACTCACCGCGCTGCTTCTTCCCGACGTTGAGGAAGGTGGGCGTGGCAGGCTGGAAGCGGCCCGAGACCATCTCGTCGACGAGCGCGGTCGCGAGGGACTCATCCCCCTGCGCGAGGCCAAGTGCAACCATGAGCACGCGGTCTTCGAAGCGCTCGAGGTAGCGCTTGCCGTCAAAGGTCTTCAGCGCGTAGGAGGTGTAGAACTTGAAGGCACCGAGGAAGGTCGGGAAGCGGAACTTTGCCTTATAGGCACGGTCGCGAAGCTGCCCGATGAACTCGTGCGAGTACTGCTCGATGAGCTCGCGCTCGTAGTACTCATTGTCGATGAGGTAGGTGAGGCGCTCTTCGAGGTCGCGGAAGAAGACCGTGTTCTGGTTGACGTGCTGCAGGAAGTACTCGCGAGCGGCTTCGCGGTCCTTCTCGAACTGGATGCGGCCCTCATTGTCGTAGAGGTTGAGCATCGCGTTGAGGGCGTGGTAGTCAAGCCCCGAGCTCTGTCCCTTCTTGTGCTCCTGCACGATCACACTGCTAGGGGTGTCGGTTGCTGTTGCCAAAACTGATCCAATCCTTCGTTCACGGTTTGCACGTCGTCAGGCGTGCCAAATACTTCAAATTTGTAGAGCACCGGCACCTCGCACTTTCGTGCGATCACGTTGCCGGCGAGCCCGAAGGCCGAGCCAAAGTTGGTATTCCCGACTGCGATCACACCGCGAATGAGCTGGCGGTTCTCGAGCACATTCAAGAACTTGATCACTTGCTTCGGGACGGCCGTTTTCGGGTGGCCGCCGCCGTATGTCGGCACCACGAGCACGAATGGCTCGTCGGCCAGGATCGTGTCGTCGTTCGTGTAAAGCGGGATGCGCTTGGCCTCACGACCGAGCTTTTCAACGAAGCGGTGCGTGTTGCCGGACACACTCGAGAAATAAATGAGCTGAGTCACGACATCACTCTCCTCAGTTCGAGTTATGCGATTCGGGCTTGTGAAAGCTCGGTGATCTTGTCGGGACGGAAGCCCGACCAGTGGTCGCTCTCGGTCACAACGACCGGCGCCTGGAGGTAGCCGAGCTCCTTGACTGCGGCGAGTGCCTTCTCGTCGGCAGAAACGTCGAACACCTCGTACTCGATACCCTGCTTGTCGAGCGCCCGGTAGGTTGCGGTGCACTGTACGCAGGATGGCTTGCTGTAAACAGAAATGGTCATGCGATTCGCCTCTTCTAGGAAGAAATTTGATGTTGGGAAGGTGGGAACAGTGAGCAACTGAGAAGGTCACGCTGCATAGTGGTCAACCAAGCTCGAGCCACAAGATGTTGTGTCTGACGAGGCTAGCATCACTAGATAGAGTATTACAACCATGTAGTTCTCCACATGTAAGTCCACAGAAATCCGGCGTTTCACAGCTGTTTTCCACTAGATTTCACAAATACTCCACAGGTTGATCCACAAAACCCCCTTTTCGGAAGAAAGAGCAGTAATGACACAGAACCTCGCGGAGCCGGTCAACCCAACCGGCATTTCCCTCGCGGAACTTGCCACCGAACTCGGGGGTACCTATGAGGGTCCCGAAGTTCGTGTGAAGAGCGTAACCAGTACCTCCGACACTGCTGTTTCTGATTCCCTGTTTGTGGCACTTCCAGGCGCTCAAACCCACGGTGCGAAGTACGCCGCGCAGGCCGCCGCTGCCGGTGCCACTGCGGCGTTGACCGACGCAGCCGGCGCCGAGCAAACGAACGCTGCGGGCCTGCACACCGTGGTGCACACCGACCCACGCGCCGTCATGGGAGAAGCTGCCAAGATCGTCTATGGCACAACCCCGGGCAACCCCCACCTGATCGGTGTCACCGGCACCAACGGGAAGACCACGACGGTATACCTGCTGCAGGGTCTGTTCAAAGCACTCGGCGTCAAGAGCGGTTTGTCCGGCACGGTCGAGCGTCGGGTCGGAGACCAGTCGGTCGAAACGCACCGCAGTGGCCGGCTCACCACCCCCGAGGCGGACTACCTGCACGGACTCATCGCCCGCATGCGCGAGGACGAGGTTGAGGCCGCGGCGATTGAAGTGTCTGCGCATGCGGTCACCCACCACCGTATCGACGGGCTGCTATTCGACGTGGCGATTTTCACCAATCTTTCGCAGGATCACCTCGATCACTACGACACCCTCGACAATTACTTCAACGCAAAACTCCCCCTCTTTAGTCCCGACCGTTCCAAGCGTGGCGTCACGATGATCGACGATAAATGGGGCAGGCAACTCGCCGAGCGGGCCACCGTGCCGATGACCACCGTCTCCCAGCACAGCGACACGGATGCGGACTGGCACCTCGACACCAACGAGATCGACCTGGACCACACCGAACTCACCATCACCCATCGCGAGGGCCGCAGCCTCACCGCGACCATCAACCATCCGGGCTGGTTCGTGGCGCTTGACACCGCGCTGTCGATCATCGCCCTGACCGAAATTGGGTACGACCTTGACCGCATCCGCGAGGCCCTCGGCGAATCGGGCGAGCTCAATGCTCCCCTCCCCGGCCGCCTCGACCTCGTAAACCCCGACAGTGACGGTCCGCGCGTGTATGTCGACTACGGTCACACCCCCGCGTCTTTCCGCACCGTACTAACGATGCTGCGCGGGTTCACTAAGGGCAGGCTGTTCATGATCTTCGGCTCCAGCGGAGATCGTGATGTCACGAAACGTCCCGATATGGCCCGGGCAGCGGCCCTCGCGGATGTCGTGGTCGTCACCGACTACAACCCGCGCTTCGAAGACCCGGCGGCAATTCGCGCGATGCTCCTCAAGCCGCTGCGTGAAGAGTTCCCTGACCTCGAGCACTATGAGATTCCGGATTCCGCCGAGGGCATCGAGAAAGCGGTCTCCCTTGCCACAGCAGACGACATCATCTTTGTCGGTGGCCACGGACACCGCGAAGACATTGAGGTGCAGGGAGAGATCATCCCGTATTCGGTGAAGGGTGCAGTCCGCGCAGCGCTGCGCAAACACGGCTGGACTGTGGCGTAGAAAAGAGGGTAGGGTCGCCACTCGTGAACGTACAAATTCCCGCGATTGAACTCGCCGACGGCAAGTCCATCCCCCAGCTTGGTCTCGGTCTGTACAAGGTTCCCAATGAGGACACACCGGCGCTGGTCGAGAAAGCCATTGAGGTGGGCTACCGCCACTTCGATACCGCGACCCTCTACGCGAATGAGGCCGGACTCGGAGAGGGGCTCCGCGCATCCGGCCTGCCCCGCGACGAAGCATTTATTACCACCAAGGTGTGGCAAGACCGCCAGGGTTACGACGAGACGCTGCGCGCCTTCGACGAGTCCCTCGAAGAGCTCGGCGTCGATGAGGTCGATCTCTACCTCATCCACTGGCCTTCCCCGGCGCTGGACCTCTACGTCGAGACCTGGGATGCGCTGCAGCGGCTCCGGGATGAGGGTCGCGCCCGGTCGATCGGGGTGGCGAACTTCAAGCAGCACCACTTGGAGCGGCTCCTTGATGAGTCGGGTGAGATGCCCGCCTGCAATCAGGTTGAATTGCACCCGAGCTTCGCGCAGCCCGAGCTCCGCAAGTTCCACGCCCAACACCGCATTGCGACCGTGGCATGGTCGCCCCTGGCACGCGGCGAGGATCTTGATAATCCGGTGATTACGGAGATCGCGCAGGCTCGCGAATGCACTCCAGCTCAGGTCGTACTCGCCTGGCACCTCGCAATTGGCAATGTGGCGATCCCCAAGACGCTCCGCGAGGAGCGGCTGCGCGAAAACTTTGCCGCCGCGAGCATCCGCCTATCCCCCGAGGAATGCGCTCGCATCAAAACCCTCGATGCCGGTGCGCGTCGCGGTAAGGACCCCGATACCTTCGGCTAACCGTTTGGCTACCCCTGCCGCTAAACGCAGGTCGACCCCGCCTTCATCCGCCAGGATGAGCGAAAAACACCCGCGCGACGACGCCGCCACCGGCCGCTTATGTCACTGTAAGTAGCATGAGCACTTCAACCTCGAACCGACTCGTCCGCGGCATGGTCGCGGCCCTCGCGACCCTCGCGGTGTTGACCGGATGCGCCTCTGGCGGCACCGAAGGCTCCAGCCGTGGCGACACCTCGGCTCCGGCGCAGGAATACGCGCAGGAACCGGCTCCTGAGGACGGGGCCGGTGGTTCGGCCCAAGACAGTGAGCAGGCGGAATCGGATCCGCAGGCTCCCGGTGACAGCACCGCGGTTGCCGATCGAGCAATTATCACCACCACCTCGGCGAGTATTCGCGTGGAAGACGTGCCGGGTTCGGTTGGGATGCTCGAACAGCTCGTGTCGAAACACGACGGCCGTATTGAGGCGCGCACGGAACGCACCACCGACCAGGTTCCGGAAGCGCAGCTGACGGTGCGCATCCCCGCCGCGAATCACGATGCGTTCATCGCCGAACTCAAGGAACTCGGCGAGGTAGTCACGCTCGAATCGAACGCTGAGGATGTGACCCTCGAGCAAGTTGACCTCGAATCCCGCATCAGCAGCCTCGAGTCTTCCATCGCATCCCTCGAGGCAATGCTGGAAGCGGCCACGACCGTGGAAGACATGCTCGAAGTCGAAGGCGAACTCTCCGACCGTCAGGCTGAACTGCAGAGCCTGCAGGCGCAACACGAGGTGCTCTCGGAAGATGTCGCGCTGTCCACCGTGCACGTGAACTTCTCGAGCGATGCGGAACCGGAACCGATCGATGAAGAGCCGACCGGATTCTTCGCCGGGCTCGGCGAAGGCTGGAATGACTTCGTGGAGTCGCTCAACGACTTCATTACTGACTTTGGCTACGCGCTTCCGGGGCTCGCGCTGCTCATCATCATCCTGGCGCTGATTTGGCTATTCGTGGTGCGACCAATCTGGCGTCGCATCCGCGCGGCAACCGCGCAGAAGGATGCGGGGGCTGAATTTGTGCAGCAAGAGGCGCACCCTTCGGGGCAGGCAGGCCCCGAAGGTGAGCCCGAATCTCCTGCCGGAGATCAACCGGTGGCTCAGCCCGCGGCCGAGCATGGCTCTGGCTCTGGCTCTGGCTCT
>JBQDBM010000018.1:0-12622 GCA_052090925.1 Leucobacter sp. | reverse complement strand
CCCAGAATCAAGCCCAGAATCCGGCTCCGACCTCCCGCCGCTGCCAAAGCTCAAGTAGTGCGCATCCGGGCGTGGTTTGAGTCCGCAGCCAGCACCGGCGTATAAGCTCGCCTGAGCGAAACCGCATCAACCCCAGAGGATATGCAGAAATGGCAGACCAGACCGAACCCAATTTTGGGCTGAACGAAGATGATTCCAACGAGCCAACGGACTCAGTTCAGCGGGACGCCGAATTGAACGACGCGGGCGCAGCAGACGATTCTTCCGTTGACACGGCGGCTAGCGATGATACAGTGCCCACCGCGGTCGGCGAGGAACGACTCGAAGACTCCGAGACCGAAGAAGAGCGTGCCGCTCGCGAGTCCGAACAGGAGCTGCTGTGGCTCTTCCAGTCGACGGTCTTCGACCCGAACGGGCAAAAGATCGGTCGCGTGGGACAGGTGTACCTGGATGACCAGACGCAAGCACCAAACTGGGTCACGGTAAAGACCGGACTGTTTGGAATGAAGGAATTCTTCATCCCGCTCGACGACGGCGAACGCGACGACCGCCGCATCACCGTGCCCTACGACAAGGCGACCGTCCTCGCATCCCCCCGCACCGAGGTCGACCAGAACCTCTCCCCCTCGGAAGAGGATGCGCTGTACAACCACTATCAGGTTGAAGGCAAGATGACCGAGGTCATCACCTTTGACGATGGTGTGGATGTCGCGACCGGGGGCAATGCTGCGGACGCGTCGCCGGTTGCGGAGCCGGATGTTGCTGAGTCAGACGTTCCAGAGCCTGCATTCCCTGACTCGGCATTCCCGGAGCCGGCTCAGGACGAGCGCAGCGACGCACAGCCCGCATCCGGCTCGGATTTCGATGCAGTATTCGGCGAGAACGCCGCTGGTTTCAATAACGACAGCGAGCAGCAGGTCGACCCCGAAGCCTTTGCCAACCCGGATGAGAAACTCAGCGATCAGCAGGATTCAGACGAGAACCTCGGCGACCACCGCTAGAGTGCGGACCGAGCACCAAAAATCTGAGCACTAGATCCAAGAGGCAGCGGAATACTCGCGCCGAGCTGACCGTTGCACTCATTATCGACTGAGAAGGTGGAGCGACACAGCGCTGTGCCCCGGTCGAGCAGACGTCATCCGAGAAGAGGAGCAGACAGTGGCAACAAAAGAACTTTCACAAGACAACTTTGTCGACACAGTAACGAGTGAAGGAATCCACCTCGTGGACTTCTGGGCCGACTGGTGCGGTCCCTGCAAGCAGTTTGCGCCCGTATACGAAGAGGCGAGCGAACAGCACAGCGATGTCACCTTCACCAAGGTCGACACCGAGGCAAACCAGCAGCTTTCGGCCAGCATGGGTATCCAGTCGATTCCGACACTCATGGCTTTCCGTGACGGCGTACTGCTCTTCCAGCAGGCAGGCGCACTCCCGGCACGCGCCCTTGAAGATGTCATCAAGGCAGTCAAGGAAGTCGACATGGACGAGGTGCGACAGAAGATTGCTGAGCAGGAAGCGCAGCAGGGCGAACAGCCGAACGCCGAAGGCGCGCAAGTCTAACCACAACACGTCAAACGCTGGCCACTTTCTTCAGTGGCCAGCGTTTTTCGTTTCCCGCTGGTCAGCGGGCCGGTTTCTCGCACGCCGCGCTACTCGATCGGGTGATGCGAGCGGTTGCCCACGAGATCGACGAGTTCGACGACAAGATCGGTGGGATGCGTGTCCTCGGCCAAGTCGCTGCGATCAAGCGACAGCGTGGTCGGCAGCGTCCCATCATTCGCCCGCCACGCGCCGGCGAGCCGTTCGCCGCCTCGCCACGAGTCACCGCGCCACACATGCCACCCGGCGAGCAGCCCCACGCCTGTCCCGGACCGCAGCCGCGCCAGCGCATCCTTCGCGGTGTTTCGCGCGGGGTTGAGCGTCTCGAGCGATGGGTCCTCGAGCGCGACCTCATGTAAATGGCACCGACCGTCCTCGATCGTAATTGTCGCTCGCGCGGCCTCGACAGCATCCTGACCGTCGGTTTCCACTCGGTACTCAGCCGCGAGCGCGTCGAGCCTCGCGCGCGCCACCACGAGCGATCGCGCGCTCGCATCCATGCTCACCCAGCGCCGGCCAAGCCGGTGCGCCGCCGCAGCGGTGGTTCCCGAACCCCCGAACGGGTCGATGACGAGATCGCCGGGAGTGGTGAACCACCGCAAGAGCAACTCGAGCAGCCCCTCGGGTTTTTGCGTCGCATACCCGGTTCGTTCAGTCGAGAGATTGAGCACGGGTCGAACGCTGACCACCCGCACATCCCCCGATTCGACAAGGTTCACTTCACCCTCGAGGACATCGCGAAGGATCGTGTCCACGTAGTGCCGACCCTGCGCATCCTGCCGACTGCCCATAAACGGCTTATCGAGATACTGCCGCTCATAGAGCGGGGTCACGCGCATCGCCTCGGTATTGCGGTAGATGAGCAGGTCGTCGTGTTTGCGCGGCACCGCGCTCGTGCGCGCGGCGCCTCCGGTGCGGTAGCTCCACACAAGCGAGTTCACGAAGTGCTCGCGCCCGAAGAGTTCATCCAGCACAGTCCGGACGTAGTGGGATGAGTGCCAGTCGAGATGCACACAAATTGTGCCGTCGTCGGTCAGCAACTCGCGCGCGAGTACGAGGCGCGGCACGAGCATCCGTAGATACTCTGCTGTGCCTCCCGCCCAGCGATCGGTGTAGGTGAGCATTTCGAGCGCGAGCGGCACGCCCGCGTCATCGCGGGTTTGGATGCGGCTTCGATAGTCCGCCTTGGAATCGAACGGCGGGTCGAGGTACACGAGTTTCGCTCGCGAGCCGGATGCGACCAGTCGCGCGAGCCCGTCGAGGTTATTGCCGTGGCGCAGCACGTTGTGTTCGAGTCGAGCAGCCTCCGCACGCTGCACAGCTTCGGCGGCGAGGCCCCGTCCCGCGGCGATGATCGCGGGCAGCTCGGTGAGCAGTGAGGTCGGCGGTCGCATCCTGCCAGTCTAGGGATGCCCGCTAACTGCGCAGTTCACCCCGCAGGTGCCGCTCAAAGTTGTCGAGTGCTTCCATCCAGCCGTCGTACACAAAGTTGTCCCCGGCGTGACCCTCGAATCCGCGGAGGTGAAACTCAAGCGCGGTTGCCGCATCCGATTCGCCGTCAGCGCCGGCACCACCCGACTCACCCGGCGCATCCCGCAGCGTCACCGAGATCACCGCGGCCGAGTCCACCGTCGCACCCGGTTCACCCCACGAAAACACGAGCCGGAGCGGCTCCTCGATCTCGAAAAATGTGCCGCCGGTGGGAAATTGCTCGCCGGTTTCTTCGTTGACCATCGTGTAGCGATAGTCCCCGCCGACGCGGATATCGAAAAACACCTCGTCGAGCCGCACTCCAAAGGGATGCAGCCACTGGGCGAATTCCTCCCGCCTCGTCCATCCCTGCCACACGCGTTCTCGCGACGCTGCGATCACGCGGTTGATCGTAAATTCTGGTGTCGTGGTGCCGGTACTCATCCGAAATCCTTCCCTCCAGGTTGTTTCTCGGTGCATCTTCACGGTGCATCCTCGCGGTGCATCATTGCCTGATCCATCCGCCAGTATTGGTCCCTTGCATGAGTCCGTATTCAGTGAACTGCCACGTGTTTAAGAGAATCGCCGCACGTGCTTCCACGCTGGGTGCCGCGCCAAGCACGCATCCTTAACCGGCCAGAAACCCGCCGAGAAAACCCGGCATGCTACCCTCGCCTCTGTCGGTTTTACCGAAGACGCAGCCCGTGGCTGTCTGTTCCGTTGCCCGCTGAGCTCCCATCAGGTGAGAGCCCGGACGAGAACACTCCGCTTTACGCTGCTTACGATCCGAGTTGTCTTGAGAGCGTTTTTCGGCACGTTTCCTCGTGCTTGCGACTGCGTCCGAGTGGCCGACGACACCTTAGAGATTGATGGAGAGAATTGAATGACGCAGAGTCCGCGACGCAAGGACCTAGGAGGCACCGAACGCGCCGACACGGCAGACCGTGAGAAGCATCAAGCGCCGCTTTCCAGCGCAGAAATGCGCGAGGCAACGGAAGTGCTGGAGCCGAAAACCGGGCCCAAGCCGAAGGTCAACTGGCGAGTCTTCATCATTTCCGCATCCGTGATCGTCGCATTCTCGCTGTGGGCCATCCTCGCGCCGAGCAATGCTGAAGCAACCCTGCTGACCGCAGTGACTTGGATCGGCGAGAACCTCGGCTGGTGGTACGTCCTCACGATCACGATCGTGATCGGCTTCGTGCTGTGGGTCGCGTTCTCAAAAGAGGGCAAGGTCCGTCTCGGGCCGGACCACTCGCGGCCGCAGTACAAACTCTTCACGTGGGTCGCGATGCTCTTCGCTGCCGGAGTCGGCATTGACATGCTGTTCTACTCGGTGACCGGACCGATCCAGCACTACATGACCCCACCCAATGCGAGCGCCGAGACCGCTGCCGCGGCGGAAGAAGCGGTGGTCTGGACGATGTTCCACTACGGCGTCGGTGGCTGGTCAGTGTACTCGCTGCTCGGCATGGCAATGGGCTATTTCGCCTATCGCTGGGGCATGCCGCTGTCGATTCGCGCCGCGATCTATCCGCTCTTCGGCAAGCGCGTCAAGGGCGCAGTCGGCGACACGATCGACATCTTCGCGCTCATCGGCACCGTGTTCGGTGTCGCGACCTCGATGGGTATCGGTGTCGTGCTCCTCAATATCGAGTTCGCGTGGCTCTTCGGCCTCGAAGAGGGCCTCTCACTGCAGATCGCGCTCATCATTGTTGCGGTGGTGGTCACGGTAGCCGCGTGTACCTCAGGCGTGGACAAGGGCATCCGCTGGATCTCCGAACTCAATCTCTGGAGCGCCGGCGCGATGATGCTCTACATCCTCATCAGCGGCCAAACCGGTTACCTGCTCAACGCACTCGTGTCGAATATCGGCAAGTTCATCGCGACCTTCCCAGGCCGCACGCTCGAGACGATGGTGTACCAGGAGGGTGGTGCCTCATGGATGTCCGGTCAGACCCTGTTCTTTTGGGCGTTCTGGCTCGCGTGGGGCCCCTTTGTCGGGCTCTTCTTGGCGCGCATCTCCCGCGGCCGCACGCTGCGCGAATTCGTGCTCGCCGCGATCACCGCCCCGGTGCTGTGCGACTTCTTCATCGTCTCGCTCTTCGGCAATAGCGCGCTGTACGAGGTGCGCGAGAACGGCAACACCGAGTTTGCGCAACTCGCAATCGACAGCCCCGAACACGGCTGGTACGCGCTGCTCGAAATGTTCCCGGGCGCCGCGTTCCTCATCGGGCTCGCGACACTGTCGGGCCTGCTCTTCTACCTCACGAGCGCGAACTCGGGCGCCATGGTGATGTCGAACTTCTCGTCCTCAATTTCCGACCCGAGCCAGGACGGCCCGAAGTGGCTGCGCATTTTCTGGGCACTGCTCACCGCAATGCTCACGATCGCAATGCTCGTCGCCGGTGGCGTCACCACCATGGAATACGCGACGCTCATTTTCGGACTGCCGGTGACGATCGTCGCCTACCTCGTGATGGCCTCCTTCTCGAAGGTGCTGCGCATGGAACGCGCCGAACGCGAAGGCCGTGCGCTTCGCCGCCGAACCACTGCCGCAAGCGGCGGCCGAATCCCCGAGAAGACCTGGCGCCAGCGACTCGCGAATGTGCGTTCCTACCCCTCCAAGAAGAATGTCGCGCAGTTCATTGACCGGGTCGCGCATCCGGCACTCACCGAGGTGAGCCGCGAGTTCGTGAAGCTCGGATACCAGGCCGAGCTCACCGAAGTCGAAAATCTCGACACCGGGGTGAGCGGCTACACGCTCATTATCGACATGGATGCGCAGCGCAACTTCCACTATCAGGTCACGATGGTCGAGGCTCCCGTGCCGATGTTCGGTGGTCGCATGTCTCGCGAGACCGACGTGTACTACCGGCTCGAGGTCTTCACGCAAACCGGTTCGGAAGGCTACGACCTCGTGGGACTGTCGAAGCAACAGGTCATTGACGATGTCATTGACCGCTTCGAATCACACCTGAGCTTCTTAAGTCACTCGTCCGAGGTGGATGCGGCATCGGTACTGACTCCCCCGGTCAGCACCGATCAGCACAGCGTCATCGAGATTGCTCTCGAGCCCGGTGAAGCAGCCGGTGAGGATGCAGCCGGTCGCGAAGAGCGGTAGCGACCCGGGCTACTGCGCGACCGGTGCGTGCTCTGCGATGTAGTCCCGCAGGTCGTCGCCGGAGTTCGGCATGTCAACGGTGTGTTGCGGCAGTGCGAGCAGGTCTTGCAGTTCCTGGCTGAGCGCCGGAGTCTGCTCCGCAAGTGCCTCTTCGATGGTCTCACCGAATTTCTCGGGCTTCGCGGTCTCCAGCACGAGGATGCGTCCCTCGATTTCGCCGAGTCGTCGCGCGACGGTGAGGCCGTCAGCGGTGTGCGGGTCGACGATCACTCCCGAAGCCTCGAACTCATTGCGGATGGTCTCGACGCGGTCGGCGTGCGAGCTTGCACCCGTGATGATGCCAAATTCGTCGACGAAGCGCGATAGGTAGCGGGTGAGGTCGACGCTGCCATCGGCATCAAGCTTGGTCCAGCTCTCAACGAACCCGGATGCATCCTCGCCGAAGAGCTCACGAATGAAGCGCTCAAGGTTGGAGGCCTTCGAGATGTCCATTGACGGGCTGCTGGTGACGAGCGTGTTTTCGCGAGTTCGCGGTGTGTAGATGCCGGTGCGGAAGAACTCGTCGAGCACATTGTTCTCGTTGGTGGCGAGGATGAGGCGGTGGATGGGCAGGCCCATCTGTCGAGCGAGGTGCCCGGCGAAGATATTGCCGAAGTTCCCCGAGGGCACGGCCACAGAGATGGTGCTCACCTCGCGCTCGGAGGTGGTGACTGCGGCCTCGCGTTCTTCGGGTGAGAGCTCGTCGGTGGCGCGGAGCCAGGCCCAGAAGTAGTACACGATCTGCGCACAGATCCGGCCGAAGTTGATGGAGTTCACGGCACCGATTGAGTGCGTGAGCTTGAATTCGGCGTCAGAGTTGATCACCTTGACGAGGTTCTGACAGTCATCGAAGTTGCCGTCGATCGCGATGTTGTGGATGTTCTCGTCATCGAGGCTGTACATTTGCGCGCGCTGCACGGCGCTCATGCGGCCCTGCGGCGAGAGCATGAACACGCTGATGTTTGGCTTGCCACGGAAGGCGTGTTCGGCAGCTGAACCGGTGTCGCCCGAAGTGGCGCCGAGGATGTTGAGGGTCCGGTCGCGCTGTTGCAGCACATAGGGCATGACCTCGCCGAGGAACTGCATGGCGAGGTCCTTGAAGGCCATCGTGGGGCCTTCCGAGAGGCCAACGAGCGTGATGCGGTCATCGAGGCGGGTGAGCGGAACGGTCTCGGGGGCGGCAAAGCGATCGGCAGCGTAAGCGGCGCGGATGATCTGCTCGAGATCGGCGCGAGGAATGTCGGTCGCGTAGAGGCTGATGATCTCGATCGCGAGCTCCGGGTAGCTGAGCCCACGCCAGGCTTCGCGTTGTTCCGAAGAAATGGTCGGGATCTCGGCCGGGATGACGAGTCCGCCATCGGATGCGAGTCCGTCCAGAAGGACGTCTGAGAAACCTGCCGGTGCCATCTGGCCTCGGGTCGAGACGTATTTCATGTGCTGCCTAGTCCAATCGAAGAGAATGCTGCCTCAGCCATCGTAGGCGAGAGGCAGGATGCGCGTCGTACAGTCGGGGTAGTGATGGCTCCCAGGTGTTGTGGCAGGAACGCCAGATGCTTACGCAACCGGAGCCGGCGCGAAGGCGGTGCTCGCTCGGACGAATAGTTCCGGCGCAAATTCTTTGCGCTGACCGGGTAGCTCACCGTCCCGAATGCGTCGCAGGAGCATCGCGACACCTTCACGCGCCATCAGTCGCGCGGGTTGCCGTACCGTCGTGAGGTTGATCGTCGGCCACGAAGACATTTCAACGTCGTCGTAGCCAATCACCCAGCAGTCCTCCGCGGTGAGTGTTTTCGCCCGCAACGCGTCAAGCGCTCCAAAACCCATGACGTCGTTACAGCAGAAAATAGCTTGCGGCGGCTTGGCCTGCTCAAGAAGTCGCTCGCATTTCACCTGCGCAAGATCATGGTCGAAGCGGGCATTAATCCGTCGATGTTCCGGGACCGGATAACCAAGCTCGACCATCCTCGCTTTGAAGCTCTGCTCTCGCACTCGTGCCGTCGTGGCTGCGTCTGTACCGGTCACCACTGCGACGTCGGTCTTACCGTGTGCAACGAGATAGTCCGCTACGAGCTCGCCACCCGCGGTGTTGTCGCTGGTCACAGTG
The DNA here is from genome assembly GCA_052090925.1 of Leucobacter sp. Classification (GTDB taxonomy): domain Bacteria; phylum Actinomycetota; class Actinomycetes; order Actinomycetales; family Microbacteriaceae; genus Leucobacter. Next base: position 4,289 of record JBQDBM010000018.1, on the reverse strand, counting down.
TCGCCGTCGAATCCTTCGAGGACTCGGTTCAGCAACACAATCGGGAATCCGCCTCGAAAAGCTTCTTCGAATTCGAGTGAACCAGTCGTTACCGAGGTGAAAAGCACTCCGTCCACTGCTCGCTCGCGCAGGGCCTGCGTGGCACTGTCGAGAGAGTTATGGCCAGCATTCCATAGCAACACCCGCTGCTGCGCACTCGCAAGCTCACTGGTTAATTCGTCCAACAACTCGTTATAGAAGGGGTTCATGAGGTCGCTCACGACCACACCAATGGTGTTCGTTCGTCGCGTCTTCATCGCTTGAGCGGCGGCATGGGGAACATAGCCAAGTTCATCCATCGCCGCAGTCACTTTCGCTCGGCTGGACGAGCTCACTTTGTCCGGCTGCGAAAGTGCACGCGACACCGTGGCTTGGGATACCCCAGCGAGACGTGCGACGTCACGGCTTGTCACCATGGCAGATCTCCTCATTGAACAATGTGGCCGGCGGGTTCCCCCACCGGCCACATTACTTGGGCTTGGACGCGTTTCTGTCGCTATTTGGTCAGGGTCGCGTCATATTCCTCGGAGAGCCCTCGACGTCGGCGAACCATCGGTGCCGTTTCAGGCGACCAGAGCGCACCCACCAACGAGATGACGCTCGTTGCGCAGATGTAAATCGCTACGAGCCACCAGCGGTCGAAGTTCTCGCCGATGAGAGCGGTGGCGATGAGCGGCGCGAAACCACCGGCGAACACCGCCGCGATCTGTGGGCCAACCGAGGCACCCGAATAGCGGAGCTTCGGTTCGAACAGCTCGGTGTAATACGCGGGCTCGACTGAATAGCACAGATCGCGGCCGACGTTGCAGGTGAGCAATAACGACAGCAGGATCATGAAGAAGTCGCCTGTCTGTACACCCAAGAAGAAGGGGAAGGCGGTGATGAGCATCGTGATCGCACCGGCAGCCACGGTGTAGCGGCGGCCCCAGCGGTCTGAGATCCAGCCCCAGAACGGAATCGTAAAGATACCGAGACCTGCCATAATCATCGTCGCGAGCATAATGACATCTCGCTCAATCAGAATCTGCGTGCCGTAGGCGAGCAAGAATGTGGTGTAGATGTAGTAATTCGCGTTCTCGGCAAAACGCATCATGATCACCCGCAGGGTTGTGAGTGGTTTGCGCTTGATGACTTCCACGACCGGCATCTTTTCAATCTCGCCCTTGGCCTGAATCTCTTTGAAGGCCGGCGACTCATCAACCCGCATGCGAATGTAGAACGACAGGGCCACGAGGACGATCGACAGCAGGAACGGAATCCGCCAGCCCCAGGCCTGGAAAGCTTCTTCATCTGGAGTGACACTTTGCATCACGAAGAATGCGCCGTTAGCAAGCAACGTACCAACCGGCACGCCAATCTGCGGCATTGACCCGAGGAAGCCACGGTTGCGCGGGGTGGCGTATTCAGTGGCCATGAGTGCAGCGCCGCCCCACTCGCCACCGATGCCCATACCCTGAACGACTCGCAGCAGGAGTAGCAGCGCGGGCGCCCAGTAGCCGATCATGTTGAAGTTCGGCAAGCACCCGATCAGGAAAGTACCGCCTCCCATGAGTGCGAGGGTGATCATCAGCATCTTCTTGCGACCGAGGCGGTCGCCGAAGTGCGCAAAGATGAATCCACCGATTGGGCGAGCAATAAACCCAACCGCGTACGTACTGAACGCAAGCAGCACACCCGCGAATGGACTGAACTCGGGGAAGAACTGTGAGTTGATGACAATTGCGGCAGCAACGCCGTAGACGTAAAAGTCGTACCACTCAATACACGTACCAAGTACCGAGGATGCGAGCGCACGGCGTCGCATCTTCGGGTCAACGGCAGCTGCTCTCTCGGCAGCGATTAGCGCTGTGGCCATTGAGACTCCTTTGTCGGACCAGTGTTCGGAACCAGATTTTGGTTTATCTCTCGGTACTGTATACGTACTCATTCTACCTGCGCAAGTGTTGCATTTTCAGCATGAATACGTATACAGTCAGTGCCGAGTGCGTACACATGACTGTGTTCCCGCAGCACCGACCCCGCGCACATCAACGTCGATGGAAAGGAAAGAGGCCCCATGCTCGAGACAGCAACCCTCGGTGTCAACACCAAGGTGAATTACACAGCCCTGAAAACCCCCGCAGAGAGTTTTGTCGCGCGCGGCTCGACTCAGCAGGTTCGCGAGACCGTCGAGAACGTGATCGCCGATATCCGCACGCGCGGCGACGAAGCGGTACGCGAATACTCGCTCAAGTTCGACAACTACGGGCCGGATTCCTTCCTGCTCGAAGAGTCCGACCTTGCCGAGATCATGGCTCGCGTGCCACAGCAGGTCATTGACGACATCAAGTTCGTCCAGGACCAAGTTCGCGCCATGGCGCAGCGCCAGCTGGAGTCGATTCAAGAGTTTGAAATCGAAACGCTCGATGGTGTCCACCTCGGTCAGAAGAACGTCCCCATCCAGGCGGTTGGCGCGTATATCCCCGGCGGCAAGTACCCGCTGCTCGCGAGTGCACATATGACGATCCTCACCGCGAAGGTGGCCGGTGTTCCGCGCGTTGCGGCATGTACCCCGCTCATCAATGGCGAAGTACCGGACGCAACCATCGCCGCCATGCACCTGGCCGGCGCCGACGAAATCTACCTGCTCGGGGGCATCCAGGCCGTCGCCGCGCTTGCTGTCGGCACCGAGACGATCGAACCCGTGAACATGATCGCAGGCCCCGGCAATGCCTTCGTCGCGGAAGCCAAACGTCAGCTGTTCGGGGAAGTCGGCATCGACCTCTTCGCCGGCCCCACCGAGGTTCTCATTGTCGCCGACGACAAGGCTGACCCCTACATCGTTGCGGTGGACCTGCTCTCCCAGGCGGAGCACGGCCCCGACTCCCCCGCAGTACTCATCACCACGAGCGAAGAAGTCGGGCGCAAGGTCGAGGAGCACATCGCAGCGCTTCTCCCTGGCCTCCCCACCGCCGATTACGCTGGCAAGTCATGGGAAGACTGGGGTGCCGTGCTCCTCGTCGAGAACCTCGATGATGCGTTCGCGCTCGCCGATGACTACGCCTACGAACACGTGCAGATCCTCACCGAGGATCCCCGCGAGGCACTCGAAAAGATGCGCAACTACGGTGCGCTCTTCCTCGGCGAAGGTACCTGCGTCTCCTACGGCGATAAGGTCATCGGCACGAACCACGTGCTCCCTACCCGCGGTGCTGCTCGCTACACCGGCGGCCTCTGGGTTGGAAAATTCCTCAAGACCGTGACGTACCAGGAAGTCACCAACCGGGAATCAAGTGCATTCTTTGGTGAAGTACTCGGACGTGCTGGCCGAGTCGAACGCTTCGAAGGTCATGCCCGTTCGGGTGACGTTCGCGTCGCGAAGTACCGCGGCACCGAATTCGACTGGATCCACCACGACTTCAGCAACTAAACGGCGTTCATTCGCAAAGATTGCTCTTACTATGACTGAACTCACATTGAGAGGCCTCCGTGGCAAGCATGCGCTTGTCACGGGGGCCACCGATGGCCTCGGCAAAGCCATCGCAGACGCGCTTCATGCCGCCGGATGCACTGTTTACGGCACGAGCCGGAGTGATACCAAAACCGCGGAGATCTGCGAACGCTACGGCTCGGCGGCGATTCCCGGCCTCGACCTCGCCGATTCCTCAACAATTCCAGCGTTCGTTCGTACCGTGAATGAGGTCTCGGGCGGCATCGACTTCCTTATCAACAACGCCGGTATCAATATTCCCAAGACCGCGACCGATCTCACCGACGATGACTGGTCAAATGTTTTTGACACGAACGTGAAGGGAACGTTTGTGATTTCACGAGAATTCGGTCGTTCCTGGCTGGCGGATGCGCACCCCGGTTCGATCGTGAATATCGCTTCTCAGGCCGGAGTGGTTGCGATCGAGGAACGCGCCGCCTACGGCTCGTCCAAGGCGGCCATGATCCACCTCACGAAGCAGCTCGCGTTGGAGTGGGCTCCACAGCAGATCCGGGTGAATTCCGTGGCTCCCACATTCGTCCGCACCGCGCTCACTGCGAGCACGCTGGAACGCGGCGAATGGGCTGCGGAACTGCGATCTCGCATCCCGCTCGACAGATTCGGAGAACCGGGCGAGATCGCCGGTCCCGTGCTGTTCCTCTTAAGCGACCTCGCTTCGCTGATTACGGGCCACACGCTCGTGATCGATGGCGGCTACACGATTCGCTAGTAGCCCCGCTACCTCGGCTCCGTGCCAGAAAGGTTTTGCAATGAGTTTCCG
>JBQDBM010000017.1:0-38690 GCA_052090925.1 Leucobacter sp. | reverse complement strand
CGAGGCAGCGGCCTGCAAAGCCGTATACACGGGTTCGAATCCCGTCGCCACCTCGTCTCACAATTAAATAGCCCTAGATTTGGGCGCGATTGGCGCAGCGGTAGCGCGCTTCCCTGACACGGAAGAGGTCACTGGTTCGATCCCAGTATCGCGCACTCCCCTTTATACCTGATCAGACACGGTTTTCTGTGTCTACTGATTCGACTCGTGCCAGCTATGTGCCATATTCGCACGAGTTTCCATCGCGCAGCTACCGATTGCGCATATTTTGAAGCAAGATGAAGCCACTATGGTCCAAGGCAATGGAAACCAATGCTCAAGCCGACAGCCGTTACTCTCATTGCTGGAGCAAAGTAGTGCTCAGCCTAACTTTCTGCCTTCCCGGGGGTCAGCGTCCAAATTGGCCAACTGTGCAACTGCTCGATTTCTTTGTCTGTGAGCTCCGCTACAGCCAGCTCAAGCTCCTCGGTATCACCGAGCAGTATGTGTAGACAGACCTCAAGCTGAGCTTTCTGCTCGACCCCGAGATCTAAGCCACGACGAGCGGTACGGATCTCTCGCAAATCTGTCTCGCCCAGTTCCCCTCGGCGATAAAGGAGCTGCCACCGGTTGATACAGAACACGAGCGAGTCTGGCTCCTCTTCTAGCAGCCACTCACATAGGTCGGCGGTCCCTTGAAAGAGATTAGCTCGATGACTCATATCCGCGGCTAGGTCACTGGCGTGGAGGAGGCGGAGCACCATGTAGTTTGCCTTACTGACTGCGTCTGCCCGATCTTCTAGCGCCTGGTACGAAGCCACCACATTGTGCAACCGAATGTTCAGAATATTTGCTAGTTCCTCAGGAGTAACGGACTCGTAGACGGTTCCGCCCTCAACCAGTTCAGGGGAGCCGTCGTCGTCAAATCGGTACATTTGGAACTGGTCACGCTTGGCAGGGTCGAACGGGTCGACGAGTCGGCGTAGACCATCTTCCTCCGCTGGCATGACAATCACCATAATCTTGTGTTCTCCGACAGGGATGTCATATCGTCCGGACCCGTTTGGATTTCCTTGTACGGCCCGATCCTGGACGAGTCCTTGGTGAAGGGCGAGAAGCATCTGCTTCATTTTCACGTCGACCCGAAGTTGCGAGCTCAGATCATCCTTTATACCCAATACGTCGAATAGCTCGATGAGACGAGATAGTTCCGACCGGACAGCGCGCAGCTCGGCCTCCAGTGCTAGATCGACATCATTAGGCCGGGCCGAGTCATCACCAATGATCAACGGATTTCCGGAAGCCGCAGCGAGCACGAAGTCGACGTTCTTTGCCTGCCACTGAAACGACCCCTCTAGCCTCAAGTTGAGGTTGGTGTTGATTGACCCTTTCGCGAAGCTGAGTTTGAGTTCAAGGCCGGCGGATATATGAAGTACGTGGGTGTCATCTGAGACCCTGCGGCCTGTACCGTTGGTGAACTCGATACCACCACAAGTGATCGGAACCGCCAGATCCCGTTCCGTGTACTCGTGTGGGGGCAGTTCGAGATCGACATCTATCGGAATCTCAAGGCCTCCAGGGAGGCTGGCAACCACAAGGTAGTCCGTTTCATCAAGTGCAAGTCGCGTGGGACGGGACTCATCGAACCCTGCCAGCGAATGGATCGTAATGCTCTCCGCTCTGTCTAAGAGATCAGCGTTACCTCCGGTTATTGAAATCTGAGTGCGGGCTCGCCAGGCAAGACTAACGATCCCCTCGATCTTCGAATCCTCCTTGGGGAGTCTCGTCATCTTGACCGCGAACGACTGTTGAGTATCTGGTTTGCCTTGCAGCCACCTGTCGATTTTGAACGGAATTAGGTTTGCACAGAAGATCTGTCGTTGCTTGCCCCCTTCACGCATCGGCACATAGAAGTAGAGGCCTCCACCATGATTTCGAAAGAACTGCAGCACTTCGCGCTCGACCTGGAAGGACTGTGTCTCACGGGAGGCTTTGACCTTTGCACTGGTGACGCTCCCTTTCACTTGGACAGGGACCCGGCCCGTATGCGTCTTGTTTGTTTTGTCCGCGGAACTGTAGAAGTCAATGTGTCCGTCAGTGATTGGAGTCTTGTCGCCGCGTGAGATATCGGGACTTAATCGCGGACACGCAGCGATACGATCACTGACCGCGTTCACGGCAAATAGTTCTGTCGACACACACCTATTCTTGCGTACTCACTGCGCTGCAGTCAGTGCACACCGGTGGAGTGCGTCGGATGCTTCCTCTGGAGAGGCGTTCCTGACCGAGAAGCAGCAGGCCCGCCTGGATGTGATGTTCGCTGACCCCGTCATTCTGATGTGCGACGGGCATGGTAGGCATATCAGCATGTCGCTGCAGCGTACCGGGAGAATCACTCAGGGCTTGGGCGGAAGCGGTTACGCGAACTCATTGATGCGTTGAAAGCGACAACGCAGACCTGGCTCATCGAGTTGCGCAGGCTCGCGCACACGCTCAACCGAAGACGCACGGATATCCTCGTGTACTTCGATCACCCGCGCACATCGAACGGGCCGACCGAGGCGATCAATGGTCGACTCGAGCACTTCCGCGGTTCCGCGTTAGGGTTCCAGAATCTGGCACACTACATCGCGAGATCGTTGCTCGAGGTTGGTGGGCCCGGGCCACTTCTACATTCCGGTTTCCGATGAGCCTCTTTCAGATAGTGCGAGACGCCGACAACTCGTAGCCGCCGAGAGTCGAGTGCTCGAAAGTCTACCGTGCCCTGGGAACGCTAATGTCCTCGATAACCAGCTCGATAGTGGGTTTCTGATTTGCCCGTAAGGTTTGATGGGTTACCAACTCTTCGCCGCGCTCAATGGAACGAACGACCTGGCGACCTTGCTCTGCCTGGAGTGTAGGTGAATTGGCCCTCTGGCTCTGATCCTGTCCCGGAACTCGACGGTTCGGTGACCGCAACAGCAACCATGCGATAAACGCCAACCCTATGACAATGAGCATGAGCCACATGATTGAAGGATATTAGGCACCCCTAATAGGTCTTCTGTCTCACACGTTGCGTGCCCAGTCACTCACTAATGCGAGCGTCTTGTCAGGATTCTGCGCGGCTGCGTGTACCGAGATTTGGAACAGAGCGTCGTCGGTAATCGGCAGTAACAGTAGCGGAGTCTCTCGGAGTCGAACGACGAGTCCGCCTGAAGCGAGCAAATCACGAGTCTTGCGCATATCGGTCTCGGTCTTGTCAGCATGCCAGAATGCGCCGTCATACTCGATGAATAGCTTTCGGCTTGAATCCAGCACCACCGTGATATCTGGGTACCAAGTTTTGCGTGACTCGAACGCTTCGGAGCTGATTGGCTCGCCCGACGTTACTACGCTGAAGTAGGCTTTTGCCGCCTCGTAGTGCTCCAGTTCGACCCAAGATTTTCCGTGTTCTCGACACATCGGGCAGTAACCTTTGCCTGTCGTACGTCCAATGAGTGAGCCTCGCCATCTATGCGCGGGGTCAGTGGAACACTGCCACTCTGGGTTGAAGTTCAGCGAAGCTTGCGGCCTTACCTGCCAAGCACTCAACGGGTTAGACGGCGACCACTCTGCCGCAAGGTTCGGCAGATGATATGCGAGAGAATCGAGTATTGTGCGGCATTCGGGGCACCGCAAACGCTGGCGCTTCTCACGGTCTACGGGTCTCGCCTGCCATTCGTGTCCGCAAGTTGCTTCCCTCCACCAAATTAGCCGCTTTGATCCTGGCGAGATGGCTCTGGAGTCGAGGTTACCGTTCTTCGATGGGTGCCACTGATCGGCAATTTCTGGATTGAGGCGTGTCTCACTGTCTTCAAGCTCGGCCTTCGCTAGATTTGCGCGGCGGGTAGCGTTCCCCCGACAAGACGGACAGCCAGTGTGGTAGTAGCGCATGGGTGACGCGAGCGGCGTGTGCCCAGCTGAACATCGAAACCGGCGGTGCTGGAATTCTCCAAGCAACACCGTTGCCGGGTCTGCTGGATCATTCCAATCTGACAGTAGAGAGGGAATCTCAGAGGCCTTGAGCTTGCCCAACGTTTCACGCTCTGCTCGTGCTTGCGCACGAGCGGATTCAACGCACTTCCTGCAGTCAGCCTCATTCACCGCGTCAATTATTCGAGCTTCATAGTTCGCGCCACAAGACGGACAGACCCACCAAGCTTGTCGAGTTGCGCGCGTCGTCACGGTCTCCCAAGACGCTGCCGGATTTCGTGCATGATCCCAGGCACTTGCAGCCATGAGGTCGCTGTCTTTCAAAAGATTCTTGGGCTTCGACTGTTCAGAGCGTCGCGGGTTTACCTGACAGCTGCATCCCCACCCGATGTCACCAGGCCTCTGTGGGGTGAGTCGCTGACAGTATTTGCAGCGAACAAGGTGGGGGTCTTCACCTATAGAGGGATTGGTTAGCGCTTCTACGTGCTCGTATCCGTTGGCCTCAGCGTGTTCTCGGATAGCAGCGGGATTAATGACGGTGCGGTCAGCCCATTCGCCTGCCATCTGCCGAGAAGAGGCCGCCCAAATGCGCCAGAAGCACGCGCGACAGGTCTTCTCTCTAGGATTCTTCTCTAGCGTGTACTCGAAGCGGTAATGAGCTTCACACCCGCACTCAAGGCAACGGGTCAGACGGTGGTGCTTTGACCCTTGGAACGGCTCTAATGGTTCGATACCGCCGACACGAAGAATCGCCGTAATGTGTTTATTGCACCAAGCAGGCCGTGTGCGTGTCGAGTACGCTGCATCGTTCGAGCATCCTTCTTCGGCGCACTGCTTCACCTTCACATGACAAACTTTACCGCTAGTGGTCGCGGCCCTCAACGCTACGCGTAGCAGCGATGTGAGAGAGGCATGCAACGTCGCATAAGTTACGTGAGAACGGCTCAGGTCACGTCGTGGGAAGCAATCAAAGACAGCCGTTCTACTTCGAGGCGTCTCGCCAACTCTTCGAGAGTGTGGAACGTCAGATTTCGCTCGCCACGTTCAACACCTACGAGATAGGTGCGGTAGTAACCAAGCACCTCGGTCAGCTCCTCCCGCGTGAGGTTCTGCTCCTGCTGGAAAGCACGAACATTCGCACCCAACTGCCGGTTAAGCGGCCCCGTTTCCTCCCAGTTCCAGCGTGGACTAGGGGTACTACCAGTAGAGCTCCACGAGGGTAGGGTCATAGAGTTCGATCTGGGCGACGCCTTCATACAAGGTGATGTTTCCCTCAGCGCAGACTGTGGCGTCAAGGGGTGGGATCGGTTCAAACCACTCAATATCCCATAAAACAATCTGAAAACGTGCGGGGTTGGGATAGTCGACGCCGAGGTTTAGGAAGACATCATTGTCGGAGCTCCCCCAGCCAGCGAAAGGCCCACATACCCTCTGGTAGCTCCACGCGTGAGATCCTGCCTCATTCCACGCAATCCCACCACCGGGCTGTTGGTTTTGGACCGGTTCCGGTGGGTCATCCACTGGGGGTTCTGGCTCGGGTATCTCATAATCGGGCTCGTAGTAATCGTCTTCGGGCGCGGCGCCCAAATACTCTGCTGAGACGGGGACACACGCAGTCAAGAGGGCCGCGACTGTTAGAGCGAGCGCGACACCTACGGCGCGCAAAGACTTGGGCACGCTCTCATATTAAGACACATCCAATGCTTTGACTCCCCTGGGCTCACGATCCGCCGCACGGTGGCGGGTGAAACCCTAAACTGCTCACCGATCTCGGCAATGGTCAGTCGCTATAAAAATGATGTCTGCATAGCTCCACCGTTAAGGTGTTGGTCTCCCTAAGACGATCGAATTCGTTTGTTGAAACCGGTTGCACTTCGCCCCCGTGGGTGGTGTGACGGTTGTCGTGCTCGCCGGTGGATAGCCATCCTCTTTCAACGCGAGGCATCCGAACGATCGGTGGCGGCGCTGGGGCGCCTCGCACGGAGCAAAGGTTCAGCGATCAACACCAGAGCACTGATTGCGAGGGTCCCTATGACGGTAAAAGCAATGCGCTGTAGGTCGATCGCCAGAACATTGGTGCCCGGGGTGTTCAGCAGGACGACCGCGAGGGTGAGCACAAAGGCGTATGCTGCGTAATTGACCTTGAGGATCTGGAAAGCGACCGTGGCCGCGACCGCGAGCAACCCAATGGCCAAGAGTAGGCCGTGGATCGGCACGAGGTATGCCAGCAGTGCGGCGGCGAGACCGCCGAGAATGGTGCCGGCAGATCGGTTGACGATGCGGTGTCTCGTGTCGGCGAGCTCGGGCCGCACGACCATGAAGATCGTCAGCAGCAACCAGCCAGCCATGGTTCCCGTCAGCCAGGTCGCGGCGATGAACGTGGAGACACCAAGAAGGAGTGCGAGGGCGGCGCCGTACGCGATCGCGGCGGTCCGGGGCTGCGGCATCGGTTCGGAGCGCGGTACGCGGCGCGAGAGCACCGACCCCACGAGTATCGCCCAGGCCCCGCCGACCAGGGTCAGCAAAGCTGGGATGAGAATTGGGGCTAGCCCGGTGGTCGTCGACAGTGCTTCAGGTGCGGTGGAAGCTGGGCCGATGAGGAAAGTCACGGGCCATGCGCACGCGATCGCCGCGATTGTATGCCAACCGTACCGCGCGCATACCCCGACAACGAGGCCGGTCATAATCATCAGCACCGTCGCCGCCCACGGGTACGGTTTCGCGATCTCGACCAGCAATACGAGCACTGTTGTGCCCGCGACCGCCCAGACTGCAACCCCTCGCGTGTAGAGGGAGGCGAGAATTCCCGGAACGTTCCCTGCGAACACGAACATGATGCCACTCGCCAGCGGAGTTGTGGCCAGCACGATCGCGGGTGCGCCGATCACAGCGACCAGGAGTAGGAGAAGCACGGGATAGCTCACGAACCGCAGCGAGCGAGGTACTCTGTGCCACACGCTGTTCTTTGTGGGCAAGAGTCGCCACCGTCCTCCCAGGTTGAGGCGGAGCCGACGCTCCAAGACCTATTCTTCCCCAGTCACAGGCGAATCGTCCCGATCGCGCGTGTGTTTGGTCAAACCTAAATGAGCAAGATAAGTAGACGCGGAACTTTCTACATCATCCGACTAGGCAATCGTTACGCTCGTAGCCGCCAGCGCTGAGCGACCGCCTGGGCCGCGACGATAAACCTCTCGCGGTCGAGTTCGTCACCCTCGCGGCGCATCCCGGTGTGCGTGACGCGGAGCACACGCTCAGGCGAAAGAAAGCTATCGCGTCGCTTTGCGTCCCACCCGCCCGTTCCCACATTGACGAAGCCCGGACGATGCCGCGTGGTGAGGTAACAACCTGCGACGGAGCGGTCGTCAAGGCGCGCCAGAATCAGTACGGGCCGGTCTTTTCCTCGACCGTCGTTCTCGACGTACGGTACCCACGTCCACACGACTTCTCCCGGGTCAGGATCGCCATCCGGGTTCGGGCTGTACTCAAACATCAGATGCTGCAGTTCGTCTCGCCTCAGATCTCGCGTGCCGCCTGATCCAAACTGTCCAGGGCTCGATGTGGACCCCCGCCTTGGTCGAAGTTGTCCACCGAGTAGTCCAAGAAGTTTGCGACTGATGTTGCGGAGATTTCGACCAGTTTTCATGCTGGCTACTCCCCCGCAGTTAGCGCGTTCAGGCGCGACATGCACCGCAGGTACTTTTTGCGGTATCCACCATCGAGCATGCCGCCACCGAAGATCGATGTGAGTGGGATACCCGTGGCACGAACAGGTATCTGGGCGTCATACACGCGATCGATGAACGCGACGAAGCGAAGTGCGGCAGATTGGTCGGTGAGTTCGTGCACATCCCTCAGGCCGATGGACTGTACCCCATCGACAAGCCCCCGGTAGCTTGAGGGGTGCACACTCGCCAGGTGAGTGACGAGTTCGCTGAAATCATCATCCGTCATGCGTTCCCCAGAAGCCGCAACATCCGCAAGTGCGAACCGATACGCATCCTCTTCGAGGGCAACAGCCGCCCCATCAAGGTCGCGCTGGCGATAATCTAACCCATCGATTCGGATCGTTGTGAACTGGGCTGAGATCGCCTGTATCTCACGGAGGAAATCCGCGGCAGCAAAGCGCCCCTCCCCCAGAGCGTTTGGCGGAGTATTCGAGGTCGCGACGATGCGTGATCCGTTCTTGGTGAGATCGCCGATCATTCGGGTCATCAACATAGTGTCGCCAGGATCGTCAAGTTCAAACTCATCAATGCAAATGAGCTTTGCGCCACGAAGTGCGCTGACTGCACCTTCGTATCCGAGCGCTCCCACGAGGGCCGTGTACTCGATAAACGTTCCGAAGTACTTTTGCCCGGTCGTGGCATGCCACGCAGCTGCAAGGAGGTGGGTTTTTCCAACCCCAAAGCCACCATCGAGGTACACGCCAGGTTTCACCTCCGCGCTCCCGTTCGACTCAGCTTTGCGTCGACCAAATCCGAAGAAGCCGTTACGTTGAGCTGTCGGTTGCTGTGGCCCAACAAACGAAATGAGGGTGTCTCGTGCCTCGGCTTGGGACGGATGGGCCGGGTCAGGCCGATACGATTCAAACGTGGCGTGATCAAACTGGGGCGGCGGGTGCATCGCAGCGACGAGTTCTGCACCCGAAAATGACGGGCGCCGGTTGACAATGTGCGCGGAGCTAAGCATGGCGTTAGACATCCTTGCTAGCCTACCGCTGGATTACGACTCTTCTGGTCTTCGAGCGGGCACCGCCGCCCCAACTTATGCACCGCGCCGTGGAATCGCGCGGACAAACGCCTGAGTTGCACGCTCCCATGGCTCGGGGTCGACGTTCCAGAGCTTCACGTGCTCACCCCGTTCTTGAAGTCGAAGTTGCACATGTCGAGGGTTCGCCGAAGCAAGCCGCTCGGCCCCATCAGAGGGAACATACGTGTCATCTCGGCTCGCGTGGATAAGCACCGGGATGGTGATGTCCGCTGCAAACTTCTCGGCACTGAGAGAGCTTAATTCTATTCCACCGGGTTCTCCCCCACACACGACGCCATTCTCCAGCATCACGATACCGATTCCAGCGACGGACTTCGGCAGGTGCGACAGTTTGGCATGGTGCCGAACCACTGACTCCCAGTCCACTGCCGGTGAATCGAGCACCAGCCCATCGACGAGGTCGCGATTGGGGCCACGAGTCGCCGCAATGAGACATGCTGTGCCACCCATCGACCACCCGAACAGTGTGACGCGCGTGGCACCCCTCCGCAGGGCCTCAGCGATCGCGGAATCCACGTCACGGCTTTCTGAGACGCCCAGTCCATATCTACCTCGAACTCCGGCAGGGGCACCGGGATCGTTGCGGTAGGAAATAATCAAGCTGGTCACACCGGCACGAATGAACGGCGGGACGCCTCGAAATGTTTCCATCGGAAGCGACCCTCGCCCGTGCACGTGCACCGCCCAGCGGCCTTTCCTAGCCCACCTTGGATGAACCACCCAGGCGTCAGCGATGCCGTGTTCGAACGGAATCTGGATGCGTTCGACCCGATACCCAAACTCATGCGGGTCTGTGTACCACCACCCGGTGATCCTGCCTGCCGCACCCTCCCGCAGCTGGCCGTGGTCCACTCGGAGTACTTCTCGGTCAACTCCGGCAGCGGTTGCACGAATCACCGGCCCAAGCCTTGCGTGCCCCGCGTCATCGTCAAAAATAAACGAGTACTTCCCCGGCAGTTGCGCGTGGGTGCCATGAAGTGTCGCCACAATCCGCTCCCCTTCGCGGCGCACATGTCGTACCCGGACGTCGACTGCGGCTTTCCTTGCCGGTGTGACAACTTGCTGCGCAAGTCGCGCACCGAGGGCGAGGGTGCTCAGCGCTCCAGCCACCACACCCGCACCAATCACGAGGCCCCAGAACTTGAGTCGTGCACCCCTTGGGTCCCACATCTTGTGTCCTAACTCCCGGATAGTCGCGATCACGGCGTGGCAACTCCACAGTACACTCAGGAAACTTTAGTGTTCCAAAGTGTGATGGCAAGGATCGCGAACGGACCTCTCGACTTCCGTGACGCCTCAGAGCAGCTGCGGAACGCAACCTTTCGCAGTGAATTGCAGGTGCGCGAGATTCCGGCCCCCGAACGTATCGCTGCCAACTCCGTCGCACTCGCAGCGGGTGTGCGCGGCGATTCTGGGAAGACGAGTACGGAGGATGCGGAGAATTCTGCTTATGGTGCTGGGCGTCTGATTTTGATGCATGACCCTGAGTCCGAAGCCGAATGGGGCGGACCGTTTAGGATTGTCTGTTTCGCCCAGGCACCGCTTGAGGTGGAAATAGGTGTAGATCCATTTATTGCTGACGTTGCGTGGTCGTGGCTCATTGACGCCCTCGAGTCGCGAGGCGCTGAGTACGATTACGCTTCCGGAACCTCAACGAAGACACTATCGACCGGCTTTGGCACGCTTGAGTCCCAGGGCGATGGTGCGCAGCTGGAGATTCGTGCATCGTGGACTCCGCTCGGTGGCGACTTTAAAGCTCACGCAGAAGCATGGTCCGAACTTCTCTGCATGTTGGCCGGGCTGCCTGACCATGAGGGCGTCGCCTCGCTGAGCTCCCATCGGGCTCGCAACCAAACTTCAAACTCGAAAGTGTAGTGCTCTTGGTGGAACAGTCTGAGCTTGACGCGTCATGGTCACTCATCGAAGATGGCACGGGGCTTGAGCACGCAGCCCGCGTACTCTCAGCAGGCACCGGCCCGACAGGAATCGACGCTGAACGCGCTTCTGGGTACCGGTATGGTGCTGACGCGTACCTGGTACAGGTCCACCGACGAGATGCTGGCACATTTCTGTTCGATCCTGTGACCATTGGCAATTTTGCTCCTCTTGCCGACGCCATCGAAGACACGGAGTGGGTGCTGCACGCCGCAAGCCAAGACATTGCCTGTCTCGATGAGATCGGTCTGCGCCCGCCGAACGTCTTTGATACTGAGCTCGCCGCGCGCCTCCTCGGGTATGAGCGCGTCGGCCTGGGGTCTATCGTCGAGACCCTGCTCGGGATCCACCTGCAAAAAGCGTATTCGGCTGCGGACTGGTCAACGAGACCGTTGCCTGAGCCGTGGCTTGAATATGCAGCGCTCGATGTCGTGCTGCTCCCTGATCTTCACGATGCCATCGAACGCGAACTTGAGCTCCAAGAGAAACAAGAAATCGCGGCCCAGGAGTTTGACGCCATCCTCAATCGGCCACCCAAGCCGCCCGCTGCTGAACCGTGGCGAAAGCTCTCGGGCGGGCATAAGATCCGGGACCCACGGCAGCTCGCAATCGCTCGAGAACTGTGGCTTGCGCGCGACGAGCTTGCACGCTCGACAGACACGGCGCCTGGCAGACTGATCCCGGACTCCTCCATTGTCGTCGCTGCGACTTCCTCGCCGCGATCCCGTGGCGACCTTGCCCGGCAGTCGATGTTTAAGGGCCGTGCGAGCCGTTCCGAGCTCGACCGGTGGTGGGAGGCAGTGCTGCGAGGCAAATCGACGGAGGATTTGCCAGGCCCGAGGCCTAAAGGTCCCGACGCGCTTCCCCACCATCGAAACTGGGCTGCGCGATTCCCCGCAGCTGCAGCGCGACTCACGAACTCACGCGCTGCACTCGAATCAGAGTCCGAACGTCAAGCGATTCCACTCGAAAACCTACTCACGCCCGAATACCTGCGTCGTCTCGCCTGGGAACCACCGACGGATCTCACTCCCGCTGGTGTGAGCGAACGTCTTGCAGAACTCGGAGCAAGGCCTTGGCAGCGTGCACTTACTGCACCACTCATTGCTGCTGCTTTTGTAGAGGACATCTAAAAGGCGTTCCACTGATCGGACTGACACTGCAGGTCTCAGCGCCTAATCTTCCCATGGATGGAACTGAGTTCCTAGGATGGGAGCAACGCAGTTCACAACTGATGGAGGTTCCGTGGGTGCAATGAAGAACGCCGAACGAAGAGATGTCGTATTTGTCGACGGGGTCCGGACCCCGTTCGGGCGCGCAGGCGAAAAAGGAATGTACTGGGGAACGCGATCTGACGACCTTGCCGTCAAAGCATTGCAGGGTCTTCTCGAGCGAAACCCTGAGCTGCCGCTTGATCGCGTCGACGATGTGGGAATTGCCGCGACGACGCAGCAGGGTGACCAGGGTCTCACCCTGGGCCGGACCGTGGCGATGCTCGCCGGCCTGCCAACTGAAGTACCGGGTTTCGCGCTTGACCGCATGTGTGCGGGTGCCATGACAACCGTATCGTTCACCGGTGCCGCGATTGGGTTTGGTCAATACGATATTGCAGTGGCCGGTGGCGTCGAGCACATGGGCCGCCACCCGATTGGGTTCGATGCGGACCCTAACCCACGCTTCGTCGCCGAGAAGATGGTGAGTGCGGACGCCCTCAATATGGGAATCACCGCCGAACGTCTGCATGATCGATTCCCGCACCTCACCAAGGAGCGTGCCGACCGCTTCGCCATGCTGAGCCAACACAAGGTGCAGGCCGCGTACGATCGGGGCGACATTCAGGCCGACCTCGTCCCGGTTGCATTCCGCAGTGCTGAGGGCTGGGGGCTCGCGACGGAAGATGAGGGGCGCAGGCCGGGAACCACCATGGAGGTCCTTGCGGGTCTCAAGACTCCGTTCCGCCCACACGGGCGTGTCACGGCTGGCACTGCCTCCCCGCTCACTGACGGTGCCACCATGTCTCTCCTCGCGGGCAGCGACACCGTCGCAGAACTCGGGCTGAAGACCAAGATGCGCATGGTTTCTTTCGGGTACGCAGGCGTGGCACCGGAGGTCATGGGCTTAGGTCCTGTGCCATCGACTGAGAAAGCTCTGAAGCGTGCTGGACTCACGATTGACGATATTGGGCTCTTCGAACTCAATGAAGCATTCGCCATTCAGGTGCTGTCATTCACCGATCACTTCGGGATCGCCGACGATGATCCGCGAGTGAACCCGTGGGGCGGTGCCATCGCGTTTGGGCACCCGCTCGCCGCCTCGGGCGTTCGCTTGATGCTGCAGCTCGCGCGCCAGTTCGAGCAGCGCCCAGACGTTCAGTATGGTCTCACCGCAATGTGTGTGGGGCTGGGCCAGGGCGGCTCCGTGGTCTGGGAGAATCCGTTCTTTGACGGAAAGAAGAGGAAGAAGTAGCCATGACTGATTACAGCAGCATTGATTTCTCTCCCCTGCTTGATGCCGCGGAAGACGAGGTCATCACAGAATCTTTCGTGCGCGATGTGACCCTTGCGTCAGGGCGCACGCTTGCCCTGATCACCCTCGATAACGGGAAAGATCACACACGACCAAACACGCTCGGGCCCCGGACACTCGCCGCGTTGAGGGACGTCCTGGATGAACTCACCCATCGGGCAGCTGCGGGTGAGATCCACGCCGTTGCCGTCACCGGCAAACCATTCATCTTTGCTGCGGGTGCCGACCTGTCCAAGGTCTCTTCTCTTGCTACTGAGCAGAACGCCAGGCTCATGGCCCAGTTTGGACACTTCGTGCTCGGCAAGTTCAGTTCGCTCGGTGTCCCATCGTTCGCGTTCGTGAATGGGCTTGCGCTCGGTGGCGCGATGGAAATAGCTCTGAACTGCGACTATCGCACGCTCGACTCGTCGGCGGCAGCGCTCGCGTTCCCTGAGGTATTCCTCGGCATTATCCCCGGGTGGGGTGGCGCTACGATCGTGCCAAACCTCATCGGGATTGAGGCCGCCATCGAGATTATTGTTTCGAACCCGCTGAAGAACAACCGAATGATGAAGCCGAAACAGGCCCATGAACTCGGACTCTTCGATGAAATGTTTGGTGCTGCAAGTTTCCTTGAGCAATCACTCGCCTGGACTGATCGAGTGCTCGCAGGTGACGTACACGTCGAGCGCCCGAACGTCCCGGGGAAGCTCGAGAGGCTCACGAAGTGGCCCGCAGCAATCAAGATTGCCCGAGACACGTTGAAAGCCCGGATTGGGACTGCCGCGCGCTCCCCCTATGTCGCACTGGATCTACTGAATGCTGCGAAAGACAATGATCGGGAGCGCGGTTTCGAGCGCGAGGACGAGGCACTGGCTGAACTCATCTCAGGGGATCAGTTCCATGCCTCGATCTACGCCTTCGATCTCGTACAGAAACGTGCAAAACGCCCAGCGGGTGCTCCTGACAAAGAGCTCGCACGGCCGGTCCAAAAGGTTGGGGTGATTGGTGCGGGGCTCATGGCGAGCCAGTTCGCGCTTCTCTTTGCCCGAAAGTTGCGCGTTCCCGTACTCATTACAGATCTCGATCAGGATCGCGTGGACAAGGGCATCACATACATCTATGGCGAGATCGACAAAATGCAGGAGAAAGGCAGGCTCTCCTCCGACGACGCAAACCAGGTCAAGGCACTCGTCAGTGGCACTACTGACAAGACCCTGTATGCAGATTGCGACTGGGTCATCGAGGCGGTCTTTGAGGAACTCGAAGTGAAACGGCAGGTTTTTGCCGAGATCGAGCCAATTGTCTCCGAGACCGCGGTGCTCGCAACGAACACATCGTCACTCTCGGTCGATGAAATCGGTGCGAACCTCCTCCACCCTGAGCGTCTCGTCGGTTTCCACTTCTTCAACCCGGTTGCGATCATGCCGCTCATTGAAGTGGTGAATGCGCCTCAGACGGACGAGGAGTCACTAGCGACCGCAATGCAAGTGGCGCGCAAGCTCGGCAAGAGCGCAATCATTACTGCCGACCGCCCGGGATTCGTTGTCAACAGGTTGCTTGCGAAGGTAATGGGTGAGGCCGCCCGCGCCCTTGATGAGGGGACTCCGCTCCCCGTCGTTGAGCGAGCCCTCGCTCCCATCGGCCTCCCCATGGGGCCGTTCGAACTTATCGATCTCGTGGGCTGGAAAGTGGCCGCGCACGTGCAAGACACGATGGTGAACGCGTTTCCGGATCGCTTCTACGCCTCAGCAAACTTGCACGCGCTCTCCGAACTCAAGGAGCCGCTGGTAAAGAATAAGTTTGGAAAAGTCGAGGATCTGTCGCGAGCCGCGAAGAAATCGCTAAAGTTCGGCACAACCGCGGTGAGTGAAGAGGAAATTCTGCGGCGTGTCGAAGATGAACTCGCTCGCGAGATCAGCATCATGCTGGGCGGCGAGGGTAGCGGCAACGGAGACGGCGTGCGTGTCGTCGCGGCCGCGGAGGATATTGACCTGGCGCTCATTCTCGGTGCGGGCTGGCCGTTCCAGGCGGGCGGCGCCACTCCGTACCTAGATCGGGTGGGAGCGAGTGCCCGCGCAGCAGGCGGCGACTTCCACGACCCCCGCATCTAGGCTTCCCACAACTCAGTGTCGCAGTGGGGCCTGTGCCTGGCCATGTTTGACCGGCGCAGCCCTACTCTGGCTTTGCAGCGGGCAGTTTAGTGCCCTGCACCTGCGCGGTGACGTCATTGGCGATCTGCTCGGCGGTGAGTCCGGCATCCGCCAGCAGTTCGCTCCGCGATGCGTGGTCAGGAAATTCGTCGGGCACTCCGAGCTCACTGACAGCGGTATCTACTCCGGCGTCACGCAGGGCCTGCCTAATTCGTGTTCCCACGCCGCCGACCCGAATTCCATCCTCGATGCTGATCAGGATCCGATGCCCGCGTGCTAATTCGGTGACCGTGTGCGCGACCGGAACAACCCAGCGTGGGTCCGCCACTGTTGAGGTGATGCCACGCGTCAAAAGCAACTCAGCGGCCTCGAGCGCGATCTCGGCCATCGGCCCGACCGTGACGAACAGTACATCCGCGGTGAGTGTGTCTCCGCCGTGCAACACATCAACCCCGTCATCGCTGCGTCTCAGTGCGGGAAGGTTCGGTCCGACAGCACCTTTGGGGTAGCGAATGACCGTCGGTCCATCCTCAACCGCCACGGCCTCCGACAGGAGTTCACGCAGTCGTTCCTCATCACGAGGCGCACTAATCTTGATACCGGGAACAATCTGCAGGGTCGCGAGATCCCACACCCCGTTGTGGCTTGCCCCATCGGTTCCCGTGACTCCGGCACGATCGAGTACCAACGTCACACCGGCACGGTGCAACGCCACGTCCATGAGTAGTTGATCGATTGCTCGGTTCATGAAAGTGGCGTACAGCGCTACCACCGGGTGCAAGCCACCGTAAGCGAGGCCGGCAGCTGACGCGACCGCGTGCTGCTCTGCGATCCCCACATCAATCACGCGATCCGGAAACGCCCGGGCCAGCGCATCAAGACCGGTGGGAGCCGGCATCGCTGCCGTGATGCCGACGATGCGGTCGTTTGCTCGAGCAAGCTCCACAACCTCGTCACGGAACACGCTCGTCCAGCCCCGAGCCGCGGCTGTATGCAATGGTTCTCCGCTATTCGGGTCGATCTGACCAATAGCGTGAAACTGATCGGCGTCGTCGTTCTCGGCGTGAGCGTACCCGCGGCCTTTCTCAGTGATCACGTGAACGAGGGCCGGGCGACCATAGTCTTTCGCCTGATGCAAAGCCTCTTCGACAGCTTCCAGGTCGTGTCCGTCGATCGGTCCAACATACTTAATGTCGAGATTCGCGTAGAGATCCTGATTGCCTGATGCTCGGCTCGCGATGCCGCGCATGGCGCCACGTGCCGCACGGTAGACGGTGCGCCCCGGGCTCCCCAGAGTGGAGAACAGTTTCTCGCTCCCCTCCTGGAGATCACGGTATCCAGTTGTCGTGCGTACCGAGTTCAAGAAGCGGGCCATGCCTCCGATGGTTGGTGCATACGACCGGCCGTTATCGTTCACAACAATCACAAGATTACGGTTGTTGTCATCCGTAATATTATTCAGGGCCTCCCACGTCATCCCACCCGTTAGAGCACCATCTCCGACGACTGCGACCACGTGACGCCCCTGCTGAGTCGGGTCACTCTGAGCTGCGCGCGCAAACGCGCGAGAGATACCGTCAGCCCAGCTCAGGGAGCTTGAGGCGTGAGAGCTCTCAACAATATCGTGCTCAGACTCGGACCGCTGCGGGTACCCCGCGAGCCCGCCCCGTTGCCGAAGTCTCGAAAAATCTTTGCGACCGGTGAGAATCTTGTGCACATAGCTCTGATGCCCGGTGTCAAAAATGAATGGATCTCGCGGTGACACGAAGACGCGGTGCATGGCGATCGTGAGTTCAACCACCCCAAGGTTCGGCCCCAAGTGCCCGCCGGTTTTCGCCACCTCAGCAATCAGGAACTCGCGAATCTCGGCAGCGAGTGCCTGGCACTCAACGACCGACAGTTCGTCTAGATCTCGAGGCGAGTTGATACCGTCTAGCAAAGCCACCCGTCACCTCCACTCAGTCGGCCGGGCCGATCCCGAACTCACCCCCACAGTCTACTGACGCGAGAAGCCTGCACGAGTATGTGGCCGGGGTGAACTACCGGTACACGCACACATAGTAAGGCCCCGAACGGCAATACGTCCGGGGCCAAACATTCTTGCTGTGGCTTACACGAGCGAGCGGAGCACGTAGTGCAAGATACCACCGTGTCGGTAGTAATCCGCCTCGCCTGGTGTGTCGATGCGCACTACGGCATCAAACTCAACCTTGGTACCATCGCTCTTCACCGCGGTGACGCGCACCGTCTTGGGAGTGACGCCCTCATTCAGCTCAGTGACACCCGAGATATCGAATGTCTCGGTGCCGTCGAGTCCGAGTGAATTAGCACTTTCTCCCTCGGGGAACTGGAGCGGGAGCACGCCCATGCCAATCAAGTTCGAGCGGTGAATACGCTCGAAGCTTTCAGTGATCACGGCTTTCACACCCAACAGGCTGGTGCCCTTTGCGGCCCAGTCGCGCGATGACCCCGAACCATACTCAGTGCCGCCGAGCACCACGAGTGGGATCCCCGCTGCCTGGTAGTTCTGCGACGCATCGTAAATAAACGACTGCGGTGCACCCTCCTGAGTAAAGTCACGCGTGTAACCGCCCTCGACATTATCGAGGAGTTCATTACGGAGACGGATGTTCGCGAACGTACCGCGGATCATCACTTCGTGGTTACCGCGACGTGATCCGTAGGAGTTGAAGTCGCGTGGAGCGATCCCGTTCTCAGCCAGATACTGGCCCGCGGGAGTATCCGCCTTGATGTTGCCAGCAGGGCTGATGTGGTCGGTGGTCACCGACGCGCCCAGCTTCGCGAGCACACGTGCACCCGAGATGTCGCTCACCGGTGCCGGCTCGAGCGTCATACCCTCAAAGTATGGAGGCTTCCGCACGTAGGTCGACTGCGGATCCCACTCAAACACGTTACCGTCGGGAGTAGGCAGCGCACGCCACCGATCGTCACCGTCAAAGACGCTCGCGTACTTCGAGGTGAACATGTCGGAGTCGATTGATTCGCTCGCGATCTTCTCGACCTCGACCGGGTCTGGCCAGATGTCGCGCAGGTACACGTCGTTGCCGTCTCGATCTTCGCCGAGCGGATCGTTATCGAAATCAAAATTCATCGACCCTGCGAGCGCGTATGCGATGACGAGCGGAGGGCTCGCCAGGTAGTTCATCTTGATGTCGGGGTTAATGCGCCCCTCGAAGTTACGGTTACCTGAAAGCACCGCAGTGACCGCGAGGTCGTTGTCATTGACAGCCTCTGAAATCGCGGGGATGAGCGGACCGGAGTTTCCGATGCAGGTCGTGCATCCATAGCCGACCAAGAAAAAGCCGAGGTCCTCGAGGTGCGAAGTGAGACCCGACTTCTCGTAGTAGTCAGTTACGACTTTCGAACCCGGAGCAAGCGTCG
The DNA here is from genome assembly GCA_052090925.1 of Leucobacter sp. Lineage (GTDB taxonomy): Bacteria > Actinomycetota > Actinomycetes > Actinomycetales > Microbacteriaceae > Leucobacter. Next base: position 19,992 of record JBQDBM010000017.1, on the reverse strand, counting down.
TCTTCACCCAAGGCTTCGTCTTGAGGCCAAGCGCGTTCGCGTTTCGTGCGAGCACACCGGCTGCTAGCATCACCGACGGGTTTGACGTGTTCGTGCACGAGGTGATCGACGCGAGCGACACGGCACCGTGGTCAATAGTGAATTCTTCACCACGCGGGCTCTTTATGGTTGCGGGATTCGAAGCTTCTGCGTAGTTCTGCAGATCCTTTTCGAACTGCTCTTTCGCGCTCGTCAGCTCGATGCGGTCCTGTGGACGCTTGGGACCGGCGATCGATGCAACTACGGTGCTCAGATCAAGCTCCAAGTACTCGCTAAACTCAGGCTCACGCGAGGGATCGTGCCACATCCCCTGCTCCTGGGCGTAGCTTTTCACGAGTTCGACCTGATCCTCTTCACGACCAGTGAGACGCATGTAGTCGAGCGTCACGTCGTCAATCGGGAACATTGCGGCGGTCGAGCCAAACTCAGGGCTCATATTTCCGATCGTTGCGCGGTTCGCGAGCGGGACAGAGCCAACACCCTCACCATAAAACTCAACAAACTTTCCGACGACACCGTGCTGACGAAGCATCTGGGTGATGGTCAACACAACATCGGTTGCCGTAACCCCAGCGGGGATCTCCCCCGACAGCTTGAACCCGACGACGCGTGGGATCAGCATCGAAATTGGCTGTCCAAGCATCGCCGCCTCAGCTTCAATGCCACCAACGCCCCAGCCGAGAACTCCGAGGCCATTCTGCATGGTGGTGTGAGAGTCAGTTCCGACGCAGGTGTCTGGGTATGCCTGCACCTTGCCGTCAACCTCTCGGGTAAACGTCACGCGTGCCAAGTACTCAATGTTGACCTGGTGCACGATACCGGTGCCCGGAGGGACAACCTTGAAGTCATTGAACGCGCCCTGCCCCCAGCGTAGGAACTGGTACCGCTCACCGTTGCGCTGATACTCGATCTCCACGTTCTTGGAGAACGCGTCGGCGGTGCCGTAGGTGTCTGCGATCACTGAGTGGTCAATGACCAGCTCAGCCGGAGCAAGCGGATTGATCTTATTAGGATCTCCGCCGAGGTCACCGACAGCCTCACGCATGACAGCGAGATCTACGACACAGGGAACTCCAGTGAAGTCCTGCATGATGACACGCGCTGGCGTGAACTGAATCTCGGTGTCGGGCTGGGCATTCGCGTCCCAGTTCCCCAGTGCTTCGATGTGCTGCTTCGTTACGTTGGCACCATCTTCAGTGCGCAGGAGGTTCTCCAGCAGCACCTTGAGGCTGTAGGGCAGGCGCTCGTAACCGGGCACCTGATTGATCCGGTAGATCTCGTATTCTTTCTCGCCGACGGCAAGAGTGCTCTGGGCTCCAAAGCTATTAAGTGCTCCCACGACCATTCTCCTCACTCGATTGGATGACGTGACCTGAACTATTGCGAGAATCTATGTCGCCTCGCCAAAACTATCTCGACGTCAAGATAATTCTACATGACACTGAGCGACGGAAGGCCCGCTTGTACGCAGAGTCTACGCCTTTCTCGATCGGCGCAATCATCAGATGATGCGCGTATGCAGTCGGGCTCCTGGGAGGCAATCAGTTCTGCGTATCGGGCGATGCAGGTCCACCATCTTCGCTGCTGCCCTTTTCCTGAGCAGCGCGACCAAGCAGCATCCAAGAGAGGATCACCACGAGCGCAAAGAGCGGCACACCCATCACCAAACGGGCAATCCCCAACGCCTCGGTGTTATCCGCAAAATACAGTGGGAGCTGAACCGCGAGTCGCGCGACAAACAGCAAGAGCCACACCAGCGTGACGATTGCTGACAGACGAAAGATGGTTCGGTCGCGCCGCCACCCGGTCAGATCGCCTCGCAACGCCCCCACAGCGAGACCGATCAGCGGCCACCCCACGATCAGGGAAATGCCAAGGCCGAGAATCCACGCACCGTTGATCCAGAACCCCGGTATGAAATACCCAGTTCCCTGCCCGGTCCACAGCGTAAAGGCGACACACACCGCCACCCCAATCGCACCAGAGAACGCTGATGCAGTGGGTTCTCGGCGAATCAGCCTCACCGCAACTGCGATGACCGCGATCGCTGCGGGAGCAATCACCGCTGTATAGGCATCTTGCGTGAACACGTATACGACGAGGTACAGGATGCCAGGGACGAGTGTCTCTATGACGCCTCGCACCCCTCCGATCGCGGCAAGCACGCCGCGCACTGACACAGCCTCGCCACTCAGTCCAGCTTCGACCGTGCGTCCGAGAGCTCCGCCAGCCTTAGCTGCAGCACTTTGTGCCGCGCCTACACCGTTGGCACCTTGACGCTGCTGATCTTCGGACTGATGCGAGAGAGCCTCGGAGCCGCGCTCCTGATCCTCTACGCCTCCGCTCACACCTGCTGCGCTCCACCTGGTGCCCCATTTTGCTGTGCCTGCCCCTTTTTGACCCCGGCTGGTACCTGCAGCTGGAGCAGCTCACTGGGCGGCATGGGCTGATCTCCACGCACCACCACAACTTCACGGAATAGCGCAGTCACTTTCTCACGCGCATCCGCGTCGAGCGCGGCTTTCCCCATGACGACGCCCCGCAACAGCCAGCGCGGGCCATCGACTCCGATGAAGCGCACAACGCGAGTGCCCCCACCCTGCTCCGCGGTCGCCTGGCTCCGCACCAGCAGCTCGGGGCCGAGTTCACCTTCGACGGTGGACACTTCAGACCCCTGGCTCTCCATCTGTTGCGCAATTTCAGCCCGGACCTGATTCCAGAGTCCGCTTGATTTCGGTGCGGAGAACGCCTGCACCTGCAGCATTGACTCAGCATAGTTCAGCGACGCAGCGACGACGCGCTGTGCACGCTCATCGACCTCGAGTCGCATCTGCAAACCCTCACGTGGCGCTACCTTGATGCCCCCGAGATCAACATAGGGACGCATCGCAGGCACTTCACTCACATCAAACGGACCCGTCGTCGCCCGATCCTCTGGTGCAGATTTTGAGTCATCGATCTCTGTGACATCCGGCTCGCGAACCTCGAGCTCCTCAGAAGCCGCGCGTTCAGTTGCATCACTCGTATTTTCGGTCTCGTCGCTCATAGCTGACATTCTCCTCCAATCGCCCGTTGCGGGCGACACATCTTCTCAGAATCTGAAACGCGCGGGCTACTACGCGGTAGCGCCCCGAACTCCGGTTGACCCAAAGCCACCACTGCCGCGGACACTCTCAGGCAGCTCATTGACTGGCGAAAACACGGCTCGCGTCACCGGCATCACAATCAACTGAGCAATGCGGTCACCAGGCTCGACATCGAACGTCTCGACCTTGTCTGTGTTCAGCAGCGTCACTTTGATCTCGCCCCGATACCCCGCATCGACCGTACCCGGTGAGTTCACGACAGTGATGCCTCGCTTTGCGGCCAAACCACTACGCGGCACCACAAACGCCGCATACCCATCGGGAAGCGCAATCGACACGCCCGTTCCGATCAGCGCCCTATCCCCGGGCGCGATCGACACCGACTCAGCGGAACACAAATCAGCACCGGCATCGTCTGCATGCGCGTAGCTCGGAATATTCTCTGCCCGAATGGGCACCTCAACCTCATCAGTCACCCGCATAGGCTACCGGAAATATGCGGGCTCACGGGAAGCATGCACGGCACTCACAGCAGACCCAAACTCTGCACGAGATAATGAATGCATGACATCAGCGCCCTCAGCAATTGGTTACCGGGAGCGCCTGTGGCCCGGCCTCAGCCTCTTCATTGTTTTGCTGCTCATCATTCCTGCGGTCACACTCATGCTGTGGCCTGTGAACGCGGTGATTGCAATGCCCGTCGGGATACTCCTCTACGCGCTCATCGCCGGGATGCTTGTGCTCACATCGCCGGTCATTGAGATTGCAGGTGACCGCTTGACCGCGGGACGAGCAACCATTCCCATCAGCGCGCTCGGCTCAGTTGAGCTTATGGGAGCGGACCGGCTACGCGCGGTCATTGGGCCAGACCTTGACGCGAGAAGCTATCTGGTCGTCCGCGGATGGATCCACCAGGGTGTCAAGATTGAAAACATCGATGAGCAGGATCCGGCACCGCACTGGATTCTCACCTCACGGACTCCGCAGAAGCTCGCAATAGCGCTCCGCGACGCGCAAGCACACTCATAACGCTGGAGTGGTGCGGTGCGCGACACTGCGCTTAGCTCCGTAGGCCGACCCAAAAGGGTCGCCGCGTCGTGCTCTAAAACGCGATACGTTTTATCCCGCGCACTCCGCCACCTCGCGCTTCGCTCCGTAGGCCGACCCAACAGGATCGCCGCGTCGTGCTCTAAAACGCGATGCGTTTTATCCCGCGCACTCCGCGCAAATCGGGCCGAGCTTCGTCTGGTGATCCATCTGTGATCGGTGCCGCACCAAGAAGCAGTTCACACACGTGAACTCGTCGTCCTGTTGGGGTAAGACGACAACGTCGATTTCAACATCCGACAGGTCTGAACCGCCGAGATCAAAACTTGGGTTATCGGCGTCTTCAGAATCGATCGCAGACGATCCCTTTGCGGGAACCCGCTCTTTGAGCGCTTCGATCGAGTCGGTCTCTTCCTCGGACTTGCGAGGTGCGTCGTAGTCGGTGGCCATTCTCTCCTGCGTTCCTGTTCAGCGCCGTACACTTCTACCTTCGAGCGGCCATAGTCTGCACCACTAAGTACCCTTGACGCAAACTGGTTCACCCAGAATGCGCTGAGGGCGTACAAGACTGCAAGTTTTTCCCAACCGCCCACGTCAATCCCCCGCGAATTAGCCACACTGTGCCAATCTTGATTCTCGAACGACCGGGAGGTTTAGCCGCGATGGAAGAACTGCGTTTTGTACGGCGCGAGGATCAGTCTCTCGTCGTCGCCACCGAGTCTGGTGACGAGCTGTTGCTCGTGGTCGACGAACACGTGTTGAGCGAACTGCGACATCTCAGTCGCCGCGACCGAGACGCCTCTAAGGTGCGCCCGCGTGAGATTCAGAAACACATTCGTGCCGGCAAGTCTCGCGCTGAGGTCGCCGAACTCACTGGCCTCGAAGAGGACGACATTGAGCGCTATGAGGAGCCTGTGCTCGCTGAGCGGCGCTACATTTTGGAGCTCGCTCACGCGGTCCCTGTACGCACGAGCACCACTGAGGAAGAGCCACAAGAATTCGGCGCAGTCATCGGTGAGCGTCTGCATAGCCTTGGCACGCACGACGCGAACTGGTCATCCTGGCGTGACGAAGAGGAGGGTTGGATGATTAGCCTCGACTTCACCTCCCACGACGTGGCACACCACGCCATCTGGTCGTTTGACCACCGCAAAAGCGTGCTCACACCCGTGAACTCTGACGCGGTCACCCTGTCCAAACAGGGTGACGTTGGCGAACGCCTGATCCCCAAGCTCCGCGCGGTTGACAACGGCGACAAGTCCGAACGATTCGAGCCCGAGGCATTCGACGAAGATAATGGTGCGGCTGAAGGTTCGGGCGCCCCGGCAGACCCCGCAGCACGCCACGGAGACGAAGTACTCAACCCCGCAGACGCACCAGACCAAGACGCCGAGTACGCTCGCAGACGTGAGATCGATCAGCGTGCGATCAGCACACCAAATGCCGACGAGACGGACCTCGGGCAGACCGCCGATCTTCTCGACGCCCTACGGAGACGCCGAGGCGAACGCGAACAGAACCAAGAATTCCCTGTCCAAGGAGATGACGGAGACAGCGACACGGCATCAGTTCAGAACGAAGCGGTCGACGATCCCTCCAGGCAGTCAGGCGCGCAGCCGCAGCTGATCAACATGTCGAGTGCGGACGACCCTCGTGGCACGGTACCCGAGACGAGCATTCCACTCGATCTTGCTAGTGTCGCCGCGCCACCAGAGGGAGCTGGAGCGTCATCAGACGCTCCAGGCGACACAGCGAACGACTCCGACGACACTTCGTCCCAACAGTCATCCACCGCTGAACACCCCTCCAGCGATACGGAGGGTGAGCGGAGCCGGCGTAAGCGACGCGCATCGATTCCTAGTTGGGATGACATCCTATTTGGCACACGAAGCGAGGACGATCCCTCCTAGCCGGGGCCGAGCTAGGAAACCTCCCTGGGTGCGCGTGCCTCCGCAATCTGTGTGACCGCAGACGCGAACCCGCTTCCGTCTAGGACCCCCCCGAGCGCAAGGGGCACCCCGCGTTCCTCACTGCTGAGACTGCCATGCTGCCCCACCATCGCCAGCGCACGTGGGTCGTCACCACTCAAGTAGTAGGCAACCTGTCTTTTGGCTGCAATGATGACATCTCCGATGCGTGGCGCGACAGATGCGTCGACCGGACCAAACCAGTTTGCAGCGATCGCCTCTTCGCGCGTCCCAACCCAGGCACGCGCGCTTTCGGCTGCGCCCCACAGCGCCACGAGGCGTTCGACGTCGGCATCGTGGTCCAGGAACAAGGATCGCATGCGCGGCTCACCTCCTATCGCTGTGACGCCGTTGAGAAGTTCTGGCTGCTGATCCAGCATCACCTGCTGATGTGACATCACATCGACAATGCCATGATCGGCAGTTACCACAACACCTACGTTGGACGGGAGCGTTCGCATGAATGCCTCGAGCGAACTGTCGACCTGTTCGAGGCGGCGGAGCCAAGCATCGCTTTGCCATCCGTGCTCATGCGCCGCCCGGTCGAGTTCATCAACGTACAGGTAGGTAAGTACGGGATCGCTCCCCCGGAGGACCCTCGAAGCTGCTGCGAAACGGTCCTCGATTCGCTGCCCACCGATGTACTCCGCCCCCGACAGGATGGCCTCAGTCAGTCCACCTGTGGCGTGTGCGGGTCGCCCAATCGCAAACGTCCGAACGCCGAGCTCGTGCGCAATCGGAAACAGTGGAGCGCACCGCTGCCACGTCCTCGTGTCCTCAATACCATCCCAGTCCTGGAGCGTGTTGATGAGTCCGAGCTCAGGGTGCCTAATCCTGTACCCAACGAGTCCGTGGGCGCCTGGGAGTCGCCCTGTCGTGAGAGAAGTAAGCGCGGCGCCAGTAGTTGACGGGATGACCGTCTCGATGCGTCGTGTCGGCAACGCGGCGAGTGACCGGGCATGACCGGAGCGAGCTTTAAGGTTCGAGTGCCCGAGCCCGTCAATAACGATCAACACGAGTGAACGAATGCCTGGAAGCGACGAAGGCATTTCAGGGGAGGCGGATAAATGGTTCTCCTCAGACCCTTGTGGCATCAGCAATTGACGCAGGGTCTCATTCACTTCACCACGCAGCCCCTGTGCGAGTGACAAAATCCCACTTGGGAGAATCGCGGCAAGCCTCGCACCGTTGTCTGACGCGGAAGGTAACATAACTTCCATCGTATCCGCGCACGGCCACTCATCTTTCCGGATGAACACGAAAGAGTGGCGAGTGTGCTTCTCGGAATTCCGAAAGGCGCGTGACCCACGCAGTGACCGAAGCACAGAATGACCAGACTGGCACTGAACTTGTGCACCCCGGCGAACGAATCGAAGACATCGACATCTCCGCTGAGATGGAGGGCTCGTTCCTTGAGTACGCGTACTCAGTAATTTACTCTCGAGCGCTTCCTGATGCGCGAGATGGCCTGAAGCCAGTGCAGCGTCGCATCTTATACATGATGATGGATATGGGTCTGCGTCCCGAAAAAGGGCATGTGAAGTCTGCGCGCGTCGTGGGCGAGGTCATGGGCAAGTTGCACCCCCACGGTGATTCGTCGATTTATGACGCTCTGGTCCGTCTGGCGCAAAACTTCGCCATGCGTCTGCCGCTCATTGACGGCCACGGCAACTTTGGCTCGCTCGATGATGGTCCGGCAGCATCCAGGTACACGGAAGCGCGGCTTGCGGGCGCAGCACTCGCGATGACGGCGGCGCTCGAGGAAGATGTTGTCGATTTCGTGCCGAACTACGACAGCCAGCTCATGCAGCCCGAGGTACTGCCCTCCGCTGTCCCCAACCTTCTCGTGAATGGTGCGAGTGGCATCGCCGTGGGCATGGCTACTAACCTCGCTCCCCACAACTTGATCGAGGTTGTTGAGGGCGCAAAACACCTACTGCACCATCCAGCGGCAACCGTTGAAGATCTGATGGAGTTTATCCCCGGCCCAGATCTCCCCGGCGGCGGTGTGATCGTGGGGCTTGACGGCGTGAAAGATGCCTATCGCACAGGGCGCGGAGCATTCCGTACACGCGCGAAAGTCGCTGTGGAGCAGGTGAGTGCACGGAGGACAGGCCTCATAGTCACCGAACTGCCCTACCTGGTTGGTCCCGAGCGTGTCATCGAGAAGATCAAACAGGGCGTCGAGGCGAAGAAGCTCTCCGGTATTAGCGACGTCGTAGACCTAACCGACCGCAAAAATGGCCTGCGGCTTGTCATCACTCTGAAGACCGGCTTCTCCCCCGACGCCGTGCTTGAACAGGTGTATCGCTACACCCCGCTTGAGGACTCTTTTAGCATCAACTCAGTGGCGCTGGTAGAAGGTCAGCCGCAAACCATGGGTCTCCGGGAGATGTTGCGCGTTTTTCTTGATCACCGACTCTCTGTGATCAAACGCAGGTCTGAGTATCGGTTGCGGAAGCGGCGTGAGCGGCTGCACCTCGTCGAGGGTCTGCTCATCGCAATTCTTGACATCGATGAGGTCATTCAACTCATCCGAACAAGTGATGATGCCGAGGCTGCACGTAGCCGCCTCATGCAGGTCTTTGACCTTTCGGAGCCTCAGGCTGAGTATATTCTTGAGCTGAGGCTGCGCAGACTGACCAAGTTCTCTCGGGTCGAGCTTGAGTCTGAACGCGACGAGCTGCGAGCGGAAATCGAACGGCTTCTCGAGATACTCGGGAGTGAGGATCAGCTTCGCGACGTTGTCAGCACTGAGCTTGATGAGGCAGCTGACGCGTATGGTACCCCTCGTCGCACCGTGCTCACGGGGGCGGTGGCACGACCTTCGCGTTCAGCAAAGCCCGGGTCTCTCGAGGTTGCTGACACCCCCTGCACGGTGCTGCTTTCGGCAACAGGGCGTGCCCTGCGCATCGACCGTGACCCTGAGTCAGACGAATCAATTCGAGGGGCCTCGCGTGCCACCAAGCACGGCGCAGTTGCCGCGACAGTTCATGGAACCGTTCGCGGCGAGATTGGAGCTGTGCTTGCCGACGGCACGCTGCACCGCTTCACTCCGGTCGAACTGCCAATGGTTCCCGCGGCGAGCGTCGCATTCTCGGCCGGCGTGAGGCTCAGCGACTATCTCGGCTTGAGTGCTCAGAGCCCACAGGTTGTTGGCCTGGTCCGGCTCGACACTGAGACCCCAATCGGCCTGTTCACTGCTCAGGGCGTAGTGAAACGGGTCGTACTGCAAGATCTCCCGTCGAAACCAGAATTTGAGATTATCGGGCTCAAAGATGGCGACCATCTCATCGCGGCTTTTGAGGCGCCAGACGGTGCTGAGTTCGCGGCTGTGACGAATGATGCACAATTGCTGCGCTTCGCGACGTCAGCTGTGCGTCCCCAGGGTCGAGCAGCTGGTGGTATGGCCGGAATCAAGCTTTCGGCAGATGGGAATGTGCTGTTCGCCTCCGCTGTTCCTGCAGCCGTCGAGGCTCGGGTCGTCACTGTCGCTGACAGCTCACTGATGCTTGAGGGTACTGGGGCAGCATCCGCCAAAGTATCGGACTGGGTGGAGTACCCGGCAAAGGGTCGAGGCACCGCTGGAGTACGTACACAGCGGCTCCTCAAATGGGAAGACCGCATTTCTTGCGCATGGGTAGGTGTCGGGGTGCCTCGTGCGCTCACTGTCGATGGCAAGGCCGTGGCACTGCCTACCGACCTCTCGAAACGCGACAGCTCTGGCACACCGCTCGATGCGCCTGCGGCACACATTGGGTGGGCTCCATAACCCGCCCCACCCTGTGTGCTGTGCTCAGTCAGCCAAGCTCAATCAGCAGTACGCCAATGACGACAAGCGCGATGCCAGCAAGCATCCGTCGCGTCAGTGGATCTTTCCAGATCACCCTGGCGAATAGAGCTATCAATACGATGCCGATCGCCGTCCACAGTCCATAGGCGATGCCGACTGGTATTCCTGCAGCAAGTGCGAGTCCGAGAAAGACAAACGCGACCGTATAGTTGATGACTACCGAGATGAGCCAGACCCTCTTACGGAAGCCGTCGGTTGCTCGAAGGCTGAGCGTGCCAGCAACTTCGAAGCCGATCGAAAGCAACAACCATACCCAGCTCATGCCGTCGATCCCCCCGGTACTTCATCGTGGCGGGTGTGGGAACCGGTCTCGATGAGGACGACCCCAACGATGATGATGCCGATACCGATCAGCACCTGGAGACTGAGCGTTTCGCCAAAAATGATGGTTCCCATCAAAGCGACGAGTCCAACGCCGCCTGCCCCCCAAATTCCGTAGGCCGCGCCGATGCTCATTCCAGCGCGGAGGGCGAATCCGATCAGCGTAAACGCCGTGACGTAACACACCACCACGACGGGGGTCCATCCCAGGTGATCCACAGTCGCACGGAGTGAAAGCGTGCCAATTACTTCGGCAACGATTGCACTCACGAGCAACAACCAGCTCGTCCTCATCCGTGCACACTCCTCATTACTGGCCGAGATGCATACCCCAATCAGGGCTCGCCTCGACCGCCACCGTCGGCTCTGCGCCGCACTCGCGGGCTACGGCTTAGGCGTCGATTCGCTCGCGGTCCAAGTCCCCCGCGTTGTCTACGATGAACTCTTTACGCGGTGCAACCTCGTTGCCCATGAGTAACTCAAACATCTGAGCAGCAGCGTGGGCATCCTCCATGCGCACCCGGCGGAGTGACCGTGCTTCACGATCCATCGTTGTTTCCGCGAGCTGGTCCGCATCCATTTCACCCAACCCTTTGTATCGCTGGATCGGCTCCTGGTACTTCTTCCCGCGGCGCCGGAGGTCTGCCAGGAGCTTCGTGAGCTCGCGTTCACTGTACGTGTACACGATCTCATTCGGCTTGCGTCCTGCGTGTTGGATGACGACGCGGTGGAGTGGAGGGACAGCTGCATACACGCGCCCCGCCTCGAGCATCGGCCTCATGTACCGGAAGAAGAGGGTCAACAACAGCGTACGAATATGGGCACCATCCACGTCCGCATCACTCATGAGGATGACTTTCCCGTAGCGTGCAGAGTCTAGATCGAAATCCCGACCCGAACCCGCACCGATCACCTTGATGATCGCCCCGCACTCCGTGTTATTCAACATCTCCGCGATTGAGGCTTTCTGGACGTTCAGGATCTTGCCACGGATCGGGAGAAGCGCTTGGAACTCGCTGTCACGAGCGGGACGCGCCGTACCAAGCGCGCTATCGCCCTCCACTATGAAGAGTTCGGAACTTGCCATATCTTTGGAACGGCAGTCGATGAGCTTCGCAGGCAACGACGAGCTCTCCAGAGAGGTTTTTCGTCGTTGCGTGTCGCGTTGAGCACGAAGGGAGATCCTGGACTTCATCTCCGAGACCATCTTCTCGAGCACAGCGCCCGACTGGGCCCGATCGGGCTTCTTCGTCGATGCGAAGCGCTCCGTCATTCCATTCGTGATCGCCATCGACACGATCTGGCGTACTGCGGCAGTGCCGAGAACCTCTTTGGTCTGCCCCTCAAACTGCGGCTCGGGCACACGCACCGTCACCACAGCTGTGAGGCCGGTCAGAATGTCGTCCTTCTCTGGCTTGTCCGAGCCAGCCTTGAGTTTGCGCGCATTCTGCTCGATCTGTTTGCGGAAGAACTTTACAAGTCCCTGCTCAAACCCACTCATGTGGGTGCCGCCTTTCGGCGTCGCAATAATATTCACGAAACTCTGAATCTCGATGTCGTAGCCCGTGCCCCAGCGGAGCGCGATATCAACTTCACACTGTCGTTCGACACTGCGCGAGACGAGATGACCAGACGTCTCATCCATCACCGGCACGGTTTCAGTGAAGGTGCCGGTGTGAGCGATACGCCAAGTATCCGTAAGCGGACTATCGACTGCAAGGAAGTCGACAAACTCCGAGATACCGCCCTCATATGAAAAGTGGTGTTCGGGAACTGTGCCATCTTCCCCGAGTGACTCAGGACGCTCATCACGAATCTGTAGTGCGAGACCCGGAACCAGAAACGCAGTTTGTCTTGCTCTGGCGAGGAGCGAGTCTGGCTCGAACCGCGCGGTCGACAGGAAGATCTGTGGGTCCGCCCAGTAGCGCACCCGAGTACCGGTCACTCCCCGCTTCGTCTTGCCAACGACGCGAAGCTCAGAGGATGTCTCGAACGGGGTAAACGTACCGTCTGGTCCGTTGCCTTCGAAGACCCCGGGCTCACCATGCCGAAATGACATCGCCCAGGTTTTTCCGTCCCGATCAACCTCAACATCGAGTCGCGCAGAAAGCGCGTTGACAACTGATGCTCCCACACCGTGCAGACCACCCGAGCTGGTGTACCCGCCTCCGCCAAACTTTCCGCCGGCATGGAGCTTCGTATACACCAGTTCCACGCCGGTCAGGCCGCTCTTAGACTCCACGTCGACGGGGACTCCACGCCCAGCATCGGCGACCGTCACGCTGCCGTCGTCGTGCAAGGTAATGCCAATGTTGTCCCCATACCCAGCGAGCGCCTCATCAACGGAGTTGTCGATGATCTCCCACAGGCAGTGCATGAGGCCACGGGAGTCGGTCGTACCGATATACATGCCGGGACGCTTGCGTACGGCTTCAAGCCCCTCGAGCACGGTGAGGTGATGAGCTGAATAACTGGACTCTGCCACTGGCGGGACCCCTTTCTGAGCTAACTTACTCACTGTAGACGCAGCCACTGACAACGCAGCTGCACGCGGGCGGCGAGTGCCAAACGCGATCCTGAGCACCTAACCTGGAACACTACGCGCTCAGCGAACCCGACCCCTCTCCTCCCCCAAATCCGGGTCGAGCATGCTTGGATGGGAGTACCACAAAGATTACGGGGAGGTTCCATGTCGACACTTGAACAAGATCGCGTCACCGTGACGGACACCGTCGAGACCGCGGAGACCGAAGCCAGCCGTCCCCTCTCGGGCCTTGACCGCTGCGATAGTTGCGGAGCACAAGCATATGTTCGGGCGATGCTCGGCGGTACCGAGTTGCTGTTCTGCGCACACCACGCGCGTAAGCACGAGGCGAAGCTGCGCCCATCTGCGGAGGCCTGGCACGACGAGAGCCACAAGCTGACTGCCGAGTAGCGTGTAACGGCCCAGCCGCAAGACACTACTTGAGGATACATACGAATGGCCCGGGGTTTTCCCCGGGCCATTCGTATTACTTCAACTCTCGCTGCTGAGCGACCTACTCCAGGTAGTCGCGCAGCTGCTGTGAACGAGAGGGGTGCCGTAGCTTCGCCATGGTCTTCGATTCGATCTGACGGATACGTTCACGGGTCACCCCGAAAGTATCACCAATCTGGTCGAGCGTTTTCGGCATACCATCGCCCAGGCCAAAGCGCATGCGAATGACACCAGCTTCGCGCTCTGACAGGGAGTCGAGCAACTGCTCAAGCTGCTGCTGCAGCATGGTGAAGCCCACAGCATCAGCGGGCACGACGGCCTCGGTGTCTTCAATAAGATCACCGAACTCGCTGTCACCGTCCTCCCCAAGCGGGGTGTGCAGTGAAATGGGCTCGCGTCCGTATTTCTGCACCTCGACGACCTTCTCGGGAGTCATATCGAGCTCGCGGCTCAGCTCCTCGGGTGTCGGTTCACGGCCAAGATCCTGCAGCATCTGCCGCTGTACGCGTGCAAGCTTGTTGATGACCTCAACCATGTGGACGGGAATACGAATGGTACGAGCCTGGTCAGCCATAGCGCGAGTGATCGCCTGGCGGATCCACCACGTTGCATACGTGGAGAATTTGAAGCCCTTGCTGTAGTCGAATTTCTCTACCGCACGGATCAGTCCGAGGTTGCCCTCCTGAATGAGGTCCAAGAACTGCATGCCGCGACCCGTGTAGCGCTTCGCAAGCGATACCACGAGACGCAGGTTCGCCCCGAGGAGGTGACTCTTTGCACGTTGTCCATCACGTGCGACCCATTTCAACTCACGGGTGAGCTTCTTGGGGAGGCCTTTCTCAGTCGACAGTTTCTCTTCCGCAAACAGGCCGGCCTCAATACGCATCGCAAGCTCGACCTCTTCGGCTGCGTTCAACAGCGCAACCTTACCGATCTGCTTAAGGTAGTCCTTGACCGGGTCGGCGGTCGCGCCGGGGATCGCCGTCGTTACCGTCGGCACCTCGACCTCTTCAGAGGCTTTCAGTACGATCGCCCCAGTGGGCAGCGGTTCAGTGATGACCGGTGTACTCTTCGTGTCGGTCGAGACCTCGGCCTCTGGCACCTCGTCCGGCTCATCGACGACTGCGAACAGGTCATCGTCCTTCTTGCGGCGGCCACCGGTCTTCTTCGCTGCAGCTGGTTTCGCCGCAGGCTTCTTCGCCGCTGCTTTTTTCGCTGGAGCTTTCTTTGCTGGTGCTTTCTCAGCTACGGAAGCACTCTCACCAGCCGCGGCCTTCTTAGCAGCAGCGGTCTTCGTCGCAGCAGCTTTTGTGCTCGCGGCAGCCGTCTTCTTAGCAGCCGGCTTCGTCGTTGTCTTTGCAGCAGTCTTCTTAGCCGCAGCAGTTGTCTTTGCAGCGGTTGTCTTCGTTTCCTTCTTCTCAGACTCTTCGTTGGCTGATTTCGCAGCCTTCGCAGAGTTAGCACGGGTTTTGGTCGTGGTTGCAGTTGCCACGCAGCCGCCTCTCTGTGTCGAGATTCACCTGTGTCGACCTCGGATTGCTATGGTCGCTCACAGCATTAAAACCCATGTCAAGCCCGAATTATTTCCGATTTCACGAAAATAGCCGGATTTGAATGGGCTAACACCCTTATTATTGCATGCTTCTGACAGCGCACCTGACACCGGGCACACATACCCGCAGATTCGCCTCGCGCGGTCCCGTCCAGGGTGTGAGGCTCAGGACTCGGACGAGCCTGAGCTCCCGGGGAACTCAGGCGGACCTGGGTTCTGGTGCCGCGCAAGAAATGACTCAAGTTCGCTCGCGAGCTGATCAGCAGTGGGAATCGACCCATCTTCGCTCATCAGCGGAGACCTCGTTGTTTGGTCCTCCATGTAGTGGTCATACCGACCCTCAAGGGATCGCACCATCTCGCTAGACTCGCTGTTTTCGGACAGCTGTTCGTCCACTTGTGTGTGGAATGCACGCGACGCCTCCCGCACCTCATCGGTCGCGAGAATCAAACCGGTCGCGGCCATGACCCCATCAAGCGCGGTCAAGAGGGCCTCAGGGTATTGAGTATTCGCCAGGTAGTGCGGCACCAGGAGTGCAAACCCGACGACCTCTTCGCCCAGGTGATGCAACCGATACTCAAGCACATGCCCAGCGGAAGCAGCCAGCTTGGTAGTCGGCTTCCACACGGAACGCGCTTCGATCAAATCATCGCGCGACCCACTCACGGTGCTCAAGACTTGCCGCGTATGCGGCACTGGCATGGGGAGTGCGTGAGTCCACACGGTCACTGAAACTTCAAACTCGTGAATGAGGAGGAGTAGCGTGTCGATGAATTGATCCCACCGAAAGTCAGGCTCGTACCCGCTCAATATCAGGAATGGTTTCCCGAGCTCATCACGCGCAAGACCCAGCAAAAGCTCTTCGGGCTCATACTCTGTGAGGTGGTCTTCCTTGAACGTCATCATGGGGCGACGCGCGCGGTAGTCAAGCAGCAAATCAGCGTTAAAGCGCAGGATCTCTTCTGGATCGTACCGATCCCAGAAATAGGTCTCCAGCTGCGCGACCGCGCCACCGGCATCGCTGTGGCCTTGGAGCGCTACGACCAGGGGCAGACCGCGCGGCACGCGCGCGCGCCGCTCTATGTACTCGCTGGAAAAAATCGATTCGGTCACATGAGTAGTCTACGAAGTTCTTACCCGCAAAGCCCGGTAACGAGACGTGCTCTGAGCGAACTGTGACATCGACAGACGAGGAAACCGCGGTTCCGGCCGTTCGGGTAGTAGGCTGAGAACTGCTTGCACCGATGATTTCACGGCGCAAATTGAGACGACCGCGACAACCGAGGGAGATCCCACTTGGCCAATCAGCAGTTTGACATAGTCGTATTGGGCGGTGGCAGTGCCGGATACGCCACCGCGATCCGCGCAAAGCAACTAGGCATGAGCGCAGCCGTCATTGAGAAAGACAAGCTTGGTGGTACATGCTTGCACCGTGGTTGTGTCCCAACGAAAGCGCTCCTTCACTCTGCAGAGGTTGCGGATGTCGCGCGTGATGGGGAGAAGTACGGCGTCCAGTCGAGCGTCGCAGGTATCAATATTGGCGAAGTGAATGCGTTTAAAGACGGGATCGTCGCGTCTAAATTCAAGGGTCTGCAGGGGCTCCTGAAAGCCAACGGTATTACTGTGATTGAGGGCGAAGGCCGCCTGGTCGACGCCAGCACCGTCGAAGTGGGCGCTGACCGGATCACTGGGAAGAACGTGGTGCTCGCCACCGGTTCATTCTCACGCTCGCTCCCTGGCCTTGAGATTGGTGGCCGGGTCATCACGAGTGAGCATGCTCTGCATCTCGACGAGGTACCCAGCCGTGCGATCATTCTCGGTGGCGGCGTCATCGGCGTCGAGTTTGCAAGTGCCTGGCGCTCGTTCGGGGCCGAGGTCACAATCGTTGAGGGTCTGCCGCACCTCGTTCCCAATGAGGAAGAGTCAGTCTCGAAGCAGCTGGAACGCGCGTTCCGCAAGCGTGGCATTGATTTCAAACTCGGTGTCCGGTTCCAGTCAGTGTCACAGACCGATACAGGCGTTACCGTTTCGCTAGAGGACGGAACCACGCTCGAGGCCGACTACCTGCTCGTCGCTGTGGGACGTGGCCCGGCAACACAAGGACTCGGTTTCGAGGAAGCCGGCATCGAGATGGATCGCGGCTTCGTGCTTACAAATGATCGTCTGGCTACAAACGTCTCGAACGTATACGCAGTCGGCGACATCGTTCCAGGGCTGCAGCTCGCGCATCGCGGCTTCCAGCATGGCATCTTTGTGGCTGAAGAGATTGCAGGCGAGAACCCAGTAGTTGTCGACGACGTCAACATACCAAAAGTCACGTACTGTGACCCTGAAGTTGCCTCCGTTGGTCTCACCGAGGCCAAGGCGAAGGAACAGTACGGCGACGACAAGGTCACCGCATACGAGTACAACCTCGCTGGAAATGCTAAGAGCTCACTCCTCGGCACTACAGGAACGGTGAAAGCAGTTCGCGTGAACGACGGTCCTGTCGTCGGTGTACACATGATTGGAGCTCGAGTGGGAGAGCTCGTCGGAGAGGCACAGCTCATCGTGAGCTGGGAAGCTTACCCCGAAGACGTGGCGCCACTCATACACGGTCACCCCACTCAGAACGAATCCATTGGGGAAGCGATGCTGAAGCTCGCTGGCAAGCCCCTGCACGCGATCTAGTCGTGGGCCTACAGACGAAAACGAACGGAGAAACTACACCATGAGTGAAGCGGTCGTCCTTCCCGCATTGGGAGAGAGCGTTACCGAGGGTACGGTGACTCGCTGGCTGAAAAACGTCGGCGACGAAGTTGCCGTTGACGAGCCTCTACTGGAAGTGTCGACCGATAAAGTTGACACCGAGGTCCCCTCACCCATCGCCGGAGTGCTCGAGGAGATTTTGGTCCAGGAGGACGAAACTGCCGAGGTTGGAGCTGAACTCGCTCGTATTGGAAGCGGGAATGGGTCTGGTGCTACGGATTCGTCTCCGGATGCGGCTTCAGCAGAAGCACCTGCTGCGCCGGCTGAAGAAGCATCTTCCGAGCAGGCTGAAGAAGCACCAACCGAGCAGGCGGCTCCTGAAGAGGCGCCGGCACCTGCGGCTGAAGCGACTCCATCAGAGCCTGCAGCTGCTGCGCCACAGTCGGGTGGAGATAACCAGGACGTCGTCCTTCCCGCGCTCGGTGAGAGTGTAACTGAGGGAACGGTCACACGGTGGCTGAAGAGCGTCGGTGACTCTGTCGACGTTGACGAGCCGCTGCTAGAGGTTTCCACGGATAAAGTTGACACTGAGGTTCCTTCGCCGGTCGCTGGTACACTCCAGGAGATTGTTGTACAGGAAGACGAAACGGCAGAGGTCGGCGCAGTCCTTGCCCGAGTAGGCAGTGGTACGAGTGCGTCCTCAGAACCAGCACAACCGGAGCCCCAGGCAGAAGAGGCACCGGCAGAACCAGCATCTGAGGCACCCGCGCCGCAGCCAGCTGCGACCGATGCGCCTGCACCCGAAGCAGCGGCTCCTGCGGAGCAGCCAAAGCAGAGTGCTCCTGAGACTGCCTCGGAGACACCGGCAGCTTCGTCCGGCTATGTCACCCCGATCGTCCGCAAGCTCGCTGGCGAGCACGGTGTGGACCTGTCACAGGTCACTGGCACCGGGGTCGGCGGCCGTATTCGCAAGGAGGACGTCCTCGCCGCGGCAGAACGCACACCGAGCTCGAGCAACGCAGCGGAAGGGTCGGCACCAGTTGCGCCCCCTGAGGTGAAAGTGTCACCCCTGCGCGGCACAACGGAGAAGATGAGCCGTTTGCGCAAGGTGATCGCCGAACGCGCGGTCGACTCGCTACAGACAACCGCTCAGCTCACCACCATGGTTGAAGTTGACGTCACGCGAGTTGCACAGTTCCGACAGGCCAAGAAGGAAGAGTTTCTTTCGAAGTCAGGGTCGAAGCTGTCGTTCCTGCCGTTCTTCGTGCTGGCAGCTGCAGAGGCATTGCAGAGCTACCCGATCATCAACTCGACCATCGATGGCGACAGCATCGTCTACCCGGCCACCGAGAACATCAGCATCGCTGTCGACACTGAGCGTGGTTTATTGACGCCTGTGCTTCGCGACGCAGCTGAGAAGAATCTCGCACAAATTTCCGCCGAGATCGCAGATCTCGCAGCACGCACACGGGACAACAAGCTGAAACCGGATGAGCTCGCGGGCGGAACGTTCACAGTGACAAACACCGGTTCACGGGGTGCCCTGTTTGATACACCTCTCGTGTTCCTGCCACAGTCGGCAATTCTCGGAACCGGGGCTGTTGTGAAGCGCCCCGCCGTGATTTCGGGCCCAGAGGGTGACTCGATCGCCGTACGTTCGACCGTGTACCTAGCGATTTCCTACGACCACCGCGTGGTGGACGGAGCAGACGCGGCCCGGTTCCTCGGACTCATCAAACAGCGTCTCGAAGCTGCACAGTTTGAGGGGAACCTCGGCATCTAACACTCGCGCGGATTCCATTCATCGCAAGTGCGACGCAGTCGGCCCCGGCAGTCATGAGACGCCGGGGCCGACTGCGTTTGCTGGAGTCATTCGGCTCCGGATCGAAAACTGGGCTGCCTCCGCGATTTCCAGGGCATTCCATGCTCCGTTTCGTTCGATGCTGTGTGCGGCTTCGCGCATGAGCTCGTCGATCGCGTCAAACATCAAGCCAGCGGCTCCCACGGAGTCCCAGGATTCGATGAGCCGTCGAAGTGTCCGCTCAGGAACACCCAGAAGAAAACACGCGGTGTCGTGGCCCTTGGTCACGTGGCGCACCTGTCTCTGCTTCCATAACCACCGTCGCACACGGCCGCCTGTGACGATGTGTACTACTCGCGTGCCCACTGCGTGAACATCACGCGCGGACAAGTCTCCGAGGCACCACGCCGACTGGCGGAGCAAGATCCCAGTTGCGCACAGCACCTCGACACGTCGTGCCAGCTCGGCACCTGCTCCGAAGCGTTCTCGGCTCATCGTTCAAGTGTGCATACATCGGGAGAACTGAAATCGAGATTGTTGCCGAATGTGGATACTACCAGCCGTGAAAGGCAGCAACAGACGTTGTGAGCGGTATACGAATGGTAAGAATCTCTTTAGGCGGCCCCACGCCGCCGAGACTCGTGAATCGCACGAACAAAGT
>JBQDBM010000016.1:39801-49444 GCA_052090925.1 Leucobacter sp. | reverse complement strand
CACCTATGTAGAGGGCACCACCTGCTTCGACACCAAACCCCGTGGTCATACACACAGCGGCAGGGTGGAGTGCTGGAATGGACAAGTCCGTCTGGGCGGGTCTATGTGACAAAGCCGTTGAGCGGAGTCATGTTCCGCCATTATGAGCCACCGGACGAGGAACAGATTTCGGGGGAGGACTGTGCGCCCCCGGAGAGCCCTGCCCCGACTGTGAACTGGGCATTGTCGGAGGACTACGCCTCCGAGCCTCAACCATTCTGAACCCAGGCGGTCCTGCCACTCGCTCAGGCGCCGGTCTGGACCACGGCACTATTCCTATGGTTGCAAGCTTCGCTGTCCTGGTGCTGCTCTTTCCCAGCCGCAGTGCCGATTACAGGCGGGGTATTCTGATCGACATGACAGTACAGCTCACCAGGTCAGCAGTGAGACGAGCCGGATCCATGGTTCGGAAGTACTCCCAATCGCAGTGCACTCGCGAAGAGTTCGAACCTCACCTCGATACGATCGTGCTCTACCGGGCAAGCTTCACTCAGCCACTTGCGAGCGTCCACTCACGTCTCATCGACATTCATGCTGCGTCCGCGGTTCACGGAGAAATCACACGTCGACTCAAGAAATCTTCCACGATCCTCAACAAGCTCGTCCGTGAACCCAAGCTCGACCTATCTCGAATGCAGGACATCGGTGGATGCCGAGCAGTAGTTAAGACCCGTGAAGACCTCTACCGTCTCGCCGCGAAAGTCGCCATGTCCTGGGAAGCCCGAGTCACCGACTACGTGGATGACCCCAGGAAATCAGGCTACCGAGCGATCCACGTAATTGTGGTTGAAGATGGGAAGCAAATTGAGATCCAACTCCGAACAGAGCAGATGCACGAATGGGCTGAAACCGTCGAAGCTTTCTCCTCGCTCATTGGCGATAACTACAAACAAGACGGAGACCACTTGATCCAGCGTTACATGCATGCTCTGAGCGAACTCATGGCTGCCGCCGAAACCAGGACTATACCAAGCGAAGAAGCGCTTGATATAGTGAATGAACTCCGCCCGCAAGTTTCAGCATTCCTCAACGATGCACTTAGAGCGACGGAGAAGGAGACCCGCCATGAGTAGCATCAATAACTTCCTGCTTGCTTTTGACCACGCCAGGAACGAGCTCATCATCTGCGACGAATATGGCACCGACATCGACCGAGCCACTCTCGCATACGCTGACCTTGAGAAGCGCTACCGCGACTCTAGCTCTGTTGACATTGTTCTTGTCGGATCAGACTCAATTGATACCGTGCGCATCACACACGCCAACTACTTCGTCGACGGCTCCCTGTCGCTTGTCGAGCGCTCTCTTCGCGAGCCCGCCACTACATAGACGCTCCCACGCCCCATAGACTGGAGCGCATGGATCTTCTCGTAGTTGGCTCCGGGTTCTTCGGCCTCACCATTGCTGAGCGCGCCGCAGACGCCGGGCACAAAGTAGTCGTCATCGACCGTCGCTCCCACATCGGCGGCAACGCCTACTCAGAGGCCGAGCCCGAGACCGGCATCGAGGTGCACTGCTACGGCGCGCACCTCTTCCACACCTCCAACAAGACCGTGTGGGACTACGTCAACCGCTTCACGAGCTTCACCGGCTACCAGCACAAGGTCTACTCAAACTTCAACGACGAGGTCTATCCGCTACCCATCAACCTGGGCACCATCAACCAGTTCTTCCGCGCCGCGCACAGCCCCGACGAAGCCCGCGCGCTCATCGCTGAACAGGCCCAAGAGTTCGACACCAAAGAAGCGAAGAACCTCGAAGAAAAGGGCATCTCGCTGATCGGACGCCCCCTCTACGAGGCGTTCATCCGCGACTACACGTCAAAGCAGTGGCAGACGCCGACCACCGAACTCCCGGCCGAAGTCATCAGCCGCCTCCCGGTGCGCTACAACTACAACAACCGCTACTTCAGCGACACCTACGAGGGCCTCCCCGTCGACGGCTACACCGCCTGGTTGAAGAACATGGCCGACCACCCCAACATTGAGGTGCGGCTCAACACCGACTTCTTTGACGAGTCCCAGCCACTCAACAAAAAGGCTGTCGCCGGAACCGTGCCCATCGTGTACACGGGCCCCGTCGACCGCTACTTTGACTACGCCGAAGGTGAGCTTTCATGGCGCACCCTCGACTTCGAGCAAGAGGTCGTCGAAACGGGTGACTACCAGGGCACCAGCGTCATGAATTATGCCGGGTCCGACGTTCCGTACACGCGGATCCACGAGTTCCGTCACTTCCACCCCGAGCGGGACTACCCGAAAGACAAGACCGTCATCATGCGCGAGTACTCGCGCTTCGCGAACCGCGACGACGAGCCCTACTACCCAGTCAACACCCCTGATGACCGCACCATGCTTCTGAAGTACCGCGAGCTCACGGAAAGCGAGAACGGGGTGCTCTTCGGCGGACGCCTCGGCACCTACCAGTACCTCGACATGCACATGGCCATCGGGTCGGCCCTCACCATGTGGAACAACAGGCTCAGCGAACTGCTGTAGGCCGCCCGCGTAATCACTGCCCGGTGCGAAACTCGCCGTCGGTGAGTACGAACACCTCGAGGCTCTCGAACGATCGGAATGCGAGATCATTCGTCACGAGCCACGCATCGCTCGCACGGGCGAAAGCCGCGAGGTAGGCATCCATCCACCGCTTCGGCGATGGGGTCGGAAGAGCTGAGAACTCTCGCCACTGCGCAGCGAGCGCTGGTGGTTCGAGACTCACCAATGTGACCCTGTCGTCTGAGAGCAATGCATCGTTGACGGCCCACGCTTCAGCATTGCTTAGCGGGTCGGATTGCAGTGGCGTGAATACAGCGGCGGTGGTCAGCAGGCGCAGCAGCGATTGCTGTGTGGAACGGCACAGCAGAAGCTCCGCCGAGTCGTCGAGCGCTTCGAACCATGTCCGGGCGATGTCGTGGTGCGGGTGCCCGGACAGGGTGAGTGCCAACCAAATGTTGGTATCGGGAAGGTAGCGCATCCGCATCGTTCAGCGAATCAACGCGTCGGCCTCGGAAGAGGAGAGGATGTCAGCGATTCGATCCGCGGAGAGATCCGCTTCCTCTGTCGCCTGACCAGTCCGCACAAGCGGAAACTGAACCCGCCGTGCACCCTGCTCAGGGCGCTCCGAGGCCGAAAGCCCCGAACGCAGCAGCTCAGAGAATGCTTCCGTGAGCGTGATGCCGTGCTGCGCTGCACGTACTTTCACGGCTCGCATCAGGTCGTCTGGAAGTTCCAGTGTCGTTCGCATATATCCATATTACCAGATCTATGGGTTGCCCCGACTTTACAACCATGGCAGAAATCATGAGTGACTTGTTGGCTGCGCAGACACGGAAGTGGTCGCTCGGGACGTGGCGAGCGGTGGCGTTGCGAGCAACACAACGAGCCCAACGGGCACCGCGAGAATCATGAACTCCACATACCTGAACGGTGATGTAGTGGGTGCGCCCGCAAGAAGCGATGCCCACACCAGCATGGTCGGTGCATAGATCGCCAGCCACTCGTGCCGGCGGCGGTACGCAAAGCCTGCGATGGTGAGCAGCATCGCCCACATCCACGTGCCAGCACCCGGCGTCCACTTCATACCGGCGTCGTAGAATACGCCGAGGGTGTTCGCGAGCGGTGCTGGGAGGAGTGACTGGTTCTCGATGCCCTTTGCCGCGTACTCGGCAATTAACTTGTCGCGGTTCGCGGGGTGATTCGTTACGACCGAGGTGAACATTGACTGCCCGGTCAGGCCGACGGGGTCGGCGTCAAAGCGCCACACCTGGCTCGTGTGCGCGAGGTACGCGGCGCCGAACTCCGCGGGGCAGGCGAGCGCCGCGCGGCCCCACTGGGAGACGAACTCGCCTCGGTGCTCCGATAAGAACGTCGCGTCGAACGCTGCGTGATCCTTAATCGGGTCAATGCTTCGCGGGTTATACGCCGCCGCCCACTCGTCTCTCGGCAGTACCTGATCGAAATACTCGGCCGACGATTCGGGCAGGCATTCGCCACCCTGCGCGATCGCGCCACCCGCCATCTGCAGGGGGACCCCCACCGCCTCCTGAAACTTCTGTGGGCCGGCCATCAAGCTCGTCATGCGTAGCGGTACGAACGCGAGCGCTAACGCGACTGCCACGAACACGAGGCTGCGCATCCGTGCACGGGTGGCGTACACGAGCACGAGCGGGGCGAGCAGCACCAGCGCGGGCAGCCCATTGTTGCGCGTCACTGCGAAGCCGACCAGCACCAGTGTTGCCACCACGAAGAATAGTGAGTCGGCAAGTGCCCGTCCGCCGCTCGACCTGATGATCAGCAGCACCGGGATGAGCAGCACCATGAAGAGCGCGAAGATCGAGTCTTTGGTGAGCGCGAACGAGTAGTCGCCGATGAGGGGGAACACCGCAAAGTAGACGATGAGCACCCACAGCGCACCGCGCCTCGCCCCCACCGTCTCCAAATACCTGACCACGAGCGCGAGTGCGATACCCCACAGCACCATCTGCACGATCGCCGCGAACACCACACCCGCGACGGGGCTGCCGCCCAGTTTCTCGCCGACCGACACGATTGTTCTGATGTACACGTTGTAGGTCATCGGGTGCTGCACCGACGCCCCGATAGGGTCCCGTAAGATCCACAGCGTGTCATTCATCGACGCCATCGGCCAGTAGTGCAAAAACATCGGAATCCAGGCGAGTACCGGTACGGCAAACGCCGCAGAGGAAAGCAGCCACGGGCGGGCGGGAGCATTGCGTTCGGAGGAGTCAGCGTCCCTGGCCTTGCCAGCCCGCCAATCAACGAGCGCGAATAAGATCCAGGTCACCGCGGCCGACCCCAGGAGCGCGACGAGCGGCCGCCACCACGAGACCCCGTCGGGAAGCTGCGCCAGCACATCGACGAGGGCGAACAGCGCAGCGAATACCGCGACGAACCAGATCTTGCGGCGGGTCACCGCCATCAGTTGCTCGCGCATCTCATCGCTCCTTGAATACCAGTCGATACCCAAGGTAGTTGCAGATCGCCCCGACACCCATCGCCACGATCTTCGCGGCGGGGGCGACGAGGGCGTACTCGAGCCCCGGTGCAACTGCGTGAGTCAGCTGCACGACCCCCCAAATCACGGCCGACTGGATCACGAGACCCGTCACCAGGGTGACCCCGGCGAACGAAGCAAATGAGAGCAGGATCGCGCGCGCCGTCACACTCTGCCGATGCGCCCGGAACACGAACGACCGATTAATGAGAAAGCTCACGCACACCGTGATGACCGTCGACACGACGTTCGAGAGGACCTCGGGGACCCCTGCGCCGACCGCGAGGAGTGAGAAGAGCAGCAGGTCGAGCAGGCTCATGCCCACCCCGACCAAAAGGTAGCGGGGGAACGTCCCGCTGGACTGCTCGCGTGTCACGGTGCCAGCCTTACAGGGCCCTTGGCGGAGGATCGAGTTGCAGATAGGCGAGCCGTAGCGTCTCGCGGCGCACCTTTCGCATCCCCGACAGCACTGCGCCCAGCACGCCTGAGAGCACACCGACAATCACCAGGCTCGAAGCAAGCACCGCGGTTGGCAACCTGGTCACGATGCCGAACTTGGAGAATTCCATGAACACCGGAATGCCGAGTCCGACCGCGACCAAGATAGCTACCGCAGAGAAGACTCCGAAGAACGCGAGTGGCCGCTCATGCATGAACAGTCGCAAGATGAGCCACAGAATGCGGGCACCGTCGGGGATCGTGCGCAGCTTGGAGGCGGACCCCGCTGAGCGATCCTGAAACCCCACCGACATTTCGCGCTGCGGCACCCGCAAGCCCATCGAATGCACCGTGAGTTCTGTCTCAATCTCGAACTCGCGGGAGAGCGACGGAAACGACTTCACGAAGCGACGAGAAAACACGCGGTACCCCGAGAGCATGTCGGTGACGCGCTCGCCGAAGAGGAAGCTGACAAGCCAGTTGAAAACCCGATTGCCCTGCGCGTGCCCCGGACGGTATGCGGACTGACCAGGAGTATCGACGCGACACCCCAGGATGTGGTCATAGCCGCCCTCGGTGAGGGTGCGGATCATCTCGGGAGCAGCCGCCGTGCCGTAGGTGTTGTCGCCGTCGATCAACAGGTAGATGTCAGCATCAACGTCTGCGAACGCGCGGCGCACCACATTGCCCTTGCCTTTGCGCTCCTCGAACCGGACGATCGCGCCAGCCGCCTGCGCGACCTCCGCCGTGCGATCGGTGGAGGCGTTGTCGTAGACATACACGTCGATGCCGGGGACCGCGTCATGCAGGCCGTGCACCACAGCCGCCACTTCGGCCTCTTCGTTGAAGCAGGGGACGATGGCGGCGATGGAAACGCGCGCAGTCTGATCCACCGTGGCTCCTTCCCGCGCCGCTGCGAGGCGCTCTAGAACTAAGCCTAGTGTGAGCGCGAGGAGCAGGACTCCCAGTCCGGTGGTCCATGGCAGTGGTGAATCATTGCCGGAACGTCGGTTCCGAACTTTCTGTACAGGTGACACAAAACGGCGTCCTCAGTCGGCGTCTTTCGCTCGCTAGGATGTCAGAGCAGTAACGTGGGTAGAAGTCACAGTATGTGTAAGTGCGAACCAATGACGTAAGGACGGCGGTGTTCGATGGCAGCCTTCGAGATTCAGGGCGACATCGTGTTCGCCGACCCTGTGTTCGCGGATGCTGTGCACACCGACACCGCGCTCACCGACCTCCAGCGCGCACAGCTCGACGCGGCCATGACGTACCACGCGCTCTGTAACCCCGGTGCCGTCATCACCTACTTCGTCACGATCGGCGACATCGACGAGCTGCCGATCACGAGCGACCGCCGCACGGTCGACGGGTTCGACGGCTTCGGCACCGGTGGCGCTGCCGCCGACTTCACCGTGCAGGCACGCAGCAGCACCCTTGATGCGAGGGGAGAGCGCGGCACGACCGGCGAAGTGCTCTACCGCTACCTTCGCCTCGGGCACGCCGACGCGACGCCGGCAACGACGCGACCCTCAGCGCCCCCGTCGCTACCGCGCCGCATCTACCGCGAGCTTGAGCGCAATGCCTCGACCGCGGTCGACACCGTCCGCGAAACCGTGATGCGCCGGCGCGAGCGAGCCATCTCGCTGCCACTGCCGCGATACCCGGATGCTCCGGGAAGCGACGCGATCTCCGACGCTTATGCAGACCGGACAGTATCAAACGAGGTACCTGAGGGGGCTCAGCCCGCGATTTTGTTCGGCCTCCACTGGCTGCAAACCGGGGGAGCGGAACGGTGGGCGATCGAATCGATCCAAGCCGCGAAAGACGCTGGCTTCCTGCCGGTCGTTGTGACCGACCAAAACTCGGTGCACCCCTGGTTGTTGCGACCCGAGCTAGAAGACTGTGTCGTTGTCACTATGAGCTTCGACGGGCACGAGTCGCCGCTTGATCCTGAACTCACGAACGCAATCGTGCAGAACTACGACCTGCGCGGCATCGTGATCCACCACAGCTACTGGCTGTACCGGGCGCTCCCGTGGATCCGCCGCTGGCGACCCCAGGTCCCCGTCGTCGACTCGCTCCACATCGTCGAGTACCTGGGTGGCGGTTACCCCGGCATCTCCGTGCGCTTCGACGACTTCATCGACCAGCACCACACCATCTCTCCCGAACTCGACCGCTGGCTCGTCGACGTGCAGGGGGTGGGCCCCGAGAAGCTCGTCATGGCGCCGCTCACTGCGCTCACAGTCGACGCCTCCCGCGAGTTCAAGGCGCGGGATCCCGAGCAGCCATTCACCATCTCCTACGTCGGCCGGCTCTCTCGGCAGAAGCGGCCCGATGTGTTCCTCATGCTCGTGTACCGCCTCGTACAGGAGGGTGTGCCGGTCCGCGCGATCCTGCACGGCGACGGCGAGCTTGCCTACCTCGTCGACGGCCTGCTCGACCGCTTCGGGCTGCGCGACAGCATCGGTTTGAGCGATGTCGTTGAGCAGCGCTTTGAAGACTCCTCCGTCGCAGACACCCTTGCAGAGAGCGACCTGCTCGTGATTTCGTCCATCAATGAGGGGCTCACCCTCACCACGTTCGAGGCCATCGCAGCCGGAGTGCCCGTGCTGTCTGCCGACGTCGGCTCGCAGCGCACCATCGTGCAGGGTGGCATGCTTGTGCCGCGGCCTGCCAGCGACTTCGTGCGCGGTGCTGCCGTGCAGATCAAACGCTTCATCGTCTCCGACACCGCACGCGAACACGCGTGGAACGAGCAGCGAGACCGCGTTGCCGAGTTCGCGAAGCACCCCGACGCCCACCACATATTCAAGGAGCTCTTCGCACAATGGCAGGAGTAGCCGCAGTCATCGTCACGTTCAACCGGCTCGAGAAGCTGAAGAACGTGATCGCCGCGATCGAGCAGCAGACCGTGCAGCCGATGCATCTCGTGATCGTCGACAACGCGTCCACCGATGGCACGCGCGAGTTCCTCGCCGGGCTCTCGAGCACGATCCCACTCGATATCGTGCCGCTCCCAACCAACACCGGCGGGGCCGGCGGATTCTCTGCGGGCATGCGCCGCGGCTACGAGCTCGGTGCCGACCACGTGTGGATCATGGACGACGACGGCTACCCCGAGCCGCCCGCACTCGAGCGCCTGCTCAGCGGCATGGAATCCGCAAGCACTGCGCTGGATGCTCGCGTGCCGTTCGCCTGCTCGGTCGTCGTGTTCACCGACGGTGAGATCTGCGAGATGAACAACCCTGCGCCCACTTGGGACTGGGGGCGCCTGCTCGTAAAGGGTCACAACGCGGTGCTCGTGAACCAGTGCTCGTTTGTCTCGGTGCTCGTGCCGCGCTGGGTGCTCGAGCAGCACGGGCTGCCGTTCAAGGAGTACTTCATCTGGTTCGACGACGCCGAGTACACACTCCGCATCTCGAAAGAGACGCCAGGCATCCAGGTGCTCGACAGCGTCACCGTGCACGACATGGGCGTCAACGAGGGTGTCAACTACGCCATGATCGACGAGAAGAACGCGTGGAAGTTCGCCTACGGGGTGCGCAACCAGGCCTCGTACCAGCGTCACCACCGTTCGTTCCTGCACTTCATGGTGTACGCCGCCCAGGTGGTTGTCGCCATGCGGCGCGGGCGGGTGCCGCGGAAGTTTCGGCGCACGATGTACCGGAAGCTCTGGGAGGGGTTCCGTTTTAACCCCGCGGTTGATCGGGTGTAGACGAGATCACACCCGCACAGTTGAGACGTCAGACATAGTCCGTAGAACCGGGATGTGGCTCCCACCGCCGCTCAAATGTTGAAGAGTGTGATGGCGCTCAGCCGGTTCTTTCCTGGTGGAGTACCACCGCACTGTCAGATGTCGGCTTTGGGAGGTAAACTCGGGTTATGACTCCGAAACTCGCAGAATACATTGCAGAGGGAAGAACGCTCTCTGCTGATGAACGGGAGATAGCGGCGTTAGCGCTTCAACAGATCGATGATGCTGAGCAAGCCGAAGTCGATACGGAATGGAAGGAAGAAATCGACCGTCGCGTCGATGAGATCACCTCTGGCAGCGTCGCACTCGTCGATGGCGATGAAACCCGCCGCATGGCAAGGGCGATGCTGGCGGCTCGTCGCGTGTGACGCCATTGACCTGGAGCGAGCA
>JBQDBM010000016.1:33296-39701 GCA_052090925.1 Leucobacter sp. | reverse complement strand
GGTCAGCGTTCACGCGGTGCTCAGCAGCATCCGCGTCCTTGGCGCGCGCAGCGAGCCGGGCGAGCGCGAATTCTGCGAACTGACCCCGCTCCTCAAGCAACTCGTCGCGCAGCGCAAAGACGATGAACTCGTCGACGCTTGGCACGATCTCAATCACGTCCGCGGGGTCCTCGCCGAGCCGCGCATGGTGCTCAAGCTCAGTGTCGCGCTCGATGCCGGCGTTTTCTCTGAGCAGTTCTAGGCGTTCCTGGGTGAGATTCATGGGCCGTTCTCCCGGGGGATCGGGACTTTGCGCCACGGCAACTTCGTCGGTTCTGTGAACGTGGACGGAAGCTGGAAGTCGAAGCGCGACTTCACCGCGAAGATTACGAGCAAGAGCCACCCCCACTCGACGAGCAGTCGGCTCTCCGTGAGCGACTGCACGAGCAGCGCAATCATAACGAGAAACGGCCACAGCGCACTCGTCGCGTAGGGGAGTGCGGGCCCACTCCCGCGCCGCGGCTGATCCACCGCACGGAACCACACGCGCCACATCGTGAGCACCACGAGCGGTGCGAAGACAAGCACCCCCACGATGCCAAGCTGCAGCCACACGTCGAGCCACGCGTTGTGGGCACTCATCACCTGCAGACCCGCCTTCCGGTCAAGCGACGCGTACGGCTCGACCCACGGTGCCCAGTAGCTGATCCAACCCCACCCAAACCACGGCCGCTCTTCAGCGAGGTCGATGACCTTCCACCAGGTTTCGAGACGCCCCGTCATGTCGCCACTCTTACCGAGCAGCCCAAACACGAAGTCGCGGGCAAACAGCACGGCGGCGATCGCCGCCACAACAATCGCGCTCCCCGAAATGTACAGCGGCACTCGGCCAGCGGGCCCCAGCCGCCTCGCCCACAGTGCGAGCGCGAGGCCGACAAGCACGGCCGCGAGCGCGACCCACACCGTCGCACCCCGGGTCAGCACGATCGTCGCGACCGCCATGACCACCCAAAACCAACCAGTCAGCGGGCGGACGAGCCCTGCGCGAAGCTGGATCCCGAACACAATCAGGCCCAGCAACCCGATGAACCCAAAAATGACCGAACTCCCCACGAGCCCCTGGATCATGCCGCCCTCAAACAAGAGATCGCGGCTCCAATACAGGAGCTTCGGGGTTTCGCCGGCCGGCGCCTCGATCCACCAGGGCAAGAGCGGCTCGCGGATGAACAGCGACACCCACGCCTCAAACAGAAACGACAGACCAATGAGGTAACGCAGCGCCGTGCCCAGGGTTCGCAGCACTTCGTGCCAGCTGAGGAGGAACGACAGAATCACCGCGACCAGCGTGGTGATCAGCTGCACCGCAACACCGAGCACGCTCTCGAGGGTGTACGCGGACCAGAGGATCGACAGCGCCGCAAGAATGAGGAACCAGTAGAGGGGGGCTGGCAGACGGTACCAGCGGAACCGTTCCGGCTTCATGCGCACAAACATCACGATGCCGGCCGCTGTGAGCGCTACCGCGAGCACGCTGTACGCGGGCCAACCGAGGAGGTTTCGCACCCCATTGCCGCCGAGCGTGAAGATGAAGATACCGATGGCGTACGCACTGATACCAAGCCTGGTTTTGCTCTCCGCCATAGTCGATATGGTAGTTCATGGTGCATGCGGGAAGCCTCTGCACCCGAGAATTGAGGTGTGACGGAACCGACGTGCTGATCTTCATTCGTAATACGCCGCGCTCCTACGCCTGGGGCTCGCAAGACGGGCTCTCGCTGGCGCTTGGAACCACGCCGACGGGAGAGCCAGAAGCTGAACTCTGGTTGGGGGATCACCCGGGTCACCCCGCGAGTGTCGCAAAGGCCACCCCGGTGAACCGCACCCTCATCGACCTCATCGAACGCGACCCTGCACAGTACGGGGTGGACGGCGGAAAACTCCCGTTCCTGCTGAAGGTCCTCGCGATTGGCGCGCCGCTCTCGCTGCAGGTGCACCCCAACATAGAGCAGGCTGCTGCGGGGTTCGCCGCAGAAGAGGCAACTGGGGTGCCGCTGGACGCGCGCGAACGCAATTACGGCGACTCCTGCCACAAGCCTGAGTTGCTCGTGGCACTCAGCGAGGTCACGGCGCTTTGTGGCTTTCGGTCGGTCAGTCGAGCGCAACGAGATTTGCGTAGGATCGCCGACGCCGCACCCGAGGGCCCCCTGCAAGAGGCCCTCCTCCATGCTGCGAACCGGCTCCGCAACGGTGCGCCCGAAGCGTCGAGGCGCGAGTTTCTCGAATGGGCGTTCAGCGGGGAGGGGGATGCGGGGGAGGCGATCCTCGCGATTTCGCTGTACTCCGAGGGGCTGGGCAAGCGCCGCGCCGCAGCTCTCCGGAGCCTCTCCGCCGCGCACCCGGGGGACCCTGGCGTGCTGGTCTCGCTGCTCCTCAACCTCGTGACGTTGATGCCTGGGGAAGCTGTGTTTCTGCGTGCCAGGCAACTGCACGCCTACCTCGGAGGGATCGCCGTCGAGGTCATGGCTTCCTCCGACAACGTGCTCCGCGCCGGCCTCACGTCGAAGCACGTCGACATTCCCGAGGTCACCCGCATTCTCGACACATCAGAACTGACCGACCCGAAGTTTGAGTCTGAAGAGCCGATGCGGGGCCTCAGCGTGTGGCAGCCAGACATTCCCGACTTTCGGCTCTTGCGCGCACGCCTCCACGAAGCGCACGAAGAGTTCGCCCTCGCCGATGCGGCGTCGAGCGTCACTGTGCCGGCCCCATACCCGCTCGTACTCATCGCGACAGCGGGGCGGGTGCGTGTGGAGCGGACGGGCGCGGAGCTCTCGGAAGTCGCGAGCGTGCGGAAAGGACAATCGCTCTATATTTCTGCCGGAGACCCCGTGGAACTCACTGGTCGGGGAGAAGTTTTTCTTGCGACTGTCGGCGAAAATTGGGACCGTAGTAATCGAAGTGTGTCGGATTAGGCCGATTTTGTGGCTCCCTGAGCCGTTTTCATCCTGCCGACACCTGTTGCTTCAGCATCGCGGCGTGTCGAAGACCCTCAAGTTGAAGTTGAGGGTTTATACTTTCCGGCTTGACTTTAGGTGAATTACAACGGTGTAATTGTCTCCATGAGGCCGCGCACAACCCGCGCAGCTGGAGAGGAGCAGAGAGCGCACATGTCCATGTACACCGAAGCAAACTCTCCGGTCCCTGGTGATTGGTTCGTAGACCCGGTCTATCTGGGCGTCCCCGGGGTACGGCAAGAAGACGAGGCGCTCTCCTGGCAGGGCGACGCACTCTGTGCCCAGACTGACCCTGAAGCATTCTTCCCCGAAAAGGGAGGCTCAACGCGTGACGCGAAGCGAATCTGCGAAAGTTGCGAGGTTCGCTCAGAGTGCCTCGAGTACGCGCTCGAGAACGACGAGCGCTTTGGCATCTGGGGCGGGCTGTCCGAGCGAGAGCGGCGGAAGCTTCGTCGAGAGGGTGCTTAGGGTTCACGCCTTGGCTGCGTAAGGTGAATTCACAGCCAAGACATGGCCCCATTCACCGCGCGCGCCTCCCAGGTTTGCACGAAATGCGGGCCTAAGCTGGCACCGTTATGCGCACACGAGTAACGGCCATCTTGGTCGCCCAACAGGGCGGGGAATGGCTCGACCAAACGATCGCCGGGCTTGCGGCTCAATCCCGCGCACCCGAGCGCATTATTGCCATTAACAACGGTGGCAATGAGCGCGTCTCAGACCAGCTTGCAACGAGCGATGCCGAGCGCATTGTTACCTCTGACGCGAAGCGTTCTTTCGGGCAGGCGATCTCGCACGCGCTCTCGGTGCTTCCGCATGACTCTGCCGACGACAGTACCGAGCGTGCCGAGCGAGACTGGATCTGGTTGCTCGCGGAAGACTCGTGCCCCGAGCCCGAAGCTCTCGCCCGGATACTCAGCACGGTCGAGCGCGCTCCGTCGGTCGCCCTTGCCGGCCCGAAACTCGTCGACTGGGACCACCCCGAACGCATTATCGAATTGGGGCAGAGCCTCACCCGCTACGGCAGCCGCTGGTTGCTGCGCCGCCAAGAACTCGACCAGCAACAATACGACCACCTCCAAGACGTGCTCGGCGTCGGCCCGGTCGGACTGCTGGTGCGCCGCGACGT
This sequence comes from Leucobacter sp., assembly GCA_052090925.1. Classification (GTDB taxonomy): domain Bacteria; phylum Actinomycetota; class Actinomycetes; order Actinomycetales; family Microbacteriaceae; genus Leucobacter. Next base: position 35,582 of record JBQDBM010000016.1, on the reverse strand, counting down.
GTGGGAGCAGCTCGGCGGCTTTGATCCTGCCCTCCCCGTACACGATGACGGGCTCGACCTGAGCGTTCGCGCGCGCCTCGCAGGCTACCGCGTCGTCGTCTCGCCCGCGTCGCGTGTGCGATTTGCGCAGAGCGGCATCGCCGGGCCCCGTGTCGACCGCCGTCGCCACGTGATGCGCGCCACCCACCGTCAAGCCCGCACCGCTCACCTGCACCGCCGCATCGCATACGCCCCCGGGTTCTTCGCATTCTTCATGTGGCTCGGCCTGCCTATCCTCGGGGTGCTGCGCGTCTTCTGGTCGCTCATCCGTGAGCAACCGGGGCAAATGCTCGGCGAGTTCGTGTCCGCGCTGCACGTGTTCTTTCGGCCCGGGGCAATCTTGGCGTCCAGGCGCCGCATCAAAGAAAATTCCAAGGCCGGGTGGGAATCGATCCGGGCACTCAGAGTCGACCCGAAGAGCGTGCGCACCGCACGCATGATCGACCGCGAGGCCATCCTCGCCGCCCAGGGCCGACAACCCAGGGAGATGCACTTCGTCTCGACCGGCGGCCTCGGCGTGCTCATCGCCGCTGTGGTGATCTCGACGGCCCTGTGCTGGTGGGCACTTACCAACACGAGTCTTGCTGGCGGCGCGCTCGCCCCCCTCAGCCCCATCGATGAACTCTGGCGCAACACGCGCACCATCGGCGGCATCTCAGCCGACCCGTTCTCGTGGGTGCTCGCCGTGCTCGGCTCCCTCACGTTCTGGAACCCCTCGCACGCCGTCGTGCTGCTGTTCATACTCGCGATCCCGCTCGCCGCCCTCGGCGGGTGGATCTGGTCGGCGCAGATCTGCGAATCAGCCGCGGGGCGCGTGCTCGTCGGCCTCGGTTGGGCCATCAGCCCGGTGCTCCTCGGGTCGCTCGACTCGGGGCGCCTGCCCACCCTGATCCTCGCCGTCGTGCTGCCCTGGCTGCTGCTGGCCGCCACACGCTGCCGCGAATCGTGGAGCTGGGCGGGAACAGCCTCGCTGCTTGCAGCGGTGGCTCTCGCGTGTGCGCCGATCCTGATCCCTGCGGGGATTCTGCTGCTCATCGTCGGCGCCTGCACGTCGCTCCGCGGCATCACCCGCGTGCTCACCACCGCGCTCGCGCCGCTCGCACTGTTCGGGCCGAAAGCCGTGCAGGTGATCATCGGAGGGCGACCACTCGACCTCTTCCTCGACCCGGGCATCACCCCCGCCTACGTGCCGGGCAACAACTGGCACCTGCTACTCGGCTTCCCCGAGTTTGGGCTCGAAGGGTGGGCACGCGTTCTCGAGAACATCGGGCTTGGCGGGCCGCCAGCGACGCTTCTCGTCGGCGTACTGCTCGTGCCGATCGCGCTGCTCGCGCTCCTCGGACTCTTCACCGGCAAGGTGGGCATCACCATCTTGAACGCGCTCATCGGCGGCGTCGGCATGCTCACTGCGATTGCAGCGGCGAACCTGCAACTCGTCACGGTCGGGTCGGAGACCGTCGCGCTCTGGACTGGATCAGGCCTCGCGCTCTACTGGCTCTCGATTCTCACCCTTGCCGCTGTTGGTGCCGAGACGCTTCGTCGAGCGGCCCCTGCCGTCGTCGCCGTTGCACTGCTCGCCGCGACCGTGGTGGTCGCACCGCTCGGGGCCCAACTTGTGACCGCCAGCACCGGTCTTACCTCCGGCGACCAACAGCTGCCCGCCATCGTGCAGGCCGCGGGGCAAAGCGACCCGCACACGCGCACCCTCGTGCTCACCGCTGAGGGGGAGCAAGCGGTGCGCGCGCAGGTCGTGACCGGCACCGGGGTGCGCCTCGACCAGCTTCGCACTGGCGCGCAACAGCGGCACGTCACCGACGACGACCGCAACATCGCCGCACTCGTGGGCGAGCTTGCGAGCACAGGCGACGACGAACTGCGCGAGGCGCTCGACGCAGAAAACATCAGCTTCGTGCTGCTGCACATCGATGGCGATGACCAGGAGCGGGCGCAGTTGCAGGCAGTGTTCGACCAGCACACCGTGCTCTCGGCGGCAGGCAACACCGACTACGGGCTGCTGTGGCGCGTCGACGCCAGCGAGACCGAGTCGAACGCGGACGAGCACGTCACCCAGATTGCCGGAACCTCACTCAGCGGGCACACGCTGTGGTGGGCGCAGCTGATCGTGCTGCTCGGTATCGTGCTGCTCGCCCTGCCGACCGGCGAGGTCGTAGAGCGCCCGCCGCGCCGCAAACGGAAGGCGTCGAAGCGGCTCGCGCTTGTGGGCGCTGATGCTCCGGCCGAGGTAGC
>JBQDBM010000016.1:0-33196 GCA_052090925.1 Leucobacter sp. | reverse complement strand
GGAAGGCGTCGAAGCGGCTCGCGCTTGTGGGCGCTGATGCTCCGGCCGAGGTAGCTGACGAGGGCACCGTGACTGCGGAGCCAGCCGAGCCTGCCGAGCCAGAGCCAGCCGAGCCTGTGGTCGACAGTGCTGCCGACAGCCCAGCCGACAGCCCAGCGGACCAGGGGTCGACCTCTGATGGTCCCGCTGCTCGCGATCCATCCGACACTGCACACGGGGACACCCCGCCCAGCGAGGGAGGCGAACGATGAGCGAGCGGAACGACATACTGCGCAGCGGGTTGCGCGCGACCACCGGGCTCCTGATCACCGCAGTCGCTGCCACCGCGGTCGTGCTCATCAGCACCGTCCCACTCCCGGAGCGCGTCCACGAGCCGATCGAACTGGGCGTGAACACCGCACAGGGCGAAACCCGACAGCTGATCTGTGGCGGATCATTCTCGGAGCTTGGGGCTGACGCCTCGCGCTCCGGTGTCGCGATCCCCACGGGCCGTGCCTCCATTGGCATTGCCGGGGACGCGGAAGAGAGCGGGGAGTTGGCCCGCGAAGAAGAAGGCGGAAGCCTCCCGGTCGTGCTGGAGGGTGAGTCAGGCGACCCCATGGCCGCGGCCCAGGTACAGATGGTCGAAACCAGCATGTTCCGTGGCCTCACGGCGAGCGCATGTGCCGAGCCACTCAACGAACAGTGGCTTGTGGGCGGTGACACGAAAGTCGGCACGTTCACCACACTGAACGTGGGGAACGCGGGCGATGTGCCGGCCACCGTACAGATCACGGTGTACGACGAGGAGGGCCTCGTCGACTCGGTGCAGACCACCGGCGTACTCGTGCCCGCGGGGTCCGAGCGCACCGTCTCACTCAACGGCTACGCACCCGACAGCGAGCGCATCGCGGTGAACGTGCTGAGCACCGGCGCCCCCGTGACCGCGAATCTCGGAGTGAGCCAGGTCGTGGACATCACCCCAATCGCCGCAGACACCGTCACCAGGCAGTCCTCCGCGGCCACCAGTCTGAACATCCCTGGCATCACCAACGTCAACAACATCGACCACACCCACGCTGAAGACGGGGGCGATGACTTCCCGGTAGTTGTGCGGGCACTTACCGCTGAGGAGACCCCCGGCACCGCCACCGTGAGCGCACTGACCCCCGACGGGCACGCCACGCAGCTCGGCGAGATCGAGCTCACTCCCAGAGCCGTCGGCGAGCTCGTGGTTGACCGCTGGCCCGCCAAAGCCAACGCGGTGCGCATCGACGCTGACGTGCCGATTGTCGGCGGAGCATTAGGATCAGCCGCGGAAGACGACACCCACGACTACGCGTGGTTCGCGCCGGCCCCGACGTTGCCCGCAGACACACCGATTGCGGCACCAGTGATCGCGGGTGGAAGCCTGGTGCTCGCCAACCCGAGCGATGCGCCCGTGACCGTTGAAATCAGCGCTCGAGTCGAAGATGATGCTGAGGACGCCGACGCCGACGCCGAGCCGGCTGAACCAATCGAGCTCCCCCCTGGCAGTGCCACCGTCGTGGATGCTCCTGCGGACGCCATACTCACAAGCAGCGGCCCGATCGTTGCTGGAGTGCGGGCGATCGACAATGGGGAGATTGCGGGCTACCCGATCCTGCCCGTTGCTGACCGCATTGGTGAGTTGACGGTCTACCCGCGATAGCGCATAGAAGCCCGCGTAGCTCGGTTATTCGTGTGTGCTGTGCCGCACGATGCTCCAACCCGACATGGGGCTGAGTCGCGCAGTATGACGCTCGCAGAGGTCGTGCGCCTGAAACACCGGCTCGGGGCTGAGCGGGCCGACTGCCATAACTCGATTTTCGTAGTCAGCAGTCAGTGTCGCCACTGCGGGGGAGCCACACGCTACCCGCGCGCACAGCCGCATACCTGTGCGATCCTCGCTGGCCGCGCCATGGTCTGCGCCTTCGTCTGCGGTCGCGCCTGCGGTCTCGCTCTCATCACTCACGCCCCCAGGCTAAATGCGGTGCCTGGCCCGGAGCTGCGCACGCGCCGACGGCGCCCCACACAAGCAGTCGGTCTAGACTGAACGGATGGCAGGCCGAGCGCGGAGACACGGGCGTCGGGGAATTCGCTCCTCGATGACCGGGCCGAACCTCCCCAACCCGTACAGCCGCGTGAACCGGTTCGAGTTCGCGGCGCGTGGCGCGGTTGAGCTGTTGCAGTCGATGTTCCCGGAGGAGCTCCAGGGAGTGAGCTTCGGGTTCACCACTATTCCTACTGAGGCCGTTGTTGGCGCCGGGACGGCCAGTGCATCACCGCAGTACTACTCCATCGACCGGGCTTCGCGCACCATCATGCTGCACCGTGTGCCGATCCAGCGCGCCCACGTGTTGCACGTCGACGACGCCGAACACCGCCGCTACTTCATCGAGCACTGCGTGTACCTCGCCGTGTGCGAATACCTGGGGCGCGAGCCGTGGGAGCTGCTGCCGGGCCGCTTCGACCACTTCTAGGGTGGTCTCGGGTTTGTAGTCCATGCGTGCTGCACAACGGAGGAGATCTGCACAACATCGGATGAAAATTGGTGAATCCCTCCGAAGTTGTGCAGATCCCCGTAGTTGCGCAGAAAGCTCCTACGCGCTGACGCTCCGAGTGCCGTCAAACAGCGGATTGAAGACGAGCCCCGCGATGAGCGCACCGACGATCGGGAACAACAGGAAAGACGCAATCGCCCCGCCCACGACCTGCGCGATGATTTGCATTTTAGTGTCAGTGAGCGGAATTTGGGGCGTGTTTCAGTCGCATAGAGCGGTTACACGACAGTATGCGGTAATAATGGAGGGCATGAGCTCACGAATTCTGGTGGTCGACGACGACAGGGCCCTCGCTGAGATGCTGGGCATGGTGCTTGAGGGCGAAGGATTCGAGACTGAGCACTCCGCGGATGGCACTGCCGCGATCGAGAAGTTCCGCGAGATGCGACCAGACCTGGTGCTGCTCGATGTGATGCTCCCGGGCCTTGACGGCATCGAGGTGTGCACACTGATCCGGGCCGAGTCGGGTGTGCCCATCATCATGCTCACGGCCCGCACCGACACCACCGACGTGGTGCGCGGGCTCGAGGCCGGCGCCGACGATTACGTAGTGAAGCCGTTCAATCCGGCTGAATTGCTGGCCCGCGTGCGGGCGCGGCTGCGTGAGCCCCAGGAGGACGTCTCCGAGACTTTACGTATTCGCGACCTCGAGATCGACGTGGCGGCACACGAGGTGCGCCGCGGTGGGCAGACGATCCCGCTCACACCCCTCGAGTTCGACCTCCTGCTGATTCTGGCGCGCAAACCCCAGCAGGTGTTCACCCGTGAGGTGCTGCTCGAAAAGGTGTGGGGCTACCAATACAAGGCCGACACACGCCTCGTGAACGTGCATGTGCAGCGGCTCCGGGCGAAGATCGAGCAGGATCCGGACCATCCCACCATTGTGACGACCGTGCGCGGGGTTGGTTACCGCGCCGCCGGCGCCGGCGACTAGCGCATGGCACGGGCTAGGAGATCCCAGCTCGCACAGAAGCTGCGCCGCCTCCACCTGCGCTGGGTGCGGTTTAGCCAGCCAGCCTTGGGGCCGCTTCGGGCTGCCTGGCAGCGCTCGCTCATGGTGCGCACCATGGCGTTGACCGGGCTGGTCACTGGTGCGATGATCCTCGCGTCTGGCGTCTACATTCTTTCGAGTACCGCTGACGACCTCTACTCGTCACGCACTGAGCAGTCGTTGCAAGACTCGGCGCGCGCGACCCTCGCGGCGCAGCGGCTCATCGACTCGTCTGACGCGACCGACAGCGGCTCGCTCTCCTCGCTCGCAGCATCCGTCTTCCGTACAGTGCAAGATACGTCGGCGAGCCAAATGATCTACATTCGCCGGCAGCCCGGCCAGTCGGCCAACTCACAGGCGCCGCCCGACCAGTTCAACGCGGCAGGGTTGCTCGAAGTGGTGTCACCTGACCTGTCGAGATCCGTCGTGACCGGCGAGGAACTGCAGTACTGGCAGCCAGTGGCGTTCGATGCCGAGGCGGCAGATGCGGCAGGCCCAGGCCCCGGCATCGTCGTCGCATCCAGCCTGAGTATGCCCGCGGGTGTCGGCACCTACGACCTCTTTATCGGGTACAACCTCGCCGACACCGAGCAGACGATGGGGTTCATTCAGCGGACGCTTCTGCTGACGGCTGCGTTTCTGATGGTGCTGATCGGAGCACTCGTGCTCGTGATGCTGCGCACCGTGTTCCGTCCGATCCGTACGGCGGCCGACACGAGTCGGCTCCTCTCGGAAGGCAAGAGCAAAGCCCGCATGCCGCTGCACAACGACGAGCACTTCGACATGCTCTCCAATAACTTCAACGACATGGCAGACACGCTGCAGGCCCGCATCGACGAGCTCGACGAGCTCTCGGAGATGCAGCAGCGCTTCGTGTCAGACGTGTCGCACGAGCTGCGGACGCCACTCACCACGATCAGGCTCGCCTCAGAAGTGCTGCAAGGGCAGAGTGGGGGGCTCGCGCCGAGCCAGAGCCGTGCGGTTGAGGTGCTGGGTACTCAGGTGGAGCGCTTCGAAGCCCTGCTCGGCGACCTGCTCGAGATCTCACGCTACGACGCGGGCCGCGTCACGCTCGACACCGAACCGACAAATATTGTGCCGCTTACCCAAGAGGTGGTGGACGGGTTGCAGCCGTTGTCGAGCAGCATCATCGAGGTGCGGCCCCTCGGCGGGTACACCCCCGTGAATGTTGATGCGCGCCGCATGCGCAGGGTCATCTCCAACCTGGTCGGCAACGCCATCGAACACGGTGAGGGGAAGGCCATCGTCGTGACGATCGACTCCAACGCGCAGGCGATCGCGATCAGCGTGCGCGACTGGGGCGTGGGGATGTCTGCTGAAGCCGTCGAGCGGGTGTTTGATCGTTTCTGGCGCGCCGATCCATCGCGAAAGCGTACGCTTGGCGGGACAGGCCTCGGCCTAGCCATCGCGCGTGAAGACGCGGCGGTACACGGCGGGCTGCTCGAGGTGTGGTCACGACCAGGGGAGGGGACGAACTTCAGACTCACCATTCCACGCGGTGACGACGAGCAAACGTTCGTGTCACCGTTACCGCTTCTGCCCGACGGGGTGGCGGACGACGAAACGAGCCCGAGAATCACCGCCGGTTTGCTGCGGCGAGTCAAACGCCGGGTAAAGCGACGAGCCACGAAGGGTGAGGGAAAATGACGCGCGCAGCCTTTCGCATTGTGGCAATCCTGACGCTCGGTGTGCTCGTGCTCACAGGGTGTCAGGCGATTCCCGATTCCGGGCCCGTGAGCGCGGGGCTCTCGGACCTGCGGCAGGCCGAACGTCAGGTGCTCTACAACCCCGGTGGCCCGGTCGAAGGTTCCACGCAAGAAGAAATTGTGAGTGGCTTCGTGCAGGCCGCCTCCTCGAGCGACGACGACTATGCGATCGCCAGGCAGTTTCTGACCCCGGGATACTCGTCGCAGTGGGACCCATTCGCGGGTGTGTTCATCGACGAGGGGTCGCGCCCGTTTCGCGCGGACGGAGACAACGTCGGCGTGCTCTCGCTCTCGGCCCGAGCGACCGTCGATGTGAACGGTGCGCTCGCACCGGTGAAGCCCGGGCCCACCACCGACGTGCGCTTTGAACTCGAAGAAGTCGGGGGTGAGTGGCGCATTGCGTCCGCACCCACGGGCATCATTCTCGACCTGCCGACGTTCGCGGCCGTGTGGTCGTCACACCAGCTCTTCTTTGTCGGGGCCGACGGCAACCTGGTGCCCGATACGAGGTGGTTCTTGAGTGGGCCCACCCTCGCCACCGAGATCATGTCGGAACTCTTCGCCGGGCCCGAGGAGTACATGCGAGACGTGATCCGCACGGGCTTCCCGAGCGGCACTGCGCTCGTTGCGAACTCGGTTCCTACGACCGACGGTGTCGCCCGCATCGACCTCACAGGAGCTCCCATCGCTGCCGACAGCGAGGTCATCGCCCTCATCAACAAGCAGATCGCGGCCAGTCTGCAGTCGGTGCCAGGAATCACCAAGTATGAACTGTACGTCGATGGGTCGAGGGTCGAGTCCGGGCCGGTCGGCCGCTCTGACTCCAGACCGATCGGCACAGAGCCGCAGCCCGCATACGTGATCGAAGACGGAGAGTTTGGGGTCGCCACCGGGAACGGTGCGGACCCACTGCCGGGTCTGGGCGCCGCGATCGTGGCGCAGGATCCTGACGCAGTCGCCCTGAGCCGCGAACTGAACGGTGCAGCGGTCCGCACGAGCGAGGGCACCAGTTGGGTGACCGAAGACGAGGTGGTGGGCATCGATTCCCGACCGAACCAAGTACACCCGGGCATCGACCTGTTTGGTTATGTGTGGACGCTTTCGCGAGAGAGCCCCGAGTTGCTGCTCGCAACGCTCCCGGGGCAGGATTCGGTTCAGCTCGACCTCGGCTGGTTGGACGGTGATGTTCCGACCGCCGTACGCATCTCTCCAGACGGAAGTCGTGTCGCCGCGCTCGTCGGCGATGACCAAGAGAGCGAAGTGCGGGTTGCCGGCATCGTTCGCAACGCGCAGGGTGAGCCTACGGGGATGACTGAGACGGCGACCTCGCAGCTCTGGGTGACCGGGGAGCCACTCGACCTGGACTGGATCGACGAGATGGGGTTCGCCGCACTCACCCAGGTCGGCAACGCTGGCAAGGTGACGATGTCTGGCCCAGGTCTCTTCGAGACTGAATCGGGATCAGTGCCTGGCGGCACCGGGCTCAGTGGCGACGGAAGCCGTCTGATGCTACGAGTGCTCGGGGAAGGACAGAACCTCTTCGCACCACAAGGGGTCGGCTGGCAGCGTCAAGATGCGCACGCGGACGTGCTCGCAAAGTTCGGGTAGGTAGGCAAGGTTCTCGGTCAACACCCCGCGTACGTGCCCTGGTGTCGCGCCCGTGCGTGGCGACGCTCAGACTTGATGCATGACCCTACTCCGAGGAATCACGTCGCGCATGCCCGCGCTCTTGCCCGACCTCTTGCCCGACCTTGCGGCGCTCCTGTGGCCCACCGAGTGCGTCAGCTGCGGAGCCGCCGACCGCGACTGCTGCGACGCCTGCCTGGCAGAGCTTCGTGTGCACGGCGACGTACTGAGTGGAAGCATCGACCGCTGGCCCGTATACGCCGCGGGAACCTACACGGGCCCACTACGAGCCGTACTCATCGCGTGTAAACACCATGGTCAGACGGGCTTCGCCCGAGAACTCGGAGAGCAGCTTCGCGGGCCGCTGCGAGTGGCGCTGCACCTGTGCCAGCGGACTGCTCCGGGCAGAGCGATGCCCCTCTTGGTACCCGCGCCATCTCGGCCGGCCCGTGTGCGGCAGCGCGGGTTTCAGCACGTCGAAACAATGATTGCTGCGGCAGTGCGCGGAGCGCGCCTCGACGGGGTGCCACTGCCCGAGGCCCGCCAGGTACGAGCGCTCCGTGCGCTGCCCGGCAGGGTCGGGCAAGTGGGGCTCACGCCGACGCAACGGCTGCACAACGCCCGACAAGTGGCGGTGCGGCGGGGCGCTACGCATCGCATTCGTGGACGCGATGTGGTGCTCGTTGACGACATCGTGACGACCGGGGCGACGTCGCTCGCCGCATGCGAAGCGCTGCAGCATGCGGGGGCACGAGTGGTGGCCGTCGCCTCTGTGTGCACGGTCGAAAGTCGCATCGGTAGTGGCAAACAAGTATTCAATAATCACCGGGACACGCGCGGGATCGTGTGAGTATGCGCGTGCAGTGGAATCCCGAAGCCGCAAGGGAGTAGAGTTTCTGAAAGGCGTTACGGTGCGCCCCTCCGAGGCCACCCGCCTGAGTCACCTGGGAGGTCACCATGGACGTGAACATCCGCGGACGGAACGTCGGTATCACCGATCGGTTCGAGAATTACGTCGACGCAAAGACGGAGAAAGTGGCGGGGCTCTTACCCAAAGCCCAATCTTTCGAAATACGCGTTTCCAGGCTTAGTGATCGAAGCCCCCAAAACGGTGACAGGGTGGAGATCACCATCATCGGGCCAGGGCCGGTGATTCGTGCCGAGTCCGCGGGCGGCGATAAGTACTCCGCATTTGATGTTGCATACGGGCGGGTCCTCGAGCGCATTCGCCGAATGAAAGACAAGCGCAAGGTGCACAAGGGGCGCCCGCTGACCTCGCTCGGCGAGGCCACTGCTGGCGACTTCAACACGGTCGATATCACGCCGGCATCAGCCGAAGCTCTTGAGGCCGTCGCACGCGGAATGGAGCCACCGAGCGCCGAAACGGAGTCCGAGGAGGAGTACTCGCCGGTCGTCATCCGGCGCAAAGAGTTCCCGGCTGAACGAATGTCAGTCGACCAGGCCGTTGACCGCATGGAGCTGGTCGGCCATGACTTCTTCCTCTTCATCGATGAGGAATCCGGGAAAGCGAGCGTCGTCTACCGCCGCAAGGGCTGGAATTACGGCGTTATCGCCTTGACCGACGAATAGCTGTCGGCAGGTCGCGGCCGAGGCGCAGCATGAGCCCCCAACGGAGCACTTTGCTGAGCGCCTCGGCCACGATTCCGAACGTCATCTTGGAGTGACCACCGGCCCGCTCCACAAAGGTAATGGGGACTTCCGCGATCTGGCAGCCCTCACGCTCGAGAAGCCACGCGGTCTCGACCTGAAACACGTACCCCTCTGACCCGAGTGCGTCGAGGTCAAGTTTTCGGAGCCAGTCCGTGTCGATCACGCGGAACCCGCTCGTGATGTCGCGAAGACGCGAGCGGAGCGCGATGCGCGCGACGAGTGTTCCGGTGCGCGAGATGAGGCGCCGGTACCAGGGCCAGTTCACGATCGCTCCGCCCTCGCTCCACCGTGAGCCGATTACGAGGCCCGGATGATCCTCTGTGCCCGGAGCACCGCCATCCATAGCACCGCCATGCATAGCACCGAGCAGCACCGGCAACTCGCCCGGGAGATGCGACCCATCCGCGTCCATCTGTGCGACCAGCGGGTAGCCGTGCTCGAGCGCGTAGCGGAAGCCCGCGACGTACGCGGTTCCGAGGCCCTGCTTCCCCGCGCGATGCAGCACGCGGACCTGAGAGTTCTCCGCCGCCATGCGGTCCGCGATCACGCCGGTCCCGTCGGGGCTCGCGTCGTCCACAATGAGTACGTGCGCGTGCGGCACGCACTCGAGGACGCTCCCCACCACACGCTCGAGGCTGTACCGTTCGTTAAAGGTAGGGAAGATCACGAGCACATCTGGCGGCCTCACGCCGCCCTGCGCGGCCGGTGTGATCTGCGGCATTCAGTCTGCTTCCTCGAAACTTTGGAGCCTCCAGCGTAGCGGGGCCGCACGGGCCAGCGATCCTGCGCGACGGATAGTCGAAGCTCGATCATGGAATTTCCCCAGCAAGAGGGTATTCAGCCTTGCTAAGCTGGGGCGTTGTTGCGTATGGCAACGATATTCCGCCCGGCACGGGGCGGACCCCGCACGGTACAGGAGATACGACGTGGCGACAGTTCTCGAGAAGCTTCTTCGAGTAGGCGAGGGACGTACCCTGAAGAAGCTCCAACGCCAAGCAAAGCTGGTGGCGGACCTCGAAGGCTCGTTCTCAGACCTCAGTGACGAGGAGCTGCGCGAAGAAACCCAAGAGTTTAAGGATCGCCTCGAAAACGGCGAGACCCTTGACGACCTCCTCCCCGAGGCGTTTGCCGCCGTTCGTGAGGCGGCCAAGCGCACCATCGGCCTGCGTCCATTTGACGTGCAGGTGATGGGTGGCGCGGCACTCCACTTTGGCAACATTGCCGAGATGAAGACCGGTGAGGGCAAGACGCTTGTTGCAACCCTCCCCGCCTACCTCAACGCGCTTGAGGGTAAAGGCGTGCACATCATCACGGTGAACGACTACCTCGCGACCTACCAGAGTGACCTCATGGGGCGTATCTTCCGTGCTCTCGGCATGACGACCGGCTGCATTGTGGCCGGCCAGACTCCTGCGGAGCGGCGCGAACAGTACGCGGCAGACATCACGTACGGCACGAACAACGAGTTCGGCTTCGACTACCTGCGCGACAACATGACGCAGACCCCGATTGACCGAGTGCAGCGCGGACACGGCTTCTGCATTATTGACGAGGTTGACTCGATCCTGATCGATGAGGCCCGGACCCCGCTCATCATCTCGGGCCCAGCATCTGGTGAAGCCAACCGCTGGTTCTCAGAATTTGCACGTCTCTCACAGAAGCTGCAGCCGGGCGTCGACTACGAAGTCGACGAGAAGAAGCGCACCATCGGTGTGCTCGAGCCAGGCATCGAAAAGGTTGAGGACTACCTCGGAATCACGAACCTGTACGAGTCAGTGAACACGCCGCTCATCTCGTTCCTGAACAACTCGATCAAGGCGCGGGCCCTCTTTACCCGCGACAAAGACTATGTCGTCATGAACGGTGAAGTGCTGATCGTTGACGAGCACACCGGCCGCATTCTCGCCGGTCGCCGCTACAACGAGGGCATGCATCAGGCCATTGAGGCCAAAGAGAACGTGGCTGTGAAAGCTGAGAACCAGATGCTCGCCACGGTCACCCTGCAGAACTACTTCCGTCTCTACGAGAAGCTCTCGGGTATGACGGGTACGGCGGAGACTGAAGCTGGCGAGTTCATGTCGACGTACAAGCTCGGCGTCGTCCCAATCCCCACCAACAAACCGATGTTGCGCAAGGATCAGTCTGACCTCGTGTACAAAAGCGAAGAAGCTAAGTTCGCGCGAGTTGCAGAAGACATCGCTGAGCGTCACGAAAAGGGCCAGCCGGTGCTCGTGGGCACCACGAGCGTTGAGAAGAGCGAATACCTCTCGAAGATGCTCGCGAAGGCCGGTGTGCGCCACGAAGTGCTGAACGCGAAGAACCACGCACGCGAGGCCGCGATCATCGCTCAGGCCGGCCGGTTCGGCGCCGTCACCGTCGCCACCAACATGGCCGGCCGCGGTACGGACATTATGCTCGGCGGCAACGCGGAGTTTTTGGCTGTGCAAGAAATGTCGGCTCGCGGGCTGTCAACCGAAGAAGACCCCGAAGGCTACGAGGCCGCGTGGGACGAGGTCTTCGAGTCTGTGCGCGAAGCCGTCAACGTCGAGGCCGAGAAAGTCATTGAGGTCGGTGGCCTGTACGTGCTCGGCACCGAGCGCCACGAGTCACGTCGTATCGACAACCAGTTGCGCGGTCGCTCGGGGCGTCAGGGGGATCCCGGCGAAAGCCGCTTCTACCTCTCGCTCGGCGACGACCTGATGCGCCTGTTCAACTCGGGTGCCGCAGCGGCGCTCATGAACCGCGACAGCTTCCCCGACGACCTCGCCATTGAATCGAAGGTAGTGTCGCGCGCAATTCAGAGCGCGCAGAGCCAGGTCGAGCAGCGAAACAGCGAGATTCGCAAGAACGTGCTGAAGTACGACGACGTGCTCGACCGCCAGCGTAAGGCAATCTATGCGGATCGCGCACAGATCTTGGATGGCGAAGACATCGAGGCACGTGTCGAGGCGTTCCGTGAGCAGGTGGTTGACGCGATCCTCGACTCGCACGGCGCCTCGGGCGAGTGGGACTTCGACGCGCTCTGGAAAGACCTGAAGCAGGTGTACCCGGTAGGCATCACCGTCGAGGAGCTGCTCTCTGAGATCGGTAGCGGACAGGTCACCAAGGACTTCTTGCGCACGGAGCTGCTGTCCGACTCCGGGGTGTCGTACCAGAAACGCGAGGAGAGCCTCGGCGAAGAGGCGATGCGTGAGCTGGAGCGGCGCGTTGTGCTCACCACGATCGACCGCCGCTGGCGCGACCACCTCTACGAGATGGAGTACCTGCGCGAGGGCATCGGCCTGCGCGCCATGGCGCAGCGCGATCCGATCATCGAGTACCAGCGCGAGGGCTTCCACCTCTTCAACGGCATGATGGGTCAGATCAAGGAAGAAGCCTTGGGGCTGCTGTACAACCTTGAGGTGCAGGTGCGTCCTGCCGAGGGTCCGCAGGATCACGTGCACCTGGAGGGTGGCGGCCTCGAAACCCAGAGCGGCCCCGACCAGTCGAAGCTCAGTTACACCGCACCGAGCGAGGATGGCGAGGCCGAAGTGCAGGGTGCGGGTGCCGGGCGTATAGGTGCTGGGCGTGCGGCGCGTGGACGTGCGCAGCAGCCGGTTCAGCGCGGCGCATTCGGCCAGCAGGTCGAGGGGGATGCCCCGCAGAACCGTGCGCAGCGCAGGGCAAAGAAGTAATTTAGGTACGCCGCACCGCGGAACGGGACTGAAAGAGAATTATGGCGAAAGAATCGAACACGCGTCAGACGAAGAGCGAGCGTCGCGGCGAGGCACGTGAGAAAGCGCGCCTCGCGAGGGAGCAGGAGAAGAAGCGCGAGAAGCGCAACCGTCTGCTGATCCAGGGCTCCATCGTGCTCGTCGTGCTGGTCGCGATCGCGGGCATCGGCTTCGCCGTCGTGAAGGCGAACGAGCCCGAGGGGCCGGGTCCTCGCAACATGGCGTCGGGCGGCATGATCTTCGGTGAAGACTTGAAGGTCGTCGAGACGCCGGCGCTCGAGTCGGGCGAGGCGCGTACCGCTCCCGAGGTGGATCGAGGGGCACTGCCCGTCGACGTCACCATCTACGTCGACTACATGTGCCCGGGATGCGGCAACTTCGAGCAGACCTACGGCTCCATGCTCGAGAACTACACCGGGAGCGGCGACATCACGCTGCAGGTGTACCCCGTGAACTTCGAGGACGGGCAGTCGCTCGGCACGAAGTACTCCACCCGTGCCGCAAACACCGTCGCCTGCGCGGTCGACCAGCAGCCAGACGTCGCGTTCGACCTGCACAACCGCCTCTTGAGCGCGAACGTGCAGCCGAGCCAGGGCACACAGGGGCTCACCGATGAAGCACTCATCGAGCAGGCAGAAGCGGCCGGCGTCACGGCGGACGACAACTTCACGTCGTGCGTCAATGACCAGCGCTTCGGCGACTTCATCTCCGGAAACTACAAGGCGGCCACCGATCCTGAAACCGGAGTGCTCGGTCTTGCTGAAGGCGCTCAGCTGAACGCTGGCGGCCAGTTGCAGCCTGCGGGCGAGCCGCAGGTGCTCACCGGCACGCCACTCGTGATCGTGAACGGCGAGGAGTGGATCTCCACGCGAGACGGTGAGCTCGAAGCGTTCCTGCTGAAGAAGAAGGCAGAGATCGAGGAGAACGGCGCGGGTGAGCCTGCAGCCGAGGATGCCGAGGGTGCAGCAGATGAACCTGCTGAGGAGCAGTCCGCCGAATAAATTCGGTAGACTATTCCCGGCGGTCCGTGAGGGCCGCCTCTGCCGCCTTAGCTCATCTGGTAGAGCAGCAGCCTTGTAAACTGCAGGTGGTCGGTTCGAGTCCGACAGGCGGCTCCATTTTTCTTCCCCCGCCGGGGGCACCCGACGCTACTCGGGCGTCGGCAATCGGATGGTTCGTCCGCCGTCGACCAGTCCACGCTCGCAGCGCGCGGCAGGGGTGCTCGTGCAGGGGTGCTCGTGCAGTGGGGCTTCTGCCCGTGTGCTGGTGTTCGGTTCCTTTCCGATCTTGCGCGCGGTAATTAGGGTACAGTAACCTTGATCTGATGATTCATGGATGGGTCGTCACTCGGTCCCGAATGCCGGTCCCGAATAGGGGAGGAACCCGTACTGTGAAGAACATCACGACCCGATACCTGTTGACCTGTGCTGTGATCGGCGTCGGCGGTGGACTGCTGCTGATGCCAGTGTTCATCATCTTCTCGGCCGCCGCCGTCGCTGCCGCCCCGATCGTCTACGCGGTCGTCGTCGGCGTCTGGTTTTTGCCCGGCGCCCTCGCGCAGAATCTGCTGAGGCGGGGTGGAGCCGCCTTGTTGACGATGCTCATCGCCGGCCTCGTGAGTGTGCCGTTCACCCCGTACGGGTGGGCCGCGGTTGCGTCAACGTTGACCGTCGGGGTGCTGCAGGAGGTGCCGTTCGTGTTCACCCTGTGGCGGTACTGGAAGGCGTGGCTCGTCTACCTGTGGGCGCTCGTCATCGGGGTCGCATACGCCTATCTGCTCTGGGGCACCTACGGCGCCGGCATACTGCCCGACTGGATGCTCGCTGTCATGATGCCGGTGGTCGTAGTGAGCGCGTTGCTCTTCACCTGGCTCGGCCGCTACCTTGCCGGCCGGGTTGCCCGCACCGGCGTCGCCCGCGGCCTCCAGCCGCCGACCGTGCACCGGTCGGCGCCCAAGGCGGTTCCGGTCGAGGACCCAGACGCGACTTCGTGACCGAGCGCCCCAATCCCCTCAGTGTCCGAGAGGTGCGCATTCGGCACGAGGGAGCGATCATCGACACCCCAGATGGGGTTTCGTTCGAGGTCGCACCGGGTGAAGTGGTGCTGCTGCTGGGACCAAGTGGCTCCGGTAAATCCACCCTCGCGCTTGCGCTCAACGGTCTGATCCCGCATGCCGTGCCTGCGCAACTCACCGGCCAGATACTCGTTGACGGAGCCGATACGGCCGAACGCTCGGTGGCGCAGTTGAGTGCGCAGGTCGGGATGGTGTTTCAGGATCCTGACGCACAGATCGTCACCGGCACCCTCCTCGACGAGGTCTGCTTTGGACCTGAGAACCTCGAGGTCTCACGGGAAGCGGTGCTCGAGCGATCCGAGCGCGCGCTGAAGCGCGTCGGACTCTGGGAACGGCGAACCGAAAACCCGGATCGCCTCTCCGGAGGAGGGAAACAGCGACTCGCCATTGCGTGCGCCCTCGCACTTGAAGCTCCGGTGATCGTGCTCGACGAACCGACTGCGAACCTCGACCCGGCGGGCATCGAAGACCTCTACGCGGCGCTCGCAGAACTCGTCGCCATTGGGGACCGCTCGATCGTGCTTGTGGAACACAATCTCGATGCGGCTATCGACCTCGTTGATCGCGTGGTCGTGCTCGACCGCGCGGGTCGGCTGGCTCTCGACGGGACGGTTGATGAGGTAATCCGAGGGCACGGCGATGCACTCGAACGCTTGGGTGTGTGGATGCCGGTGGCCACCCGCGCGGGGCGGAGGCTGTGCCGTGCGGGAATCGACCTCGATCCCTTGCCGACCACTCCTGCACAGCTCGCGCGGATGCTCGACGAGGTGCCTGTGTTGCCCGTAGTTTCCCCCGTAGCCTCCCGCGCACCGAGCCGTGAACCGAACCGCGAACCGCGTCGATCAAGTGAGTCCGCGGTGCGCGTGCGGCAGCTCACCGTGACCAGGCAGAAGCGCAGCATCCTGCGCGATGTCGACCTCGACGTCGAAGCCGGTTCGTTCCTCGCGATCGTCGGCGTGAACGGCGCGGGCAAGACGACGCTGTTGCAGGCGATTGCGGGGGTCGCCGTACCCCCGCGCGGTCATATTCAGGTCGCGGGGCTTGACCCGGCGACCGCGGATGTGCGCGAGCTTGCCCGCACCATCGGGTTCGTGTTTCAGAACCCCGAGCATCAGTTCATTCGGTATACCGTTGCCGAAGAGCTCGCGCACGGACTGGAGATCCAGGGCGTCGAGCCAGCGGAAATCGCCGTACGGGTGGACGCGATGCTCGCCCGCTTCGGCCTCAGCGAACTTCGGGATGCCCACCCGTTTTTGCTCTCAGGCGGACAGAAGCGTCGCCTCTCCGTCGGCACCGCGCTCATCGAAGGCGCTCCGGTGCTCGCGCTCGACGAACCCACATTCGGGCAAGATCGCGAGCGGGCCGCAGAACTGCTCGCCGTGCTCGCGGACCTAAACGCCGAGGGCACCACGGTGCTGGCGGTGACCCATGACATGCAGCTCGTCGCCGACTACGCGAGCCACATCGCCGTGCTCGACGGCGGTGCGCTCATCGGAATGGGCCTGGCCGAGACGATTCTCGCCGGCGACCTGCTCGATGAGGCTGGGCTCCGTCCACCGCCGCTCGCTGCCGCGATGCGAGCCCTCACCCGCCACCCCGAGTGGCGGAGCATCACCGGGCTTCGCGACCTGCCGGGAGGGGCGCTGTGACGCTCTTCGACCCGTACGCGGAGCGGCCCGATTACGGTCCCATCCGCTTTCTGCACCGGCTCAACCCGATCGCAAAGCTCTTCGGTCCGCTGCCCGCGATGGTGTTTCTCGTCTTCACGCGCGACGTCACCACTCCGCTGGTGTTTCTCCTCGTCGCGATCCTGCTGCTCCTCATCGGAGCACGCCTCAGCTGGCGGGTGATTACGGCGATCCTGCTCGGCACCCCGCTCGTGGTCCTGCTGCTGTCGCTGAGTTTCGGCCTCTGGACCGATACATCGCGCATCGACACCTCTGTCGTGCTGTTCTCGCTCGGAGACTACAGCCTCTTTCTCGAGTCGTGGGAGGCCGGGCTTGCGACCGCGCTCAGGCTCACGAGTTTGCTCTCCCTGTCGCTCCTGGCGGGGCTGACGACGAGTGGGCCCGACCTGGTGCGTTCAATGGTGCAGCAACTGCGGGTGCCGTATCGGATCGGCTACACAGCGCTCGCGGCGTTCCGGTTCGTGCCCCGGTTCGGCCACGAGCTGGCCGTGATTCGCTCCGCGCATCGAGTGCGGGGCATGGCCGGAGGCCGCGGTCCACTCGCCGGTGTGAAGCGCTGGCTCGGGTACGTAGTGCCGTTGCTCGCGGGGGCCATTCGTCACGCAGAGCGGGTGGCGCTCGCCATGGATTCCCGAGCGTTCGGTGCTACGAAGCGGCGCACCGAGCGTCACATCGTGCCGTTCCGCGCACGTGATGCGGCGTTCATCGCCCTGTTCTGGGTGGTGACGGGCACACTGGCATTCGCCATTCCGCGCACGGGGCTGACCCTGCAGTGAATAACGTCACGCGCGACTGTGCGCAGAAAAGGAGATTGACATGTTCGGAGCTGACTGGTGGGCGCACGCCCTCATCTGGGGTGGAGTTGCCAGTGTCGGTGTCGGGGCGGTGCTCACGACGGTGCTCATGGTGACCCCGTACGCATTCTTCAGCGATTATCCAGAAGATATTCGTAGGGCAGCTGAGGATCCCACCCCGCGGCAGCGTCGTGCCGGGCTTGTCGGCGGGATCGTGTTCCTGGTAGCACTACTCGCGTCCCTCGGGGCAGTCGTGGTCAGCTGGGGTGTCGCGCACCCGCAGGCGGGCTTTTTCGAGCTCGTACTCATGGCGTTTGTCGCGATCATGCTCTTCGTCGCGGTCGACCTGATCGTGGTCGACTGGCTCATCATCTGCACCTGGATGCCGCGAGCCATCGTGCTCCCCGGCACCGAGGAGTGCGCAGGGTGGCGCGACTACGGATACCACTTCCGGGAGCAGTTCCGATTTCGGGGGCTCTTCGTGCTGCTCATCGGCAGCGTGTTACTCGGCGGGATCGCCTGGGTGATCGCGTAAGCAGCGCCCCTGACTTTCGTGGAGGCTCAGTCGTCGTCTCCGGCCAGCACCGGCACGCCGGTCGGCTCGTTATGGCGCATGCGGCAGCTGCCGGGAGGCGCGGTATCCGGGAATGCCGCAAGCCCACCCACCGTGGGTGCTTCGGGATCTTCACCGCGTTCACGTGCCGCACGCTCAATCACCATGTCGACGATGCCTCTGACGAACGCGTCGCGCACCCCCACGGTGCCGGCGCGTGCGGCGGTGACACCGTGCTTGGTCGCGGTTTCCATCGCCTCGATGTCGAGATCGAACGCCACCTCCATGTGATCGCTCACGAAGCCGATCGGGGCGATCACAATCTTCTTGACACCGGCCGCGGCCAGCGCTTCGATGTGGTCGTTCACATCGGGCTCGAGCCACGGAGTGCGGGGGTCGCCCGAGCGCGAGCAGTACGAGAGCGACGAATCGAACCTCACCCCGAACTGCTCCGCGAGCGCTGCGTCGATGGTGTGCTGCACGTCTTCGTGCTGTTCGCGGTACCCGGGACCGGTGACAGCCGAGGCGTCTTGCATCGTGTCGGGGATCGAATGAGTCACATACACGATATGTGCGCCGTCGTGCCTGCCATCAAGCGATTCGAGAGCCTCTGCAATCGCCTCGGTATTCGCCTGCACGAAGCCGGGGCCATTGAAGAACGGGCGCAAGATGTCGATCGCGGGGGCGGTATCGCCGAGCTCGGTTCGCGCAGCCGCGAGGTGCTCCCGATACTGGCGGCTCCCCGAATACGACGCGTAGGCGCTCGTGACAAGCGTGAGCACCCGTTTCGCGCCGAACGCCGCCGCATCGCGCAGCGTGTCGGTCGTGTACGGGTGCCAGTTGCGGTTGCCCCAGATCACCGGCAGCGCGATGTCGCGGCGTTCGAGCTCGGCGCGCAGGGCGTCGAGCAACTCGAGGTTCTGCTCGTTGATGGGGCTCTTGCCGCCAAATCCGTAATAGTGCTCACCGACCTCCTTCAGTCGATCCTCCGGTATGTTCTTCCCCCGGGTCACGTTCTGCAGAAACGGAATGACATCGTCGTGAGCGTTGGGGCCCCCGAAGGAGCAGATGAGTAGGGCGTCGTATGGCGAGGTAGAAGTGGTCACGGTTCGCACCATATCATCAGCTTGACTGTACATCCGATGTATAACATCAGATGTGAGAATGGCTGTGCCACGTCCCTTAATTCTAGGAGATATGTGAACCACCGGAGCGTCTGGATGTCCGCGATCGCGGGATTCCTGCTGCTCGTTTTCGCGGCATTTATCTCGCTCTCGCTCGGCACGGTGAGGCTGAGTCCAGCGGAGACGATGCAGGCGCTGGTGACACCGGCGGATGCCGAAACGATGTCGGCGGCAGTCGTCTGGTCGATTCGGTTGCCCCGCATTATCGTCGCGACGCTCGTCGGGGCCGCCCTCGCCACGGTGGGAGCAGTGATGCAGGCGATCCTGCGCAACCCTCTCGCGGAGCCGGGTATCACCGGCGTCTCGGCCGGCGCCGCGGTCGGCGCGGTCGCAGGCATCACACTCGGGCTTGGCGGGAGTAGTCAGTGGGGGATCCCGCTCGCGGCATTCGCGGGGGCTGCGATCGTGGCGCTGATCCTGCAAACAGTGTTGCAGACGCGTCGAGACATCGGTACGGCCACCATCATCCTCGTCGGCGTCTCCATCAGCGCACTTGCCGGCGCGCTGATCCACCTGCTGATCGCGAACGCCCACGACGATTCGCTCGTGCGCAGCGCTCTCTTCTGGCTCGCCGGTGATCTCGAGCTGCGCAGCTGGGATCACGTGCTGCTTGCACTCGCGCCGGTCGTCTTGGGTATCGCCTATCTGCTGTCTCGCGTCCGTGCGCTCGATGCGCTCTCGCTCGGAGAACAGGTCGCCGCCACCTCCGGGGTGAATGTGGCCCGTGAGCGAATCGTGCTGCTGCTCATCGCCTCGCTCGTGACGGGTGCTGCGGTCGCCGTGAGTGGCGTGATCAGCTTCGTCGGGCTCGTCGTGCCGCACGCGGTGCGCCTGCTGGTGGGGGCGTCACACGCTCGCTTGCTCCCGCTTTCTGCGCTCGGTGGCGCACTCTTCCTCGTGCTCGCCGACACCGTCGCACGCACCGCATTCGGCTCGGTCGTGGTGCAGACCGGAGTCGTGGCGGCGCTCGTCGGAGCACCGATCTTCCTCATGCTGCTACTTCGGAGACAACCATCATGATTCCACTGGTCGCGTCGTGCCCCACACTCGCGAATACGCTCACGTTCGACTCATTCGGGGCCTCCCGCGCCGGCCGCGCGCTCGGCGATCCACTCGAACTCCGACTGCTGCCGGGCACGGTGCTAGGCGTTGTCGGCCCAAACGGTGTGGGCAAGTCTTCGCTCCTCACCGCACTCGCGCACGCCGGGGTGGAGAGCTTCGGCAAAGCCCAGCACGGCAACCACGATCTGGGCGGCATGAATGCCCGAACCCGCGCGACGGTTGTGTCGCTTCTCTCACAGGATCTGTGGGCTCCCGACGAGCTGCGAGCGCGAGAGCTCGTCGAGGTCGGCGCCCACGCCGCGCGACACGAGAATCCTCGGGCCGCCGCCGAACAGGCGCTCGAAGAGGTGGGCGTTCTTGATCTGGCCTCACGCCGCTACGGCACACTCTCAGGGGGGCAGAAGCAACTGGTGCAGCTCGCGCGCGTGCTCGCCCAAGACACGCCGATTGTCATCTTCGATGAGCCGACTTCAGCGCTCGATCTCTTTCATCAGCGGACCGTTGAGCAGACCATGCGCAAGCTGGGCAACGCCGGCAAGATCGTGATCGCGGCGCTGCACGACCTGAGCCTCGCACTCAACGCGTGCAACCAGATCCTGCTCCTGAGCAGCAACGGCGATTCTTACGCAGGATCGCCCGCCGACGTGCTGCGGCCCGATCTCGTGCACGCCGCGTACGGGGTCCACACCACGATCCACACCACGCCGCACGGGCGCAGATTCCTGGCGACCGATTGACGCTGGATCGACTAATTCTCGACCGATTTCACCACCTACTAGAAAGGGCGAGCATGAACCGAACTCGCACACTTGCAAGCGCTGCCGCACTCCTCACCGCATTCGCCCTCGCGCTGACTGGTTGCTCCAGTCCATCCGAGCCGGAAGCAGTCGAAGAGAGCAGCGCTCCCGCCGAAGTCTGGCCCCGTACCGTAGAGATCCCCGCGGGTGCTCAGAGCTCCGCCACGACCCTCACCATCGAGGAAGCACCCCAGCGCATTGCCGCACTCGATTACGAGAGCGCCGAGGTGCTCGCGGAACTCGGCTTGGCCGACCGGGTCGTACTCGTGCCCGAAGCCGTACTGAACCCGGCGCTCGGCGGCCACGTGGCTGAGCTCGGCGACGTCGAAGAAACATTTCCCGTCGCGATGGAGATCGACGCCGAAACCGTGCTCGCACTAGAACCAGATCTTGTCGTGATGAGCCCGCGGCACGGCAACGAGGCTCCCATCGCAGAGGTGCTCCAGCAGTCCGGGGTCTCGGCACTCCAGCTGCCCGACCCGTGGGCCAGCACTGCCGCGCTGCTCGTGAATATCGATCTGCTCGGCCAGGCCACCGGAGCCGACGCTGATGCGGAAGCGCTCGCGGCGGAGATCGAGGATGGGATTACGGCGGCCGGTGCCGAGGCGCCCTCCTCCGAGTCGCCGAGGGTGCTCGTGCTCACCAACCAGGCGGGCCGCCCGTTCGTCACTGCGGGCGAAGCGTATCCGATTGAGTTGCTGGAGCTCGCCGGGGCGCAGAACGCAGCCGAAGATATCGGCATAGACCGCACCGGCCCCATCAGTGCCGAGCAGGTGATCCAGGCAGACCCCGACGGGATCGTGCTCATCGATATGAACGGCACCGGCGACCGCATGTACGCAGAGCTTCTCGCGAACCCGGCGGTCGCAGCTGTGCCCGCAATCGCGGATGAGCGAGTGCTGCGGGTCGAAGGCCGCGACGTGCAGGCACTGGGACTCACCGCCACGACCGATGGTCTTGCCGGGCTCACCGAATGGGTCGGTACGCTGTAAGCCCCTGCACGCGGTACAGTCATGATGCCCTCATAATCAGGAGACTCATGCATACCAACAGGCAGAGCGGCTCGCAGAAAGCGCGAGACACCCTCGCGTATCTGCGAGCCCAGATCACGAGTAGTACCTGGCAAATCGGTGAACTCATTCCGAAAGAGCCGGAACTCATGGAGCTCGTCGGTGTCGGCAAGTCGACCGTGCGCGAGGCCGTCAGGTCTCTGGCAACACTCGGTATGTTGCAAACCGTGCCCGGAGTCGGCACATTTGTGCGGGCACGCACCCCAGTCAGCTCGATCCTGACCGACTTTCTCTCCGACCACGATCTCGAAGAGGTGCTGGTCTACCGGCGCTCGCTCGAGATTGAGGCGGCGCAGGCGGCCGCGATCAAGCGGAGCGAGAGTCAACTCGCCGCGCTGCGACTGCGCTACGAGCAAATCCTTGAAGCTCCGGGCGAGGGGGAGCGCTGCAACGACACGATTCGTGACAACTCGTTCCATCGGCTCATCGTCGAGGCGAGCGGCAGCAGGCTGCTGCTCGACCTGTACACCGGTGTGATGCAGGCACTGAATCATGTCGCGCCGTCGGGAGCCATCTTCTTAGGCATTACCCATGAGACGATGCGCGCGGATCACGGTGCGATTCTCGAGGCGATCGCCGCACGCAATGTGCGCGATGCCGCGCACGCCATGGCGCTGCACGTCGATCGTGATCTCGGGTTACGGTCAGATGCGCTCCAACTCACGCTGAACACCGAACGCGCGGAGACGCTCATCGAAGCGGGCCTCGAGCCGAAAGATCACGAATAGCAGTCCCGGAGAGTGAGCCAACCCGGGCTCGCCCTCTCAGGCACTGCCACCTGTAAGAGATTGAACATCGGATGAACATCAGGGTAGGCTTCATCTGATGATTCTGGCAACGGTCAGGTTCACACGCGCCGACGCGGCTCAACTGAGCGTCGGCGCTTTTTTATGACATTGATTCGTAATGGAAGGAACTCTGTGTTCGCTCGAACGAAACGAACCACCGCGGTCGTCGCGCTGACTCTTGGCGCCGCACTCGTACTCTCAGCCTGTTCAGGTGCTGCGGACGAAGCCGCAGAGGCGCCGGCCGAGGGGAACAACTCAGCGGCGGTCGAATACCCGATCACCGTCACCGACATGGCCGGGAACGAGGTAACCATCGAGAGCGTCGAGAGCATCGGTGTGTTCCACAACCAGTCGTTTGGCGTGCTCGAGTCTTGGGATGTCGAGCCGACAGTTGCCGCGCGTGCGCTCATGAGCGAAAACAACGAGTGGAAGAACGATGAGTCGATCCTCGATACCGGCAACCACCGCGAGCCCGACCTCGAGCAGCTCGTAGCCGCAGCTCCCGACCTGATCATCAACGGTGGTCGATACCAGGGTCACGCCGAAGACATTCAGGCGGCTGCACCGGACGCCGCGTTCATCGATATGGTGAACGACGAATTGAGCGCTGATGAGTACGTCACGCAGAGTGTGACGTTGCTCGGTGAGATTTTCGGTGAGCAGGATGCTGCCGAAGCGCTGATCGACGAGTTCCATGCCGCAGCTGATTCTGCTGCTGAGGCCTACGATCCTGAGACCACCGTCATGGGGCTCGTCACCAGCGGCAATGAGGTGCGCTACTCGAATCCGATCGATGGTCGCGGCGCGAGCATCTTCTTCGACCTGCTGGATCTGACGCCAGCCCTGGACGCCGAGGGGTCAACCAACCACCAGGGCGATGATATCTCGCTCGAGGCTCTCGCGGAGGCAAACGCCGACTTCTTCATGGTGCTTGATCGTGACGCGGCCGTCTCGGATGGTGAAGAGCCGACTCCAGCGCTCGATCTGATCGCCGGCTCGGCCTCGCTGGCGAACGTGCCCGCAGTGCAGAACGATGCGATCTATGTCATGCCCGATGATTACTACCTGACTGAAGACATCTTCGCCTTCACCGAGGTGCTGGATGGGCTTGCCGAGGCTTTCGCAGCTCAGTAATCCCCAGCCCTGACCCCCGCAGCCGTGACTGAACATGGCTGTGGGGGTCGTCACGACTCAGAAACTCTCATGCAGCACTCCGCACCTCCAGCACGGCGGGTCACCAACATCGACGCGCTGTCTTCGGGCAGTAGGTCAGGCACCCGTAGCCTCTGGCGACGTGCGTGGCCGCTTGGCGTCGCCGTCGCATTCACGTGCGCGCTCCTTGCGCTCTCAATTGTTACCGGTGTCGCCGATATCAGCGACACCACGGGGCGCGGGCACGAGTTCCTCTGGATCACCCGCGTGCCCCGCACGGCCGCCCTCCTGCTCGCGGGTGCGACCATGTCGATGGCCGGTCTGGTCATGCAGTTGATGACGCAGAACCGCTTCGTCGAACCGACCACGATCGGTACCACGGAGTGGGCGGGCCTGGGCCTGCTTGTCACCTACATCGTGCTGCCGGCCTCGGGCATCTTCACCAAGATGACCGTGGCGATTGTGTTTGCGTTCGTCGGCACCCTCATCTTCTTCGCGTTCCTGCGCCGCGTGACCCTGAAGTCATCACTCATCGTGCCAATCGTCGGCATTATGTTCGGTGCCGTGATCAGTGCGGTATCGACATTCTTCGCACTGCAGTTCGATCTGCTGCAAACGCTCGGCAGCTGGTTCCAGGGCCGCTTTACCGGCGTGGAGCTCGGACGCTACGAACCCCTTTGGATCGTCGCGATCGTGGCCGTCATCGTGGTGGTCGTCGCCGATCGATTCACCGTTGCGGGCCTCGGCAAAGACATTGCGACGAATGTGGGGATGAGCTACGAGCGGATCGTACTGTTCGGCGTTGCTCTGGTCGCAATCGTCACCGGTGTGGTGACGGTCGTGATCGGCTCCGTGCCGTTCCTCGGGTTGATCGTGCCCAATCTTGTCTCGATGGTTCGCGGTGACGACCTGCGATCCAACATCCCATGGGTGTTTCTCGTCGGTGTCTGGATCGTCACCATCTGCGACCTTATCGGCCGCGTCATCATCATGCCGTTCGAGGTCCCGGTGTCGCTCGTGCTCGGTGTCGTGGGTGCGTTCGTCTTCATTCTGCTCATCGTCAGGCAGGGGAGGGCCCGTGCCTGACACACGTATCGCCACTGCCAGCCGTCGTATGGGCCCGTTCACAAGCGCGACGCACCGCACCCGCTACACTGCCGTGGCTGCCGGTCTCGCGCTCGCCGCAGTCGTCTTAACGGTATTGATGCTGACATGGGGTAACATGCAGGAGCCACTGAGCGAGCCGTGGTGGCGCATCTCGAGCATGCGCCTGACGTCGATCGTTGTGATCGCGCTCGTCACGTTCTGTCAGGCTTTCGCCACGGTCAGTTTCCAGACCGTCACGAGCAACCGCATCATCACCCCCTCCATTATGGGCTTCGAATCGATGTACGTGTTGATTCAGACCCTCGTCATCTACTTCTTCGGCGCCTCGGGCCTTGCAGACTTCAACGACTTCGGCCGGTTCTTGCTGCAGGTGGGCGTCATGGTGACGTTTGCTGTGCTCCTCTACTCGTGGCTGCTCTCGGGTAAGTTCGGCAACATGCACGTGATGCTGCTCGTCGGCATCGTGATCGGCACGGGGCTCGGAGCCATGTCGACGTTCATGCAGCGCATGCTCGACCCGAACGAGTTCGATGTGCTGACGGCACGCCTGTTCGGCAACGTCGGCAATGCAAACTCCGAGTTTCTCGCCTTCGTCATACCGGTGTGCGCTCTCACGGGGCTCGCCATCTGGCTGCTCGCTCCACGCTTGAACGTGCTCGCGCTCGGCACCGAGATCAGCGCGAATCTCGGTCTCCGCCACCGGACTCAGTCGATGCTGGTTCTGACACTTGTGTCGATCCTCATGGCGATGAGTACCTCACTCGTCGGCCCGATGACATTCCTCGGTTTCCTGATCGCGACGCTCGCGTATTCCGTGACCGACACCTACGATCACCGCCGTATTCTGCCAGTCGCGTGGATGCTGGGGTATGTGGTCTTGGGCGGCGCCTACTTCTTGCTCCGCCACGTGTTCACGCTGGTTGACGCCGTCACGATCATCGTGGAACTCATCGGTGGCATCGTCTTCCTCATCGTCATCCTCAGAAAGGGACGCCTATGATCAGCCTGTCGAGTGTCACGAAACGCTACAGCAGCGACGTGCAGATCGGTCCGGTCTCCCTCACCATCCCTGCCGGCGGTATTGTCAGCCTCGTCGGGCCCAACGGAGCGGGCAAATCTACGGTGTTGACGATGATCGGACGCCTACTCGCCCCCGACAGCGGATCGATCGAGGTTGGGGGGATCGACGTGCACCAGACCCCATCGAAACAGGTCGCGAAACGAGTGTCGATCCTGCGTCAAGAGAACCATTTTGTCACCCGCCTCACCGTTCGACAGCTCGTTGGTTTCGGCCGCTACCCCTACAGTGGCGGGCGGCTCACCCAGCACGATGAAGACAAGATCTCTGAGGCCATCGACTTTCTCGACCTCGGGGAGCTCGAGCAGCGCTTTCTCGACCAGCTTTCGGGTGGGCAGAGGCAACGCGCATACGTCGCCATGGTGCTTGCGCAAGACACGGAGTACCTGCTGCTCGATGAACCGCTGAACAATCTCGATGCACAGCACTCAGTGCAGATGATGCAGCAACTGCGCAGAGCCGCTGATGAACTGGGCCGAACCATTGTGATCGTGCTGCACGACATCAACTTCGCCGCGGCCTACAGCGACTACATCATCGCGATGGAAAACGGGCAGATCGCCGTGCACGGCACCCCGGACAAGATCATTCGCGACGACGTGCTCACGCGAGTATTCTGCACGCAGGTGCGGGTGGTCGACAGTCCAGTGGGACGATTCGTCGCCTATCATCGCGGCGTATGAGCGGTATGCCGGAGCACAACTCAGTTCGTGCTACTTGAGCCGCCAGTAACCGATGAAATCGATGGAGGTTTTCGCGACTCCGCACTCATTGACGAGATAGCGGCGGCTCCCTGTTGCGAGCTGCTGCTCGCCGGCGAAAAACCCAGATACAGTTTCGGGCCCGAACCTCAGCTGCCGCACCACCGCCAGCGCGCCAGCACCGGGCCTCGCGTCCGAGTCGCGAACAATCCACTGCACGTCCACGCCCGCGGGGGAGTCGACCGGTTGTCGATCTTCATCGTGAGGCACCTCGATGATGGCCGTGCCAGTGCTCTCGGGTGGGAGGTCTCGGAGGATGCCGAGGACCGCAGGGAGTGCGCTCTCGTCTCCGGCGAGCACCACCCGGGTTGCGTCGTCGACGTGGCGATAGCCGCACCCCTGGTCGATGAGCGCGACCGGTGCACCGACCGGGAGGGCTGCGGCCCAGGGGCCCGCCACTCCTGCGCTGCCGTGCACCACGAAGTCGATATCGAGTTCGCCCGTGTCGGGCCTGTACTCCCGCACCGAGTAACTGCGTATGGCCGGCCTCGTCGATTTCGGCAGCGTGAGGTACTTCAGAAACCCGCGCATATCGAATCGGTCGCTGAGCCGGTCAAAGCGGGTCGCGTCGGAAACGGGTAAGGCGAGCCGGAACCACTGATCGAAGCCGAGTGACCGCCAGTTTCTCAGGTCGTCGCCCCCGAGGGTGATGCGCACGAAATGAGGAGAGATCTGTTCGGCCCGCAGCACCTCGGCGGCGACCAGCCCGGTGTCGGCGTGGCTGACAGAAATGTTGGTCGATCCCACCTGATTCCTTTCGATCACGTGCCGCTTCACCCGCGGTTTCCCCTGTGGGTCCATCTCGGGCTTCATCAGATGAACTATTTCATCGTATCAGCATTGAGGGTAGCCTTATCAAGAGCAGATCTATCGATAATTGCAGTGTGACTTACTGCAGTGAAAGGACACCACCATGACGTACGTGAATATCACCGCACTCACGTTTCCAGAGGGCGCCGGAGCCGAGATCGAACGGCGCTTCGCGGCGCGGCAGAAAGGTGTCGATACGTCCGCGGGGTTTGAGGGATTCGAACTGCTGCGTCCGGTAGCCGGCGAGAGCAGGTACTTTGTCGTCACCCGCTGGGACTCCCGCGAGAACTATGAGAAATGGTCAGCGGAGCGCGTTGCCGGTGATCATTCCAATGATGAGCGGCGCGGTATGAGCGTCGAGGTGCTCGGTTTCGAGGTCGTGCCGCTCAGCGAGTGAGATCATCTGCGTGCGCTGTCTGAGCCCGGTCGCTTCCGCTGCTCGTTGCGACGCTCAGTTTGACGGTTAATCGAACAAAAAGAAGTTCGCGCACGTGCCGAACAAGACTACGAACCCGGCGAACATCACGAGTGTCACCCATGCCTTGGGTGGGAGATTCTCAGGCGACTCGTCACCCGACTGGGTGACCTGATCGCCCACGGACTTCTCAGTGCTGTCCGGTTGCTGGTTCTCGGTGTTTGAGGCGGTCATGATCCGGTCACAATAGTTTTCACATCGAAGACGAACGCGATGAGGACGACGGCGAAGACGATTGCGATGAAAATCGTGTACATCCACTTGCCGCGGTGGTCACTGATCCAGAATCTCCGCACACTGATGATGCCGCTGACTACGGCCACGATGCAGAGAGCGATCCCGACGGGGGCGGCGACGACATCGGCGAAGCTGACGATCGGCACCAGAACTGGGATGAGTACGTATGTGATCAAGCATCGAATGCCGGTCACTACCAGCGACACGCGGAAGCCCCGATGGGCGGCCTGTTGAGAAGTTACGGACCTATCGCGCTTTTCAGCGCGCAAGAGCTTGCGCATGAAGCGATCCGCCGCAGGCTCGCGTTGACCAGCAACGGCCTGCTCATGCTCACTCGTTGAGGCCTGTTGTTTGGTGGCTGTTTCTGTCGCGACTGCCTCACTGGTCGCTAGAGGATTTGCGCTCATAGTTCGGCCTGCTTCCATACCGACCGCTCCCTGGGCATCGAATTGCGCAGTGCATCGGAGCGGCGTTTCAGATAACTCACACCAACATCCACACTAGCTGCAATCAATCGATTTTAGCTGTTCGATTGCTGAGGGGCGCAGCGGGATAGGGTTGCCTGGTGACTACACCTCGAGCGAGCATTCCCGTCTGGGCAGCGCTGATCGGTTCAGGGCTCGCGGGCATACTCGTGGCCGGCCAATCGCGCCTCAACGGCGGGCTCAGCCAACTCATCGACAACGCGTACGTGACAGCACTCGTGTCGTTCGGTTCGGGGCTCGTCATTATCACGGTCGCGCTGCTGCTCTCGCGTCGCGCGAAAGCGGGATTGCGCTCGGTGGTCGGTGAGGTGCGGGCCGGCAGATTTCCAGTGTGGGCTCTCGTCGGTGGCACCGCGGGGGCGCTCTTCGTGCTCAGCCAGGGCCTCATCGCCACCGTCATCGGCGTCGCACTGTTCACCGTCGGAATCGTTGCCGGCCAGGTGCTCGGCGGACTAGGGCTCGACCGCATCGGCCTGGGGCCCGGGGGCAAGGTGAACCCGAGTATCCAGCGCATGATCGGCACCGCACTGGCGGTCTTCGCAGTGCTGCTGACGGTCTGGGCCGAGCTTACGGGTGGTGGATCTCGTCTGGCATGGCTCGTGGCAGTGCCGCTCATCGCGGGTATCGGTATGGCATGGCAGTCCGCGGTCAACGGGCTCGTCCGAGCCGCGGCCCAGAGCGCTGTGACAGCAACATTCGTGAGCTTTGTCGCTGGCACCGTCGTGCTGTTCGTCGCGGCAGGTATCTCGGTCGCGATTTCAGGGTGGCCCACTGGGTGGCCGGCTGAACCGTGGTATTACGTGGGCGGACTCGCCGGTGTGGTGTTCATCGCGATCGCCTCGGTGCTTGTGCGTGCGGCGGGGGTGCTCTTGCTGAGCATGTCCAATGTGGCGGGCCAGCTCGTCTCGTCGGTGCTGATCGAGGCAGGCCTGCCGCTCGCCATGGGCGTGACCCCCGGGCTGCTTGCCGGCGCCGCGATCGCGCTCATTGCGGTGGTCATCGCGGCTCTGCCGGGGCGTGCTCGGGAGTAGGCGATTCAGTATGTCAGCGTGTCAGCGGTGCAGGGGGCTGAGCACGCTCGCGACCGGCAGCGGCTTGCGCGGCTTCGCCTTGCGGTCTCGATCCGGGATGCCGCCGACGTAGAGCCAGCCGAGTAGATATTCCTCGGGAGCGAGACGGTGAGCGCGCCGCACCGCGTCAGTGCGCGCGAGTAAGCCCGTCCGCCAGATCACACCCCACCCGGCCTCGTCGAGCAAGAGACTGAGCGTGTGGGCCGCGCCCGATGCGACGGCCTCCTGCTCCCACACAGGCACTTTCTTGCTCGGTTTGGGGCTCACCACTATCGCCAGCACCAGCGGAGCGCGCCGCGCCTTCTTTACATACTTCTCGTGTGCGTCCGGTGAGTCGCCGTCGGCCTCCGCGAGTCCGTGACCGAGCGCGTCTCGGTCGTCGCCTCGCAATTCGATAAAACGCCAGGGGCGGAGTGAGGAGTGGTCGGCCACGCTGACGAGCGCAGAGACCAGCTCGGCAAGCTCCTGAGGGTCTGGAGCGTCGTCCGTCACTTTCGAGTGTGATCGCCGCTGCCGTACCGCCATGAGGGCGGACGACGGCTCGGAGGGAGTCACTCGCTCTCGTTCGCCTCAAATGAGAGCGCGACGGAGTTCATGCAGTAGCGGTCGCCGGTCGGGGTGCCGAATCCGTCGGGGAAGACGTGCCCCAGGTGCGACCCGCAGTTTGCGCAGCGCACCTCGGTGCGCATGTGGCCGAGGCTGTCATCATCCAGGTACTCGACTGCCTCGGGGCGGACGCTCTCGTAAAAGCTCGGCCAGCCGCACGCCGCATCAAACTTGGTGCCGGCCACGAAGAGTTCGTTGCTGCAGGCGCGGCAGCGGTACAGGCCGTCGCGATCCTCATTGAGTAACTCACCGGTGCCGGGACGCTCGGTTCCGGCCTGGCGCAGTATCTGGTACTCCTCGGGGCTCAGTTTCGCGCGCCACTCGTCGTCGCTCAGCTGCACGGGGTAGGTCTTGTGGTTGGTGGAACTCATATTCTGGCTCCTCATGTCGAGGGAAACGTATCCGTTTCAGTGTACGCTCGCTGACTTGGTACTCGCGGTGAACGCGGGCTTAGTGCGTAACCAGGTGTAACGTCACCTGGACGGGCAAATGTATGCCTGACAGGTTGAAATTCAGTACGTCCGCCGATGCCGTAAAGCGGTTACAGCGATGCTGTTTCAACTCGCTTCGGGACCGTCGGTGCGGTTGGTGCGGCGTCTGCTGCCTCATCACAGGGCTCTACCTCATACGGGAGCGTCCAAGCAACCTCCGACTCAGGGGCCATTTCATAGCCATCGATTGCCGAGGCTGAGACGTTCCACTCGCTTTCGCCCTGCTCGATCGTGTACTCGACACCCTCGCTGACGGGCGCAATTACCTCGGGCACCGCGTCGCAGACAGCGTCGGCGAGCTTCGGCGCTGCGGTTTCTGCGAATGCGTCTGCGAGTTCTGAACTGAAGATAGTGTTGCCAGTCGCATATGCGGACCAGCTTCCCTCACGCTCTACCCACGGTGCATGGGCAGAACCGGAAAAGAGGCGAAGCGCAAACGAAACATAGGTACTGCTCTCGCCCTGTACCAGCGGGTTAATCACAAGCGCGTAGCGCTCACCCTCTTCGAGGAGTGGCCGGTTGGGGAAATCTACAGTCGCCCACATCGAAGTTGACGAGTTCGGGTCGATGCTGGGATCAGCTGTGTAGGTCACAGTGCCGCCCTCACCGCCCGGAATTGGATCTGGGCTGGGCCCAACACCTGGTTCGAACGCGTGAATGGAGGCTGAGGTGAACTGGTGTCCGTCTGAGAGCTCGTAAACCCCGATGCTCATCGTCGCGAGGTGTCCTGTTTCAGGCTGCAGGAACTGCTGAGCAATGCGTGTGTCAGGCGGCCCCGGCTTCCACGAACCGTTTGCCACCTGCGTCGGGCTTTCGGCACCGGGTCGAAGTTCCTCGTATGCTGCCACAGCGGGGGAAGCTGCGACGAATGCTCCACTTAGCGCGAGGAGGGTGGCAGCAACTACTGCAATTTTCGACCGGAAACCGCGCATTCGTCTCGTACCTTTGCTCTCATGCATGCCTCAATGGCATGGAAGTATCGATGATTCCTATCCCCCCTGCCGACTATAGCTCAGAGCCATCCAACGAGTGCGTCTCGTACTGGCGGGAGGAGCCTGCCGAGTTCAGTCGCGAGTTCGTGCGGGGCTACTGCGCAGCTTCGGTGAACTCAGCGAGTGAGTCCGGTGCGTAGATGGCGCGAGCGAGCCCGTCGACCACGTCTGGAATGCGGGTGCCACCTGCGAAGATCTCGGTGTCGGCAACGTCGACGATGCGGCGGTTCTTGCCGGCTTGCGTCAACGCCACAGCGGGTTGTGCCTCCATGAGGCCTTCGACGCCACCTGCGCTTTCGAGGCCTTTCGTCATGACGATGATCACATCAGGATCGAGGGCGATGAGTGCTTCATCCGTCATCGGCTTCTCGCCGACCCAACCGATCTCCTCCGCCACATCGATGGCGCCGACGGACTCGATCAGGCTGTCGGCCCCGCTGCCCTCACCGAACAGATAGTAGATGCCGGCTTGTCCGCGGATGTACAAGAACGCGACCCGAGGGAGCTTCGATTCGTCCTCGGGGAGGAGCGCCTGAACTTCCTCCTCCTTGGCGGTGATAGCGCTCTCGAGCGTCGCATTGAGTTCGTCGGCGAGGGGGGCCACGCCCATCGCGGCGGCAACCTCTGTCGCGGTTTGAAAGGAGCTCTCTGTGTCGATTGCGCGCGTCACCGTGACGACGTCGACACCCGCGTCGCGCATCTGCAGCACCACGTCGGTCGGGCCGATCGAGCCGTCGGTGATGATGAGTGAGGGGTTCAGACTGAGCACGGTTTCGGCGTCGATCGAATGCCCGTCTTTGGTGACCACCGGCAGATCCTCTGAGCCGGGGAATCCCGTCGAGATATCGCGGCCAACGAGATTGTCCTCAAGGCCGTACGTGTACAGAATCTGGCCGAGCGTGCCGCTGAGTGAGAGCGCGAGCACCCGCGAAGTGTCAGTGACCGTCACCTCGGAGTCACCGGCCTGGTCGTGGGACGTGACGGTCGCCGGCAGATCAGGATCGGGCGCGTCAGCGATCGGGGCAATGGTAGGCGCGCCGATGATGGCGGTCGAGGGGCCCTCGTGCGACGTGGGGTCCTCGAGCGGGGTGAGCTCCGACAGCGGGGGAAGCTCCACCATGCCAGCGGCTTCCGCGGCCTGTCCGTGAGCGGAGCCACCGGTCTGGCAACCGGTCAGCCCTACCGTCGCAGCAAGAGCTATCGCGAGGAGGGCGGTCTTTCCGGTGCGGAGCGGGTGGTTCATTGGGTCCTTTCGGGCGCCGTAGGGGCAGTGACGGGGCACCCGTGCGAACGACTGCGCCACGGCGATTCACAGTCCACCAAAGACCAGTCTGGCGACTATCATCTGATGATGTCAAGCCTTGACTAATGTCACGTCTGACGAAATGACAGATTGCAGTTGCGCTAATCATCTGATGTGGGTTAGGTTAACGTGTGTTAGTCGAGCCTAAGTACGGGGGACACGCTCCCAGAATCCGCACAAAGGTGACACTGCAAATCTTGAGGTCGGTGCCGGGCTTGCTCGGCATGGACGGAGCGGGTGCCCTCCCTACCAAGAAGCACACCCGCCCCTGGCCGCCGGCCTCAAGCTGACACACGCCATATTGGCGTGCCCTAAAACAGCGAGGCCTAG
>JBQDBM010000015.1:0-58482 GCA_052090925.1 Leucobacter sp. | reverse complement strand
CTAGTCGGCGCCCAAGCCACCGGGACCAGCGCCAACAGGCGCGGCCAAGCTCGCGACCGTCAGGTGCTCGCGACTCGCGTCGAGGTCAACCCGCACCGCATCACCGTCATGCACCTCACCCGAGAGGATCGCCCGCGCCAGGCGGTCGTCAATCTCCTTCTGCATGAGGCGCCGCAGCGGCCGCGCCCCGTAAATCGGGTCGTACCCACGGGCCGCGAGCCACGCCCGAGCGTCGGGGGCCACACCCAGCGTCAGGCGGCGATCCGCGAGCCTCGTCTGCATCCGATCGATCGATAGCTCGACGATGTGCGCCAGATCCTCCTCCGAAAGCGGCTGGAAGATCACCATCTCATCGAGCCGGTTAATGAACTCAGGCTTGAACGCCCGCCGCACCGTCTCGTTCACGGCGCTCTCTTTGTCG
This sequence comes from Leucobacter sp., assembly GCA_052090925.1. Lineage (GTDB taxonomy): Bacteria > Actinomycetota > Actinomycetes > Actinomycetales > Microbacteriaceae > Leucobacter. The sequence continues at coordinate 58,061 of JBQDBM010000015.1, read as the reverse complement.
GCCCAGCTCATGTCGGGGTCGACCAGATATTGGCTCCCGAGATTTGAGGTCAGGATCAGCAGCACATTGCGGAAGTCCACCGTGCGCCCCTGGCCGTCAGTAAGTCGCCCCTCGTCAAGCACCTGCAGCAACACGTCAAATACCTCGGGGTGCGCTTTCTCGACCTCATCCAAGAGGATCACCGAGTAGGGGCGACGGCGCACCGCTTCAGTGAGCTGCCCACCCTGCTCGTAACCGACATAGCCGGGAGGTGCTCCGACGAGTCGCGAGACGGAGTGCTTTTCCCCGTACTCCGACATGTCGATGCGCACCATGGCGCGCTCGTCATCGAACAAGAACTCCGCGAGCGCTTTTGCGAGCTCGGTCTTGCCGACGCCGGTGGGCCCGAGGAACAGGAACGAGCCCGTGGGCCGGTGCGGGTCAGCGATACCGGCGCGCGTGCGCCGCACGGCGTCAGCCACCGCAGTGACCGCCTCGTGTTGGCCGACGAGTCGCTGTCCGAGCTCACTCTCGAGTTGCAGCAGTTTCTCCGTCTCCCCCTGCAGGAGGCGCCCCATCGGCACCCCGGTCCACGCCGAGACCACCTCTGCGATGTCTTCCTCAGTCACCTGATCATTCACCATGCGCGGCTCGGTGCTGCCGCCCTCCTCTTCCGCGCGTTCGGCACGCTCGGCTTCGGCGAGTTCCTTTTCGATGACCGGGATCTCCCCGTAGAGCAGCTTCGACGCTTTCTCGAGCTGCCCCTCGCGCTGGGCACGCTCGGCTTCCATGCGGGCATGGTCGAGCTTTTCGCGCAGCTCACCGACGCGGTTCAATGAGGATCGCTCGCGCTCCCACCGCTCCTCAAGCACATCAAGCTCGGCCTGCTTCGCCTCGAGATCCTCGCGCAGCTTCGCGAGTCGCTCCTTGGAAGCAGCATCCTTTTCTTTCTTCAGCGCGAGCTCCTCGAGCTTCAGTCGATCGACCGCGCGGCGAAGCTCGTCGATCGCGAGTGGCGCGGAGTCGATCTCCATGCGCAGCCGCGATGCGGCCTCATCAATAAGGTCAATGGCTTTGTCTGGTAGCTGCCTCGCGGAAATGTAGCGGTTCGACAGCGCCGACGCGGCCACGAGTGCGGAGTCAGCGATGGTCACCTTGTGGTGAGCTTCGTAGCGCTCTTTGAGTCCGCGCAGGATCGCGACGGTATCTTCGACCGACGGCTCTCCCACGTACACCTGTTGGAACCGCCGCTCGAGCGCGGCGTCCTTTTCGATGTATTGCCGGAACTCGTCAAGCGTCGTCGCACCAATCAGACGCAACTCACCGCGTGCGAGCATAGGTTTCAACATCTGAGATGCTGCGACCGATGATTCACCTCCACCCGCCCCCATGAGCGTGTGGAGCTCGTCAATGAACGTGATGACTTTGCCGTCGGAGTCCTTGATCTCCTGTAGCACGGCTTTCATCCGCTCCTCGAACTGCCCGCGGTACATCGCCCCGGCAACGAGTGCCGAGATATCGAGCGCGATAAGCTCTTTGTCCTTCAGCGACTCCGCAACATCACCTGCGACGATGCGCTGCGCGAGCCCCTCCGCCACCGCGGTCTTTCCGACGCCGGGTTCACCGATCAGCACAGGGTTGTTCTTCGTGCGCCTCGTGAGCACCTGACTCACACGCCGAATTTCTGAGTCGCGCCCGATGACGGGATCGAGCTTGCCCGAACGGGCGACCTCGGTGAGGTTGATCCCGTACTGCTCAAGGGCTGATTGTTGTTCCTCCTGCTGCGGAGGGTGCATGCCTGCTTGCATGATGTCTCCTGACATGTTGGTCGATAGAAAGTCGCCCCGATCAGGGGTGATCTTCAAACTTGAGTTGGTATGGCTCAAGTTTACGCAAGTCTGACCCATTCCGCCAGACCTTCCCCGAGTTTTTGCTGCGAATGAGCTGTAGAGTCAACTTGTGACCCCGCAGACTGAACGCACCAGTGCGCAACCCTGGGTGCTGCTGTTTGTGGCGGTGTGCCTCGTCGCCAGCAATATGCGCATGAGCATTACGGGGCTCGGGCCGATCCTGGAAGATATTGCCGCGGATGAGGGTGTGAGCGCCGCGACGCTCGGCGCACTCGCGTCGCTGCCCCTCGTTGTGTGGGCCCTCGTCTCGCCCCTCACCCACCTCGTGAGCAACCGCCTCGGAGCAACCAACACGGTCACCTGGGCGCTCGTACTCCTCATGCTCGGCACGCTCTGGCGGTCGCTGCCGGGCACCATCGTGAACCTCTGGGTTGGCACCGTGGTGATCGGGGTCGCACTCGCCATCGCGAACGTCCTCATGCCCGCCGTCATCAAGCGAGACTTTGGGCAGCGCGTTCCGCTCGTCATGGGTGTCTACACCGCCCTTCTCGGGGGCATGGGGGCCGTGGGCCCCGGCATTGTCGTACCTATCTCCCAGATCGCGACGGACACCGGCACGCTCGGCTGGCGGATCGCGCTGCTTGCCACCGGGTTCCTCATCCCAGCCGCCCTCCTGCTCTGGCTATTTGCGACCCGTCACTCTCGCGCACCAGACGCACCGCGCCAGAGCGTCGCGACTGCCGAGCTTTCTGCCCACCAAACCGAGCTCGCCAGTGAAGCGCTGCCTGATCCGACTCCGACCGGCCCGCTCAGCCTCCCGGGTTCCATGGGCCGACGCATCTGGCGCGACCCGCTCGCCTGGTGGCTCGCCATCTACATGGGCACGCAGTCGGCAGTCTTCTTTACCCTCGCCACCTGGCTCGCTCCGATCGAGATCTCACTTGGTCGATCCCAGGCACTCGCTGGTTTTGACGTGATGTATTTCCAGATTGTTGGGGTGCTCGGGTCCGCGATCGTGGCCCCGCTCCTGCACGGAAAGTTGAAGCGCATCCTCCCGGTGCTCGTTCCGGCACTGAGCGTGATCGGTGCGCTCGGCATGCTGACCACGCCAGAACTCATGCTCGTGTGGGTCACCGTCAACGGCTTTGCGTGTGGCGCCGCCCTCAGCGTCGCGCTCACGCTCATCGCGATGCGCGCGCGTGACCACCTCACCGCTACCGTGCTCTCGGGTATGGCCCAGTCCGTCGGATACCTGGTCGCCGCAGTTGGCCCGTTTCTGTTCGGCCTCCTCTTTGAGGTCAGTGGCTCGTGGACCATGCCGCTCATCGCACTCGCCACGATTGCGTTCGTGCAGGCGGCTGCGGGCATCATCGTAGGCGCCGACCGCTACGTGCTCGAACCCGCACACCGCGGCTCCTAATACAATGCTGAGGTGACCGAAGCTCGCACAGCCCCGAACGCTGCACCCGCACGCGCGGCTGCCACCCGACGCCGCAGCGTGCGACTGCGGCGAACGCTCGTGGCGCTCACACTCGTGGCGGTGTGCGGCGCATACGCTGCAGTGAGTGCGCTCACCCCTCTGCCCGCGCTGCAACCCGAAATACTCGGGGCGTCAACCAGCCAGATCTCGGCCGACCCGGCCGACGCGGTCGCGGTCGTAGACGCGGACGCCGACCCGACGGCAATTGGCTGGGTCGGAAGCGACGAGATCTGGTCGAACAGCGACGAAGCCGTACCGATCGCGAGCCTCACCAAACTCATTACTGCGCTGGTGTGCCTTGAGGAGGCTCCCGCCGCGGACGGTGGTGCGAGCCCCGTCTACACCGTGGGCCCCGACCACACAGCCATCTACAACCACGTACTCTCACGCAACGGCATCGCGTTGCCTGCGCCCGACGGGATCGAGCTAACAACGAAGCAGGTGCTCGAGCTCGTGCTCATTCCGTCGGCCAACAATTACGCCATTGCCTATGGAAACTGGGTGTTTGGTGACGAACAGAAGTTTGTCGCGGCAGTGAAGGATTGGACCGAGCGTCACGGACTTGACTCCGTGAACATCACTGAAGCGAGTGGGCTGTCCCCCGAGAACGTTGCGAACCCCGCTGATCTCATCCGCGTCATGCAGCTGGCTCTTGAGGATCCGCTTATCGCGGAGGTGGTCGCCGAGCCCTGGGTTGATATTCCAGAGATCGGTCAGTTCGAGAATTCAAACCCCCTCCTCGGCGAGGCGGGGGTAGTCGGGCTCAAGACTGGCACACTCGACCTCGCTGGCTACAACCTCTCGGTTGCCCGCGAGGAGACCGAGGGTGACCGAGTACTCGTGGCACTCACGGTGGTGCTAGATCGTGACGACGGCATCGAGCGCGCAAATGACGCCCGCACCGCACTCGACGGAGCAGACGACACCACCACTACCGTCGAGATCCTCGCGGAGGGTGCCCCGACCGGCTCGGTGGTCACGTGGACCGGCCGTGAAGTTGGACTTGTCGCAGAAAAGGGGATCACTGAGACGCTCATCCCGGGCGAGCACGTTGACCTCACGGTACAGCTCGGTGAGGTCAACGAGAGCGCGAAAGGCACGACCGTTGGTGCGGTGCGCGCAGAGGGCCCGGGCGGTCTCGAACAGTCTCCGGTGTTTACCGACGGCGGCATCGAGGAGCCGGATCTGTGGTGGCGTCTCACGCACCCAGCGATCGTCTTCGGATGGTCCGAGCCCAGCGCAACGGAAACCAGCTCCGCTCGCTAACCGCCGAGCACCCTCTCGGCTACGACCCGACGCAGCGTATTGAGCGAGAGCTCAATCGATTCGACGCTGATGCGCTCGTCATTGCCATGGATGTTCTCGCGATACCGTTCGTAACTCCACTCGGGCGCGAGCACGCCGAAACCATAGGCGGGGATCCCCTGCATCCGAAACAGGCGTGCGTCTGATCCCCCCGCCGCCATATTCGGCACGACCGGGGCGTCGGCCACCTCCGCAACAGCGCGCTCAATGGCAAGAAACAATGGGGTATCCGTGGGAGAACTGGTCGCGGCCCAACTCCGAAGGTGGCGGATCTCGACCTGCTCCGAGTGTTCACCAAGTAGCTCTCTGAGGAGCGCATCGATCTCCTCGTCGTCCGACCCCGGGAGGGTGCGGATATCGAGATCGATGGTGGCAACGCCCGGGATCACATTGAGTGTTCGGCCGGCTCGAACCACGGTGGGCGAGATGGTGTTTCGCGAGATTGCATGCGCGTAGCCGGCGATCCCGCTGAGCTCTTCGAGCGCAGTATCAAGGCGCACAGGATCACGCAGGCGTTCAGTGAGGTCTGGGTCGTCAATGCGTGCCGCAACGAACGCGTCCCAGAGTTCACCCAACACGGTGGCCGGCTCAACGAGCGCGAGGCGCTGCAGCACTTGGCCGACCTCGATCGCTGCGCTTTGGGCACCATACGGAATTGACGCGTGCCCCGGCTTGCCGCGTACGACCAGCCTGCGCCCCGCGGCACCCTTTTCGGCAACGCCGATCGCGACGTGCTCGCCCATGCGCATGCCGCCCGACTCCGAGAGTACCTCGGTCACACGCACGGCGTCGGGGTGTTCGCGCAGCAACCATCGCAGCCCGTATTCACCGCCGGTCTCTTCGTCGGCAACCGCGAGCAGCACGAGGTCCCCGCGCGGCGGGTCGGGTGCGAGAGCTACCTCTCTGACAACACACGCAAACGCAGCCGTCAAGTACAGCATGTCGACGGCGCCGCGTCCCCACACTTCACCGTCGATGAGGTCACCCCCGAAGGGGTTTCGGCTCCACCCATCGGGGTCCACAGGCACGACGTCGAGGTGACCCAACAATCCGAGGGCAGGTGCGTCTGGGTCAGTGCCTTTCACCCGGACGACCAGCGACGCACGACCCGGTGAGGCCTCGAGCACCTGCGCGTCGACGCGTTCACTGCTAAGCGCATCAGCGAGAAACCGCTGCAGCACTTTCACGCTACGAATTTCCTGGCCCGAACCCGGCGTTCCGTCGTTGACGCATGCTTCGCGTATGAGTGCGCGCAGCAGCTCTACGACTTCGCTGGGTTCGGAGGTCACGTCACTCCTTCGCGCTCGGTCGCCGCTGTACCGCTGCAGCAATCGTTTGTCCCAGTGCAGCATTGTTCTCGGCGGTGAGGTGAATCCCGTCGACGCCTCCCGTCTCAGTCACCTGCCCCGCATCACAAAACCCAGTTCCATAGAACAAGGCCAGATGTTCATAGGCAGCCGCAAGGCCGCGGGTCTTCTCATGGCCGCCCTCGAACACATCGGCAAACCAGGGGTGCGAGATCGTGCCGAGCGGGGGAGGCGCGACCACGAGCACTTCCGGAGCGGGGTAGGTCGTCCCGACACCCCCAGCCGAAGTCTGCACTTGTGTGACTAACTGCTCCATGCCGGTGGCTATGTCGTGCACTGACCTTTGATACCTGACTTTCGAATCATTGGTGCCGAGCATAATGATGACGAGGTCGAGCGGCAAGTGTGAGGCAAGTGCGGCCGGCAAGTACGCCGCACCATTCAGCCTCGAGTCCAGGGGGTCGGTGGCGTTCGTGGTTCGCCCAGACAGCCCCTCCTCGATGATCTCGTACTGGTCACCGAGTTCGTTCGCCATGACCCCCGGCCAGCGTTCTGCATAGGGGTATCGCTCCGATGGCATCGCGTCTGGCACCGGCACCCAGCCCCACGTCAGCGAATCACCGAAACAAAGCACTCGAGTCTTCTCCGGCACTGCACCACACTCCTCGGGTCACACGGGCGACGTCGCTCGTGTACGAGTTCCACGATAGCGCGAAGCTCGGGTGCCCCCGCCCGACTCAGGCGTCCTCCGTCTCAAACACCACGGTTCCTCCGAGCACCGTCATCCGGTTCGTGGTGCCCGAGAGCTCCGTCATCTCTGCAGCAAACGGGTTTCGGTCCGCCACCGCGAGGTCGCAGACCGCGCCAACCGAAATGCTGCCGCCCGGGAGGCCAAGCACTCGACTCGATCCCTGCGTGTAGGCGGCGAGCGCCTCATCGATGGTCAGTGCTTCGTCTGCGATGAGCTGCTCAGGCCGTCCCTCATCGGACTGTCGGTTCACCGCCACGTGTATCGCTTGCCACGGGTCGGGCGTCGACACTGGCCAGTCAGATCCCGCCGCAAATTCAGATCCGCTCCGTTTGATCGAGGCGAACGGATATTGGAGTGCTGCTCGGGTCTCGCCGAGCACGGGCAGAGTGAGGTCCACCATCTGGTCATCGAGATGCGCCCACAGCATCTGGGCGTTCACTGTCGCTCCAAGCTGCGCGAAGCGTGGAATGTCAGCGGGGTTCACGACCTGAATGTGCGCAATATGATTGCGTCGCTCACGGCGCACCGCCTCAGGCACCGCTTCGATGGCGTCGAGCGCGTACCGCACTGCGCGGTCACCAATGGCGTGGATGTGAGCATTCAACCCACGACTGTTGAGGAGCGGCACCAGCTCGAGCAGTTGCTCACGGCTGAAATAGGAGAGCCCGTTGCCGCGCTCGCACGAACACGAGCCCGATCCCGAATCAGGCACCCGACCTACATACGGATCAATCATCGCGGCCGTCTCTGACTCTGGTGTACCGTCCACCATGATCTTCGCAGTGTCGAGGACCAGCCCGTCGAGTTCATACTTTGCGCGGCGGCGCAGCAGTTCGTCCACGTAATCGGGGATGCTCATCCCGCCGAAGTCACGTGCCACCCACAGTGCGCCAGATGCGCGCGCCCGCAGCTCACCCGACTGCACCATGCTGCTGTAGACGGGCGTCACATCGGGATAGCCGGCGTATTCGCCGAGAATCGCCTCCTGCCACCCAACAATGCCGTACCCGAAGAGCCGCTTTTGTGCGGTCAGGATCCCGTCACGCAGCTCACCCAAAGTTGTTTCTGGAAGCACTGTCGCGAGCAGTTCAACTGCGCCCTCGTGGAGGGTGCCACTCGGATCCCCGTGCTCGTCACGCTCGATCCTGCCATCTGCGGGGTCGGGTGTGTCGCGGGTGATACCTGCGAGCTCGAGCGCCCTCGAGTTCACCCACGCACTGTGATGGTCGTTATTGATGAGGTAGGCGGGCCGGTCTGGCACGACTGCATCGAGCTGCGTCTTCGTGGGCGCGCCGCCGGGAAAATATGCCATGCCCCAACCGCCGCCGAGGATCCACGGTTCCTCGGGGTTCGCTGCCGCATAGTCCGCGATTGTCTCAAGCGTGGCTGCTGCGTCTGCTGCCTCCGTCAAATCGCAGCGATTCATTTCGACACCACCGTACGCAGCATGCACGTGTGCGTCGATGAACCCGGGGGTGACGAGGCAGCCGTCTGCATCAACCGTGCGATCGACGGTGTACTGTGTGCTGAGCTCGGCGCCCCCGAGCGCCACAATGCGTCCACCCCGTGACACGAGTGCGGTGTGCGGGAGCACCCTACCCTCAGACCACATGACTGCGTTGAACATCAGCAGGTCAGCATGCGTTGCGTTCATCCCCTACGGCCCCCGTTTCGTCGATCTCATCGTAGCGAACGGAGAGTGCGCAAGTGCGCTCGAAACTATGGGGCCCTCAGGCGGCTACGAAGCTCTTCGGTCAAGTCTTTCAACCGCTGATTACAGGCACCTACGGCCTCAACCAGCTCGATATGTGTGCCTTCATCGCGGTGCTGCTCGGCCTCAAGAGAGGTGTCACGGATGATGTCGAACCACAGTGCGATGTCAGCCACATGGAGCAGGATCGTCTCGTTATCCCCACTCGAAGCGAGAAACTGTGCCCACCGGCTAAGAATGTCAGATAGGTTTCGGTGTTCAGTGACAACTTGACCGCGGAGCAGGTGAAGTTCGTCGGCATACGCTTCGGAGCCTGGGCTCGAAGTTACCTGCGTGAGGCGCCTCGTAACGATGTGGCCACGCGAAATCTCGCTGTGCTCGTCGTCTGCAAGTACGTGCAAGAACTCGGTGAACGCGAGTCGGTTCACCGGAGCCCACCTCCGCGCGGTCGAGCGCGCGAGCACCTTGTCGAGCACGAACACCGTGAGGAGGAACGTCACGAGACCGGCCGCGAGGCCTGACAGGATGACAACCTCCTGCCACACAGCCGAGGTAATGTCGATCCACAAAATAACGACCACAACGATGAGTGCACCAACCGGAATAGCGAATCTCTTCACGTGGTTGCGAACTTGCAAGCTAGCCATAGCTGCACCATAGTCGAACTCCGTAAGCTAGAGGCATGGCCAATATCTTCGATGATCCCGAGTTCCTCGCATCGCTTCAAAAGCACGGGGTGAAGCACACACCAGGGCTGGCGGCAAACATGATGGAAGAACTCGCCCCGCTGCTAGCGGCCGAAGGCGTAGATCTTGACGACCCGAATCTCAGCCCTGATGATCTCGATGAGGCACTCGCTCGGGCAACTGAGCAGCGCAATCTGAAGAACTTCACGCCGGTGGGTGACCACCGAATCTGGTCGCTCGCAGCCCTTCGTGACATCAGTATCGCACTCGCAGAGGGGAGCGATGCTGCCCCGGCAATTCTCGACACCATCGGGCCTGAAGAGACCGATGAGCGGCCCGCGGCGTCGCACATCATTGGCGCATCGCTCGGCGCCCTCGATTCGTGGTTCACGGACCCTGCGATGACGCGCACGCTGGCCTCGGTACGCATCCCACAGTGGCACGACAAAGCTTCACAGAAAGCCGCGACGGACATACTCGGGCTCGCCCGGAAGCACCGCTCATTCGACTCGCTCGATCGGCTCATTATTCGCCACGCCGGCCTCGCTGTCACCGAAGGTGGCGTGCTGGTGGTCGCGGGCGCGATAGCAGCCATCGCACGTGCTGAATCCTCTGACGTTGCCACGGTCGCTGCACGCCTCCTCACGAGTGAGAATTTGCCACCGTTGACGTCTTCAGTCGCCACGCGCAACACCGGTGCCGCAGGCAGTGGATCAGTGTCAGCTTTCGGTGATCTCAGCGGCACGAGTATGCCCCCGCTATCCGCTGTCGACCAAGCACTGCTCGAGCGGTTTGAAACATGGCTGCGGGGTGAGCCCGAGATCGCAGCTCCATCCGTGGAGCTCGAGCTCTCTCTGTTCACGGATCTCATGAGGTTTAGCCGTGGTGAGTCGCTCGATTTGGGTCAGCCATCTGAGCTCGAAGCGTTTATCCGCTGGTGGTTTGAAACTGGTCCGCAAGACATTCCAGAGCGTGCGCTGAACGCCGCGAGCACGGTTGACGACTACATCTACTTTCAGATCGAGACTTCGCCACGCGCAGAGGCATGGCGAAGGTCGCACCACATGATCGGCGACGTTTTAGACGCGCTCATCGAGGAAATAGACGGACCCTTCGATGATGAACCCGGCGTACTCCAAGAGATCATCGAAGAAGCTGCTGCGTACGACCCAACGCAGCGAAGCTTGGCGCTCGACGCTCTTCGCCCCATCAGCGCTGCGAAAGACCTCCTGGATTGGATTGGTAGCCGGCGCAAGGTGACACAAACCGGCGCCGTACGACGGGACGAGATCACCGAAGTTGCGGCTCTCCTGGGTGTCAACGCTGTTGGAGTCGCACAACAGCCACACGTTGATGTTGATGCGGAGCCCGAGAACGCAACCATTTACGCAACATCGATGCGGGGCGTGCCTGCGCTCACGAGTTGGTGGGAGGCGCTCGTACACGCAGAGGTCATTCACACCAATACTTCGAGCGTCCGCCCCGGTCCGCGGGTGACAGAGTGGCTGGCCTACTCTGCTCCCCCACTCGCACTCGCAGAGCAAGTTGCTATTGAGTTCGCAGCAAACCTGATGACTGCGCGCCTGCAGTCAAACAATCCCGGCGCATACATTGTCCCGTACGAGGTGAGTGTGATCGCGGTGACGTCGGCTCGCCTGACACGAGCGCTCGTGGGCGACACCGAAGAGATGCCAGAGCTCCCAGATGACTTCTTTACGCAGGTGACCACGGCCCGGTCCACCAGGCTGCTGCAGGAGCTTGAGATATTTGGATACCTCACGCTCAGCGATGACAGTGTGACCATCGATCCAGCGCTGCGCGGGGTCATCGCCCAGTCACTCGCTCTTGCGCTGCAACTCGTCCGTTCGATCTTGGGGGACGACTAGTCACGATGGCGCTCTTGCCGCGAGACAAGCTGAGACAGCTGCTGGGTGAGAGCGAAATCCCCACGTCCCATAGTGCCTCGGTTCAGCTCAATGCAAAATCACTCGACCTCCGCGTGGAGTCCATAGGCCCCATCCCGCTGCCGATACAGTCAACTTCAGTCAAGCAGCTCATAGCGGCCGCACGCCCCGCACACGTTGGCAAGGGTGAGGAAACCCTGCACGACACCTCCGTGCGCGATACCTGGGAATTGACTCCCGAACAGGTAAAGCTTCGTGGCGAAATCTGGGAAACCGAACTTGCTGCGGCCCTCGAACAGCTCGGCATCCAACTCGGTTTGTCACGCACCGCACGGCTGCGCGCCGAACTCCACTCCATGCTGGTGTATGGAAAAGGTCAGTTCTTCGCACCCCACCAGGACTCGGAGAAACACGACGATATGATTGCGACTCTCGTCGTGTCGCTGCCGTCGGCGCACTCGGGTGGTGAACTCGTCATCGATGACGGCGGCGTGCTCAAACAATATCTGGGGTCCCGCGACAACCTGACCCTCGTAGCTTTCTTCGCGGACCGTCGCCATGAAGTGTTGCCAGTTCGCAGTGGCCACAGAGTGACACTCACGTTCAACATCTTGGTGGAGGCAGCGCGTGAGCCGCGTTTTGCTGGCCCGACTGAGGAGGCCACTGCTCTGCTGAGGGAACACTTCTCCACCCGCTCCGGGACACATCACGGCCGCGAGCTCGTCTCGCCACAACGGTTCGCCCTTCTGCTCGACCATGAGTACAGCAGACATGGGTTAGATCTGACGCGTCTCAAGGGCGTCGACGCCGATCGCGTAGCGTTACTCACTGCCGCGGCGAGCAACGCGGGTTGCGAATGTGCGCTCGCACTCGTCGAGATTCGGGAGACGTGGGACGCAGCACACTCCGGTGGCTACCGATACGACGATTTCTACGATGATGACTTCGATGGCACGTATGACGATGACCTTGAATTGAACGAACTCATCGAGGATAGTGCAGTGTTGACGTGGTGGACAGACTCGGAAGCCCCAGGGGAGATCAGTCTTGCACTTGGTGAATATGAAGTTTGTGCTGTCACGCCCACGGTCTCACTCAGACCACTCGGCTCGGAGTATGAGGGCTACATGGGCAATTACGGGAACACGATTGACCGCTGGTACCGACGCGCCGCCCTCGTGCTGTGGCGAACGGAGCACGCGCTCGCCACCCGCGCACTCGCTGCCCCTGAGTGGGCACTCGATGCGATTCGAAGTTTGCTCGTTGCGGGTGAGCAACAGGAGGCCCGAGCCAAAACCACAACGCTTATTCCACTCTGGCACGATCCGCCAGCAACTGCGTTACCAACCGCTCTCGAGGTTGCATACGGTGTTCAGGACGCGACAACTGCGACGGGCCTGCTGCAACTTTTCAGACTCGAGATGCTCTCCAGCGCCGACGGCGGAGCCCTCGCCAACCTTGCACGAGAGTATCCAAAGTCGTGGTGGAATGAGCTGCTCACAGCGTGGAGTCAACCTCACTACGGCAGAGGACGAAACCGGAAAGAGTGGATTGAAGCCTCTCTGGTGCCACTGTGTGAATCGCTCCATGCCGCGGGCGCCCCAGAGGTCGCCGAGCACCTCATCGATCGCATTCGACAGTGGTTCACAGATACCGTTCGCTCATTGAACGACGTACCGAACGACGAGCTCCGCGCAAAACATCTTGTTGGTGTTGGACCCGCGGCAGCAGCGATCCTGTCCGCCGCAAATGATCGCCAGGTGACCGCGCTCACCAACGACTTGCGGGAGCTCGGCGAAGTATCGCTGCCCCTCTTAATGTCGATGCTCCGCGTTTACCAAGCCTCGGACAGCTCTCCCGTGGCCAGAGCAGCCCGGTTCGCGGACGTCGCAAATATCGCTCAGCAGCACCTCACCGAGGTGCTCACCCGCTCCAAACGTGAACCAAATGATTGGTCGATCTCTTGGACGAGCACCGGCGGTGATGACGCTGATCGACTTGCGTCGTTTCTCGGATCCCCCGAAGACAAGGTACTCGAATGGCAGCTAGCACAGCGTCGCCGTAAAGAAATCCATCACGCGATCGACACCGCAGCGCTCCCCGTAACGCACCGGACACAGCGAACGGGCAGCCCGTACACACTCGTACTCACCAAAACGAAAGAGCTGTTCGATCGCGAGACCGAGAAGCGGACGCAAGCTAAAAGGGACCTCGCCTGGATATTAAGGATGTTCGACTAAGTCGACCTGTTTTGGCTGCTCTCAAACCGATGCTTCATACTCAACGTGTGGCTCGAACCTGGTTATCAGTTTCCGTGGAACTGCTCGGTGGGCGAGGGGAAGATCTCTGGCCACGGCCCGGCCGTATCTTTGCCGTGGGCCCATCACACACGTTCGAGGACCTCGCCGAAGCGATCAATGTCGCATTCGCCAGGTGGGACATGTCTCACATTTCGGAGTTCACGCTTGCCGATGGCACGCTCGTCTCCGATCCTGATTCAGGGCTCGAATTGCTCGCTTCAATCGGTGGTCCCATCAGTTTGCCACTCGATATCTCGACCACGAAAGTTGCTCGTACGCTCAAGTTTCGCGATGAGTTTCAGTTCATCTTCGATCTGGGTGACGGATGGACGCATCGGTGCGTGATTGAGGATCACAGAGTTGACCCGGTGGAGGTGCTGGGCATCCGGCCGAAGAAACCCCTCGCCTACTGGGGGTGGGGCGCCATTCCGGACCAGTATGGTCGCCGATGGTCACATGACGACGGGAAGCAGAAAACACCGCGCCGCCCCGCTCACCCGCACCCGATGCTGACCCACGAATGGCCTGAAGCGCGGCAACTCTTGCCGCTTGATCTCTCGGAAGTGCGCAGGGCGATCATCGCTCGCGATCCATCTGCATTTCTTGCTTCGATCACCGGCCGTGAAATTGATCATGCGTTGCAGCAAACCGCAGTCGGCGCACCTCTCCTCCTGCAAAACCACTCCCATGAGAGTGACATGCTCGTGCTTTCGTTCGTCAACAGGTTGAATGGGCGCGCGTATGCAGGAGATGCAGAGTTGGCCGAAGACCTCCTCACCCTGCTGCGCGCTGAGTCGCTGCCAGGCCGCCCGGTCCCGGCAGATCTTGAAATGCTTGCCGCAATACAAGAAGGTGACCCCGACATACTGGCTCGGGGGGTACGTGGATAAGAAAACGGGAGATGTAATCCCGGCGGCCCTCACCGACTCAGCAGTGGTCGGTGATGAAGCGATCGATGTAGACGAGGAACCGGACCGGTATCTCTGGATCAATCACTTGAGCGGACGAGATGCGTGGGATGACATGGTCGCGTTCGTTCAATATCAACGAGAGCCGCGCCTGATCGAACGGTTCGAATCCACAGTCACTGGCACGGGCGCGTTCCAAGCATTTCGTGATCTGATACACGCGACAGGACTCGACGAACAGTGGGATGCGTTCTCCACCGACCGGCAGCTCGGGCGTGCTCGTGGGCGACTCGCAGAGGAAGGCATCCGCGCGATGCCGCGGATCAACTAACGAGCAACTCACCTCGACCGCCAACCCGCACCCACAAGCCACTGCATTTCTAACACGTAGAAGTGTTTCGGTAAACGGTCTTCTGCGTCACGTCACCACGTGCGACAATCCGGGTATGTCCGAAACAATCACATGCCCGCGCTGCCTCACGAAAGATGTGAGCTATTCGCATGACGATCATTACTCGACAAGCGGCAACTGGATCGTCGTCGATTGCCCATTCTGTGGGCCGTACCCTCATCAAGTCAGGTGAGTCGCGTCCCACGTTTCGTGCCTGCATTGGCGCGAATCCCATACCAATTTCACGTATGCGTCCGCAAGGGGGTGTGCTTCCCTGGCATCCGGCTTACGATCAATACATGAATGCACTATTTATTATCATCATCATCGTTGCCATCGTGCTTGCCATTGTTGGCGGCCTCGTTGAGGCCGTGAACTTCCTGCTCTGGGTCGGAATCATTCTTCTGGTCCTGGCTGTGATCAGCTGGTTGCTCAGGAGTATCAGCGGCCGTCGCAAATAAGCCGCACTCCGGCAGACAGTCAGTCTCTGCCACACGAGCGTCTCTGCGGACTGAACGATAGTCGGCAGGTCTGTCACGCCGTAATCCGGAGCCGTAACGTGCACTCGTGGGGTGAGGTAAACGGTTGAAGATCGGCGTCACCACGACCGCCAGTGGCATCGAGCACGCCGTCGACCATGCCCAGGTGCACCGAGCAGACGATTGACGGGTGCTTCACCGCGGCCTCAATCAGCGGGCAACGTCGCAGCAGCACTTCTGCGCCGGTATCGTGCGGCTCGAAGCCCGCTTCACGCATAGCGCTCACCACTGCACCGCGCGGGTCGGAGGTACCGGGTGCCTGCGCGTTCGCGAGATCCTGCCCCCAACACCGCCCTGCCTCGCGAGCCTCAGCAACCGGGTCTGCACTTGTGCGGGCGAGTGACTCAGCGAGGACCCCGGCGAGCGCAGCGTATGGTGCGGCGGACGCATCAAGGTGTGCGCGCCACAACCAAGCGGGTCTCCCCCGACCTTCGGCAGGTGCCGCATCGCGTGTCACGAACCCGTCGGCACGCAGATGCTCGAGGTGACCGCGCACAGTGTTTTCATGGAGTCCAGATGCTTTGACCAGAGCACCCGTTGACACAGCGGCGCTCTGCGCCTCGACCATGCGCAGCAGCATCTCGCGGGTAGAGGAGTGGCGGCGCCCGGTTGACGCAGTGCGGCGAGGAGTGTCTGTGTTTCGCCCCGAGATATTTTCCACGGGATACAGTGTAATAAACTAGTGTGAACGACGTCGACGAAAGGAACGGTCATGGCCGGAATCGAGATCCACCGCTCACGCAGCGAAGCTTCCAAGCAGCAGCCCTCTCAGGGGTGCGCGTGCGGTGAGCACGATGAAACGCTCCCCGAATTAGACGTGCAAACCATCCCGCACGCAGTTCGGCACGCCTCGATCTTCGGCGCACTGAAAAGCCTCAATCCAGGCGCAGGCCTGATCATCTCGGCCACCCATGACCCGGTGCCACTACTCACGCAGCTGGAACAGCGCCACGGCGATGCGTTCAGTTCCAAATACCTCGACCGCGGCCCTGAACGCTGGCGCATCCTGTTCAGCCGCGTCAACTGACTCTCGGGGCTTGCTTCGCGAGAGCTCGCGTCAGTTGCCTCCGGCGCGTGTTCCACGACCGGAGGCAACGTAGCGCAGGAACAGCTCATCACCCGCCTGAAGCAACGCGGCCAGCTCCATCTCGTGGTGCACACCCGATGTCGATCGGGCGATACGACCAGCATCTCCGGCTGCAAGCACTGGCGCGAGGGTCAGACAGAGTTCGTCAACGACACCAGCATCGATGAACGAGCCAAACAGGTGCGGCCCACCCTCGGAGTGGATGTGCATACACCCACGCCTCTCGAGGTCGCGTCGCACCGCACTCGGATCCAATTCAGATCCGCCAACTGAGACCACATCCGCCACCATCTCCAGCCGCGCCCGCCGGGTTGCCGACGCCTCCTCCACGGTGTAAATAATCGGCCGTACGGGCGCGTCTGTAAACATTTCAGACCCAGGGTCAAGGTTTAGGGAGCCAGAGACAAGCGCGAGCACTGGATGCTCGGGCTTCCCGCGCGCCATGCGCCATGCAGCATCGTCCGCTCCGACACGCAACCCACCGTACCCTTCGTTACGGAGCGTCCCCGCACCGACGAGCACCACGTCCGCCTGACGTCGCAGCAACGCGAACACGCGCCGATCCGCGTCATCCCCAAGCCCTCCGGAGAGACCGTTGCGCGTCGCAGCCCCGTCAAGGCTGGCGACAAAGTTCATTCGGAGCCATGGGCCAGCTGGCGGTTCGTAACTCGCCAAGATCTCATCATCACTGAGGCCATTCGTTTGCTGAGGTAAGAGCCGATCAATGCGAGTAGTCATACATTCCTCGTTGGGTGAGTGTTGTGTTCGGTGCGTGCTGGTGGGCGCATGCCAAGAATGGCTTCGGTCATCCGCACGGCATCGACAGTGGCTTCGACATCGTGCATCCGCACGATGCGTGCTCCGCGCTCAATGCAAGAAACCATCGCTGCTAAGGATCCCGACAGCCTCAGCCCCTGCTCTCGATCGATGGACTCACCAATGAAATCCTTATTCGACACCGCAGCGAGCACTGGAAGACCAAACTCGGTGAGTTCATCGAGCCTTTTCGTGACTTCGAGCGAGTGCAACGTATTTTTGTCGAGGTCGTGTCCCGGATCAATGATGATGCGCTCGCGCGGAATTCCCGATGCTTCCGCCACCGCGATCCGTTCGGCAAGGAACTCCCGCACCGCCACCACGACGTCGTCGAAGTAAGCTGCCGGCTTCTCGGCGCGAGGAGGCCCGACACTGTGGGTAATCACGATGTGTGCGTCGCTTGCCGCAACAACACCGGCCATATTTGGATCACCGAGCCCACTCGTGTCATTGATGACCGCGGCCCCAGCATCGATGGCGGACTGGGCGACGCTCGCCCTATTCGTGTCGACTGAGATGACGATATCTGTCACGTCGGCAATCGCCTCGATGACCGGAACAACTCGGTCAATCTCTTCCTGGGTCGTGACATGCGGTCCGCGACCGAACGGAACACCACCGATATCGACCCAGTCTGCCCCGAGCCGATCAGCGGCGAGCGCGGCTTCGACGGCGTTCTCGAGCGAGAACGTGGCTCCCCCGTCGGAGAACGAGTTGGGCGTGCGATTCACCACCGCCATGACGGCAACCTGCCGGTCGAAGTCAAAGGTGCGGCGACCAATTGTTCGGCTGCCAAAGCGGCTCATACATTGCCTCCGTGTTCCGGTGCTTCGGGCACGCGCCGACCGGCCGTCGCCTCAAATCCGTAACTGGTGAATGCCGGCAGTGCGCCCGCCGCAACACCCTCGAGCACGAGCCGCTCGTACGGCGGCATGGCCGCAGGGAGGTCGTGCAGATCGAACCAATCAAGACCCGCACACTTGGCAGTCTCAATAATCCGCAGCGTACCCGACCATTCGGTAGTCACGTAGAACCAGTCAGCGCGCTGCTCAATCTGAGCGCTCGTACCGTCGGTGCGCTGCATCACGGTGAGCGGCGTCAGGCTGCCAGGGGTGAGTAGGATCCCGATCTCTTCTTCAGCTTCTCGCACCGCCGCGGCGGCGGCTGTCTCTTCAAACTCGATGTGACCCGCAGCGCTCGCTGACCACATTCCATCCATGTGCCCGGTGTTCTCTCGTAACTGGAGCAGCACCTCATGCCCGCGTCGTAGGTACACGTAGACCGCGGGAATTACGGCGAACCGTTGTCTCTCATTACTCCGAAACGTTGGTTTCATCGCTGATCCCCTGCGGTGTCGCCCGCGGCCGGTTCGCTGTCCGCCACCGGTGCGCTCGGATGGATCACTACGCAGCATCGCTCGGCGCCCGGGCACAGCTCAGCGCGATCCCGATCCTCCTCTGCACCCTGCAATATGCCTGCTACGAATGCATGGTTGAGTCCGCAGGCAAGTTCCGCGTGGTCGTGCACGACACTGTGGAACGGACAGTTGCGCAGCACCACTTCGTCAGTTTCGCGAGTCACCGGTTCGTATCCGGCTGCGACGAGGGCGGTCATGACATCCCCCGCCTCGGTGCCGAGTAACTCTCCCTCGCGGTCCGCGGCATCCGACAGCGCGTCCCGAAACTCCGGCGCCTGGACCGAATCGGCGGCTGTAGCGATGATGCGTGCAAACAGGTCATACCGACGCGGGGGAAGGGTGACTGAAATCTCACGTTTGCTGCGCGCGTAGCGTTTCGCCGGGCGCCCCGCCCCTGGTCCGCTTCGACCGCCGGTGCGTGCGTAGCTAATATCGAGCAGCCCCATTTTGGCGAGCTTGTCTAGGTGGTACGCAGCAAGGCTTCGGCTGATACCGGTTGCCCCCGCCACTTCATCGCGGGTAGAGGCTTCAGCCTGCGCGATGACGAACTCGTACAGCCGGCGGCGTACCGGCTCGGAGAGGAGGCCTACTTCGTCGAGAGGTTCAGCCCCTCGTTGATCATTCATCGGATCCATCACCCCTTTCTAAAACAAGTATATCTTGACGAAAGACAATCTTGGTGTCACTATGAAAAAGAGTTGCACGCAAAACACGCATGAGATGACTACCTGATCGTTGAAAGAAGACGAGACTATGTCCGAATCAATCAGCCCGATCGATATCGCGCCCGCGCACTACACCCCGGAGCACCTGGACCCTATCCATGTCGGCGGCGGGGCCCCTACACCCGATCTGGCCCGTGCAGAGCTTGCAGCCGGCGACTTCTTGGAGGCGCTCGGCGTCTCCCTCGAATCCGAGCACCTGCGCGCAACCCCGGGTCGAATGGCGCGAGCATGGTCGGAGATGTTGGCACCGCGAGAGTTTCACCTCACGACATTTCCGAACGATGAGGGCTACGACGAGATGGTGATTGTTCGCGATATTCCGGTGCGTTCGATCTGCGAGCATCACTTCCTCCCATTCACTGGTCGGGCGTGTGTCGGCTACCTGCCCGGCGACCGAATCGTCGGGCTATCGAAGCTCGCACGATTGGTCGAACACTTCGCCGGTCGCCCGCAGACGCAGGAACGATTGACGAAGCAGATTGCGGACTGGCTGGAGCAGCACCTCTCACCGCGAGCGGTTGGAGTGGTCATCACGGCCGAACACTCATGCATGACCACTCGCGGCGTGTACTCAGTGGGGGCGAGCACCGTCACGTCGTCGCTGCTGGGGCACCTGCGAGATGACCCGCGTTCACGGCAGGAGTTTCTCGCACTTGCTGGTAAACCATCTGCGTGATCTCGCGAGTCCGAGAAAGCGCTCGACGAGGAGGACGGAATGAATACATTACAAAATGTCACGGTCATTGGTGGCGGACTCGCGGGAGCGAAGACGGTTGAGGCGCTGCGTGAGCAGGGGTTTCACGGCGAGATTGTGCTGATCGCCGCCGAGAAGCACCTGCCCTATGAGCGACCACCGCTGTCGAAAGACTATCTGGCTGGGAAGTCAGCATTCGAGGATGCCGTCGTACAGTCGAGTTCCTGGTACGAAGAGCAGGGCGTCACGCTTCGTCAGGGTGTTCGAGCGGTGAACCTCGACGCAGCCGCACGCTCAGTGTCGCTCGATGATGGGTCGGAACTGTCATATGGGCGACTCGTGCTCGCAACGGGATCACAGCCACGTCACTTACCAATCCCCGGCGCGGACGCATCGAATGTGCACATGCTTCGCACCGTGGAGGATTCGGATACCATCCGCAATACGTTCGGAGAAGGTAAGAAGCTGGTGCTGATCGGCGGTGGCTGGATCGGGCTCGAGGTAGCAGCAACAGCGCGAGAAGCCGGCACCGATGTCACCGTATTGGAGGGCGCACCATTCCCTCTCTTGCGGGTACTAGGCCCCAAGGTCGCAGAAGTGTTCGCGGAGCTGCATCGCTCCCATGATGTCGACCTGCGCACTGAGGTGCATGTCACCGGGATAGAGACCGCCGAGAACAAGAGCGACATTGCCACGGGCGTGCGGCTCGAAGATGGTGAGATTATCCCGGCGGATGCCATCATCGTCGGGGTCGGCGTGTCCCCAGTGGTTGATCTCGCCGAGCAAGCTGGACTAGCAATCGACAATGGTGTGCTGGTAGACGCAGGCCTGCGTACGAGCGATCCCGATATCTTCGCGGTTGGTGACATCGCCAATCACGAGCATCCGGTCCTTGGCCACCGTGTTCGGGTTGAGCACTGGGCCAATGCACTGAATCAACCGGCTGCTGCGGTAGCGACGCTTCTAGGAACGGAGACGCCGTACACCGAGCTGCCATATTTCTTCACTGACCAGTACGACCTCGGTTCGGAGTACATCGGATATACGGCAGAGGGCTTGTACGACCGGGTCCTCGTGCGGGGCAACCTCGAGGCTCGTGAGTTCGTTGCCTTCTGGGTAAGTGCAGAGGCTACGGATGATCTAGTACGCGTCCAGGCCGCCATGAACGTGAATGTCTGGGATGTCATTGACGAGATCAAGCCGCTCATCGCGGAAAAGGTGCAGGTGGACGCAGCACGTCTCGTCGATCCGGATGTACCGTTGAGCTCCTTTCTCCACAAGTAGGAGCATCACGAGAGCCACTTCCACACGGCCAGACCTTTGAGGTGTGCCGTGTGGAAACGCTACGCGCGAAAATATACCCCCCGAGGGTACTGTACTTAATACCCTCCGGGGGTATATGGTGATGAGCAAGGAAGCCGACCTCCACAGGGTGGGCCTGGGACCACCAACGACCACGCTGCTCCCTGCGTGATCGTTGGTGCAGCCCAGCCTCAGAAACCTAGCGAAAGAATCATGAATAACGAAACTCCGCTCCCCGAAGGTTCGCACACGGGCAATACGCGCACCGTAGAGCTCGACATACAAGGCATGACCTGTGCCTCGTGCGTCGGGAGGGTCGAACGCAAACTAGGCAAGATCGAAGGCGTTGAGGCACTCGTAAATCTGCCCTTGAATTCAGCGCTCGTAACTGCGCCCGCGACGGTTACCGACGAACAACTCCTCACGACCGTCGAGTCCGCCGGATACCACGCCAACCTCAAAGTGGATCAGTATGCTGCGGCGCCCGAACCAGAGTCAGAGGGCGGAGCTGCCTCGTCTCAGAACCGTCTCAGCACCGACCACACGACCGGTCACGGCGGCAGCAGGCTGAAGACGCGACTCATCGTGGCGGCCATCTTCACCACGCCACTGTTTGTCATCTCCATGATTCCTGGCGCTCAGTTTCCACACTGGGGCTGGGTCGCACTCGCGTTGGCGACCCCGGTCACGTTCTGGTGCGCGTGGCCGTTCCACCGCGCCGCCGCAATAAACGCGCGGCACCTCGCCTCGACGATGGATACGCTCATCTCGATCGGCGTGCTGGCCGCATATTTCTTCTCCGTCTGGCAGCTCTTGAAGGACCCCAACGCCACCGCCCATGTCGGCATGGCGATGAGCGAACACGCCCTCTATTTTGAAACTGCGGGCGTCGTGGCAACGTTCCTGCTCCTCGGACGGTGGCTCGAAGAGCGCGCAAAGTCGCGTGCGGGGGATGCCTTGAAATCCCTGCTCGAGTTAGGCGCGAAAGAAGCGGTGGTGCTGCGCGACGGAGTTGAGGTGAAGATCGAGGCGGCTGAGCTGGTTCCCGGCGACGAATTCGTCACCCGCCCGGGCGAGAAAATTGCGACCGATGGGTTTGTCGTGACCGGCCACTCGGCCATCGATACCGCGCTCGTCACTGGTGAGTCGGCTCCGGTCGAGGTGGGGCCTGACGACACCGTCATCGGAGCGACGATCAACACGTCAGGCCGATTACTCGTGCGCGCAACCCGCGTCGGCACAGACACCACCCTCGCCCAAATGGGCCGGCTTGTTTCCGAGGCACAGACGGGCAAGGCACCTATTGCCAGGCTTGCCGACCGCATCTCAGCGGTGTTCGTACCGATCGTGTTGGCGGTCGCGGTACTCACCTTCGCGCTGTGGTTTATCGTCACCGGCGATATCGATCCTGCGTTCACAGCGTCAGTTGCCGTCCTCGTGATTGCGTGCCCCTGTGCGCTCGGATTAGCAACGCCAATCGGGTTGCTCGTAGGCACGGGGCGAGGCGCGCAGCTGGGGATCCTGATCCGCGGCCCACAAGTCCTCGAAGACACGCGCGACATTGACACCGTGCTGCTCGACAAGACCGGCACGGTCACTGAAGGGAACCTCGCGGTCACCTCCGTAGCGCCGACCAATGGATTCGATCAGGCCCAACTGTTGCGCCTCGCGGGGGCCGCCGAGGCTGGTTCGGAACACCCGATTGCCCAAGCCATCGTCAACACGGCACGAGACGCGGGCACTCTCGCCGAATCTTCCTCATTCGACTCTGCTCCGGGCGGCGGGGTCACAGCTACGGTCGACACCCACACGGTAGTTGTGGGGCGTGTCAGCTGGCTGCAGGAGCATGGTGTAGCACTCGCTGATGCGGATCTGAGAAATCTGGCTGCGGCACAGCAGACGGGCGCAACGTCAATCTTGATCGCAGTAGATGGAACCTTTGCGGGTCTCATCAACCTCACCGACACCATCAAGGAATCTTCGGCGGCTGCCATTGTCAGGTTGCGAGAGATGGGACTCCGCCCAGTCCTCCTCACCGGCGATAACGCCGCAGTTGCGGAACGCGTTGCTTCGCAGGTGGGCATTGCGCGCGCAGACGTCTTTGCTGACGTCTTCCCTGACGGCAAAGCTCAGACCGTGCGCGACCTGCAGTCTCAAGGCCAGGTCGTTGCAATGGTGGGAGATGGAGTGAACGATGCCCCCGCGCTCGCACAGGCCGACCTCGGCATCGCGATGGGATCCGGCACCGATGTCGCGATCGAGGCGGCCGACATCACCATCATGGGCAGCGACCTCAGCCAGGTAGCCCAGTCGATCGAGCTGTCACGCAAAACGCTCGGAACCATCAAAGTGAATCTCTTCTGGGCATTCCTTTACAACACCATCGGTATTCCGATCGCGGCACTCGGATTCTTGAATCCGATGATTGCAGGCGCCGCGATGGCCGCGAGCTCAGTACTGGTCGTACTAAACTCGCTCCGTCTGCGCAGCTTCGGCAAGCGTTCAACTAGCCGCACTCCGTCGCGTTAGGGCCCGCGGCATAGCAACGGGGGAGAGGCATCACAGCCGAAAGAGCCCTTGTCGCACTGCCGCCGCAATTGCAGTCGAGCCGTCTTCGCTGGGAGTTACCCCCTCAGTTTCCTCAAACTTCGGCGTGCCGAACGAGACGCCTGGGATCGTCGGGAACGTGGGCTCAGAAAGCTCAACCGTCCAGCCGTTACCGCGCGAGTTCGGACCGCTCACGGGGTCGCCGTTCAGCGGAACTTCAAGATCATACTCGATCTGGGTGGTACCAGTCGGATCGATCTCCTTCACGTGCACCGTGAAGTTTGTCCCCTCGGGCACAAACTGTGCGCCCGGCGTGTCAGCAAGGGTCTTCGCAATGTCGACCGAGCCACGCGTGACTCCAGTCCCGCTACCGCTGCCACGGTTGCTCTGTGTTGCGGAGCTGGTGTACTCCTTGCCTTCGACCGTGGCCTTGTTACCGTAGGTCGTGTCTGTAGCATCCATGCCGCCCGACGTAGTGCATGTCGTGTAGTCAATCACGTACTGGTACTCGGTGCTGAAGCCCACGGCGGTGGTGCCATCGGGCAGCGTGAGCTCAGGCCTCGGGATCGTAAAGGTCAGCACCCACCGTGAAGATCTATTTCTCGACAGCATTCTGGGACTCGCATCGGTTGGATCCAGGGAGCCACTTGCCGCCCCCGTAGACATCGGCGAAATTACCGCGCAAAGCGTCCAAACTAAGGAGCAGACAACCGATAACTTTCCGGATATCTCGCTAGATTTAGACGGTGGGTTCTGGGGATCGTGTGAACACTAGTGTCTGGTCCGTCGTGTAGTAGTTTAGCGAGGGCTTCTGCTGGAGTACGCCACACTAACGTCTTCCTCGGGCGCCCATTGAGTTCCGCGGCAACCGCGTTGAGGTAGTCCTGACTATGCCTGGCAAGATCAGTTCCTTTCGGGAAATACTGTCGCAGGAGCCTGTTCGTGTTCTCGTTTGTGCCTCGCTGCCAGGGCGAGTGCGGATCACAGAAATACACACCATCTCGAAGGTCAAGCTCACGCGCCAATCGAACATGATCCGAGAGCTCTTTGCCCTGAACCCACGTGATCGACAACCTGAGATGATCCGGCAACTGCCCCATCTGCCGGATCATCGCATTCGAGACCGTAACCGCGTCACGCCGCTCAGGCAGATGCAGCAAGATCACGAACCGTGTCGACCGCTCCACAAGCGTCCCGATCTGACTGCCACCTCCCTTACCCAAGATCAAGTCTCCCTCCCAGTGCCCCGGAACCGCACGATCCTCAACTTCGGTTGGGCGCTCTGAGATCATCACCATCCCGGGGATCTTCCCTGCACCATGACTCTGCTTCTGCCGGCGGCCGCGTTCTCTGGGCACACGTTGCGCTCTCCCGCTTCGCAAACAAGCCACCAACTCTTTACGAAGCTCACTCTTGCCCTGCACATAAATAGACCGGTAGATCGCTTCGTGGGAGGTATGCATTGATGGATCATCAGGAAAGTCCATACGCAATCGTTGCATGATCTGGACCGGGGAATGCCCAATCCGGAGCCGTGAGGTCACCACGAACCCCAGCCTGGGATTGAGCTGCAACTTTCCTAGTTTCGGTCGTGCGAGTCGTTTCTCGGCCCGCCGTTGAGCCTGCGACGGCGAATACCAATCAGCCGACCGAGGAGGCCGAGTAACTCTTCTGGGCCGATACATGGGTCGGTTCCCACGATTGCGTCGCAACTCGTTCCATACCGTTGCCGGAGACCTCCCCAGGTTCCGGGCGATCTGGCGGATCGAGTCACCACGAGAGACTCCCGCGAGGATGAGTTCACGTTCGCGGAGTGAGAGATATCGCGAATGAATACTGGTTACCTGCTTCGGTGCCATACCACCAGCATGCAGGAACAACCGATCTCCGTGAGAAGGGTGGAACCCGGCTTCACTCGCTGCGTGTTCTGTGGTGTCACCTGCCCGGATACGAGCCCAGAAGACAACTTCCTGGAACCGGTAGGTCTTTCGTATGTATTGCTGTTTTCCCATCGTGTGGCTCCTGGCAGTGAGGAGTGTTCACACGACCCCCTGAACCCACCGACTCCGACGTCCTCACAATGGCGGATCCGACACTTGTGCGTACAGTCGTCGAGAACCTTATCGAGAACGCGATTCGTTACAACGCTGCTGAAAGCTGGATTCGCGTTACTGTCACGAAAGGGGAGTGCTGTGCACGGCTAGAGGTTGAGAACGCTGGGCCACGAGTGCTTCCCGAAGAAGTAGAACGCCTAACAGAGCCGCTATATCGCGCTCAGTCGGTTACCCAGAATTGTCGTCTTTCGGGGACGGTGGCATCGGAATCTGATGGCTATGGTCTCGGGCTAGCACTTGTGCAAGCAATCACACGGAGATTTGATGCCGATCTCTCGATCACTGCGAGGGAAGAAAGCGGCCTCCGTGTGCGTGTGGACTGGCCCGCAATACAATTAGGTCAGCATGGGCCTTCATGATGCCCGGGCGCCTCTTCTCGAGTGCAAGCTTTCGAGCGTACCTGGCTCATTCACTTAGCTACACCCTGCATCGCTGCGAAACGCATCTCTGACGACTGTGCCGGACCTGTCCCGAGCCGGAAGTGGTGCGACGCGTGGCCGCACGAACACTCGCCCGCGCCGGAGCGTGCGGCGCGGGCGAGCGTTTGTCCTAGCCGAGCGTGCGGCGTCGTGCGCGAACTACGAGCCCGGTGCCGGCTGCGAGCAGCAATGCCCCGAGACCTACGAGGAGGCTGAGGTGAGCCGAACCGGTTTCGGCAAGGTCACCGCCGGGGGCGTCCTGACTTCCGCCTGCGCCGGTCGACGCGTCAGCGCCACCTCCAGAGGATCCTCCGTCTTCACCGCCGGCATCACCATCGTTACCGCCGTCACCATCAGCAGTTACTGAGAGCGCATCCCAGCCGATGAGTACGTCGTCTGCACCAGCCCAAACACCGACCCGGTGCTCACCCAATGAGGTGTCGGCGGGAATCGCCACAATGACGGTGCCGTCGGCATTCACGACGTGCGCTCCGAGATATACCGGATCACTGAAGAGCCAGACTCCAACCTCATCGCCCTCTGCAGCACCGGTAACGTCAACGGACAGAAGACTGCCGGGTTCCACCGTGCCTGGAACCGCGATGGCTCCCTCAAGCGCCGGGTCGAGGTCGGCGGCAACTGGTGCAATCGACGGAATCATTCCGCTGCCTGCATCTTCCGTCACTGTGAACAGTGCGGTGGCGTCGCCCTCCTCGGCTGACAGCATAACCTCGTAGTCACCGGCATCGAGAGCTCCCGTGTAGGTGAACGTGACGCCACCTTCACTATCCGTCGCCTCCGACGCGATCGCGTCACTTTCGATAGCGAAAGCGACCGTCGATTCAGGAGCAAAGCCCTCCCCGACGACTGTGATGCCCCCGTCGGCGAGCTCAGACTGCGTCAGCGAACCGGGTGACACCATGGCCGACGGGTCGTACACCACTGGGTCTTCGGTGACCGTGAACGATGCGGTCGCGGTGCCGTCGGCCGACGAGAGCTCTGCCTCGTACGAGCCGGGAACAAGTGCACCCGTGTAGACGAACGAAACGTCACCGTTGTCATCAGCGTCTTGATTCGAGACCTCATCGCCGTCGATCGAGAATGTCACCGCCGACGCAGGGGCGAAGCCCTCGCCCGAGACGGTCACACCAGATTCGGCGAACTCTGACTCGGTCACTGAACCGGGCGTCACCGACGCAGACGGATCGTACTCAGGGTCGGGGTCCGGAGCATCCTCGGTGACCGTGAACGACGCTGATGCGCCGCCCTCAGCGGAGCCGAGGTGCACGTCGACCGTGCCCGGGCTTAACTCTGCGATGTACGTGAAAGTCACGTTGCCATCGGCGTCGGCAATTTCGGTCGCGTAAGTCGCATCGTTCACGACGAGTGATACTTCTGAGCCGGGAGCAAAGCCCTCACCGGTGATCGTCACTCCGGTCTCCGCAAGGTCGGACTCAGTCACCGTCCCAGGCGACACGGTGGTCGTGGGCTCGTAGACCACCGGGTCTTCAGTCACGATAAACGACGTCGATGCCTCACCCACAGCTGACGCTAGGGTCATGCTGTAGGTGCCCGGCGTCAGTGATTCGATGAAGGTGAATGTCACCCGACCATCCGAATCAGCGTTCTTCGTTTCGTGCGAGATGCCGCCGTCGACCTCAGGGTCGTTCTGCCTGAGCGTCACGCCTTCGTTGGGTGCGAAACCTGTGCCGGTGAGTGTCACCCCGGTCTCGGCCATGTCAGACACCGTCACCGACCCGGGCGAGACAGTAGCCTCTGGGTTGTAGACGACAGGATCTTCCGTCACCGTGAACGATACGGTGGCGTCGCCGGCGCTGGAGGAGAGCACAGCGTTATGCGACCCCGGTGCGAGCGTACCTGTATAGGTGAACGATACGTCACCGTTGCTGTTGGTATCAGCGGTGCCGGCTGCTGCACCCGCAACCGTCAGCGCGACCTCCGACGATGGGGCAAACCCTGCGCCCGTGACCGTCACACCAGAACCGGCAAGCGCGGACTCGGTCACGGAAGTCGGGTTGACTGATGCCGTTGGTTCGTAGCTCGGATTTCCGGTGACTGTGAACGTCTGCCAGGCAACGCGCTCCCAGGTCTTAGCGTTCATCCCAGTTTCTCGGTGCACTGTCCGCAGCGCCACCTCGTGCTCACCTGCAGGCAGGGTGCCGTGCGTGAACGTGAAATCAACCGCGCCGAACTCATCGGCAATTTCAGTGACGGGTACATCCGTGACGATCTTCCCGTCAACGATCAGCTGTGCGGTGTCTACTCGGCCGTCCATGTCATCGCTCGTGACGTGCAGCCCCTCAAGCAGGAGCTCCGCCTGCGTCAGCTCCTGCGGAGTCGCTGTCAGGGTGCGCCTGTTGAACTCTGTACTCAGCGGCCCCGCGCTGTCTCCACCCCCAGATACGCGAAAACTCTCTTCATCGCTGAAAATGTTTCCGCCAGACTCAGCAGTCAAAGTTAGACGGTGATTCCCAGTCAGCTGGCCATGCTCGAGACGACCGGTAAAGCGGTGGTAGACCTCGCCGTTCACATCGCTGCGAACCGTCTGGTTCCATACCTCTTCATCGTTATTATTCTGACGAATCACGAATTCCACATCAGTCTCGGCGGGGTATCCGGTCCCGCGAATCATCATTCCGACGCGCTGAAGTTCGTGGTCGAAGTAGCCCTCTTTCTCAAGCGTTACAGTCGGAACACCAGGCTGTGGGTCAGGGTCAGGCACCGAGCCGCCCGAGTTCGATGCTGTAAAGGTGAACCGGTATCCTTGGCAACCCTGCATCGACGCGTAACCCTCGCCGCTGGCCGTGCCGTCGGCGTTCACCACGAAGTCCTCAAGGTGATAGGTGACCTCGCTGAACTCCCAGCTTAGGTCGAGTGGCTCCCCCACTACCATCGAGGTGCTCGGGATGCCGGCCCAGGTCATCCCCGTAGGGTACAGGCCGCACTGAATATAGCTCGTCGTGTCGAACGAGGTGAGCTGGCCACTCTCACTGATGCCGAACGACACTGTCGCACCGGTATACGCACTACTCGACCCGTGGTAGTTGCCGGCAGGTGGCGCATCAGCCGCATGCGCCTGCGCGGCCGGCAGTGCGGTGAAGATCAGGGCGAAGAAGGCCACGATCGCGAGCAGTGGCTTCACGCTCAAGACTCGGTGGCGTCCCGTCAGTGGACTACTCATCATTGATCGAGACATACTGCAGCAAATCCCCTCATGTACTGCGAAACCGAAACACTGTCGTGCGTCATGGCACACGACACCACATCGATACTCCAGGAGAGCGTGCGTTCGCTGAACCAGGCAGCTGCCTATCTTTCCGCCTATTTTGGTTACGGGTGTGATTCGTGAAGCGGCGCAAGTACCCCAGCAACCTCGCCCCGCGCGCTGAGACCGAGCTTCTTCAAAACACTTCTCACGTGGTTTTCTGCAGTGCTCGTGCTGAGCGTAAGTCTCGCCGCGATTTCACGGTTCTTCAGCCCCTGCGCCACAAGCTCGGCAATTTCGCGTTCTCTCACGGTGAGCTGGGAGAGCGGCTGAGCTCGTTCAACAAGAGCTGCCTCCGCCCGGGCCAAACCTGACTGTGCACGCCCGAGCTGCAAGCGCATCCCGTGTCGGTCAAAGATCTCGCTTGCGGCGCGAAAAAGGTTCCCCGCCGGCAGTGGTTGGCCGCCTCTGGCTAGAATCTCCGCCTCTGTCGTGAGCACCATTGCCCGCTGCCCCGCCTGTTCCTGCTCCTCCGCGATACGCAGACCCTCTTCGAGTAGCGTCTTCGCGGTGTCCAACTCTCCGAGTGCAGCACTCACTGCAGCGGCGTCGGCGTATCGCAGTGCGGCCATTGCATCCCGCGGTTCGCCGAGCAGCTCGGGGCAGGCCGCGGGCTGTCCCAGAATGGCAGACACACGAGTGCGCGTCGTGAGCACCGCTCTGCGCCACCATCCGAACGCGGGCACCGGCGCATCGAGCAGCTCATCGTACCGGCGCTGCAACACGGTGCGGTCGCCTCGGCCCTGCGCGACGAGCAGGAGCCCGGTCCGTGCCATGCCGACCAAACTGCAGGGGCCGTACACGTCGGCGTCGCGAATCGCCTGCTCCCCCGCCTCTTCGGCGTCATCGAGCATGCCAAGAGATGCCCGACAAAAGCTCAGGCCTGTGCCCAAGTTTGACAACACATCGGCCTGACCGTGCAGGCGTGCAAGATCCAGCGCGCGTGAAGCGAGCATCGCGCCGATCTCGAAGTGATCGAGAATGTAGGCGGCCCACACTGCGCACGCCGAAGCGTGCAATACTCCCGCGAGTTCCTCACTCGTCACTTGCTTGGTCCACTCGATGACGCGTTGAAACGTCACTCGAGCTTGCGGCACCTTGCCTTCAGCAAGCAGCGTCATCGTACGATAGATCGCAGCGATCGCACGGTTGAGCTCTAGGGTCGATGAGTCTGTGTTGTGGATCGATTCCAAGCGAGATAACAGCTCTTCCGGGGCCGAGCCATCGATCAGTGCGATGACATCGATGTACTCGCGCAGCAGCTCGGGGTTCACATCTTTGGCAGTGCGGTAGGCCGTAGCGAGCACAGCGCGAGCATCATCGGCGCGCTCGGTGAGCCGTAAAGCATTTGCCAGTAGTACGTGCGACTCGGCATCGTTGCTTTGGTATGTGACTTTGCGCAGCAACTCAATCGCCGGTTTCACATCTCCCACGAGCATCATTGCGCGCGCCAAAAGTGTCTCAGATTCAACGGTCCGCACGCCTGCAGGCAGGTTCTCAAGCCATCTGAGCGCTGTGCTCGGCTCGGAGCCGACAGCCACAGCTGAAGCTTCGACGAGCACCTCCGCCTCGTCTTCGGTGATCGGCGCGCGGTGCTGCACGCGTGGGCTTGGGCTATTGGCGACACCAGCGAGGTGATCTGCGCGGTCAAACAGGTCGACATCGGGCAGTCGGGCGGCGCGGCGGTGGATCTCTGCGCGGCGTTCGGCGTCGGTGTTCTGGTAGACACTGAGCCTCACGACCGGGTGCAGCACGCCATAGGGTCGCTCGGCGAGCAGACCACGGTCGACGAGCTCGTCAACGTGACAGCGCACCTGTTCGTCTTCAAGGCCCGCCACTTGTCCCACCGAAGCGTCGTCGGCGCGCCCGAGCACCGCAAGAGTCTCGAGTGCGCAGCGGGTCGTGTCATTCAGAGCATCGAGGTCAGTGGCGATGACTGATGACAGCGCCGCTGATTGCGTCTCATTTGCCACGTTCAGCGCATCATTGACACGGATCGCCTCGGGGCAGCGTCGGAATGCTGCGATCACCGAGCTCGCAAAGAGTGGGTTGCCCTGCGCGCTCTCGATGACCGCTGCGCGCTGAGGCGTGGGAAGTTCAGCTGCGAGCTGGGCGATCACACAGTCAGGAAGCGGAAACACAGTGTAGGTGTCGTGTTTTGCACCACGCTGACGCGCCGCCATGATGAGCTCATGCGGGTTGTGCCCGGCTCTGTGCACCGCCAGCACCGTGACCGGGCCTTGGGCCGGGTGACGCATGAGCGATTCGAGAAACAACAAGGAAGTGGGGCCGAGCCACTGCGCGTCGTCAACCGCAATGAGCATGTGCCCTCGGCCCAGCCCTTCGTGACAGCGACGCGCAAGTCGTGCAGGGGTGTCTGTTTCGAGAAGCTGCTCAAGCGGTGCACCCACACTGCTTTCGATGAGCGAACGGAACGCAGTCAGTGGAGCACTTGCGTGCAGGTGGTCGCCGTGGGCGAGAAAGATGTTCCGCGGAGGTGTTTCGCGTGGATCCTCTGCAGCAGGGGCGCGGGCGTCACGCTCATGCAGGGCATTGATAACTGCAGAAACGAGGGCGCTCTTGCCCACGCCGACGTCGCCGTCGAGCTGCACCAAGTGCAGATGACCGGGTGCGAGTGGAGTGTCGTCGATGAGCGCCGTCATACGGCGTACGTCTTGGTCGCGCCCAATCAGCATCAGCCAGCCCCCACTGGTTCTGCACACTCACGTCTGTCAACCATTTCCCGACAAGTGTGCGTAATTCGTTACATCCTATCCACATCAAAACCCGGCGTTGGATTCGCTACACCCCACAAATCAGGCCACGAAAGGAAACTCTCCACAGTTGCTGAGCTTGGCGTAACCACTTCTCCAGGTGGCTGGAGCGACGGCCTCCGTCATCAAACACCGTGGCGCGGGCCTTGTCTGCGATCTCGGACAGCGCCTCAACTGACTTCATGCACGAAATTTCTCATCTACAAGGTCGGGGGACGTGTGCGCGCGCTTATTCGAAGATGTCCGCTTAGTTCCCTGGGTGTGATGAACGGTAAATCACCGAGGGCCGGCAACTTGCCTTCCCGACGGCGGCCTTCGTGTCACACACCGACGAGGAGAGTCAGCGCCAGCCAGATAGATACCGTGCCGAAGGTCGTCCAGATCGTGATGGCCACGGCCTGCCAGAGCAGCACCCACGCCCGGGGCGTGCCCCCAGCGACCAGGATGGCGGACGTGAACTGCGTCGGGATCGCCAACGGACCGAGAATACTGGCACCAGGAACGCCGTATCGGACGAGCCACCGTTTGAACTTCGCGCGACCTTTCGACTCCGGCTTCTCAGCGGAGACATGTTCTGTAGAACTCACGGCCCCAGCATTCGCCATCACTCGTTCGGCTCTGCGATCCGCCACTGCCGTGCGTGCGCGCGAGGTGACAAGCACCACAAGGAGTACGCTGGCGAAGTTGCCGAGTGCCCCTGAGAAGCCAGCAATGATCGGGTTGATCCCTCCGACGATGCCGATCATGGCCGCGATTTCGCCCTCAACGAAAGGGATCGCTCCTGCGAGCATGACGACGAACGGCTGCACCAGTTCAGGGACATACGCCACGAGATCTTGAAAGTCTCGTACAAGCTGTTCGATCGGGTTCACTTTTCTACTTCCCTTCCAGAAGTCTTCACGGATTCTTTATGTAGGACCCATTAGAATCTGTGTTCTCAGGACAGGGTCAAGAGGCGGCTAAGGCCCGGTAGCGGCTGCGGCAAAACTCCTTGACACTGAGCGCGCACGTGATCATCCCGACAGTGCAAACTAGATCTGCACCCTCAGAAGTAGACGTGTCACTCGTCGAGTGGGGACTCCTGAAAGAAATGTCGTCCGCCGACGCGTTGCGGAGCCACTGCACCGCAGCATTAAGAACGCGGCAGGACGGCGGCGACGACTACGTTGCTGACAATGAGGGAGGTTACACTGTGAGCCACGGCTTTCGCGGCCGCACCAGCTCCCCAGTTTCCCTCTTTCAGCTCCTCGGCCCGAGTGATCACTGTGGACGTCCATGGAATGTCGTGGTCGAATTGCGGGAGCGTGCCGCTGCCGTAGAGGAGCGCGGCGAGAGCGGCGGTTCGAGGTGTGGGCTCGGCCCGCTCCACGAGTACGGCTCGGATGTCCGCGAGAAGGGTCGCGCGGCGCGCGGAGTCTCCCTCCTCAATCACCGAGGAGGGAATGAAGCCGAGCGACCTGTGAGCGCGGCGACGCAGCTCGCCGCGCTCGATCAGCCTGTCTAGCAGCGGCTCGCGCAGCGTGGGGCCCGTCGCGGCCAGAACTGTCTGCACTCCTCGAGGCTTGTCGGCCACGTACTCCCAGGTGGCGCGCAGCAGGTGATCAGACGGCGGGTTGTCGGCCACGGCCTCCACCGTCAAGCCCCCCACCCGTCCCGTCCCAGTGCGTACATGGATGCCAAGGCCGAGGTCGGCGAGAACCGCTCCCGCGAGGACGTAGGAGAGCGTCCCTTCGCCAGCGATTGTGCCAGATTGCGGTTGAAAAAGCACCAGGAGGAGGTCCTCAGCGAGTGTCTGCTCGCCGCGCGCGCGGCGGCTGGCCCTCTCCTGGGGTGAGACGCGGGGTTTACGATATTCATCGGACATACTTTGCACACCTTTCTCGTGCTCACAGACGAATCCTGCGACGATAGTCTGCGCCGTGTTCCCAGCACACGGTCAACCCGCTCCCGACTCCGCCCCTCCCTCCGATTCCTGAAGCGTCAGTACTAGCTTTTGCGCGGCCTCGTGCGCCCGCCCGAGCACGTCAAGTTGCGCCGGGTTGTACAGGTCTTGAATCGCCTCCACCATCGTCTGCGAAGTGACGTAGCCGCTCTTGGAGAGGTGTGTCGCCGGGTCGTTTAGCCATGGATAATCGATGAGATTCCGCGCCAGACTCCTGGCGAGCCGAGGAACAAGCGAGCGTCGAGTCTCCTCATCTGCATCGGATGGCAGGCCGTCGAGATCGGCAGCCACGTCCTCGACATCCTCAGCGATCTTCTGGATGTCTGCGAGCGCCGCTTCGTCATACAGTTGCGTGTAGATGTGAAGAATAGAGGTGTCCGTCTCAGACAGACTGCCCGCCACCGACTCGAACCCGGCGGGAGTGTCTGCGGGAACCTCATCGCGCAGGATGACGGCGATGTCGGCTCGCGCCTTCGTCAGCCTGCGGATGCTCTCCTCGAGCTCGGCGTCAAGCTCACGCATCGTCTGCGATGTGCTGTCGGCGCCCGCCCGGACGTCACGGATCTGAGAGAGGGGCACGCCGAGGTCGGCGAGACGGCGGATACGCAAGAGGCTCACAAGATGATGTACCTCGTACTGCTTGTATCCGTTGTACTCGCGCTCCGGATCCTCGAGCAGTCCGAGCCGGTGGTAGTGACGGATCGTATTCACCGTTGTCCCGGCTCGTTCCGCGAGTTCACGAGTGCTCCATGCCATAAACGCCTCCGTTGCTACTCAGTGGATACGGAGGGCACGATCGACGCCTCCGCACTCGTGACGATCACTGAGCGAGAAACTTTCTCAGAGCGTTGTTGACATCTTCCGCATGGGTCCACAGCAAACCGTGGGGTGCGCCTTCGATCTCGATGTACTCGGCGTCGGGCACTGCCTGGTGGAAGCGGCGGGCGGTGGCATCGATGGGGAGGATGTTGTCTTTCGTTCCGTGCAAGATAAGCGTGGGCTTACCAGCGGCTCGAACTGCCTCGACATCATCACGGAAGTCCTCGATCCAGGCCGGCACTACGGCGTAGGCGGCGATGGGAGCACTGTTAACAGCGACATTCCAGTTCGCATCGACGACGTGCTGTCCGATGCGCGAGCCGAGGTTCTCCTCGAGGTTGTAGAAGTTCCGGTAGAAATCAGCGAACCACGCATACCTGTCATCCTTCGCAGCGGCCTCAATCCCGTCGAATACGCTCTTCGGAACACCCTCCGGATTGTCGTGCCGCTGCACGAGGAACGGTTCGAGCGAAGCGAGGAACGCGAGCTTCGCGATTCTTTCGTGGCCGTTGTTGGTGACATAACGGGCGAGCTCCCCCGTGCCCATCGAGAATCCGACGAGAACCACATCGCGCAGATCAAGAGTGTCCAGCACAATGTTCAGATCAGCAGCGAAAGTGTCGTAGTCGTAACCGGTGCTGACCTTCGACGACTGACCAAAGCCCCGGCGGTCGTAGGTGATCACCCGATACCCAGCCGAGAGCAGTACACGCGTCTGCTTCTCCCAGCTGTGCCCGTTCAACGGATACCCGTGGATCAGCACAACGGGCTGCCCGACCCCTTGATCTTCATAGTAGAGATGAACCGGGGTACTGTTCTCGTCCCCGACGTTGATGTAACCCATGAATCGATCCTTTCGCTCCGGCCTGCAGAGTTTCGGCCGCTGGGATCAGCAAATACCCTGTGGTCGCAACAGGGTCAAGAGATTCTCACCCGTCGGGTGCGCGGTCGATCAAAAAAACCGAGCCGGCTACTGTCGAACCGGTCATAATGGCTGTTGTAGGCACACAGTTCGACAGGGTTGTCGCGGAGCGGAAGGAGACGGGCCGTTGCTTTTGGGTCGGCACGCTGAGTGCCGCCGGGGTGAGCAGCTGCTGGGTGAGGCGAGGACCGGCCGCAGCGGGGTGCTTGTGGTGCGCGGCGAGGCCGGCATCGGCAAAACGGCCGTGTTGGAGTTCCTGCATACGAAAGCCGAGGAGCTCAACTTCCGCATCGAGTCGTCGACAGGTATCGAGACCGAGATGCAGTTCGCCTACGCGGGTCTGCATCAGGTGTGCGCCCCCCTTCTCGACCAGATCTCCGCGCTGCCTGAACCGCAGCAACTGGCTCTCAGCGTCGCGCTCGGTCGCGACTCTGGCTCGGCGCCCGACAGGTTTCTAGTGGGTCTGGCAACTCTTGGGCTCTTCTCCGAGGCAGCTGAGAAGAACGGTTTGCTATGCCTCGTCGACGACGCCCAGTGGCTCGACCCCGCGTCAGCCGAAGTGTTCGCGTTTGTCGCACGCCGGATCGGGGCCGAGCGTGTGTCGATGATGTTCAGTGTTCGCGACGGCGAGGCAGGGGGCGCGGTATTCGCTGGCCTGCCCGAACTGCATCTGAGGAGGCTCAGCGACGCGGATGCTCGCCTGCTGCTGGACTCAGTCGTCCCGGCGCCTCTCGACGACGCAGTGCGGGAACGGATCATCGCCGAAGCTCGCGGCAACCCGCTCGCCCTGCTGGAGCTTCCCTCCCACACTCCGCCGGCCCGGCTCGCCGGCGGGTTTCAGGAACCCGACCTCTCAGACGTCTCCAGCCGCGTGCAGACAGAGTACCGGAATCGGGTGCTCGGGCTCCCTGAGGAGAGTCAAATGCTGCTTCTGCTCGCCGCCGCCGACCCGACTGGAGATCCCGTCCTACTCCGGCGAGCCGCCGGTCGCTCCGAGATCGCGCCCGACTCGGCGGCACCAGCCGAGGCTGCGGGTCTGATGGAGATCGGTGCCCGCGTGCGATTTCGTCACCCCCTCGCCCGATCAGCCGTCTACCGCACTGCGGACCCGGCTGATCGTCGCCGCGCCCATGCGGCTCTGGCGGCTGTTACTGACCCTACATCTGATCCGGATCGCCGGGCCTGGCATGCGGCCCAGGCCACCTCCGGGGTTGACGAGCACGTCGCCGGGGAGCTGGAAAGGTCGGCCACCCGTGCCAGAGCGCGCGGAGGCTACGCGGCAGCCGGAGCGTTCCTGCTGCGAGCGACGCAGCTGACGCCGGATCCGACGGCTCGGGCAGGACGCGCCCTCGAGGCGGCACATGCTGTGCACGAGTCGGGTGCGTCTGGCACCGCGCTCGATCTGCTCGATACGGCTAAAGCGGGGCCGCTCGACGACTTCCAGCGTGCGCGCCTGGCGCTGCTGCGGGCGCAGATCGCCTTCTACCTGAGTCGAGATCCCAACGCCCCGGAGATGCTCCTGCGGGCCGCACACGACATGGCACCTTTCGAGCCGGACCTGGCTCACCAGACGCATCTTCGCGCCCTTGATACGGCACTCATCCTCGGTGGTCCGACGTGGCAAACTGTCGCCGAGGCCGCCCTCGCAGACCGCTCGCTCACGAACGCAGTCCGACCGGTTGACCGCCTGCTCTACGCGCTATCGGCAACGATGATCCGAGGGTTCGCCGCCGGCGTCCCCCCGCTCCGCGACGCCCTGCGATCGATGTGCGATGCCGACCCATCCGATACCCCGACACCGCGTTACCGGTCCTGGCTCTGGCTGGCGGCGCGCACTGCTGTCGGCATCCTCGACGACGACCTCGCCTATCGACTCGCGGAGGCAAACGTCTTCTCGGCTCGCGCAGACGGTGCTCTGACCGGCCTCGCCAGTGCGCTCAATATTCACGCCAACATCCTGGCGCTCGGAGGCGAGCTCACCCGGGCCGGCGAGATGGCAGGGCGGTCGATGACGATCGCGGAATCCACCGGCGGAGTGCAGATGCGCCACTCCGAGACCATCGTTGCCGCATGGCGGGGTGACTCCGACACCGTGATCAGGCTGCGGGAGCTCACGTTGCGGGACCCCAGTGCTCCCCCGGAAGGAACGGAGGTCGCACTGGCCGCATACGCGGCCGCTGTGGTGCAGAACGCCCTCGGCGAATATGAGAAGGCGCAGCAAGCCGCGGCGATCACGTGCGCATGCGTCGCACTGTCGCTGAGCAGCGTCGGCCTGGCCGAAATGATCGAGGCGTCGACTCGAGCCGGCGATCCGCACAGCGCCGCCCAGGCTCTTGAGGAGCTGAGCACCCGCGCGGACGCCTGCGATACCCCGTGGGCTCGTGGCCTGGAGGCGCGTTCGCGTGCGCTGACACTCTCCGGCGAGTCGGCTGAACCTCACTATCACGCCGCGATCGAGTATCTCGAGGCCTCACGGCTGACCGGCGAAGCGGCGCGGGCTCATCTCGTCTACGGAGAATGGCTGCGTCGCGCGGGGCGCCGCCAGGAAGCTCGGGAGGAGCTGCGGGTAGCGCACGATCTCCTCTCGCGCATCGGCGCGGACGCCTTTGCCGCGCGAGCAGCGCAAGAGCTCCGGGCAACCGGTGAGCATCCACGTCGGCGCACGACGCCGTCGGCCGGTGACCTCACGGCCCAGGAACTGCAGGTCGCCAAGCAAGTGGCCACCGGCGCCACTTCCCGGGAAGTGGGTGCGCAGTTGTTCCTGAGCCCACGCACGATCGAGGCGCACCTGCGGAGCATCTACCGCAAGCTCGGCATCAGATCGCGGCGCGAACTGAGAAGCGTCCGACTATCCTGAATGCGCAAGGTCAGAGGGGCTGACGGAAAGTGCCTTTCGTAGCCAGCTCCAGCAGAAGTCGGCGGGCCGACGCGATGCTCGACTGATCTTCACCCACCTGCAGTGCTGCGGCCACCACCCCCTCGGCTGCACGCCGAACAATTTGAATGCGCTCGTCGCTCAGTCCGTCAGCCGCGAACTGTTCGCTCCACCACGCGTCGTCCTCCTCAAGAAGAGCAGCGATCGCAGGGATCGCGTACAGCCCGTTCCAATTGGCTGCCGAGGTGAAGTCACGCGCCGCCACAGCTTCGGCGCCCCCTTTGCAGAGTGCGCGAACGTACGCTCGCAGCATCTTCCCCGGGTGATTCTCCGACAGGTCGAGTTCGGCGACGACCGCCTCCCGGAGTTGCTCGGACATGTCTTTCACTACGGCGACGAACAGTTGGTCACGATTGCCGAAATGATGGATGAGTCCACTCTTAGACACACCAGCGCTCTCCGCAATCTCAGCGAGCGTCACACCGGTGCCCCGGTCGAGAATCGCGTGCATCGCCGCGTCGAGAACCGCCCGGCGAGTGCGCTCGGTGTTACGCTTCTGTGGCTCTGCCATGGATCCCCCATATTATTCGGCTCAACTGACCATCGGGTCGATTCTAAGCTCATCTCACGGCACAGGTCGTCTCGCGACCAGCAGGCGTCACATGAGTGTTGACTCCGTTCCAGGAACAGGGTGTGAGATAGACGGTATGAGCGAGCACACCTATGAGAAGAACGTCGTGACCATCCAGCGTCTCGAAAACGGCGCCATTGCGGCCGCCATCGTCATCGCCGTCATCGCTGCGGGACAACCGTGGTGGTGGCTGGCCGCCGCCTTCCTCGTCTTCGATCTCTCAGCCCTCGGCTATGCAGGCAGCCCGCGTATGGGGGCCCGCCTGTACAACGCTGTACATAACTACACCGCACCAGCAATTGTGATGGTGGTATACGCGGGCTTCATGCTCGGCGGTCACGATCTTCCCTGGCTCGCTCTCAGCGCTGCCTCCTGGGCGTTTCATGTCGCCGTCGATCGAGCGCTCGGCTACGGGCTCAAACTACACGACTTCGCGCACACCCATCTAGGCCAAATCGGGCGCCGCGCGAGGGCACAACGATGACGGCGAACCCCTCTTGACCAATGTGTTGAGCCTGTGGCGACCACAGGGTTTCTACTTGGCGTATTGATGCCACACGGGCGTCATGGAGGCTAAGGAGAGGTTCGTCATGACCACACCAGATCAGCGCGTCGCCATCATCACTGGCGCGGGAAGCACGCAGGGCATCGGGTTCGCGGTTGCCCGTCTACTCGGCGGTGCCGGGAATCGAGTCGTAATTACGTCGACGACGGATCGCATCTTCCAGCGGGTCGCAGAACTGCGCCATGCCGGGATCCGCGCGGAAGGGGTGGTCGCCGACCTCACCGATCAGGCCGGTGTGGAGGCCGTCGTCGCGTGCGCGACGGCCTCTTTCGGCGGCGTGGACATCCTTGTCAACAACGCCGGAATGACGGCCGTCTCCGACTCGCGCTCCTCCAGCGCGGCCAGAGGAACGTTCATCGACCATTGGCATGCCTCGCTCGAGCGGAATCTGACTACGACTTTCTTGATGACCCGGATGGCGGTCGACCTGATGCAGGCCGCCGGCTACGGCCGAATCGTCAACGTGTCATCGGTGTCAGGTCCAGTCGCGGCATACGGAGGCGACGATGCCTACCACGCCGCAAAGGCAGGCGTCCTCGGGCTGACGCGCTCAACGGCGCTCGACACGGCACCATACGGCATCACGGTGAATACCGTCGCTCCAGGGTGGATTGACACCGCATCCGCCTCCAATCGCGAACGGCGGATGGGCGCTGCCACACCCGTCGGCCGATCCGGCACTGCAGACGAGGTGGCGCACGTGATCGCGTCCCTCGCTGAGGAGGGCGCTTCGTACATCACCGGCCAACTCATCACGATCGACGGAGGCAACTCCGTTAGTGAAGAGCGTGGACGCTGATTAGGGCCATGCCGCCGCGAGCCAGCAGCTTTCAGGCGAACACTGGTGCTCGCGATGGAGCGTCGCTCATGGCATCGGTTCGGGCCTCCAGCAGCTCGAACGCAGCGCGACTCGCGCGCTCGAGCACGTCACGCTGCGCCGGGTTGTAGAGCTCAGCGACGGCCTCTGAGAGCGTCTGCCGCACGACCCTTTCACTTCTAGACAGGTGTTCGGACTGATTCCGAAGCCAAGGGTACTCAGTCATATTCTGCGCGAAGATCGGCGCGAGCAGTCGCACGAGGCGTTCACGACTCACCTCATCAGCGTCCGGCGAGAGTAGCTGAACCTGTACGCCGATGCGGTCGACCGTCTCGTCGACCTCCACCATACGTCGCAGGTCAGCCATAGCCTGCGCGTCATAGAGCTGTCCCGAGATATGCAAGAGTGAACGATCCGACTCTGGCAGTCGGGACGACATCGATTCGAACCCTGCCGGCGCGTCAGCAGGAGCGTCCTCTCTCAGGATCGCAGCGAGGTCGGCCCGCGCGTGTTCGAGCCGCTCGATGCCCGCCACCAGCTCCCCATCCAACTCACGCAGCACGTCCCGGCGGCTCTCGCGGTCGGCACTCACCTCATCGATCCGTCCCAACGGTAGGCCTAGTTCCACGAGTCTCCGGATCTGGAGCAATTGCACGAGATGACGCACCCCGTACTGTTTGTATCCGTTGAATCTGCGTTCGGGCTCGTCGAGAAGTCCGAGACGGTGATAATGGCGGACCGTATTCACGGTCGTCGACGCGATATCCGCGATCTCGCTTGTACTCCATGCCATGAGGTGCCTTTCTGTCAGGTGCGTCGCGGTGGTAGTCCCTTGACCCTCAGACCGACGATCAGGCTGCCTAGCGCAATAACTGCGCTGACGCTGTTCTCCGCGGAAGCATGTTTCGTGCTCGAGGCGCGGGGACGCTTCCGTTCCGATCCGGCGGAAGAAGCCGGGAGCGGGCGAACTCTCGTGATGGTCGGGTACTTGCTCATGAGACATTTCCTGTGGTCGAGACCGTCATATACGGTCGGGCTGATGACAACAGGATCGCATCAGTGGAACCCGGTTCGCGTCGGTGGAAGTTACCTACATCGTTGCGGTCCCGTACCCTCACCAGCGGTGGGCTGTGGGAAATCTCGACCGAGGGGGCACCGTTGGGGCCTGCCCGGCGAAGGCTGATTCACATAGCCCGCTCAGCGAAACCTGACCTTCTCTCGGCGGTTCAGCGGGGCAGCGTCGTGACAACATCGACCGGCCCTGCCTGCGTCAGCCAGGTGGCGGAGAACACCACCTCGGGGTCCACCACATACACCCGGCGGCCGTCCGCTATCAGCCTGCGCGCGATCTCCGCCAACATCCGCTGAGCGACATCGTCGAGGGAGAACACCAAAGTGAGGTCGAGGGCGACGGCAGGCTCCTTCGGTGCCGCATCGATCACCTCGCGCACGACTTTCTCCGCCCCGGCGAAGCGGACGCCGCCCTGCATCTGAACCACCCGGATCGCGTCCGCTCCGGCGCCATCGACGTAGTGCGAGCGGATGACCGCACGCGCGGCAGGGGGAACCGACATGACGTGGAGGCCCATGTCGCCAGAGAACTGCTCGAACAGAGTCACCCCGCGGACGCTGTTGCCGTGCCCATCGAGGCGCGGTGAAAACGTGGCGATACCTACCTGACCGGGCAGCGCGCCAATGAGTCCCCCTGCTACACCGCTCTTCGCGGGGATGCCCACCTGGGTCGCCCAGTCACCTGCGGCGTCATACATGCCGCACGTCGCCATGACGCTGAGGACCTGACGAATCACCGCCTCGCTGACGACGCGCTCACCAGACAGAGGGTTCAGCCCGTGGTTCGCCAGTGTCGCAGCCATGATCGCGAGGTCACGGCCGGTGACGAGCACGGAGCACTGGCGGATGTACCCGTCCACCACGGCACGGGGATCGTCGTCGAGGATGTCATGGCTGCGCAGCATGTGCGCGATGGCGAGGTTTCGGTGGGCCTGAGCCATCTCTGAGGAGCACACCGACTCATCGACCGATAGGGGGCGACCGGCGAAGGCAGACAGACCGGCGATGACTCGGCGGGTGCGCTCTGCCGCATCGAGGTCGTTCGAGCCGGCCAAGGAGTGTGCCGTGATTGCACCCGCGTTGATCATCGGGTTCAGCGGGCGACCAGAGTCGGGCTCGAGCGAGATCTGATTGAACGCTTCACCCGACGGCTCCACGCCCACCTGCGCGAGGACTTCCTCGAACCCTCGATCCGCGAGAGCCAGCGCGTAGACGAACGGCTTGGAGATCGACTGGATGGTGAAGGCCGTGTCGACGTCGCCAGCCCCGTAAACGGTGCCGTCGACCATGGCGAAAGCGGCGCCCAACAGATCGGGGTTGGCAGCAGCCAGTTCTGGGATGTAGCCCGCAAGGGATCCCGACCGATCGTGTTCGACGTGACCAAGCGCGTCGGCGAGATAGTCCGTGACAACGGAACGCATCAGGCGACCGCGTATCCGACGGTCCCGCTGAGCCTGTGCTCGGCCCTGTGAACGGTGAGGAGTGATGAGGTCATGTTTGATTCCTTTTCAGTGTTTCTCAATGGGTCTTGAATTCGTGGTCCGTAGCGAGATCCGCGTCGGCGGCCGCGCCTCGAAGCGTGACAAGAGCCCAGATCGCGGCGAGAACCATGATTACCGCACCCGCGATTCCCGTGACGATGATCGCCTCGGTGAACGCCCCGTGAGCGATCTTAAGAATCGCAGCGGCGGTGCTCCCGCCGACTTTTCCTG
Source organism: Leucobacter sp. (assembly GCA_052090925.1). Taxonomy (GTDB): domain Bacteria; phylum Actinomycetota; class Actinomycetes; order Actinomycetales; family Microbacteriaceae; genus Leucobacter. The sequence continues at coordinate 14,415 of JBQDBM010000015.1, read as the reverse complement.
ACACCACGAGAGCCTCCGCCATGGTCGACGACGCTCGCTCCGCGATGCTCGATCCCACATCTAGGGCGTCGGTCCCGGCTGCCACTACCCGTGAGTACCAGGCGACGAGCACTCCTCCGAGTACGGCGGTGCCGAGAGTGGTGCCCAATTCATAGGCGGTCTCCGAGGTTGCAGCCGCTTGGCCTGCACTCTCGGGCCTCACAGAACTCATGATGATGTCGTTGCTCAACGCGAGCGCCATCCCGGCACCAAGGGAAACCAGCGCAAGTGCTGCCGCGATGAGTGCGGGATGCGATGACGGCGAAAGGAACAGTGTTAGGGCGAACCCGATCGACGAGATCAGCAGCCCTGAGGCGATGACGTAGGCGGGAAGCACCCTCTTAACCAGCGCCGCTGCGACGAACGCCGCCCCTGCCGCGAACACGGCCTGCGGTATCAGCCACAGTGACGCCTGCAACGCGTTCAACCCCAAGACGAGCTGCAGGTACTGGACGAGCGCTACCAGAGCACCGACCATCGCGAAGATGGCGAGCAGGTCCGCGATCACGGCACCGCGGAAATAACGCACCGTAAACAGTCGAACCTCGATGAGAGGCGTCGGCAGCGTCAACTGTCGTCGCACGAAGATCGCCAGAGCCGTGAGACCGAGCACCACAGCGACGACCCCGAGAAGTATCTCCTTACCCCCCGTGAGCGACTTGATCGCGTAGACAACGCCGACCATGCCGATGAGCGAGAGAGCGACGCTGAAGATGTCGATCTTGTGCAGATTCGGGTTACGACTCTCAGGCAGTAGGAGTGGCCCGAGAATAAGTAGGAGAATCATGACAGGGATGTTCATGAGGAACGCAGCGTGCCAGCTGAAAGTCTCAATAACCCACCCGCCTACGAGCGGCCCGACGGCGGCTCCGACTGACGCCATCGCCGCCCAAATTGCCATCGCATATCGACGCTGCTGTCGGTCGAGAAACATGGTGCGCACCAGCGACAACGTCGAAGGCATCATAATCGCACCGCCTACACCGAGCAGTGCTCGTGCTGCGATCAGCATCCACGGCTCGGTCGCCAGCGCGCCGCTCACCGAGGCCACCGAGAAGACCACAGCTCCGATGAGAAGGTTGCGTCGGCGCCCGAAGCGATCGCCCACTGAACTCATCGCGACGAGCAGCCCTGCGAGAACCAGTGAGTAGACGTCGATCATCCACAACTGTTCGACCCCGCTGGGGCTTAACTCAGTGGAGATCGCAGGGAGGCCGAGGATCAGCACGGTGCCGTCGATCGTGATGAGCAGCAGAGGTAGAACCAGAACGGCAAGGCCAAGCCAAGCTCTGCCCGTGGCTTTCGATGTGGAGGTGGTGGTCATGGGGTCTCCTAGTTCTCGACGAAGTGAATTCGTATCTACACTCAATATAACAGACTAATTGGTCGGTTCTGTCTACCAATTAGACTGAAATTGTCGGAACGTAGCACCACATGTCACCCATCCCCCTGTTGGGACGACTTTCGCGGCGCAAGCCCTCGGGACTGCCGTTGTCATCTACTCTTCCCCTGCCTTTCTTCCCCTGCCTTCTGATATCCGGCTACGGATCGTTGCCCGCTCGACCAATGCCAAATAGACCTATGGGGAAATAAGACACCCTGTGCTCGCGACACGGTCAACCTGCGAGTAAGCGATCACGCAACTCAGAGAAGCCGAGAAGGCACAAACCTGCAAGATTTCGGGATCGAGAACGTGAAGTTGTACCCGGCCACGGCGCGCCTGGTGCCACGCTCTGATTTCTCGGCCTCGATCGCTGCAACCGCACGGCCACGATCGGACTGACCCAGCTCCGGATCGAGCGCACCGACTCGCTCCCCAACCCGCTCAGCCACCGACTTGCAGGCCGGGTAGGCACGCCCTGTGAGAGCCAGGGGCAAAATGAGAGCCATAGCGACAACCATGCCAATAATGCCGCCGCATAGAAGATCGACACGGCGACGAATCCGACCGCCGCCAAGAGCGCGAGTAATGGAAAGCCACAGTCTGGCAAGTAGGGAACTAGCGATGGAGCTTGCTCTGCGAAGGCAGCTCGGAAACCGGAGTATGCGGTGAGGTCCAGGCGGATGATGCCGAACAAGGCAGCAAGAAATGTTGCCAGGGCATCGATGACGGGAAAAATCAACAGCGCCAGGAGAGAGTATCCACCCACGCGTCTGAGCGGGCGCAACGGAGTCATGCCGGTGGTGCGAATCACCTTTCGTGGTCGCCAAATGAAATACCACACCACCAACGCCGCAATATCCGGCGTGAACATGTAGAGAGTGGCGCTTATCCCATAGATCGGGGCGTCAGGGGCCGCTCCACTCAAAATTGCTGGGAGGTAGACACCAAGATCTTGGCAGCGACCTCACCACGCTCAACGCCGAAATCATCAACTTCATATTCCACGGACTCGCCTGAGTCGTCTGCGACTACTGCGATAGGGCATCACACAATGAGAATCTCACACATGACCAGCACCTCACACCAGTTGTTCCGTGCGAGGCCCCTACCATGACATTCCTTTTGTGGATCGGCGCGGTAAGTTCTTGGCTGTTCATCGTCACGTTTGTACTGGATGGCTGGACCCGGCCGGGATACCATCCAGTCCGACAGCCAGTCAGCGCGTTGTCGCTTGGGCCGAGGGGTTGGGTTCAGGTGACGAACTTCATCCTGTGTGGCGTAGCCGTCACGGTCGCTTCGATCGCGGTCAGCAATACGTTGGGTAGCACACTACTTGCTGTTGCGATCGCGGTATTCGGCGTATCGCTGATCGCATCGGGGGTGTTCCCGATGGATGCGATGCGCGGATACCCACCGGGGGCGCCTGATGAGACTTCTTCAGAAACATCGCTTCGTCACAAGCTGCATGACTGGGCTGGAGTAGTAGTGTTCAGCTCACTTCCAGTCGCGGCAGTCATCGCCGCATTCGTATTACCGGAGACAGTATGGAAGTGGTACTCCGCGCTGACCGCAGCAGTGTCGTTCGTGTGCTTCGTCGCTTTCGGTCAAGCATGGGAGTAGGATCACCCACGTGTCGGTCTCATACAGCGCGCGGCAATCATCGTCGGCTGGACCTGGCTCGGGGCCCTATTCGCTTACGCGGCCACCTGACAGCAGACCCACCTTAAGGCGCTCTAGATGCACCCGGCCAGGACGTTGGGAACGGCGAGCCTGCTTGAAAGAACGAGGACCGACCTGCGCAGCGTTCCTAGAGCGGGCCATCACCTACTTCGCCGTCCGCACTGGACAGTGCGTATCGATTCAAACTTGAGACGACTCTCGCTGCCAATTCGACAAGCGGGCTGTCCGGTCAGGACGACGGCTGACGCGGTTGAAGAATACGAGAGCGGAGCATCCAATAAAGATGAGCTGGAGGACGATTCGTGGACCAAGCGCCGTTGATGGGGCAGCAGGGTTATCGACCCCACTGGCGGCAATAATATTGGCTGGGAACATTGCGATCAGCAGAGCGATCGAAGCCAATGCTGCCCACCGACGAGTTTTCGGGATGAGCAGACCGGCAGCAAGCACCAGCTCTGCGAATCCTGTCAATGTCACCACGAGCTCAGGCGCTGGGATGAAGGGCGGGATAATCGCGACCAGTCCCGAGCGCTGTGGCTCGACGAAATGCGTCACGCTGGTGAAGATGTACACAACGGCCATTCCTGCCGCGGTAGCAGCTTCCCATGATACCCAGTCGCGCAAGGGCTTCACACCACGTTTGACCAAAATGCCGGCGGCGATCCGTACAACTAAGACGGTGGCAATGAGCGGGACGATCAGGATCATTGACTACTCCAATCTAGACAGTGTCTAGTTTAGGATAGAACAGAAACTATTCGCTGTCTAGATAGAGTGGGGGCATGTCCAAATACCACCATGGCGACCTTCCGAGGCAGCTTCTCGACCACGCTGCAGCAATGGCCGCCGAGACAAACCCGGCATCCATCACACTTCGCGAACTCGCACGGCGAACGAAAGTGACGCATTCGGCACCGGTACATCACTTTGGGACACGGCAAGGACTACTGACAGAGCTTGCGATCGAAGGGTTCCGCGAGCTGAACGAGACTCTGTCCCACCATAGAGACAACATCCACGAGATGGGCACAGCGTATGTGCTGTGGGCGCTGGAAAACCCAGGGCATTACGCGACGATGTGGCAACCACGACTCCTGGACGAAACAAATCTCGAACTCAAGTATGCCCGCGAAGAGGCTTGGAAGTTGCTCTCCACTGCCGTCGCCCACGAAGAATCAGAGAACCAGCCCAGCAAGGTAGATTCCTACGCTGCGTTTGCTCTCGTGCACGGCCTTGCAAGCATCTGGCTCAGCGGCACCCTCCCCCTCCCTGACGACCTTTCACATGTGGCCCAGCAGGTAACACGCAGACTCACCTTTGATGGCGCGGCCGGAAGCGCCATCCCCGATTCGCAGCCGTTCTGACAGTTGATTATCGAGGCTCATCTCCAACCCGAAAGGGGAGCGCGGAGCGCACTAGGCCCAGGGCGGCAACCGCAAGGACAAGCCAAAAACCGGAGGCGGGGGCTGAGATGACCCCAAAGACCGCCACCAGCGTGAGCGGCACGGTTACGCCCCAAGGGAGTCGCTGACGGCGTTCGACCACGCTGACCGCGATTCCCGCGACCACGCCAACGAGGCCTGTGACAAGGAACCACAGGACGGCTTGGCGTTCGATGCCGGTAAATGCGCCGACCCAGCCATCGGCAAGCGCAGCCTGCCACACAGTCGCTCCACTCATGAATGCGAACGCACAGTGCAGCACACACACGACAATCAGTGAGGGTCCGACGATCGCTGTACGTCTGTGGATCCTACGACTGGGTTCCACAGACTCGGATGGCAAGTTCATAATGTCTCCAACTGGTTCGTGTGGCTAGAGTTTTTGCAAGAGCTTCCTCAGCGTGCCCGTTCGTCATCGGTAGTGAAGCCTCGGCGGCGCTGCCGCTGTTCTAGCGTCTCCTGCTCCTGGAAGAACGTGACTTGCCAGCCAGCTGGTCCTTGGACCCGGGCGTTGATCGTCTGGAATGGCGTCTCAGTCGGCGGCGCCACGGTAGCTGCGCCGAATTCTTGGGTTGCGTCGACGGCGTCACGGGTGCTCGTTACTTCGAGCGCGAGTCTCAGCGTCGGACCCTCGATTGTCGGCGCGTTCTCAATTGTGTCGATGTTGCGCACGTGGGTCGGCGTCGCCAGCTCGATCGTTGCAATACCAGCGTTCAGGATCGATACGCGGTCATCCCCATAGGTGGCGAATGCCGGCTGCTCCGGCATTCCCAGAACGTCACGATAGAAACGAACAGCCTCATCGAAGTCGTCGGTCTCGATGATCAAACGTAGTTGCCGGGGTGGTTCCGAAATAGTCATAGTCACCATCCTGCAAGGTGACACGGGTGTTAGGTGCAAGTCCAAAGCGGCACCGAAGTCGTGCCAGTGCTGAAAGCTCCGCGTCGATCGCTTGCTTCTCGCTTCGGAGTCGAGCTTCGGCCTCATCGAACTCGGCCCCGAGGTGTCTAGCAGCCTCCGTGGGAGCATCCATCACGGGCAGCAGTGCCCGAATCACCGAGCTGCAGAAACCGGCATCGAAAAGTTCCTGGATTTGCACGACGATGGCGAGGTGCTCCGATGTGTAGGTGCGCTGGCCGCTCGCCGTTCGCTGAGTATCAAGCAACCCTTGCTGCTCGTAGTAGCGAAGAGAGCGCACACTCACCCCGCTCTGGGACGAGAGCGCACCAATTCGCATACTTCGATCCTTTCACGGCTGCTCTCCGATCGACAGCCCTAGAGAGGCTAAGGCAGCGGGTTGCCGCGTCGTTGGTCAGTTTCTTCGCTCTGAGCTTCGTGCGCCTATATGTCAGTTCAGCCCTGTGCTGCAATCACTGAGGGAGCTGCCTGCTGTTGACCATGCGGATGAGTTGCTCGGCTGCTGCTGCAGTGTCGTAGTGAGGGTCTTGAAGGCGTTCGGCAACGATCGCATCGATCGCTCCGCCAATGATGATTGCCGTGTTTTTCGAATCGCCACCCTCGCCCCCTCTAGCTTGATAGGCGGCAGAAATGATGTCTGCCAGCGGTCGCCACCGCCCAGGTGAGTCGTAGTCCCCCTCATCGTTCGACATCGCCTCAACGATCATGCGGGTGTGGCGAGGATGCTCATGCAGATGACCGATCATCGATCTAATGTAGGCGGCCGGCCCATCGCCAACTTCGGCTGATTCGACCGCACCGCCAACCTCTTGCACGAGTGCTTCAATAACGTGACTATAGGCGGCTCGCACCAGATCCGATTTGGAGGGGAAATGGTAGAGCACCGCAGCCTTGGTGATACCGGCATTCTGCGCGATGCCCGAAAGCGAAGCGCCAGCGTACCCCTTATCAGCGACCAAATCGATGGTGGCCGCGATCAATTGACTTCGTCGTGCTCGCTCCGTCAACGTCAGCTCACTCAGGGACCTATCACCGCGAGATTTATCTCTTGCCACACCTCAAAGCCTACCGTACGGTGGAAGAATCTACCGATCGGTTAGGAGATGCATGTCGGAACACGTAACCACCCAGGAGAGCCCTGCCGGCGGCAGCGGCAAAATCAAGCCCCCGCATCGCCGATGGCGTCGAGTCCGCGTAGTGCTCCTGGCCGTCGCAGTACTGGTCGTAGCCGCGAGTTTCGCCATCCGTTCCCCCTCTCCGGTGGGTCACTGGGACAGTGCCGGAGGCCAGGATCGCTTCATGGCGGCCTACGAAGAGGCCTTTGCCGAAATGCCCGAGGCGGATCAAACCGTCGATGTGCGCACCAACTTCGGCATCGTGCGTCTGTACCGGTTCTCTGGCACCGGTGACGCCACTGCACCGTTGGTTCTGCTGCCGGGGCGCTCCTCAGCCTCACCGGTATGGGCCGACAATTTGCCCATGCTGCTGGAGATCGGTGATGTCTACACCATCGATTTACTCGGGGAACCCGGGATGAGCGTGCAAGAGCGCCCAATCCAAAACGACGATGACCAAGCGGCCTGGCTGCACCAAGTCCTCGAGAGCCTGCCAGAGGAACAGTTCCACCTCGTAGGACTGTCAATCGGCGGGTGGAACACGGTCAACCTCGCGCTGCATGACCCCGACCTCATCGCCACTATGTCACTCATCGACCCTGTCTTCATCTTCGGCGATATGCCGCTGATCACCGTGGTGCGATCAATTCCTGCAGCCGTTCCCTGGCTACCGAAATCATGGCGGGATAGCTTCAACTCATACACCGCGGGCGGTGCCCCAGTCGAGGATGTTCCGGTCGCGGAAATGATCGAAGCCGGGATGCAGCACTACAAACTCAAGCTTCCCCAACCCTCAAGAATCAGCGAAGAACAACTGGGCACCATCGACTTGCCAGTCTTAGCGATTCTGGCTGGAAACTCGGTTATGCACGACCCTCAGAGCGCCGTCGAGATCGCCGAACGCGCGCTCACCAATGGCACAGTAAGTTACTACCTCGACGCTTCCCACGCACTCAGTGGCGAACATCCCGACCAGATTGCAATCGACATCGCCGACTTCATCGGCGGGCATGGATCAGCCGCTGCGTTAGGTGACGATGCGGTCGAAACCTAAGCAATGGGAATGGCATTGGAATGATTCAGGGCATCAACCATGACAGGAGAACTACCTATGACCCTCACTCACATCAACCCCTCCGGTCTTCACAAGAGCCCTGCATTCTCGCAGGGTGTACTGGTGACGGGCGGTTCGCTGCTTGTCATCGGAGGACAACACGGCACCGACGAAAACGGGGAGCTTGTTTCTGCCGATCTCGGTGAACAGACGAAGCAAGCGCTGCAGAACGTTCTGACAGTACTCGCCGAGGTAGGCGCAGACGCGAGTCATTTCGCGCGGCTCAGTGTCTATCTCGCTGCCGGGTCAGACGCTGGGGCAGGGTATGCTTCGGCGTTCGAGGTGTGGGGTGCGAACCCCACCGCAGTCACGGTACTTAAAGTCCACTCTTTCGCGCGGCCCGGTGTTCTGATTGAAATCGAGGCCCTGGCACTCGTGCCGGAGAACGCATCATGACATTGCGACGACCAACGCAGCACATGCCGGACGATATCGAAGAGATGCTCACCAAGCATCGGCTACGCAACGCCTGCGACGAGCGCCCCGCGTACCAGCGCAACGACTACCTCGCGTGGGTCGTACGAGCGAAGCGCCCTGAAACACGAACCAAGCGAGTCAACCAGATGCTGCGCGAGCTGAAGGAAGGAGGCATCTACATGGGGATGCAGCATCCACCATCCCAACGATGAACGTTTCGCTCCCGTATAGCGATCGTCTAAATACTCACTCACGTACTAACGACCATGCATGAGCTGTGAGCGGATGTGCTCGAATTCTGGTTCTGTCAGGTGCGGATCGGGGTCGGCACCTGAGTCTCCAATGACGCACGTTCGACCCTGTTCAACCCCCACTGCCCCAACGGGCCGAGAGCGGCGTTGAGGTCACGGCCATCGTCGGTCAGCGAATACTCGACACGAGGGGGAACCTCCGCGTAGACCTCACGGTGGATCAGCCCGTCCTCCTCCATCTCCCGCAGGTGCTGGGTAAGCATCTTCTCACTCACCCCGGCAAGCCCCCGACGCAACTGAGCGAACCGGAGTACACCGTGCGCTTCTAGCTCCCAGAGGATCAGCCCCTTCCATTTACCGCTGACCACGTCCATTGCCGCGTCGATGCCACAGATATACGGTCCACGACGTGACCTCTTCGATGACGTAACTGACATGGGAACAACCTCCAAACACTTACCAATTTGTAAGTACCCCAGTAAATAGTGGGTACTTCCCAAAGCATAGAGGACACAGAAACATAGGAGCCATGTCAACTTCATCACTCACTCTGCTCGGCCTCGGCGCGATGGGCCAGGCGCTGGCTGCCACCGCACTTGACGCCGGCCACTCGCTCACCATCTGGAACCGCACCTCAGGGCGCGCCGGAGAAATCACACGCCGAGGCGCCGTTGAGGCTGCCGCTCTTGATGAGGCACTGGCAGCGTCGGACCTGGTCGTCGTGTGCCTCTACGACCATGCTTCCGTCCACCACGTACTGGACGCCGAAGCACCTGCCCTGACCGGTCGCACGCTCATCAATCTGACCACGACAACACCGGAAGAGGCGCGCGAGCTCTCCACCTGGGCGACCGGACACGGCATCAGATTTTTGGACGGTGCCATCATGACCGCTCCTCCGATGATCGGCTCTTCCGACTCTGTGATCCTCTATAGCGGTTCCCACGAGGCCTTTGACGCACACCGAGGCACTCTGGATTCGTGGGCCACCAGCAACTACGAGGGCGACGACGCTGGGCTCGCATCACTGTGGGATTTGGCCATGCTCTCGGGGATGTATTCCATGTTCGCCGGCTTCCTTCACGGGGTCGCCATGCTCCAGTCGGCGTCCATCCCGGCAAGGGTCTACTCCCAACGAGCCGCTGCGTTCCTGGCCGCTATGACCGAACTCCTGGGACACTCCACCGAACATCTCGACAACCGCGATTACAGTCATCCAATACAGAGCCTGGAATGGACCACATCACTCCTGGGCACGATCGAGCGAGCCAGCCTCGAGCAAGGCATCACTCCCGCCCCGACAGAGTTGGTCCAGCGACTCGTGCGGCAGCAGATCGACGCTGGCCACGGCAACGATGACTTCGACAGAATCATCGAATCCATGCGATAAGTGGCATCGGAGGGGTGTTCCTCTACGTGGTGTGGATGACCGTCTCAGTGTTCTGGCAGGATTACCTCACGTTCCGGGCTGTTGCAGAGCTACCTCGCGGAGCGCCTGCCCACCTGGGGCATGATTGTCGCCAGCGCGGTTATTTTCTGGCTCGGACACGCGTTATTCATCCCCGACCGCTTTGCGCCAAACAATTTGCTCCCGAGCCTTGCGATTCTCGCGCTCGGCTTCGCCATGGCATCCCTGCGAGTGTGGCTCAAGTCGCTGCACCTGATCCTCACGCTGCACCTGTCGTTCTACTTTATCTTCGCCTGAGCGCGCCTGTCGTTTCATGCTCCATTGCGTGCCAGGGATAAGTAGTCGACGTATAGTCCACAGTTATCGCGCGCGGCCCCGGTGCCCGGGGGCAGTCAAATCATGGACCTCGACAATACAGTCATACCTCGACAGGCATCTCGCGGGTCACGCTAATAAGGGCGCTTCACAGTTTTGCTTCATGGACAAGTAGGGCGAGTTGCACCCTATTGCTGAGACCGAGCTTGGTCAAGGCGGCAGAGACATGCGTTTTTACCGTGGGAATAGCGATGTAAAGATGGTCGGAAATCTCTGCATTTGTCATGCCCGAGCCGACGTCATCAGCGACGCTTCTTTCCCGCTCATTAAGCACGGCAAGCCGATCGCGCGTCTCTGTCGCTCGTGTCGCGGTTTCACCCGCGAAGGTTCTCTCAATGAGCGCCTTTAATACCGAGGGTGACAATACAAGTTCTCCGTGGGCGATCCGTCGGATCGACTCAACGATCTGCTGCGGTGGTGTGTCTTTGAGTAGAAACCCAGCCGCTCCGGCACTCAGCGCTCGGTGGATATGAGCGTCGGCGTCAAAAGTCGTGAGCACAACGACCTCGGGTGGCCGCGGTCTAGCACGAATTGTTTCGGTTGCGCTCAGCCCGTCAAGCTGCGGCATTCGGATATCCATCAGCACCAAATCAACATCTATGTGGGTCAGTGTGCTCAGCGCTTCGCGCCCGTCTGCTGCCTCTGCAACGACCTCGATGTCCGATGCTTCACGGAGCATCATGACCAGCCCGGCACGGACGAGCGCGTCGTCATCGACGATGAGCACGCGGATGGGAGTCATGATGCCCAAGGTATCCACACCTCCAACTTCCACCCGCCGTGATCAGTGACGGGGCCGTACTGAATCTGCCCATGCAGGTGCCTCACCCGCTCGCTCAGCCCGAGGAGACCATGTCCCTGAGCTGGACCCGTCGGCCGTTCAGCACCGAGGATCGCACCTCTGTCGTTGCGGATGGTCACACGGATCCCCTCTGCGTGTTTTCCCTCCACCAAGATCTCAATGTCAGCTCCGGGAGCGTGTTTACGGGCGTTCGTGAGCCCTTCTTGAGTGACCCGGTATATGGTGCGTTGCTGAACCCCAGGAGGCTCCCCGTCGACGTGTAGCCTCATCGTCACACTGCTCTCAGCCTCGCGTGCCTGGTCGATGAGTTCTTCCAGATCCTTGAACGAAGGCTGAGGCGCATGTAGCGAGGGGGCACGTAACACCCCGATGACGTCGCGCAAGTCTTGCAGCGCCTCGTGGGCGTTGACGCGGATCGTGCCAACTGCCTGTCGAACTTCGTCTGGACTTGGGTTGGTGCGGTACTCTAACGCTCCAGCGTGGACACTCAGCAGTGAGAGCCTGTGGCCGAGAACGTCGTGAATTTCCCGAGCGATTTCGTCACGGTTCTCGCGCCGAGCCTGCTCGGTGCGAAGTTCGACCTGCGCCTCGGCCTGTTCCGCTCGCTCGCGTAGAGCATCAAGGAGTGCGCGACGTTGATGTAGCGCAGCCCCCCATCCGGCCGCGGCCGAATGAACGGCGCAACCGATAGCGAAGATCATCCATCGTTCTTCCGACCCGTCGATGCGCCAACTCACTGAGATCAGCGCCGAAATCAAGCTCAACGCAAACACCACGGCCCCAGACCGGAACCCAAGATACAGGGCTACATAGAACAGTCCGACAACCATTGCTCCCGACGAGGTTTCAGAAAATGCTGAAGCGACAGCAAGACCGATACCGATCTGTATTGGCCAACGACGACACCACCACAAACTCAAGCAAGCTAAGGCACCAACGATCTGATCGAGCGTGAACAAAGTCGCCCCAGGCGACATCACCGGATCTGTGACTACAAGCCCGGAAATGAAGACGCCGTATGTTGCCGCGCACAAAAACAGAACCACATCGAGCAGCCATTCCTTGCGACTTCGCGGCTCCACTTTCCTCACCTTCTTCGTTGATGTCGTACATGCCAAGGCTACTCAGCAGCGCGGGCCGACCGGCCTTGCAGTGCGGTTTTCGATACTAAAGTTTCTTGCGTTACAGCGTTGGCATGCTCGGGCTTGAACGTAAAGATCCCAAAGTCGCTAAGTTCGCGACCGAAGCCTGATCCGGAAGGCGTCGGAGCGTTCATAGCCTGAACACATGAAGAAAACACTTGGAGCAATCGGATTCATTGTCACCCTCATGGGCGTCAGCGGGACTATAGATCACCTTTGGCGTCAACCCCTCATGGGGTGGGTGCTGAACTTCTTCAACCGCGAGATCTTCACCAAAGTTGACTGGATCTCGAACTACGCGTTATTCGCAAACCTCATCATTGTGGTCCTCGGCATCGTGATCCTTATCATTGCTGAGCGAATCTCGACCGAAGAATGAGTCAGCATTTCCGCGCATATCTGCGTATTAGTCACGTGCGGCATGGGCGGATGATCGAGCTTCGCGAAGTAATGATCGCGTACGAATAATCTCGCCGACGAGCAGAGGCCCCAGGTAGAACACAGCGAACACGGTGCCGAATGCGACCCAGACCAACAGCACAACTCCCGGTTCCACGATTGTGGCGGCGCGGTGGGCGACCCAGATCAGGGCAGCTGCGAGGCTCACTAGTGCGCAGAGGATCGCGCCGACGCGGTGCCGGGTCAGCGCCGCCAGAGCGAAGATCACAACCATCGGCGGCAGGAACATACCCAACTCGTGATCGCGAAGAGCGAAGGCGGCATACGAGGCGGTCGCAATGATCGCTGCCGTGATCGGGAATCGGGGGAAAAGAGCGAGAGTCATACAGCCGACGACCACGATAACGAATGTGAGCGCGTCGATAGAGTGTGTCTGCCCCCACCCGCTGACCGGGGAGAACTGTTCGCCGGTGGCAGCACCGACGGTTGCCCCGAGTTCGATGATCAGCACAACGGTCGCAACCGCGACCCAGACAAGCGTGCGGCGTTTCATCTCCAGACCACCGCGATGATTACTTCGATGGGGGCAAACCCTCCGGCACTGACAAACAGAGGGCGCACCGGGGCAGCTCCTGTTCCTCTCCTACGCTGCACGACCACCGCGACAATAAGCACGCCGAGCGTCACCACAGCGATGCCGAGCTTCACGATCATCTTGACCTCATCAACTTCTATCCCCTGCAGCCTGTTGGCGGCGATAAGGGCGTTTCCGGTGATGACCTGAAGAATCGCGCCGGTAAGCATCAGGCGCAGGCGCGGAGGTTGACGACTGCGTACCTGCAGGAGAAACGGGCCAATCAGGGCTGAGAGTCCAATGAAATGGACGGTCAGTAGCGCGAGGCGCGCAATTTCTAGGGGTGGCATGGTCCTCCTCAATCGGGGCACTTCCAGGGGTGGGTGAGTATTCACTCACCCTTAGAATGTCATTGTGAGTACACCACCGTCAACCCCGGAGGCCAGTGGCGATGTAACGTCAGCGCGCGATCGAATCATCAATGCTGCGGCAACGATCATGCGTCGTGACGGGCTGGTGCGAGCCACGACCAAAGAGATCGCACGGGAAGCCAGATGCTCAGAAGCACTGCTCTACAAACACTTCCCCGACAAGCGCGATATCTTCTTGCGCGTGCTGACCGAACGATCACCACGCCTCGACCTTGCGGCCAACTTGCCGGGCACCAAAACTGTTGTCGCTAATTTGGAGGCACTGGTGACGAATTTGCTGGGATTCTATGAACAGGGCTTCCCGATCGCGGCATCCATCTTCAGCAGTGCCGAGCTATTGGCCGCCCACCGAGAGGCGATGGCGGCACGCGGCGCCGGGCCGCAGGGCCCATCACGCATCCTCGCACGCTATCTTGATCAGGAAATACTGCTCGCTCGGCTGCACCCTCTCGATACTGACGCTATCGCGCGCCTGCTGACTGGCGCCGCGCTTCATGAAGCATTCTTGGCCAGCTACGCAGGCGAAGCAATAGACAACCCCACGGCACTCGCCCACCGGCTCGTCGCCACCCTGAAACTCACAGACCACAGGCCCACGCTCCTCAACGAGCGCTGAACTTGAGGTGACGGCTTCAAGCTTGGAGTGACTCGCTGTCAGACTCCGGCCTGATGCAGCCAACGCCAAGCAGCCATCTCGGTAGGGGCGCGGATGTGGGCGGCATCGATCTCACGCTCAGCTTGGATGCGAGCCGCGGTTTCCTCCGGCGGCTCGCGGACCGTCATGCCACTTCGGGTGGGTATTCCTGTCCATTTCTGTTCTCCTCTGGCTTTCGACTGGGAGACACGAAAACGCCCCTGATCTGCGAAAATTCACAGATCAGGAGCATGAACAGGTGTTTACCTGGAGCCCCAAAAGAAAAGTCT
>JBQDBM010000014.1:29192-62545 GCA_052090925.1 Leucobacter sp. | reverse complement strand
GCCCTGTGGGCCACCCGGTTGCATCGCAACGCTCACAAACTCGGCGCCGAGGGGCGCAAACGCATCGCGCACGACCTCGTAGGCGCCCGCGCTGATGCCCCCCGAGGTGAGCACGAGGTCAGTGTCTGCAGCGCGCGCAGTGATGGCATCGCGGAGCGACTCGGCGTTGTCGCGTGTACGAACCGTTTGTACTTCGGCACCCGACGCACTGAGCGCGGCCGCGAGCATTGGAGTGTTGGCATCGTGAATGTGACCGGCCGTGAGCTCAGATGTCTGGGGCATGTCTGACACAGCAAGCTCGTCACCCGTGGAACACAGCAACACACGGACCCGAGGCCGCACTGGCACGCTACGAATCCCGGCCGCTGCAAGCGCGCCAATGAGTGCCGGTGAAAGTCGGGCTTCTGCGGCTGCAAGAAGGCTGCCGGCCGCGAGGTCGGACCCCTGTTTACGAACGTACGTCCCGGCCGGTGTGGCGGACAGGAAAGACACGGACCCGGCGGGTTTTCCCTCGCCGTGGCGCACGAGATCCCTAAATTCGGGCGGATCGACGTGCTCGACCGGTACGACGGCATCAGCACCGAGGGGAATCGGAGCGCCGGTCATGACGGGCGATGCCGTACCCGGGGCGTGCGTGATGGGCGCATCACCCGCAGCCGTCGTCACCCCGAGGGGTAGCCGCGTAGGGGCCGCTTCTGTTGCGCGGGCAATGTCCGCGGCACGGACTGCAAACCCGTCCATCTGCGAATTGTCGAACGGCGGCAGAGGGAGCCGAGAGTGTTGCGCAGTGGCGAGGATGCGGCCCTGTGCCATGGGCGTGAAAGAGCCTGGAGTCGTGAGTAAGACGTCGTCTGCGGGCCGCGTGCGCAGAGCTGAACCAACCACGGCGAGAATGTCGTTGACGGCGCTGAGGTGTTCATCAACCGTGCGACGGCGGCGTGCGGCAGTCACCGGGATCTCCGTGACTCAGCCACCCGCGAACGGGGGAAGTACATCGACGGTGTCGCCGCGGAGTTCGCCGTCGTCCCGACGCACGGTGCCATCGACAAGAAATGAGCCGGTCGCCATGACGCGATCCATTGCGCCGCCGTGTCGTTCGGAGAGACCGCGCCGCAATTCTTTGAGCGTCGGCACGCCTCCAAAGTCCAAGCGCTCCTCGTCCACGCCAGCGGCTTCCGCAGCTGCAGCGAAGTAGCGCACCGTGATCTGAGCCATAGTGCCATCGTATCCCGCCTGGTCCCCAAACAGGTAGTCCCCGAAACCCCGGGACAGAACTAGAATGGGGCCATGGACACCGCAACTCACGCACACCGTGGCCAGGATGCTGCGCCGGGTCAACCCGGGTACCCTGGGCCACTCGTTCAGCCCGGTCCCGAGTTGACTGCCGACCAGCGTGCGCGCGCGCAACGGCAGATCTCGTTGCCTGGGTTCGATGAGCTCGCACAGCGGCGACTGGCCGCAGCGCGGGTGCTCGTAATCGGCGCGGGCGGGCTCGGCAGCGCAAGCATTCCCTATCTCGTGGGCGCGGGTGTGGGCAGGATCGGTGTCGTCGACGACGACACCGTCGAACTCTCGAACCTGCACCGGCAAATCGCGCACGGCTCGGCCGATGTAGGCCGCTCGAAAGCCGCATCGATGGCGGATCGAGCTCACGAACTTGATCCATCGGTCGTCATCGACCAGCACCGTTTCCGACTCACCTCCGAAAACGCACGTGAGGTGTTCTCGCAGTACGACTTGGTGATTGACGGGAGCGACAATTTTCCGACTCGCTACCTGGCCAACGATGCGGCTGAACTCGTGGGGATTCCCCTGGTGTGGGGCGCGATCCTGCAGTATCACGGTCAGGTTGGCGTCGCGTGGCACGCGCACGGACCTGGGTACCGAGACCTCTTCCCTGCGCCTCCAGCCCCTGAGAACGTGATGAGCTGCGAGGCGGGTGGCGTACTGCCTGGGCTCTGCGGGACCGTCGGGTCGCTGCTTGCGACCGAAGCGATGAAGCTCATCGTGGGTATTGGCGATCCACTAATTGGCCGGGTACTGCTTTACGATTCACTCACGGCACGGACATGCGAGTTGCCCTACCGGCGCGACCCTGAGGGCGAACCCGTAACGGAACTGATCGACTACGAACTGTTTTGTCAGGGCCCCGACCCTGCGCCACCTGCCACCGAGGCTGGCGAACTGGTGGCGCTGTTGCGTGAGGCCGCTGCGCCCCGACTCCTTGACGTGCGCTCCGCAGCCGAGCGCGAGCGGATGCATATTTCTGGTTCCGATCACATGCCAGTCGACGAGCTCGAACAGACTGGGTCTGAGGCGACGCTGGGGGCGTTCGGTAGTCCCATCACGGTGTACTGCGAACGAGATCCGCGGTCGATTCGCGCTGCGAAGATTCTCATCGAACGAGGCTTTACTGATGTGCGCTACCTCGTCGGCGGCGTTCGTGGGTTCGCGGAAGCGGCTCCGCAGCTGCTCGTCGGAGACGAACTGGAGAATCACCGTGTCTGAGGCAGTCACAAGTGCAACATTCTCCCGAGTCATTCAGGGCCAGGCGATTGACGAGGTGGCCGTACGTGAGGCGGTTGAAGCACCTGAGTGCGGAGCCGTCGTCATGTTCTATGGGGTCATTCGGAATCATGACGGAGGCGAGCACGTCCGCTCACTCGACTACAGCGCGCACCCCGAGGCCGAGCGCTTTCTCGCTCAGGTGATTGCCGAGGAGCAGGATCGCACCGGCCTGCGCCTCGCCGCCGTGCACAGGGTGGGAGCGCTCACGATCGGCGACGTCGCGCTCGCCGCAGCAGCCTCGGCCGCACACCGCGCCGAAGCGTTCGAAGCCGTAGAACGGCTCGTGGTGCGCATCAAGGCTGAGGTGCCGATCTGGAAGCGCCAACACTTTGCCGACGGCGAGTCGGAGTGGGTCGGGCTGTAGCGAGTATCTCGTACGCCTGAGCTACTGAACCACTCGGCGGGCTACTGCACTGACGAACGAGGTCTGCGGGTTCGTGAGCACCTCTCGCACCGGACCCTCCTGCGTGATCACTCCCGCCTCGAGAATGAGGAGCCGGTCCGCGACCTCGATGGCGTCGAAGCCGTCGTGCGACACGATGATCGCTGCCGTGCCGCTTGAAGCCAATTGCTCTCTCAGCAATGCATGTGCGTGGGCAGCCGCCTCCACATCGAGCGCGACAAACGGTTCATCGAGCAGGAGGAGCTTGGGCCTCGCGGCAAGTGCGCGGGCGAGTGCGACCCGCTGCTGCTGCCCGCCTGAAAGCTGTGAGGGTGCGCGGTCAGCGAAGTCTCCCAGGGACACCCGGTGGAGCCACTCATTGGCAACGGTTCTTGCCTCCGCTGCTGAATGTCCCGAAGCGCGGGCAGCGAACGAAACATTCTCGGCAGCAGTCATATGCGGGAAGAGCAATGTCTCCTGTCCAAGTACACCAATCGAGCGTCTACTCGGTGCGATATGCACCTGATTCTTGGTGTCTGCCACGGAAGTTCCGCCCAGATCGATCCGACCGGAATCAAGTCTCAGCAGGCCAGAGATGGCATCGAGAACGGTTGATTTCCCGGCCCCACTCGGGCCCATGATCGCGAGCACTTCGCCGTCCGCAAGCTGAAACCGCACGTCCACGCGCAGAGCACTATCGGAACTGTCAGTGCCCTCACCAGCGCCGCCACGCTGCACCAGTATATTCGCTTCGAGAAATACAGTACCTGTGTCTATTCCTGTGCTCGTGTTCATTCCTGTATTCGCGCTCATTTCAGGGCTCCTGGTCTCCAAGCACGCACGAGCAGTAGCACAACGATCGCCGTCGCAAGAAGCAGCAGGGAGAGTGCGACCGCGGGGTCTCGACCCGTGCCAGCCCCGTTGAATGCGGTGTAGATGGCAAGGGGCATGGTCTGCGTCACTCCCGGTGCATTGCCGGCAAACAGCGCGGTCGCGCCAAATTCGCCAATCGCACGGGCAAAGCACAAGATGACGCCCGCGATGAGGCCGGGTTTCGCGAGGGGCAGCGTAATTTCCCACAGCACAGTCCAACGCCCCGCGCCCAGTGTCGATGCGGCCCGCTCGTACTTGAGCCCGGTCGCGCGAAGCGCCCCCTCCACTGAGAGTACGAGGAACGGAAGGGCCACGAATGCTTGCGCGAGCACGACGGCGACCGGCGTGAACGGGATCGTGGCACCCCACCACGCTTCGATGAGTGCACCAACGGGGCTCGTTCGTCCGAATAGAAACAGCAGTGCAACGCCTCCTACCATGGGGGGCAGCACGAGTGGCACCGCGACGAGCGCCCGAAGTGTTGCTGAGAGCCGCGGACCTGATCGTGCGATGAGGATCGCGAGCGGTACTCCGAGCACCACACAGAGCGCAGTGGCAAGGAGACCGGTCGTGAGCGAGAGGCCCAGCGCATTTCGCGCCGTCTCGGACGTGATATCAGCCCACAGTGTGTTCCAGGAGGCCCGACTCACGAGCGCTCCAAGGGGCAGGATCAGGAGCCCGAGCCCGAGGAATGCGGGGAGCAGCATCGAGAGGGGGGCGGACCCGCCGGTGTCGATCCTGCGCCTATGATTGCTGCCCATACTGCCCCGACCCAAGTTCGTCACTACGCCGTACCGAACCCGTACTTTGCGAGCAAGGCTTGCCCTGCGTCGCTCAGTAGATAATCGACAAATAGTTGTGCTGCCTCGGGGAAAGCCGCGCCGTCCAGGGTCGAGATTGGATAGACGTTGACCACCTCGTCGGCTCCCTCGGGTACGAAACTCTCGATGGACTCGTCTCCGACCACGTCGGTCGCGTAGACCAGACCGGCATCTGCCTCGTTCGCAGACAGTTTCTCTCGCACCGCCGTGACGTTCTGTTCGAGGCTCGCTGGTGACACCTCGACCCCAGCATTCGAAAGGAGGCGCTCCGAGGCTCCGCCGCACGGCACCTCGGGTGCGCAGAGCACCGTCGTCACCTCCGCGAGATCAGCGAGAGATGCGATCTGTCCCGGGTTGCCGGCAGGGACCGCGACCACGAGCGTATTCGTTGCGAACGCGGTGGCATGTGGTGCAAGTCCTTCATTGGTGACGGTCTGCATGTTGCGCTCATCGGCCGAAGCAAACACGTCAGCAGGCGCGCCCTCAATGATTTGTGTAGCGAGCGTCGATGACCCGTCATAGATGATCGGCAAGACGTCGATGTTCTCGTTCTCCGCCTCAAACATTTCCGCGGCCTCATCAAACACCGCAGAGAGTGACGCTGCGGCATAGATGGTCACGGTTGCTTGTTCAACCTCTTCGTTCGGCTGTGAGGACGGGCTGTCACCTGCAGCGCAGCCGACCAGGACGAACGAGAGGCCAAGGGGGAGTGCGAGTGCGCGGAACCATTTATTCATCGCGGACCGTCTCCACGATGACCTGGGTGGCCTTGACGATCGCAGTGGCGCGCGAGCCGACCTCGAGACTCAGCTCTTCGCAGGCTTCCGCGGTCATGAGTGACACCACGCGATTCGGGCCTGCCTGGAGCTCGACGACCGCCACGAGACCTTCCATCTCGACATTCGTGACGATGCCAGTGAAACGGTTGCGCGCGCTGCGCATGACCGGGTCGTCGCCTCCCGCACCGGGAGCCAACTGCTTCACCCGCTCTGCCAGTGAATTCCCCGCCACTACCTGCACGCCGGCGTCATCATGACTTGCCTCAAGAACACCGTCTTTCACCCAACGCCTGACGGTGTCGTCGCTCACGCCTACGAGTCGAGCAGCCTCATTTATCCGAAAATGCGTCATAAAAGTGAGTATATCTCCGCAGATGCGGAAATAGCATTATTTGGTCGTGTCTATTATTCCCGCCGAGCGGTAGCGGATGTCTCGCAGTTACACGGCTGAGGGGTACTCCAGACCGATCTGACCTCGGATCTCGTCGAGGCAGCCCATGATCGCGACGGTTTCGGCGACCGGCAGTAGGTCGCTGTCGAGAGTGCCATCAGCGACGTAGCGCTCGGCAGCGATCGCCTGGAACTGCATCCCGCGTCCACCACCGTAGTTTTCCATGCGCCCGTTGAACTCTTCGAGTACGGTGCCGTCGCTCGCGATGAGTCGGAAGTTCGACGGCTCGTACCAGACGTGATCGATCTCGATGCGCGCCTCAGTGCCGACGATCGCTGCGCTGTTCGGGCCAGCACTGCGTGAAGACGACAGGCTGGTCGAAATGCTGCCCCCCGCGTGGGTCATAACCGTTGCGAGTTCGGAGTCGGCACCCGTCTCGATCCTGCGATCGATTGCGTGCACTTTCTCTGGAGCCCCCAAAATGTCCCAGATGAACGAAATTGGGTAGATGGCCAGATCGAGGAGCGCCCCGCCACCGAGCTCCATGGCATTAATGCGGTGAGCTGGGTCGTGCGGCAGCGACTGCATGTGGTCGGCCATGACTGCACGAATCTCACCGAGGGTGCCGGCTTCAATGATCTCTCGGATGCGCACCATGTGCGGCAGGTAGCGTGTCCACATCGCCTCCATGATGAGGAGCCCGCGTTCCGCGGCTATGCGCTGCAGATCTTCCGCTTCGGCGCGGTTGACTGTGAACGCTTTCTCAACCAGTACGTGCTTACCGTGCTCGAGGGCGAGCTTCGTGTTGGCGTGGTGCATCGGGTGCGGAGTGGACACATAGATGATGTCGACCTCGGGGTCAGACACGAGGGCTTCATATGAGGCGTGTGCCCGCGGAATGTTGTAACGAGCCGCAAACGCATCGGCGCTCTCTTGCGACCGCGATCCAACAGCGACGGGGTTCAGCCCGGCAATGCGGAGGTCGTTCGTGAACAGATCAGCAATAAATCCAGTGGCGAGAATTCCCCATCGTAATTCAGTCATTCCCTCATAGTATCCACAGTGGCACTGCTGATGGGAGAGGCGCCACAAATTTGATGCTGCAGCGCCTATCCACCGATGTAGGACATCTCGATGCGCTGCCTAGTGCGCCCCCCGGCCGTAAACTCTGCGCGGCGCTCCGAGTAGCGATCATCCCGTTTGTTCCAGACCCCTGTGAGTGCATCAGAGACTTCAGAGTCTGTTGCTCCCTCGCGCAAGAGTGTGCGTAAATCAAAGCCCGACTCAGCAAACAGACACGTGAATACTTGCCCTTCGGCCGAGAGCCTTGCGCGAGTGCAGCTGCCACAGAACGCTTGGGTGACGCTTGAGATCACCCCGATCTCACCGCCACCGTCACGGTACCGCCAGCGCCTCGCAACCTCGCCGGGGTGCTTCGGGGGCACCGGGTCCAGCGGGTGGACCGCCGCGATCCTGGACACCACTTCCGCGGACGGGACGACGTCGTCGAGCACCCACCCGTTTGATGTGCCGACGTCCATGTACTCGATGAAGCGGAGCGCGTGCCCAGTGCCGCGGAAATGCTCGGCAAGGCTCAGGATCTCATCGTCATTCACCCCGCGCTTCACCACGGTGTTTACTTTGATGGGGAGACCGGCCGATTCCGCAGCAGCGATTCCAGCAAGCACTCGAGACACTGGGAAACGAACATCGTTGATGGCTTGGAAGCGTGTGTCGTCGAGAGAGTCGAGTGACACCGTCACGCGGTTCAGCCCAGCTGCCTGCAGAGCCTCGGCTTTCACCGGGAGTGCGGAGCCGTTCGTGGTGAGCGCGAGGTCGAGCCGTTCGCCATCTGGTGTGCGAATCTGCGCGAGCATCTCGATGAGTTCTTCGATCCCGCGGCGGAGCAATGGTTCGCCGCCGGTGAGCCGGATCTTTCGGACGCCGAGGGTCGCGGCGATCTGCGCAACGCGTTCAATTTCTTCGTAGGAGAGCAGTTCGGTGCGCTCGAGAAACTGGTAGTCGCGGCCAAATATTTCTCTCGGCATGCAGTACACACAGCGGAAATTGCAGCGATCAGTCACTGATATGCGGAGGTCACGGAGTTCACGCCCGAGCGCGTCGTGTGTTCCCGGCACGGAACCGCTCGCAGGCAACATTTGAATGCCGGCTGGCACCACCTGAGCTGGAATAGAGCCCGAAGTTTCGGTCACGTCCCCACCTCCTGACGCCCTCACCCTAGCACCCGGATCATTCGCCAACCTCGAAAATTCCGTGGGCACCGCGTTCCGCGTCAATCATCAGGTGAGAGACGAACGGATAGTTCCCCACTTCAGGGAATTCGAGCTCGATGAAACCACCCTGTGCGGGCTGCAGCCCGAGTGCCTGTGACCCCGTGCCGACTGAGGGCCCCGTCGCATCCCCGATGAGATAGCTGCCCTCGAACCAGACGGTGTCGAACTGACCGCCGATCACGTGGAAGCTCGACGGGCGGTTGGGCCCTGCATCAAGCACCCACACGCGCACTCGCTCACCGACGCGTGCGGTCAGGGCGTCATGATCGTACTGTGAGGCGTAGCCATTGAACGAAACAAGGTCCGGCTGCTCCGCGGCAATCTTGTCAGCATCGACCTGTCCTCCCGGCTCGCCCAGGTAATGCTCGGACTGCACCAAGAGGTAGCTTTGCTCGACTTCCGGCAGATCCTCCGGTTCAATTACCACGGCACCGAACATGCCGCTCGCAATGTGCACCGACATCGGGTGTGTTGAACAGTGGTACATCCAAATGCCAGCGCGTGTTGCGGTGAACGAATAGACGAGTTCTTCGCCGGATGCGATGGTGCGCATGGGCCCATCAGGCGCGAGGGCGCCCGCATGAAAATCAATGGAGTGCCCAATGGTGCCGTCATTGATGAGCGTAACTTCGAAGCGGTCGCCCACACGGCCGTGAAGCACCGGTCCCGGGGCGGTACCCCCGAACGTCCAGAGTTCCTGCTCAACTCCGGGTGCCACCCCACCTACGAGCTCCGAGACCCGCAGCGTCACCTCTCGGGTCACGGGCCCGTCCGCGGGCTCGAGTGGTGGAAGCGCTGCATCGCGAGCCACGAAGTTTTCGCCAGGATCCGCAGCAAGATCTACGTCCGAGGTGGTGAGGCTATTCCCGCTGCCGCCCGTCGCATGATCAGCGTGCTCTCCCTGCCCCGCAGCTGAACCGTTCGCTTCGCTGGTGGCGCCGATGGCCACGATGTCGAGGACCATACCCTGCTGACGATGCCCGACGAGCGAGCACCAGCCTTCGGTATCACCGGTAATGATCCCGGCATCAATGGTTGTGTGTTCGCCCGGTGCAAGACGGTCGCTCGACGCACCTGTTTCGAGCACGAGGTCGTGCGGGTGCGTCGGGTCAGTGTTGGTGAGCTCGATGATCAAATGGCTGCCGGCAGGAACCTCGATGCGGTCGGGGGTAAAACGCATGCCCGCGGTCGCCTCGATTTCCACTGTCACTACTGGCGCGTCGGCTGCTGCTGCCACAGAGTCGGTGCCGCCTGCGACGGGGGTGAGGCTCCGAGCGTCAAGGCCCGCCCCCACGGCGACGGTGAGTGCGACCGCGATCACTCCCGCCGTCACCTGCATTGCACGGACATGCGCGGGAGCTCGGTCGGCGTGCTGTGGGCCGCTCGCTGGGGCGGGTGCTCCGCTGCGCTTCATGCGCAATTGCGCACGCATCGCCATCACCATGATCGGGAGGAATGAGGCCACGGCAACGAGGTAGAGCATCGACGCGATCACACGGGTGAGACTTGAGACCGGGAGCGCGCACACGAGGAGCGCAGTATTGGCGACAGTGACGCGCAGCGCGGCCCCACGGCTGAACGCCGCGGATCCTGCTTTCGCCGCAGCGGGGCCGCCACCCAGTACGACCGGAATGAGATAGCTCAGTGCACCAATGAGGAGCTGGGCTGCGAAACCTGCGGCGAGATACGGGGCCACATCTGCAAGCGCGCCACGCACGATTTCGACGCCACTGAGTTCGATGCCGGCCGAAGCGTCAGTCGCTCCGACCATGCCCTCGAACGATGCGCGCACCGCCGCGACCAGCAGCACGACGAGACAGCCGATCCACCACAGCAGCGCAGTGCCGACCGACAAAGTCGGGAACGTGCGCGGGGGATCAGCGCGTGCTGCCCGCCACAGGGAGATGCCGATGATGCAGAGCCCGACGACGTAGGCGAGAAGTCCCAGGGCCACGAGCGGGGTAATTCCGGCGGCCGCACCGACGGCTGAGATGAGAGTTGCACCGGTGAGGGGCGGGAGCGCTCTGGCGGCACCCACCGAGGCGACGGTGTCGGCTCGGGTGCGCAGCATGGTGGGCCACAGGGTGACGAGCGTTCCCGCGACGGTGAGACCGAGCCACCCCAGCACGTTGATGAGTGCGTGCGAGAGCACGAGGCGGCCGTCCGCACCCCCGGGGCCGGCGATCCATGCACCAATGCCGGCGCCGATGGGGAGACAGGCCGCAGATGCAACGTAGTAGCGCACCACTCCCGAGAACTGGCCGGGGAGCGCGCCTCGCATGCGGCGCACCAGGCTGATCCCGTGCCAGATCGCGGCACCCGCGACGAGCACTGCTCCACTGACGGTGAGAGGCCAGATCGCCGCGGGTACGCCGATGGCGACGGCCACGACGCCCACGTTAGCGACGATGAGGCGAAGCTGTAGCGCTCGACGGTCAGCGTCAGTCGATGGGCGCCGCAGCACGGCGGCAGCAAAGTGCTGGCTCCACACGAGGATCGCGTGTGTGGCTGCGCCCAAAAACACCAGGTGTATGAGAAGCCAACGGGGTGCGGGGATCCACTGATGTGCGATCGCTACAACGACGATGGCGACGAACCAGCCAATCAACGGGAGATCCCGCATCACCTGGAACCCTCGGCGCGTGGACTGCGTCGCTTTCATGTGCGTACCTTCCTGCGCCCCGCCGCATTACCCGCCACAGCGCTGCCGATCGCCGTCACCATGAACAGCAAGAGCGCGATGACACCGAGCACTCCACCGAAGTGCCACGCAGCAACGATGTCGAAGCCGTCTCCGAACCAGATGCGAATGACAAGGCTCACGTGCAGAGTCACGGCCGGCACCCAGAAGAGTGGATGGTACGGGAGGCGAATGCCGAGCACCGCAGGGAGGATGGTGGTTGCGTGCGCCATGATCATTGACATGGTGAAGCCGAGAAACACAGCGTGGGCCGCAGCATCGTAGGCGGGGCGGCCAGATGGAAAGCCAAAGAGCAGGATCACGCCAGCAACCACGAGCCACACGTAGCCTCCGAGGAGACACGCAGCCATATATCGAGTGACGCCTTTCGCACGGATGGTGCGGCGCGCTACATCGTGGATGAGAAGCCAGATAACAAGCGCCAGGAGCGTCACACCGAGCAGGATCGCACCGAGCTGCGGCATCGGAACGCCGATGATAAGGGCGACAGTGATCGACCACGCGTGGATGAGTAGTCGGTTGCTTGCGCCGGGTGCCATCGAAATGCTGGCGAGTTCGACCCGCTCAGCGGCGATGGTCAGGACGACAAACGCGAAGAGCCACGGGATCACCCGATCCATCGAAGCCCCCGAGAGCCAGAGGATCGCGGCGAGGCAGGCGAGCGCCGCGGCGAGTAACTGGACGAGCAGTTCATTGTCGAAGCGGCGACGCCACAGCGGAATGTAGAGGACCGCGAACGCCGCGGTGCCAGCGACGAGCATCGACTGCCCGACGACCAGCGGCACCGCATCGACGACGAGCAGCACACCCCCGAGGCCGAGCACGCCGGGCACGGCGAAACCGTACCAGCGTCCGAGCGCGGTCGCACGCTCGAGCGCGATGAGGGTCGCAACGAACCCGAGTACGAGCAGTACCCCATGTACCTCGGGTAGCCGTGTCGTCGTGACAGGTGCGGGAAGACCAAGGAGTAGTAACCCTGCATTGAGACCAGCGAGGAGCGAGAACCCCGCGGGTACAATCCACACAAGTCGCCACGATGATCCGCGCCGTGACTGCGGGGTACGATTCGCTGCGAACATTGAAGTCCTTTCACCTAAAGATATCGCAGAAGCAGTGGCAACTGGAGGCCTGAGACCGTGTTTAATCACGGCCAGAGGTCTGTCCCTGATTGGATCGCGAGCGGTACCGTAGGTGCAGAGAGGAGCAAGCCCGTGGATGAACATACGCAGCAGGATCGTGGGGGAGCGGAGCGGCCCGCCAGTATCGTCGCGGATGCGGCCGGACGCCTCGTGGTTCGCGGGCACCACGAGGTTGTTGAAGTCGCTCGTGACCATGACACATTCTCGAGTGCGGTATCTCGGTTCATGCAGATACCGAACGGGCTCGACGGTGAGGCGCACGCGGCAGCACGACGAATGCTCGACCCATTTCTCGCTCACTCCCAGGTGGATGCTCTCGAGCCCACCCTGCACGAGATTGCTGCTGGCATTCTCCGTAGGCTGAGGGGAGGCGTGAGCTTTGACGCGGTCACTGATCTCGGCGCCAGGTTCGCTGTGCGTGCGCAGTCTCGGTGGCTCGGTTGGCGCGCTGACATCGAGGATCTGTTACTCGAGTGGGTGGCTGATAACCGTGCGGCGACACGCTCGGGAGATCAGTCGGAAATGACGCGTGTGGCGAGGCAATTTGACGCCATTATTCGCGCATTGCTTGACGAGCGTCGTGAGGAACCGCACGACGACCTCACCTCTGAATTGCTGAGACTGCAGCATGCGGACGGAAGCGTGCTCAGCGAGGAAGAGATCGTTTCAATACTCCGCAACTGGACCGGCGGCGACCTGTCGTCGATCGCATTGTGCACGGGCGTCATGGTGCACTGGCTTGCGACCCATCCGGAAGAGCAAGAGCGGCTTGCTGGCGCGCCAGGCGAGTCGCTCGATGCGGCGATCGACGAGATGCTACGCATCGACGATCCATTCGTGTCGAACCGGCGCCGCGCCGCGCGAGACACGACGGTCGGTGGCTGCCCCGTGAGCGCTGGCACAACGATGGTGCTTGACTGGCGTTCAGCGAATCGCGATGCGCGTGTATTTCCTGAACCCGACCGGTTTGATCCGGAAGCGAATCGGCCCAACAACCTCGTCTACGGGATCGGGATTCATGTGTGCCCCGGGCGCGAGCTCGCCACACGGGAGCTTCGCGTGGTCTTGCAGGAAGTGCTGGCAGCTGGTCGCATCGAATTTGATGAGCAGCGGCCTCCGGTGCGCGAGCAACCGCCCGTTGCGGGGTACCGAACAGTGCACGTTCGGCTATTTCCTCACGCGCAGAGTAGATGAAATTTTTCTCAAAAAGCCCAGATCAGACAATAAACACGGTGTATGAAATATATTCTTGCCCACACTTGTTAATTAGCATAGGCTTCCAAACAACGGGGGAGCCAGACTAAACGCTAGACAGGTTCACCTCAGCGCCAAACGGCTCCTCGGTTTCGCGGATGCCGCTGCGGTCTCCGCGTTCCACTCAAGATCGCAAGGAGGCGATAAATGAGTAACGTGGGCTTGTTGTATGTAGGCGCAGTTTTGGTCATTAACGGACTGATGCTGCTGGGTATAGTTCCCGGCAAAGCAGCTGCGGCAATGAACTTGTTCGTAGGAACCATGCAGGTGGTCTTTCCAACGATCATCATTATGCAGTCGGGCGGAGATCCGGGGGTCATACTCGGCGCTTCCGGTCTGTTCCTCTTCGGTTTCACTTACCTGTACGTGGCGTGGAACGTACTGACCGGAGCAACGGGTGAGGGCCTTGGCTGGTTCTCACTCTTCGTCTCAGCGTGTGCGGTCGTCTATGCCTATCTAAATTTCGTCGAGATCGGCGACCCGCTATTCGGCGTCATTTGGCTCTCATGGGCCGTGCTCTGGTTTATGTTCTTTGTGTTGCTGGGTCTTGGCAACGGCAAGATCGAGCTGCGAACCGGCTGGTTCACCCTGTTCCTCGGAATTTTCACAGGCGCGGTTCCTGCGTTCCTGTTACTCACTGAGAGTTACCCGGTGGGGAGCGGCGCGGCGTGGATTGGAGCTGTGCTTGCGGTCGTACTGTTCGTGCTCTCTTGGGTGCTCGGCGCACCGAAACAGCCTGAAGCGCCTACCGCGAAAGAGTCTGAACAAGTCGTTACCTCTGCCGGATAACCCCTGTCACATACTCAGAACGTCTACAGAAAGGCTTAAGCGTATGCCAAGTTACACATTCCGATGCGTTGAAGGGTGCACATTCGATGCATTCTATTCGATGGCCGAAGTGCCGAAGCGCCGTGCATGCGAGAACTGTGACGCGCTGGCATTAAAAGTTGTTACGGCCCCCTACCTGTCACAGGCAGGCTCCGGGGAATTTCAGCTCATCGACAAATCCGCAAGAAGTGCCCACGAACCGGAAGTGACGACCTCACTTCCGACCCGTGGTCCTGGAAAGGCGACCCCCATCACCAGAAACCCACTGCACGCGAAACTTCCGCGCCCCTAGATCAGGGCTGACCAACTGTGATACCAATTTCGGCGTCAACGTCGACACCGAAAAACCGAAAGAGAGAGAAGCAATGCCAAAGAATCTTTTCCCGTTGGACTCGAACAAGAAGTTCGTGGACCACACCCCGCTGGGCCACAACCGTTGGCATCCAGAGATCCCACCCGTAGCTACCGTCAAACCAGGCGAGAGCTTCCGCGTTGACTGCCGTGAGTGGTTTGACGGAGCCATCAAGAATGATGACTCCGCGCAGGACATTCTCGATGCTCCGCTCCTCACGGTGCACACGCTGAGTGGCCCGTTCCGTATCGAAGGTGCTCAACCAGGAGACCTCTTGGTGGTCGACATTCTTGATGTCGGTCCGATTCCACAGGAGGAGGGCCCGCTCGCCGGTCAAGGCTGGGGATACACGGGAATTTTCTCGAAGAACAACGGTGGTTCATTCCTTACCGATCAGTTCCCGGATGCCTACAAGGCGGTGTGGGACTTCACTGGCCAGACTGCGACATCGCGTCACGTACCAGGGGTGTCTTTCACCGGAATCATTCACCCGGGTCTCATGGGCACCGCACCGTCGGCTGATCTGCTTGCGAAGTGGAATGCCCGCGAGGGTGCTCTCATTGCAACGGACCCGAACCGCATGCCCCCGCTCGCGCTTCCGCCAGAGGCCGAGCATGCAGTTCTCGGTGGACTCGACCGTGGCGAATGGGGCAGGGTCGGCTCCGAGGCCGCCCGTACCGCACCACCGCGTGAGAACGGTGGCAATCAGGACATCAAGAACCTCACCAAGGGAACGCGAGTCTTTTACCCCGTCTTCGTCGACGGAGCAAACTTCTCAGCCGGCGACCTGCACTTCTCGCAGGGCGACGGTGAAATCACGTTCTGTGGTGCGATTGAGATGGGTGGCTTCATTGACTTCCGCGTCGACCTCATTAAGGGCGGCATGGAAACCTACGGTGTGAAAGAGAACGCGATATTCATGCCGGGCAACGTCGAGCCACAGTACAGTGAGTGGATCGCATTTTCGGGTACCTCTGTGACACTTGATGGCGAGCAGCGCTACCTCGACTCCCACCTCTCGTATCAGCGCGCATGTTTGCACGCGATCGATTACCTGACGAAGTTCGGCTACAGCCCTGAGCAGGCCTATCTGCTGCTCGGGGCTGCACCGATCGAGGGACGTCTGTCGGGTGTCGTCGATATTCCGAACTCGTGCTCGACGGTATATCTACCGACGGCAATGTTCGACTTCGACGTTCGCCCTTCGTCGTCGGGCCCCACGCAGATCGATCCGGGCATTGGTGCTCCCATGGCGGTCAATCGCGGCTAACTGTAAGGAGTAAGTGTGCGGTGAGGGCTCTTCGGGGTTCTCACCGCACTGCTCTTACCGCACGATGCTGCGGAGGGAACCGTCGACGCGGCGAGTCCACCCACGCTCGTCCAGGTGTTCAAGCAGCGGGATGGCGACGCGACGAGTGGTCCCGAGTGCTTGCCTGGCCTGACTCGTCGTAAACGGTTGCTCGATCGCCGCGAGGTGGCGCATAGCGAGCGCCGGAGCCTGCGGCAGCAACACAACGCCGTCGCGGAGGCGCAGGATCCGCCCCGTGTGTTCAGCAGCAGCTAGCTGCCGCGATCCGAGACCGAGCGCTTTCAGTTCATCGGCTTCGGGCGCGGCAAACGGCTGCTCACGAAGCCGCTCTTCGAGACGGACGACCCCCGCCTCCGCTTCACCCAGATCCGTCGTGTGACCGGGAGGTCGCAGAACGCCGCGCAGAGATTCGAGCCTCGCGCGGCCCACCACAACCTGAAACAGTTCTTGGTTTGGGAGCGGTGGAAACCGCTGCATGGTCGACGAGTGCCGCAACAGATCGGCTGCAGCGCCCTCGCTCAGGCCTGGTGCGAGCGGCTCCACACGGAGCTTCTCTGCCACCGCCCGCCGCAGCTCGCTCGCCCACTCGTCGAGTGCCGCGGTGTGCACCCACCACGTCTCGTTAGGCTCTACAACGTCGACGTCGGGGGGCACGGTGTCCACGCTAAATCCCAGGCGACTGAGTTGCGCGACGCGCACGGCGCCGCGGCGCTTCACTTCAGCAAGGGCAGCATTTTCTGCGGTGCGACCTGCGAGCTGGGCAGCCCAGTTCGTACCGTCCCCACGACGCCGCAAGCTAGGAGGGTCAAGCTCAAGCACCAGTGCACCCGCGTACACCGAGTAGCTGCCCGGACTCCGCAGCACCAGACGGTCTCCATACTGAAGCGGGAGCGCCCGTCGCAGTGTGAGTCGCGCGTGGTGGTCGTCAAATGGGCGCACGCGCGCTGGGGTCGCCGCCGTCCCAATGTGCACCACGAGTTGCTGAGGGGCGTCGGTGAACCCCGACCCGGTCGTTCGCCTCACGTCAATTGAGTCAGTGATCTGCCAGGCTCCCGGCGTGATGAGCGCGTCGCCGCGATGCGCGTTTGTCGCCCCGATATCGCGCAGGTTTGCTGCGACTCGTGCATGTGGCACCGCAAAGTCAACCGAGGCGTTTTGGCTGTGGAGCCCCCGGATACTTGTGGGCATGGCACCGGCTTCGCCCAGGAGCTCAAAGCGATCCCCCTGGCGCAGCGTGCCGGCGGTCAGCGATCCGGTGACGACGGTGCCCGACCCGGTGATGCTGAATGAGCGGTCAACCCAGAAGCGCACCCGGGCATCGGGATCCGGCGCGGGCGCATTCGCCAACACCCCGTCGAGTCGTCGCACAAGTTCCGGGAGGCCTGCTCCCGTGGTTCCCGACACCGTGACGATCGGAGCGGTTTCGAGGGCCGTGCCCCGAAGCTTGGCTCGAACCTCCGACTCAACCGCGACACGTTGGCTTTCGGCCGCACGATCGGCACGGGTAATTGCCACGATGCCCCGATCAACACCTAGAGCGGTGAGCGCGTCTCGATGATCGGTCGACTGCTGCTGCCACCCCTGGTCGGCTGCGACCACAAAGCAGACCGCTGGGGCCGGACCAACCCCTGCGAGCATGTTGGCGAGGAACCGTTCGTGCCCTGGCACATCAACGAAAGCCACAGCGCGACCCGATGGCAGCTGGGTCCAGGCAAAGCCCAAATCTATGGTGAGACCGCGTCGCTGCTCCTCCGCGAGCCGATCCGGCTCCATCCCTGTCAAGGCCCGCACCAGGGTCGACTTGCCGTGGTCGACGTGACCGGCCGTCGCAATGACGTACACGTCAACGCCCCGGTTGGTCTGCGTGCTGATTGTGATCGGTGTACGCGAGAGCGATGGCTGCAAGCAACTGGGCGTCGTCACGTTCGGGGACGCAGCGGAGGTCGACGAGGCAGCGGCCGCGGTGCACGCGTGGGAGCACCGCGGGGGTGCCGCGCCGCAGACGCTCGGCCACTTCCTCGGGGAGATCGATCGCCCAGCCTTGCAGTGGCACGCCTGGGGCGCCTCCGCCGCCCACTCGACCGTCGTGGGGAACGACATCGGCACCAAGCTCGGCCGCGAGACGCGCAGTTCGTTCGTGGAGCACAGCGGGATCAGCGTGAACGGCAGATGTGACCGGGGAATCGCTTCCGCGGAGCGTCGCCTCAAGTGCCGCGAGTGTGAGCTTGTCGCTCCGCACCGCCCGGGCGAGCGGATGCGACGCGAGGCGTGCGATGGCCTCTCGCTTACCGAGCAGTAAACCCGCCTGCGGGCCGCCGAGCAGCTTGTCTCCACTCGCGATCACGATATCTGCACCGGCACGAAGCGCGGTATCAATATCTGGTTCATCAGGGAGCAACTGGTCGGGTGTGAGTAGGCCGCTCCCGAGGTCGAGGATGAGTGGCACACTGTGTTGCTCGGCGAGCTCGTGGAGTGAGGCGATGTCGGCCTCCGCAGTGAAACCCTCGACACGGAAGTTACTGGGGTGCACTTTCAGTATGCAGCCGGTGCCCGGTCCGATGGCGCGCGCATAGTCCCCGATATGAGTCCGGTTTGTCGTGCCTACTTCCCGAAGTTTCGCACCCGTGGACTCCATGAGATCCGTGAGTCTGAAGCCGGCGCCGATCTCGATGAGCTCGCCGCGACTGACCAGGATTTCTCGAGCTAAGCTCGCATCGGCAGCGCCTGGCCGCGGTGTCGTGGCGTACGCAGTGACGGCAAGCAGGAGCGCGGCGGCACCGTTGTTGACGACAAGCGCGTCCTCTGCGGCAGGGCAGGCCTGCAGGAGCGCCTCACGTGCACCGGTACCCCGTGAGCTGCGCTGGCCAGTGGCGAGGTCCATCTCAATGTCTACGTAACCGGCCGCGGTCTGCAGTGCTTCACGCGCGGTGGTGGAAAGCGGCGCACGCCCGAGATTCGTGTGGATCACCACACCGGTGGCATTTATCACCGACGTGAGCGATACGGCCGAGTGGCTTCGCAGCGCACGAAGAATAGCGCCAGTGACCTCTTCGACGGGGAGTAACCCCTCGCGTGCGAGCTGCTGATGCCGGGAGATAACGCCCTTGATCTCTGTCTCCCCCACGCGCGTGAGCGCCTCTGCGACCTCGGGAAGCTGCATCAGACGGTCAGTTCGCGGAATATTTCGGCGCCAGTCCGGATCGGTACGGTCTGCATTGTCACTCATGGACGTACCTTTCTTTGTGCAGCTTGTTTAGTGCGGCAGCCGATCATATTCCAATTCCAGAATGTATGCGTCGCGCTTCTTGAACTTGAGAGAGTGCGGCAATCTGGCGTTGGCGGAGGCGGACGGGAATCGAACCCGCCAGACCGAGATACTCGGTCTCACCGGTGTTGAAGACCGGGGCGCCCACCAGGACACGGACGCCTCCACCCGGAACACTAGCATCAACGCACACACTGAGACACGGACTCGGTATGCTCGGGAACATGAGTGCTTCAGTGCCTGCAACACGATTGACCGGTTACGCCCATGGTGGAGGTTGCGCATGCAAGATTCCTCCGGGTGAGCTTGAAGATGCGGTCCGAGGTCTGACCGGACAGACTGCGCCGAACGTGCTGGTCGGGCTCGACGATGGTGACGATGCAGCCGCGGTGCTCGTACGAGACGATCTCGCGGTGCTCTCAACAGCAGACTTTTTTACCCCCGTGGTGGATGACGCCTACGACTGGGGGCGCATCGCGGCAGCCAACGCACTCTCGGACATTTATGCGATGGGTGGCACCCCGATCACGGCGATCAACCTCGTGGGGTGGCCCAGGGAAGTGTTGCCGATGGAGCTGCTCACGGAGGTGCTGCGCGGGGGCATGGACCTCGCGGCAGAGGCAGGCTGCCCCGTCACCGGGGGGCACTCGGTCGATGACCCGGAGCCCAAATACGGGATGGCTGTGACCGGTATTGCTGACCCGACCAAGCTCATGCGCAACGATGCGGCTGCCCCGGGTCTGCCGATCACCCTCACCAAGCCCATTGGCTTGGGCGTGTTGAACAATCGGCACAAACAGACCGGTGAGGTGTTCGTGCACGCGATCGCCCTGATGACTGAGCTGAACCTCGCAGCCGCGAACGCGGCGGTCGCCGCGGGGGTGAAGGCGGCGACGGACGTCACCGGGTTTGGTCTGCTGGGGCATCTGTTCAAGATGTGTCGCGCGTCTGGGGTCGGCGCGACGATCGACTCGAGCGCGGTTCCCGTGATTGACGGGGTGCGTGCGTCTCTCGCAGAGGGGTATATCCCCGGCGGTTCCAGGCGCAACCTTGATTGGGTACGACCGAACGTGCTGAACGAGGCTGGCCTCGCTGAAGAGGAGCTCGTGCTGCTCGCCGATGCGCAGACATCGGGAGGTCTGCTTGTGGTTGGTGAGGTTCCCGGCTACCCCGTCATTGGTGAGACAACTGCGGGTTCGGGCATCACCATTCGTTGAGCGGAAACCCTAGTCTGCGGTTGTGATCGAGTCGTGGGTGATCCCGGCCTGTCGGCGAGCCTCGAGGCGACGCTTCTGCGGTTCGATGACGTAGCGTGGGTCTTTAGTCGACTCGAGCCCGGCATTCAGCACGCCAAACCGAGTGAGCGCCGACGCGGCAAGCAGAGCGACGCCCGAGGCCACCGCGACGATCCGGCTGCGGCCGGCGAAGAGAGCTCCGATACCGCCGGCAGCGGCCAGACGTTTGCTCCACCTCAGCATGGTGCCGGGTGCTCCCTGATGGAGTGGCTCGACGGAGACGGGGTCCATCCGTCGTTCCATCAGCTCCGACGACACGAGCTCCGCGGCAGACCCCATGACAGCGAGCACGCGGGCTGGCTTCGCGTCTTCTGGAGGCGTCGTGACCATACCCAGCCCGCCAGCGGCGAGGCTTGCAGAGCTGACGAAGACGAACGACAGGTCTTCTTTGGCGTCGTTCCAGGTGGGGTTCGCCGTGTCCGACAGCAGCACACCGGTGTAGGCGGCGAGCGGGGCCGCGAGTGCGGCTGACGCGAGACCGGCCGGCTTCTCCGCGAAGCGAAGGAGCCCTCGCAGCGGACCAAGCGGCAAGCGACGCTTCGTCATCTCGTCAACCTCCGCCACGGCAGCAATGCCCGCCACCGCGCTGAACGCACCGAGAATCCAGGAGCCGACACTCATCGGCGAGGTTACCTTGAACGTGCGGAACATATTGAGAAAGCGCTCTGGTCGGCCCAGGTCTGCGACAAGCGCGAGGGCACCTGCACCGGCAGCCCCAATCGCCGCGATTCGGCTGTTGCGTCGTAGCTTCTTGTTGCCACGGAGTTGCGCACCAGCGGCAAGGAGTGAAGATCCACCTGCGACCCCACCCAAAAACAAGTAGATGCCGATTGGGCCCTCCCACGGCGGCGGCTTGACGACCGGGCGGTTGTAATACGAGGTGAACTCAGCCTCGGGCACCATGGGCATCTCGCGCGAGCCATCGGTTCTGCTACCACCGCCCCTGCGACGGCGCCCCCCTTTGGAACCCTGACGTGGGCCACGACGCTCAGGGCCAGGCGGCCGGTAGCTATCGTATTCAGACACGCTCAACGGCGACCCCCCAGGGCAAACGCGGTGGCCACAGCGGCGACCATGCCGAGTGCCGCGATCCCTGCGCGCTTGAACATGCGCGGGAGGTCAGCAGTGGGAACACGAGGGTCCGGCGGCAAGCCATAGACCTCGGGTTCATCGAGCAGCAAAAACATGGATCCGGTCCCGCCGACACCATCCTCCGGATTGGCGCCGTAGAGGCGTGCTTCCGTCAGGCCCTTCTTCCGCAGTTCACGTACCCTGGCTCGAGCGATCTTCTCAAGCTCTTCGTGGCTGCCAAACTTGATCGACTCCGTTGGGCAGGCCTGCGCGCAGGCGGGTACCTGGTCGTCGGTGAGGCGGTCATAACACAGGGTGCACTTCTGGGCGACCCCCACATTCGGTGTTGGCGCCTGCTCCCCAGCGGTGAAGTCGCGGTTCGTCTTGGGAGCCGCGATCCCATCGCTGCGTCGCTCAATCACACCGAACGGGCAGCCCGCAACGCAGGTGCCGCAGCCGTTGCAGATGTCCTCCTGCACAACGACCGTGCCAAACTCTGTACGGAACAGGGCGCCGGTCGGGCAGACATCGAGGCAGCCGGCGTTCGTGCAGTGCTTGCACACATCCGAAGACATGAGCCAGCGAAAGTCCGGGGTGTCTGGCGGTGTGGTGTCTGTGTCCGAGAGATCCTCGCCGTCGGCACCACGCGGCCGCGGTGGGCCCACGGACGGCATACCGAGACTCACGAGTTTCTTGCCGCTTTCGCGCGCCTCTTCGATCTGCTCCTTGCCCTGTTCAACGAACGCCACGTGGCGCCAGGTGTCGGCCCCTAACCCCTCGGAGTTGTCGTAGGAGGAGTTCGAGAGCTCCCAGTCGGAATCGTGTGGGTTGCGGTTCCACTCCTTGCAAGCGACCTCGCAAGCCTTGCAGCCGATACAGATCGACGTGTCCGTGAAAAACCCCTTGCGTGGGTGCACATGCTCGTGTCCGTGGTGAGCCATGTGATCGGGTGATTCGGTGAGCTTTGCCATCTACCTCTTCCCCTCCTCGGTTGTCCGTGCATCCTGTGTAGCAGGTTCGGGGTCCGGTCGCATCCCGGTTTCCGGGGTAACTCCGGCACGCTGCTGGTACTCCGCAACCAGATCGAGCAGCGCCCTGCCGCGTGGTCGACGCCCGGGAACGATGTCACACGACCCAGCTTTCGACTCCTGGATCAGCACGTTTGGGTCCATCACCACACTCAGCAGGTCGTTCGCTGCGTCGCCGCTGACGACCGCGTCGCCGCCGACACCCCAGTGGTAGGGGAGCCCAATCTGGTGAACGGTTTTCCCACCGACTCTGAGTGCGCGTACGCGGTCGGTGACGAGCACCTTCGCCTCGATCGCTGCGCGCGGAGAGATGATGGTCGCCCAGCCGTAGGGTTCGAGACCACGCTCTTCGGCAAGCTCTGGAGATATCTCGCAAAACATCTCGGGCTGCAGCTCTGCGAGGTACGGCAACCACCGGCTCATGCCACCGGCGGTGTGGTGCTCGGTGAGCCGGTAGGTGGTGAACATGAACGGATACACCTTTGCGCCCGGTTCATTCCCGCTCGGTGCGCTCAGGTTGTCGGGGCGCGACATGGTGAGACGTGTGGGGGAGCGCTGCTGGCTATACATTGGGTTCGCAACGGGAGACTCTTGCGGCTCGTAATGCGCCGGGAGTGGTCCATCCACAAGGCCCTTTGGTGCATAGAGCCAACCTTTGCCGTCGGTCTGCATGATGAATGGGTCGATGCCGGAAAGCGCTTCGACGCCAGTGGCAGACTCGTCGGGGCGGGTGCTCGGTGCAAGCTCGACCGGGAAGTCGGGAACATCGTCACCGGTCCAGCGACCCTGATCCTCATCCCACCACACATACTTCTTGCGCTCGCTCCAGGGCTTCCCCTCTGGGTCGGCTGATGCACGGTTGTAGAGAATGCGTCGGTTCGCTGGCCACACCCATGCCCAGTCAGGGTTGACGTCTGCCTGTTCATCCTTGGGCGGCCTGAGAGCTGCGTGATTGATGCCGTCAGCGTAGACACCGGTGTAGATCCAGCATCCGCCGTCGGTCGACCCGTCAGCGCGCATTTCCGTGTACGACGAGAGTGGCTCCCCAGCTTGCTCACCGGTCAGGTGCCGCCCGTTGATTTCCGCGAGCACCGCTTCGGGGTCGGGGTTTCCATGCGCGTCAAGCGGATAGTCCCACGTGAGGTCGAGGAGCGGGCGATCACGGTCATCGGTTGAATCCGCGAGCTTCTCACGGATCCGCACACCGAGCGCGTAGAAGAAGTCCAGCTCGCTCTGCGCCTGGCCAGGGGACTCAACAGCCTGGTGCCGCCACTGCACCATCCGCTGCGTTTGTGTGAACGTTCCGGACTTCTCAACGTGGTTCGCGGCCGGCATGAAGAATACTTCGGTGGCGATGTCCTCGGTACGAAGCTCACCGCTCTCGATCTCTGGTCCGTCTTTCCACCAGGTCGCCGATTCGATCATGCTGAAGTCGCGTACCACGAGCCACTTGAGGTGCGACATCCCCATCCGCTGCATGCGCCCGTGCGCCGAGCCCACCGCGGGGTTCTGGCCGAAAACGAAGTAGCCGTCGAGCTGGTCCTCGAGCATTCGTTCCACGGTCTGGTAGGTGCCGTGAGGGCCGTTAATGCGTGGCAGATAATCGTATGCCCAGTCGTTGTCTTCACGCGCCGCGTCTCCCCACCACGCCTTCATCAGGCTGGTCATGTACGCGTCAGAGTGCGCCCAGAAGCCTTTGTCTGCCGGCGACCCGATTCCCTCAAGGTACGTGCTGAGTGAAGTCTTCGATGCGTCGGGCATCGGCAGGTAGCCGGGCAACAAGTTAAACAGGGTTGGTATGTCGGTGGACCCCTGAATGCTGGCGTGACCACGCAGCGCCATGATTCCGCCCCCGGGACGGCCCATGTTGCCGAGCAGTAGCTGCAGGATCGCTGCGGTGCGAATGAACTGCGTGCCCATGGTGTGCTGTGTCCAGCCGACGGCGTACGCGAAACACGTCGTACGGTCGCGGCCGGAGTTCTCGGTCACGGAGCGGGCGAGATACTCGAAATCGTCCTCGGCAATGCCGCACGTTTCGTGCACCATTTCCGCCGTGTACCGGGAGAAGTGCCGCTTGAGGATCTGGAAGACCGTGTGCGGATCGGTGAGCGTCTCGTCAGTGAGGAACGGGCCCGCCACCGGTGGGCCGCCCTCACCGTACTGATCGCCCATGCCGGTCGACCCGTGAGTATTGGAATCTACCTGACCATCCGCTTGGGCACCCGTACGCCGGTATGCCCAGCTGGACGGATCGTAGGTGCCGGTCTCTTTGTCGTAGCCGGAGAATAGGCCGTCGAGGTCTTCGGTGTCGCGGAATTCTTCGCTGACGATCGTCGCCGCGTTTGTGTACGCGAGCACGTACTCCTTGAACCACAGTTCGTTTTGGAGCACGTGGTTGATGAGCGCGCCAAGCAGCACGATGTCTGAGCCCGCACGAATGGAAACGTGCTTATCTGCGACTGCAGACGTGCGGGTGAAGCGTGGATCGACGTGAATGATTCGCGCGCCCCTCGCTTTCGCCTCAGCGACCCACTGGAATCCGACGGGGTGGCACTCCGCCATGTTGGATCCCTGAATGACAATGCAGTCCGCATTGGCCATATCCTGCAGCGTTTGCGTAGCTCCGCCGCGACCGAACGAGGTTCCCAAACTGGGAACCGTGGCGGAGTGTCAAATGCGGGCCTGATTCTCGATCTGGATCGCGCCAGCCGCCGTGAACAGCTTCTTGATGAGGTAGTTTTCCTCGTTGTCGAGGGTCGCGCCGCCGAGCGCCGCAATGCCCATCGTGCGACGCAAGAAATTCCCGGTCTCGTCAGTGTCTTCCCACCAGCGCTCGCGCGCCTTGAGGAAGCGGTCGGCAATCATCTCGATCGCCTCGTCTTGCGACAACTTCTGCCAGTCAGTCGCATAGGGGGCACGGTAGAGGATGTCGGTCACGCGGCTCGCGGAGTTGACGAGCTGCTCACTCGCGGAGCCTTTCGGGCAGAGTCGGCCTCGTGAAATCGGCGAGTCAGGGTCGCCCTCAATCTGGACAACCTTTTCGTCTTTGACGAAGACGCGCTGTCCGCAACCCACCGCACAGTACGGGCAGACGCTCTGCACAACGCGGTCAGCAGTGGAGGTGCGCGGCTCGATGTCTCGAGTCTTTTGCGACATCACCGAGTCGCCGCGCCCGAACTTGTCGGACGAGCTGAACTGCCGAATAACCGGCCACTCGAGGGGGCTGAACCGCACCATGCCCTTACTTTAGCTGATGCGGTCCTCGCGGGCATAGACCACCATGGTGTCGCCGCGGAGAAAACCGACCAGCGTGAGCCCTGCGTCGTCTGCAAGTTCCGCAGCGAGCGACGAGGGCGCGGAGACCGCGGCGAGCATCGGTATCCCGGCCATGACGGCTTTCTGCACGAGTTCAAAGCTCGCCCGCCCCGACACCATGAGTACACACTCCCGTGCGGGGACGCGGCCGTTCATGAGGGCCCAGCCCACGACCTTGTCGACAGCGTTGTGCCGACCCACATCCTCTCGAAGCACGAGCAGCTCTCCGGTCCGGCCATCAAACAGCCCCGCCGCATGTAACCCTCCAGTGCGCTCAAACACCGCTTGGGCATCTCGCAGAGCATCTGGAAACCCGGTGAGTGTCGCAGCGTCAATCGTCAGCGGATCCTGCGACACATCGAACGCCGAAGATGTGTGCACTGCATCGATGCTCGTCTTGCCACACAGACCGCACGCGCTGGTCATGTGGAAATTGCGCTCGGTGCTCGCACTCGGAGGCGTGACACCCGGTGCAAGATCCACGTCGAGCACGTTGTAGGTGTTCCCCTCTTCTGCCGTGGCACCATTGCAATATTTCGCCGTTGCGAAATCTTCGGCGGAGCGGATCACCCCCTCGGAGAAGAGGAAGCCGGCGGCGAGTTCAAAATCGTGCCCGGGGGTGCGCATCGTGACGACCAGCGAACTACCGAGCACCCGGATCTCAAGCGGCTCCTCCGCCGCGAGATAATCGGGCCGGAGGCTTCGCTTGGATGTTGTTTCGCCCACGCGAATGCGCACAACGCGGCGACGCGCAGTAATTCGAGACATACCTCTTGGATAGCACAGATGTTGCGGCGAGTCTTCGAATACTATGAGAGCCATGACCGTCACCCCTGATGAGCACCTGAGGTGGATTCTGGAGCGAGTCTCGACGACGCCCGTGCGCGAGGTCAGCGTGCGCGATGCTCAGGGGTGTACTGCAGCGCAGGATCACCTAGCGAAGTACGAGCTTCCGCTCTGGGATAACTCGGCGATGGACGGCTACGCGATGCGCAGTGCGGATATCGCGGGGGCAACAGCGGAGCAGCCAACTCAGCTGATGGTCGTGGGTGAAGTAGCTGCCGGCAGTAGTGAAGATCCGCGCATTCCACCCGGCGCATGCGTCCGCATCATGACGGGGGCGCCGATCCCCGCCCATGCTGACACCGTGGTGCCGGTCGAACGAACGGTGAGCGATCGTGACGGTGAGGACTGGGCAGACGCCAGCGTAGGTGTGCTCGAGGCACTCCCAGTGGGGGCAAACGTGCGTCGCCGCGGTGAGAGCACCTCTGCAGGAGACGTCATCGCAGCTCGCGGGGAGGTTCTGACCGCCGCGCGACTCGGGGCGCTCGCCGCCGCGGGAGTCGAGCGGGTACAGGTGCACGCCGCCCCTCGCATCGCGGTACTCACCACAGGTTCAGAGCTTCGGCCCGCAGGGGTCGAGCTTGTCCGTGGCCAGATTCCCGAATCGAACTCGTTGCTTGTGAGCGGATTGCTCCGTGAGACTGGGGTGGCAGTCATCACCGAGATTTCGGTGCACGACGACGACGTAGAAGGATTCCGCCGCGCACTTGCGAAGGCGGCGGACTGCGACGTCATCGTCACCACTGGCGGGGTTGGGCCTGGCCGGCACGACATCGTGCGCCTGGCTCTCGTGAATGAGCCAGGGGTGCGACAGGTACGGGTCGCGGTGAGACCCGGGCAGCCTCAGTGCGTCGGTCGTCTCGCGGAGGGCGCGTTCATCTTTGCGCTCCCGGGTAATCCCGTCAGCGCGGCTGTGAGCTTTGAACTGTTCGTACGACCCGCGATCCTTGCAATGCAGGGCAGAAGCCGCCTACAGCGTCTCCGCATCCCAATTCGTGCGGCCACCGGGTGGCGCGGCAAGGCAGGTCGCCTGCAGGTGCTCCCGGTGCGGGTGTTTGAGGACGAGCGCGGCGCGATCGCGTGTGCCCCGGTCGTGGATCCAAGCGGTGTGCCGCACGCCGTCACGGGGCACGGAGCAGCCGACGGGTACGCGCTGGTCGGCCCAGAGCGCGGCGACGTCGCAGCAGGCGAGATCGTTGACGTGACGCTGGTGACGTCGTGAATACGCATCCACAGTTCGATGCCGTCGTGCTGGCTGGTGGACGCGGGCGACGCCTTGCGGAAGTCACCTCTGGCACCGAGAAAGCCGCCGTCATACTCGGAACAGAGCGCCTCGTCGACCGCGTGGTTACGGCAGCCCACGGGATGGGTGCCAGCCGTGTCATTGCGGTGGGGCCGGACCACGTCGGTGCACTCGCGGACCTAGTGGTGCGGGAGGACCCACCGTTCACAGGCCCGCTCCCGGCGCTCGCCGCAGGCCTCGACCTCGTCGAGCATGACTGGGTGATGCTGCTTCCCTGCGACCTCGAGAATCCGGTGGCCTTGTGCGCTGCGATCCTCGACGGCTTCTCGGAGACGGGATCGGAAGCCCACGAGCCTGTCGACGGGGTGTACTTGCGCGACGAGGAGGGACGCCCGCAGTGGCTCGCCGGTCTCTACCGTGTGAGCGCTCTGCGGCAGAACATCACCGCGCTTGCGGCGTCCGAACTCGCTGATCGCCCACTGCGCGTCGCGTTCGACGGTGCACGATTGACGTCCGTCGCGGCCCCTGCGCAGACGGTGCTCGACATTGATACCCCGACAGACCTCGAGCGCGCACGCGCATCGCTTGGGCAGAACCCCGGTTAGCACGGCAGACAGATAAGGCGGACTACATGAACGACACCTCTCACTACCTGCCTCCTCAGGCACTGAATGACTGGCTTGCTGCGGCGACTGACGAGCTTGGGATCGATGCGGCAAGCGTCGATATCGCTCTCGCGCTGAACGTCGCGAAAGAGGTGGCCCACAATGTGGCGCGCCCTGCGGCACCACTCAGCACGCTCCTCATTGGACTCGCCGCGGCTGGTGCGGATGATCCTGAGCAAGCAATTGCTGAATATTCAGAGCGTCTGATTCAACTTGCTCACACCTGGGAGCCGACCAATTAGTTGTGTGAAGCGCGCTGCAGCATGGCTGGGATCTCGGCGACCGAGTCGAGGACGAGCGTGGCGGGTGTGCCAGCAAAATCTGCGCGCTGCAGTTCACCGGTGAGCACACCGACCGTGATGCCGGCTCCAGCGTGCGCGCCCGCCTCAACATCGACGACGGTGTCGCCCGCGACGATGAGCTGGTCGACGGAGAGGGTGCCGGTGCGCTCCATGGCGCGGTGGATCATGTAGGGAGCCGGGCGACCAGCCGCAACCTCGTCGCCGCACACGAGGGTGTCCACCACGGTTGCGGCGCTACTCTCTGCCCCGACTCCCCAGTCGAGGCGGTTCAGGATCCCATTTGCAACGTCCCGTGAGAAGCCTGTCGTGAGTGCGACCTTGGTACCCGACGCGCGAAGTTCGGCGATCGCCTCGGCGACGCCCTCGACCGGTACCGGGGGTTGGGCTGTGTAGAGCTCACTCAGGATCGTTTGGAAGCGCGCGAACGCGGTGTCGATTTTGTCGGCGGTCGCGAAAGGATCACCACCACCGAGCTTGATCAGGGCGGTGATTGCGGCGCGCTTTTCGGTACCCATCCACGTCTGCAGGTGCTCCGGCGAGACCGGGACCCCTGTTTCCGTGACAGCCTGTTCGAGTGCGCGGTACACAGCACCACCGTCGTTCACGGTGGTGCCTGCCATGTCGAATACGGCGAGCGAAATCATGGGAGGCTCCCTGTTAGTAGTTAGTGAAGACCTCTGCTCCGCGCCCGGCAGCCTCCCGGACGAGTGGGCTTCGGTGATCCGTGGTGTTCTCGACGATGAAGCTCGCCATCGTGGGGAGGTAGCGGTCGTCCGCCACTTCAATGACCCCGCCGAGACTGCTGTAGGCG
Source organism: Leucobacter sp. (assembly GCA_052090925.1). Taxonomy (GTDB): domain Bacteria; phylum Actinomycetota; class Actinomycetes; order Actinomycetales; family Microbacteriaceae; genus Leucobacter. Next base: position 33,016 of record JBQDBM010000014.1, on the reverse strand, counting down.
GTGCGACGCACACGAAGCAGCGGAGCTTCGGGGCCAACGCGGAGCGTCTCAACTTCGAGCGGGTGTGCGGCGATCGCATCAATAACGTGTCGCGCGCGGACGGGAATAACATTTGCCTCGCGAAGGGCCTGGTAGATGCTGCCCCTGTCGAGGTCTGCTGCGAGCAGGTGCCGCCCAATCTCGTACGGGAAGAGTGACCGTTCGAGCATCGTCGGTTCGTCGCCGAGGAAGCGCAGGCGAATAATCTCGACGACGGTGGAGTCATGCGGAACCCTGAGCTCGCGGGCGGCGTCTTCCGTCGCGTATCGGCGGCTCGCCTCGATGATCTTTTGGCCGGGGGTGAGTCCGAGCTCTTTCGCCCACTCGGTGAACGACATGAACGTGTCGAATGACTGGGGTGGTGCAGTGCGTTGTACGCGAGGTGGGGTGCCGCGGCCCCCGACAATCATTCCCTCGGCTCGCAGTGCGGCAAGTGCCTGTCGTACCGGACCCCGTGACGTGCCAAACTCGGTGATGAGTGCTCGCTCGCTCGGCACCTTGGCGCCGGCTTTCCAGGCGCCGGTACGAATACGATGAACCATTTCATCGTAAAGCTGCATATGAAGTGGCGTACTGACGGACATGGCTTCAGCCTATGAGTGGTAACTACAGCTCTCTTCAACGGGGAGTGACAGCTGGGTGAACGAAGGATGACTTCTTGCACCTGCCCCCTTTTGTTAACCCAAGGTGGCGTGGACTATGCCTCAGACCCATGCTCGACACTGAGTCGAACTCTGCCGGCAGCGAAACGTGTCACAAGGTGCTGCAGGGGTGTGCCATCAGGCAGCGCATCGAGGGATTCGGTCACGAGCACGATTGCGCCCGGATCGAGTTCGAGGAGCGTCGATTCTGTGGCCGAGGCGTGGCGCGCAGTGATGCCGGTTGAGACGCGAATGTAGTCGTCAATACCACTGGCACGAAGCGCTTTAGTGACTGAAGAGGTGCGGAGTAGTTCGGCCGCGATGTTTGGCAATCGTTCGGCATCGAACCAGGCCGTGCTGAGCGCGAATGGCTTGGATTCAACGGAGCGCAGTGACTCAACCCGCACGGTCGGAGCTGACTCAGCGAGGCTGAGCAGTCGGGCGACCCTTGGGGGTGCATCTTCAGTTGCACTCTCGAGGATCTGACCACTCGAGGTGTGCTGATCTCCGAGACTCGTTGAAAGGCGTGTGCGCATGCCGATCCTGTGCATGTGAACGGGTGAGCCCGTGACGTACACACCACTGCCGCGATGGGATTCGACCAGTCCGTCGTCAGACAGCGAGGCGATGGCACGGCGCACGGTGTGACGATTCACGCCAAAGCGGCTGGCGAGCGCATTCTCGGAGGAGAGTCTGTGGCCGTCTTCGAGCCTGCCATCGGCAATGTCGGCCCGCAGCTCCTCGGCGATCAGACGCCAGGTTGAGTAGCCACTCGCGGCACGCCCTGGCATGGAATCACTCATGTTTCTCCCGTGTTCGTTGGTGTGTTCGCCGCCGTGTTCAAGAGGTGTTCATTAAAACTTTTCTGGAACTTCTCGTAGTACGGGGTACCTGTTCGCATGGCAAGGCTAGCGTTTTAGTTGTCTAGAAAGACAGACAACTTGGAGGGTTGATGACAACGGTACCTGATGCGGACGTCGTAGAGCGCCGCCGCACCGCAAGAGTGCTTGCGACTGCCGAATTCGCGGAACTTGAACGCCTCTGGGCCGAGTGGCCTGAGACGCCGGAGGTCGAGCACTTGCGTGGCCCCGAGTCCGGGCTCGTCATGGTGCAGGGGCGAAGCGGCGGAACGGGGGATCGCTTCAACCTCGGTGAGGCAACGGTCACCCGTGCCACCGTGATTGTGCGCCCCGCGGGCAGCACCGAAGTAGCCGGCACCGAGGTTGCCAGTGATGAGACAGTCGGCACGGCGTACGTGCTCGGCAGCCACCCCGAGCACGCCACGATCGCCGCGTGCTTTGAGGCTCTCCTCACGGGGGAGGCGAGGGAGCGGGTGCTCGCAGACGTCATCGCCCCTCTCGAGCAGGCGCAAGGTGAGCGGGATGCCCGCGCTCGTGCCGAAGCGCGCAGCACGGTTGTCGACTTCTTCACGGTTGCCCGAGAGAACGGCCCAGACGAAGAGGACGAAGAATGACACTCATGACCCACAACAGCCTGCCCGGGTTTGCTGACCCGGTGCATGATGCGCAGCGCACGTTCCGCGCGATCCTCACGGCAATGTCGAGGCCCACGCTCCCGCAGCACCTCGCGGTGGTGCGGGAGGAGTCGCTGCGGGTTCCGGCCCCGCTTGGAGCGAGCGTGGGCGCGGTGCTCCTGGCGCTGTGCGACGAGCACACCCCGATCTGGCTGGACCCTGCTCTGCTTGTCACCGATGATGTGACTTCGTGGCTGCGGTTCCACACGGGTGCACCGCTCACCGCCGAAGTGGGCGAAGCGGCATACGTAGTTGTTACTACGCCGGAGGAGGTGCCGGCGCTGAGTGAGTTGGCCCAGGGCACAGACGAGGAACCACACCTCTCCGCAACCCTCGTCATCGACGCCACTCATGTACTGCCGACTGAGGACCTCGTCGCTTCGGGGCCCGGAGTAGACGGGGAAGTTCGCTGGGATGGAGCCGGACTCCCCAGCGGGTTCCTCACTGAGTGGCGCGCGGAGCGCGCGCAGTTTCCGCGAGGCGTTGACGTGATCCTGCCTGCTGGAATATCGGTGCGCGCACTGCCGCGCACCACAGAACTCGCCGTAGTTGAATCGCGCAATCAGATTGGGGATGGTGCCTGATGTATGTAGCTGTCAAAGGTGGCGAGAAAGCCATAGCCAACGCACACGCGCTGCTGGCGCAGCGAGGTGCAGGTAACGAAGAACGCATTGCGTGGAGGCAAGTGCAGAGTCAGCTCGGTATCCTCGTCTCACGGGTGATGGCCGAGGGCTCGCTATACGATCCGGACCTCGCCGCGAAAGCGCTGTTGCAGGCTCAGGGCGACGTGCTCGAAGCAGTCACGTTGCTGCGCTCGTACCGGACGACGCTGCCTCGCTTTGGGACAACCGAGGCCCTTGACACCGCAGGCTTACCACCGGAGCGCCGTGTCTCGGCCACGTTTAAGGACGTGCCCGGCGGGCAGCAGCTCGGGGCAACGTTCGACTATACGCACAGGCTGCTCGCGGACACGCTCGAGACTCCGGAGGTGCCCAATGAAGATCGGGAGGACGTGGCAATGCCACGAATCACCGACCTGCTCGGTGTCGATGCGCTGATCGAACCTGAGCACGCGGAGGACTGGACCGACCCTGAGCCCGCCGATCTGACCCGCGAACCCACTGTCTTTCCCATGAGTCGCCCCGAGCGCCTACAAGCACTCACCCGTGGCGACGAGGGCTTTCTGCTCGCACTTGGGTACTCGACACAGCGAGGCTTCGGCCGCACCCACCCGTTCGCGGGTGAGGTGCTCGTCGGTGAGGTAGAAGTCGAATTTGAGGCCCCCGAGCTCGGCTTCTCGATCCCCATCGGCCGCATCGAAGTCACCGAGTGTCAGATGGTGAATCAGTTTGTGGGCATGGCGGAGCGGCCGCCGCAGTTCACCCGAGGCTACGGTCTCGTGTTTGGTCGAGCCGAGCGCAAAGCCATGTCAATGTCGCTCGTTGACCGGGCGCTGCGCGCCGACGAGTTTGATGAGCGCCGCGTCTCGCCCGCCCAAGATGAGGAGTTCGTGATTAGTCACGCTGACAACGTGCAGGCTACCGGTTTCGTCGAGCACTTGAAGCTGCCGCACTACGTCGACTTCCAGGGTGAACTGGTGCTGCTCAGGC
>JBQDBM010000014.1:25511-29092 GCA_052090925.1 Leucobacter sp. | reverse complement strand
TGAGGAGCGCACACATGTCTGAGCCCCGCATCGCATACAACGAGGGGTACCTCGACGAGCAAACGAAGCGCGTGGTGCGCCGTGCGCTCCTGAAAGGCGTCGCAATCCCTGGCTTCCAGGTGCCGTTTGCGTCACGCGAGGTGCCCATGCCACGAGGCTGGGGGACCGGCGGTGTGCAGGTCACTGCTGCCGTGATCGGCACCGATGACACGCTCAAGGTGATTGATCAGGGAGCGGACGACACCACGAACGCCGTATCGATCCGGCATTTCTTCGAGCGCGTCGCTCACGTTGGCACCACCACGCACACCACGGACGCCACGGTCATCCAGACCCGCCACCGTATCCCCGAGACACCTCTCACAGACGGCCAGGTGGTCGTATACCAGGTGCCGATCCCTGAACCCCTGCGGTTTCTCGAACCGCGTGAGACTGAGACGAGGCGGTTGCACGCACTCGAAGAGTACGGGCTCATGTACGTCAAACTCTACGAAGACATCTCACGCTTCGGTCACTTCGCCACCACGTACGACTTCCCGGTGCGCGTGAACGGCCGGTACGTGATGGCGCCGTCGCCGATCCCGAGCTTTGATAACCCCAAGATGCATCAGAGCCCGGCGCTTCAACTTTTTGGAGCGGGGCGCGAGAAGCGCATTTACGCGGTGCCACCGTACACGGATGTCGAAAGCCTCGGCTTCGAGGACTTCCCATTCGAACCGCAACAATTCGATATGCCGTGCGAAATCTGTGGGTCTCGCGGGGTGTACCTCGATGAAGTCGTGATGGACGATCAGGGCGGTGTCATGCACGTCTGCTCAGACACCGACTACTGCGAGCAGACTGCGGCACGCGGCGCTGGCACTCAGTTGGATCAGTTGGAGGAGGCAAAATGAACGACCTCGACGAACAGCCGCTCTTGAGCGTCACTGGAGCGGGTCACCGGTACGGCTCAATGTTTGGGTGTCGAGACGTGAGTTTCGACCTTTGGCCAGGTGAGGTGCTCGCGATCGTTGGAGAGTCAGGCTCGGGTAAATCGACCCTGCTCGGTATGCTGTCGCAGCGACTCTCGCTCGACGAAGGAGAGGTTCGCTACCGGCCCGCGCCCGAGAGTGGCGCGCCCGGCAGCGACGGCAGCCTGATCGACCTTGGCGCACTCAGCGAGCGTGAGGTGCGCGGCCTATGGCGCACCGAATGGGGCTTTGTGCACCAGAACGCAGCAGACGGGCTACGCATGCATGTGAGTGCCGGCGGCAACATTGGCGAGCCGCTCATGGCCAACGGGGAGCGCCGCTACGACTCGATTCATCGGCAGGCCGCGGAGTGGCTTGCGCGGGTTGAAATTCCGCAGGATCGCATCGGTGACACCCCCGATACGTTTTCTGGCGGCATGCGACAGCGTCTGCAAATCGCCCGCAACCTCGTGTTTGGGCCGCGGCTTGTGTTTATGGATGAGCCGACGAGCGGGCTCGATGTCTCGGTGCAGGCCCGTTTGCTCGACCTGCTCCGCTCACTGGTCGCAGATCTCGGTCTCGCAGTCGTCGTCGTGACGCACGACCTCGCCGTCGCTCGCCTGATCTCACACCGCACCCTCGTGATGAAAGACGGTGCAGTGATTGAGTCGGGACTCACCGATCGCGTGCTTGATGATCCTCAAGCCGCCTACACCCAACTCCTCGTCTCTTCGATCCTTCAGGGCTGACATGAACCAGATGAATTCCGACATGGTCCTTAGCGTGCAGAACGTCGACAAGACGTTCACGCTCCACCTGCAAGACGCACTGCGACTCCCTGTGCTGCGCGGGCTCTCTTTCGACGTGCCACGAGGCGCATGCGTCGTCCTCGGCGGCGACTCTGGGGCGGGCAAAAGCACCGTCATGAAAATGGTGTTTGGTAGCTACGGGGTTGACAGCGGCGAAATACTGCTGAGTCACGGGCCGGATGTGCTTGATCTTGCCACAGCGATGCCTCGGCAAGTGCTCGACGCGCGCCGCCACTCGATGGGGTATGTGAGTCAGTTCTTGCGAGCGCTCCCCCGTGTGCCTGCGCTCGACGTGGTTGCCGAACCGCTCGTAGAACTCGGTGTGGATCGGGAGGCCGCCAGAACTCGTGCGGCTGAGCTCCTCGAGCACCTCAGTATTCCCGAACGGTTATGGACGTTGCCACCCGCCACGTTCTCGGGCGGAGAGCAGCAGCGCGTGAACATCGCACGCGGCTTCGTGGCCCCTCGGCCACTCATGCTGCTCGACGAGCCCACAGCGTCACTCGATGCACGCAACCGAGAGATCGTCATCGGGCTGATCCGCGAGCGACTGGCACGCGGTGTTGGCATACTTGGCATCTTCCACGATGCTGAGGTGCGCGAAGCAGTTGCCGACCATGTCGTCGACGTGAGTGCGTATACCCCGCGGTTAGCTGAGGCTGTCGCGTGACTCGCTTCGCGGTCTACGCGCTGCCGGGCGCCCTCGGCGACGCTGACGCTCCGGAGGCGGTAGAGCTGTGGGGGGCAGCCGAGGCTTGGTATGCGCGCGACGAGTTCCATGACCTCACGGTTGATGCGCGCAGGTACGGGTTTCACGCGACACTCAAGGCGCCGTTCCACCTTGCGAAGGGCACAAGCGAGGGCGAGTTGAGAGCCGCCGCCGATGCATTCGCGAGTGCCCGTAGGCCGGTCATAATTCAGGCACCCGCACCGGGGCAACTGGGCGGTTTCCGGGCGCTCGTGCCGCATGGAGACGCCACGGCCCTCGCCGATCTTGCAGCGTCCGCGGTGCGTGAGTTCGACGGATTCCGTGCCCCACTTACCGAACTTGAGGTTCGGCGGCGCAGGCCCGAACGCATGTCGGCCAGAGAACGAGAACTCTTCGAGCAATGGGGGTACCCGTATGTGCTCGACCAGTTCCACTTCCACATGACCCTCACTGACCCGGTACCCATCTCACGTTCCAGTGAGGTCGATGCTGCACTCGCAGAGCACTTTGCCGCTACCGCTGGTGTCGACGTGCCGCTCCGTGCGATCGCGTTATTCACAGAGCGTGAGCCAGGCGCGCCATTCACCGTTCATTCCGTTCACCCATTCGCACGCTCCCTCCAGGAGGACTCTTGATGTCATCCATGCTTCGCAACGCCAACATTGTTCTGCCTGACGAGGTTCGACACGGCTCCGTGCGCGTCGAGAATGGTGCGATCACCGAGATTCTGGACGATCCATTCGCGAGTGCCGCAGGGTTACCAGTCGAAGACTTTGACGGTGACTACTTGATGCCCGGCATCGTTGAACTTCACACCGACCAGATTGAGGCACATTTCCAGCCGCGCCCAAAGCGATTCTGGGACCCGATTCCTGCGGTCATCGCGCACGACGCGCAGATGGCAGCATCCGGAATGACCACTGTGCTTGATGCCATGCGCATCGGCACGGGACCGACCGACGGCAACAATATGGCGGCGAATGCTCGTACCCTCGTCAATGCCGTCGTGCACGCGGCCGAATCAGGGTTGCTGCGGGCGGACCACCTCGTGCACCTGCGCTGCGAGGTGTCGACCGCCGACGTCGTCGACGTGTTCGACGACGTGAGTGCGCA
>JBQDBM010000014.1:19835-25411 GCA_052090925.1 Leucobacter sp. | reverse complement strand
GCGAATCAGTACGTTGTGATGGGCGCGCCAAACATCGTGCGTGGCGGGTCGCACTCCGGCAATGTTGCGGCGTCCGAGTTGGTGACAGCGGGCCTCCTCGACATTCTGTCGAGCGACTATGTGCCTGGGAGTCCCCTGCAGGCTGCGCTCATCCTGGCCGAACGCGGCGACCTCACGCTGCCACAGGCTTCGGCTCTACTGAGCGCAAATCCGGCTCGCGCCATCGGACTCGCTGACCGGGGCATCATTGCGCCAGAGAAACGGGCCGACATTATTCGGGTGCACTCCTACACCGGGGCACCGCACGATCAGCACCCCGTAGGATCACCGGTTCCCGTGGTGCGTGGGGTCTGGTGCGAGGGGCAACGAGTCGCATGAGCGGAGCATTTGTGGCCGTGATCGGGCCGTCAGGGGCGGGGAAAGATGCGGTGCTCGAGGCAACTCGCCAAGCACTTGGGGACACCCGCGGCGTCGTGTTCCCGCGGCGGACCGTGACTCGGCCGAGTAATGCAGATGAGGATCACGGCTCGCTCACCCCGGCAGAGTTTGCCACGGCAGAGGCGGCTGGTGAGTTCGCCCTGACATGGCGCGCGCACGGCCTCGCGTATGGCATCCCCGCGGCCCTGCGTGACGCTGTCGCGAGCGGTACCATCGCCGTCACCAACGTGTCTCGTACGACGCTTTCCTCACTCGAGGGTACGTTTGGGCGAGCATTCGTTGTGCGCATCACAGCATCGGAGGAGATACGACTGCAGCGCATCCTCGCACGAGGCCGTGAGACCAGTGCGGCCGCGAGGGCGCGCGTGGCGCGCCCTGATCCTGCTCCCGATTTTCCCGTCGACCTCGAGATTGTGAACGACGGTTCACTCCGTGAAGCGGGTGCGACGTTTGCGCAGTTTCTTGAGAACGTCCCGGCGTTCCTCCCCAAATACGTGTGAAAGGACGACGACACTATGGCACTCGACATGACCGAGCGGCTGCGTGCAATGCAGAGCCTCACCGGCACCACCCAAAAGATTGACATTGACGCACTCCCCGCGGACCCCGCCGTACTCTTTGCAGAATGGTTGGATGCCGCTGAGGCGGCAGCCGTCCCAGAACCACACGCAATGACAGTTGCCACCGTTGACGCGGACGGCCTTCCCGATGCTCGCATGCTTGTGCTGAAAGGTCTTGACGGTCAAGGGTGGTCATTCGCTGGTACGGCCTCTGGGAGACGAGGCGGGCAGCTCGCAGCGAGGCCGCTGGCCGCACTGAACTTCTGGTGGCAACCGCTCGTGAGAGCGGTGCGCGTCCGAGGTGTCGTAATTGAAGCCACGCTCGAAGAGAGCGAAGCAGATCTCGCTGCCCGTAGTGAAGACGCGAGGCGCGATGTCGCCCCTGGAGATTGGCGACTGTGGCGGGTGCAAGCTGAACGAGTGGAGTTCTGGCAGGGGTCCACCGACCGCCGCCACACCCGCATTGTCTACGAACGCACCACTAGCGACTGGAATCTGACGGTCATGCGGGGCGAAGAAACTCTGCGTTCGGAATAGTTTGCCGAACGTTTAGCATTGGTTCCTCTGTGCGTGAGGAATGCTTCGCTTTGGCTCACCAGACTGGTCTCGTCCGCATGCTGCACCAGCAGCACAATCAATTCGATCAGGATGGATCACTTCTAATGACCTTAGGAAAGCTCACAAGTGCAGTCGCGGCTGCCGGTGTTCTCGTGCTCGCTCTCGCGGGCTGCACGGCCACCGATGCAGAGGGTGCGAGCAATGGGGATAGCGCCGGCGGCGACTGGCCAGACACCCTGACGTTCGCTCAGATTCCTTCCGAGTCCTCGGCAAGTATTGCTGCGTCAAACGCCAACGTGATCGCGGCTCTTGAGCAGGAGCTCGACCTCACTGTAGAGCTACAGGAGGCCACCAGCTACGCTGCGGTAATCGAAGCGCTTCGCGCAGGCCAGGTCGACATCGGTTCGATGGGACCGTTCTCATATGTTGTTGCGAAAGATGGCGATGCCGGGGTCATCCCGGTGGGCGCGCTCGCCGGTTCACCCGATGAGGCGGCGAGCTACAAGTCATACGCCGTCGTTCCCGCGGGCAGCGACATCGAGACGCTCGAGGATTTCGAGGGTAAGACGGTGTGCTTCGTCGACCAGACCTCGACTTCAGGGTTCCTCTTCCCATCAGCTGGGCTTCTCGAGGCCGGTATCGACCCTGACAGTGATCAGATCGAGGCCGTCATGGCTGGCGGGCATGACTCATCCGCGCTCTCCGTCGCTGACGGCACGTGCGACGCGGGCTTCGCGTACGACGACATCGTAGACCGCATGCTGATCGAGGAGGGCCAGATGGAAGAGGGCGCCCTCGAGACCATCTGGAAGTCCGAGGACATCCCGAACTCACCGACCGTTATCAGTGAGCAGCTCCCACAGGATCTGCAGGAGGAGATCACTCGCGTTTTCCAGGAAGTCATCAACAAGCCAGCACTCGTTGAAGCAGGCATCTGCTCCAGCGAAGAGGATTGCATACTTCCCGAAGACAGCGAGTGGGGCTTCATCCCTGTCGAAGACTCGGTCTACGACGGCATCCGCGCAGTTTGCGACATCACGCAGTCCGAGAGCTGCGTAGCTTAACGACCACGCCCGAGGGCGGGTGGGAATCTCGCACCATCACCGGTACGAGCCCCACCCGCCTTTAGCGAATTTTGGAGGAGAACAGCATGTCAAACGTCGTCAGTTTCCAAGAGCCCACCACCGTGGGCATCCCGCGGCTCGCTGATTCACAGCTGGCCGACGCCGTACGTCTGGACGGTGTGACGAAGCAGTGGGGGCAGGTGAAAGGCCTCGACAACGTCACGATTGACTTCACACCTGGTGAGGTGAACGTGCTGCTCGGCCTCTCGGGCTCAGGAAAATCGACGCTGCTGCGTCACATCAACGGACTGCATCTGCCAACCTCAGGCGCGGTCCATACCCTTGGTGTCCCTGTGCACTCGGCCCGCGACCGAGAGCTGCGTGCCCTGCGCTCACGCGTCGGCATGATCTTTCAACACTTTCACCTGGTCGGCTCGATGAGTGTGCTCGAGAATGTGTGCACCGGCAAGCTCGGCGCACTGCGAGGCCCGCGAATGGGACTCTTCAGCTATCCGCGGGCGGTCAAAGAGGATGCAATGGAGCACCTCGCCCGCGTCGGCCTCGCAGACAAGGCTTTCCAGCGTGCGGACACACTTTCTGGGGGCCAGCAGCAGCGAGTCGCCATTGCCCGCACGCTGATTCAGGAGCCCGTGGTGCTGCTCGCAGATGAGCCGGTTGCTTCCCTGGACCCAATCTCCTCGGCTGGGGTTATGGAACTCCTCCGCGACATCACCTCCGAACTGGGCCTCACCGTCATCTGTAGCCTGCATCAGGTCGAACTGGCGATGGACTTTGGCGACCGAATCACCGGCCTGCAAGCGGGTCGCGTCGTGCTCGATCGCGTGGCTGCTGGCCTGAGTCGCGACGACGTCTTTGAGGTGTACCACGCCGTCTCAGCGCCTGAGATCACCGAGGATGCAAAGGTTGAAACGGCCTAAACATGGTGACACTTGTACCCGTCGAACCGCTGAAAAGCGAGAAGCACGGTCTGCCCGTGCCGAAGCGCCCGGCGCCCAGCGTGAACACCGTCGCGGTATGGGTGGTCATGCTCGGGCTGCTCGTGGCGAGCGCCTGGTCGTTCGTTGATCTGGGGTTCAACGTCTCGACCCTCATCACCGGGTTTCAGAACGCCGCAGACTTTGTGGCGCGGATGTTCCCACTCGAGTTTCCCCCGCTCGGCGAACTCATATCCCTGACCGTTGAAACGCTTGCAATCGTGGCGGTGGCTACGGTTCTCTCGGTGGTGCTCAGTCTGCCAGCAGCACTGCTCGCCGCGACCAATACCGCACCAAACCGTTTCGCTTCCGGTTCCGCACGGGTATTCATCGTCGTCATGCGTGCGATCCCTGACCTCGTACTCGCCATCATCTTCTTCCGCATGTTTGGGCTCGGTGCACTACCCGGCATTCTTGCGATGGGGCTCAGCTCCATCGGTATGGTGGGCAAGCTCTACGCCGACGCGATTGAAGATCTCGACCGTGGACCGGTTGAAGCCTTGCGGGCCGGGGGAGCTTCACGCTTTCAGCAGATAGTTTCGGGAGTGATCCCACCCCTAATGCCGCAGCTCATCGCCACGGCACTGCACCGCTTTGACATCAACTTGCGTACTTCGGTCTTGCTCGGCTTTGTCGGTGTCGGTGGCCTCGGCTTCGCGCTTGCACAGGCGCTCACCACGATGAATTACCAGCTCGGTATGGGGCTGGCGCTGATTGTGTTGGTGCTGTGCATGGTCGTCGAACTTATCTCGGGGTCGGTCCGCGCGGTGCTCCTTGGCCGGCCGGTCAAGCGTGGCGGGATCATGGGCCTGCTGGACCGCATGTCGCAAGGCTGGGTCCAGAAGCCAACCGCTACGCACGAGGCGCAGCGGTTGAAGTCCGGCGCCGTGCGCGTCGCTCCGCCCTGGGATGCGGTCCGTATACGTCGCTTCCTCGGGCTGACAGTGACTGCACTGGTGGTTGTGTCGGCATTCCTCGCGGCCGAGGTTGACCCTGCTGTGTTCTTCGCGGGCCTCATTGACCTGCCGCAGACCGTTGCGCTCTTCTTCCCGCCGAGCGACGGCGGACTGTTCGACATTCTCATCGAATCGATGCTAGTGACTGTGCAGATCGGACTCGCGGCCACGCTGATCGGGCTTGTCATCGCGATTCCGATCGGCTCGCTTGCCGCACGGAACGTCGCACCCACCCCGGGAACGGCGACGGTGTTCCGCGCGATCATCGTGACCGTGCGTGCATTCCCCGAGCTGATCCTCGCGATTATTTTTATCGTGATGATGGGGCTGGGGCCAGTGCCTGGAGCGCTCGCGCTCGGGATCGGCTCGATCGGCCTCCTCGGGAAGCTCGTCGCCGACTCGTTAGAGGAGACCGACGTGCGCGTGCAGGACGCGGTCCGCGCGAACGGTGCGACGAGGTTGCAGGTGTACATGTCGGCGACCATTCGCCAGGTACTCCCGGCATTCGTCGCGCACATCATGTACCAGCTCGATGTCAATGTGCGTTCGGCGACGCTGCTCGGCATTGTCGGCGCAGGCGGCATTGGGTTTTACCTCTTGCAGGCCAACCGTGTGCTGCAGTTCGACGTGGTCACCTACATCGTGATCATGATCCTCGTGACGGTGCTCGCACTCGAGGCGATCGCCGCCTGGGTGCGCCGCGCGGTAAATTAACCCCGTTAACGAGTAACGCTCTCCTCACCAATTCGAGAAAGAGGCGAGGAGACCCCAATTCTCGTTAACTCCGAGTGAAGTTCGCCGGGTCGCATGAACCTCGGACGAACGTTCCCAAAAAACGCCAGCTTCGGTCTCTGTGGCCCTCCAAACTGGTCGTGTGACCGCAGCAAAGATTTCGATATCAGCATCATCCGCAGCACCATATGTCCCACACATTGTGGTCGTTGGGGCCGGTATCGTTGGGCTCGCCCACGCGGTAGCGGGGGTCGAGGCCAGGGTGTCGGGCAC
>JBQDBM010000014.1:6513-19735 GCA_052090925.1 Leucobacter sp. | reverse complement strand
GTATCGTTGGGCTCGCCCACGCGGTAGCGGGGGTCGAGGCCAGGGTGTCGGGCACTCTTGCCGCACGAGCGCGGTGAGGTGCGCTTTTCGACGACCGTCCACGCCGTCGAGAGCGGGAGCGTCGAGACAAACAGAGGCACTATCAAGTCGGACCACGTATTTGTTGCTGCGGGGCACCTGGTCGGGCGCTTGTTGCCTGATATAGCCGAGCAAGGTGGTGTGCGCGAGTGCGCACTGCAGATGGCAAGGGTCCAGGCGCCGGCCGGGATGCCACTCGGGCCCGCTGTGCTCACCGCGACATCGATGCTGCGCTACGGCGCATTCGCTGGCCCCGCGCTTGAACCATTGCGCGCGCAACTCAGGAGTGCGGAGCCCGAACTCCTCGAGATCGACGCAAACGTCATGTTCACGCATCAGTCCGACGGGACGCTGCTCGTCGGCGACTCACATGTGACCCATGATGCGGCACCGCCTTTCCTCGATGAGCGGTGGACTGAGCTGCTGCTCCGGGAGTAACCGCCGTCACTGTCACCACTGGTGTAGGAATGACCGCCGGTCTGGGGCTTGGCGCTCGAACCATCAAGGGTCTGTAGAGCCCGCACGCGCTTGATCTGACTGACCTACGTACGAAACCTGAAACCGCAATAGGAGTTGATTCTGCAAAACCACTGGCAGGCTTCGATCAGCGTGCACAACATCACTCGTGCACGCGCGACCGGGATGCCCAGCTCACCGGCGACCTGTGCGAGTCGGTCATTCAGTTGAGTCGCGTTCAACGGCGGCGTCACATCACTCACGCCGATACCGCTTTCGATGTTGCGATGTCCTGGTCGCCGATCAGTTCGCGCCGTACCGAGTCATCGACCAGCGCTTCCCAACGATCGGGCGGCATCCGATGCCTCATGTCCTCCAGCGCGCGCCGAACGGTTGTGGTGGGGATGCCCGCGTACTCGGTGAGGTCGTCGTCTGGGACGTCCGGCCGATTTTCCAGCTCCATCCATTCCGGCAGGACGCGTCGCACTCGGCGGTGAGTACCGACGCGCACCCTCCGCGGGTTGAACTGCCCCAAACCAAGTAGGTCGAGCACCGACTCGCGATGCAGGAAAGCGCCTTCGCCTGCAAGGGCAACCGCGAGAGTCGGCTCGGTGAGCGGCGTCGTCGGCACGTCACGGTGCGTGTAGACGCCCTGCCCGTACGACCGGAGCGCGCCACGGGCGGTGAGCTTCCTCACCTCAACGGCGGGTACACCGATGTCCTCCGCATCCGCGACAGTGACCACACCGTTGCGCGCGGCGGCTATTTCCCACAGGTCATGCCGGTATCCCATTATGCCACCTCTCTGTCAATAGAGTACCAGTATTGGTACAGTATTGGCACAGGTGACGCGTTGAAATCCCGACTGACCAGCGACGCTGCAAAACGACACAGCATCCGTAATGCTCATTGATCTAAGGCGAACGAGGCTCTCACGTCCGATGGTGGTGCCAATTGGGTACGACCGGTGCTTTCCTGACGGTGCCGTCGGCTTGCGCGATACCACTCTCCGTAACGTCACCCGCGCCAGATATGGTGGACAGACAGATTCTTAGTGTGAAAAACCAAAGGTGCTCATGTCTCACGTGTTCCGTTACAACGCCGAACAAGATGCTGAGGCGCGGCTCGACATCAACCCCGTCTTCGCGCGCCCGGGGGAAGCTACTCAGCTACCGAAGTTCGAGATTCCAGAGGGCATGATGTCGTCCGACACGGCCTATCAAATTGTCCATGACGAGGCGATGCTCGACGGAAATTCAAGGCTCAACCTTGCGACGTTTGTGTCGACGTGGATGGACGATAACGCGCAGCGCATCTATGCCGAAGCCGCCGACAAGAACATGATCGATAAAGACGAGTACCCCGCGACTGCCGCGATCGAAGATCGCTGCTGGCGCATGGTGGCTGAGCTTTGGAACGTGCCAGATGCGAATGACACGATCGGCACATCGACGATCGGCTCGTCAGAGGCGTGCATGCTCGGTGGTCTCGCGCTCAAGCGCCGCTGGCAAGAAGAACGCCGGGCAACAGGGAAGTCGACAGAGAAGCCCAACCTGGTGCTGTCGGCCGGGGTACAAGTGGTGTGGGAGAAGTTCTGCAACTACTGGGATGTTGAGGCGCGTTACGTTCCCGTCACCATGGAGCACCTCGTGCTCGACGGACACGATCTTGAGCGGTATATCGATGAGAACACCATCGGCGTAGTCGCGATCCTGGGCCAAACTTATACCGGACTGTACGAGCCGGTGAAAGAGATCGCGGCGAAGCTGGATGAGATTGAGGCGAACACTGGTGTCGACGTGAAGATCCATGTAGATGGTGCCTCGGGGGCGATGGTGGCACCGTTCTGCCAGCCTGAGCTTGAGTGGGATTTCAGGATCAAGCGTGTAAATTCAATCAGCACCTCGGGTCACAAATACGGCCTCGTGTACCCGGGCGTCGGTTGGGTCGTGTGGCGCGACCAGGCTGCGTGCCCTGAGAGCCTCATTTTCCACGTGAGTTACCTCGGCGGTGATATGCCAACGCTGGCGCTGAACTTCTCGCGGCCCGGCGCGCAGGTGCTCCTGCAGTACTACCAGTTCCTTCGCCTAGGGCGCGAGGGATATCGCGCCGTGCAGCAGAACTCGATAGATGTCGCAACTTACTTGTCGTCCGAGATCGCCAAAATTGGGCCGTTCGAGCTCATCAGCAAGGGAGACACTATTCCCGTGTTCGCGTGGAAGCTGATAGACGGACACTCGCCCAACTGGGATCTGTTCGACCTCGCTGACCGCCTTCGGATGCGCGGATGGCTTGTGCCTGCCTACCCGATGCCCGACGACCTCTCCGAGTTGGTCGTCCAACGCGTTGTTGTGCGGCTTGGCTTGAGCCGTGACCTTGCGGGAATGCTGCTCGACGCGATGACCGAGGAGGTAGCATTTCTGGACAGCCTCGACGCGCCGATCCCGAAATCACCCACCCGTGGTGCGGGGTTCGCGCACTGACTCCGACGCCGCGTGCCGCGCGTGGCGTACTGCGGGGCCATCCTGTCGCACGTCTGCTGCGGAGACGTTGAACCGGTGGAGACCATCGCGCAAGGTTTCGAGCTCTTCCTCGCTCCACCCTACGAAGCGCTCCCGATAGGCGTTCGTCCACTGCTCGCGGATGTCACCCATGATGGCGAGTGCGCTCTCGCTGGGGGTGAGGAGTATGACGCGCCCATCCTCAGGAGCGGGGGTCGCATCAACGAATCCGAGTTCACGAAGCCTCGTCACTTGGCGGCTCACGAATGATTTGTCCATATCCAGAAACTGGCTGAGCCCGGTCGCAGTGAGTGGGCCCTTGCGGACAATGAACTGCAAAACCATCATGCCTACCGAGCTGAGGTCTGAGTGGACGCTGTCCGCGTACCTGGTCCACCTACTCCGGGAGAACGCGAAAACCTCGGAGAACTCGGAGATGATCTCGGTGATGGTGTCGGGGCCGTTGGCGGCAGAAACTGAGTCGACCATAGTGTTTACCTCACTGCTCCCTTGGTGCTCGAGAGTGAAGGTTGTTGTTCGGGAGAATGATGGGCCCAGTCACGTCGATGAGTACGCGCTCACCCGTTCGAGTCTCGGAACCGTCTGTGTGTGTGGCGGGGTCTGAGAGTTCGGATATCCGCTCCGCATTGCTCTTAGTTCCCAGTGGAATATTGGGGAGGAAGCAAATGGCGACGAGAGCGATGATGGCAACGGGAGAGACGGCCAAGAAGATATTGCCGATACCGATCCCGTACGCAGACTCGACGACCACACGGAGGGGCTCGCTGAGATCCGCGATTTTTGGCAGCCTGCCGCCCGCGAGTACATTGGCACCAGCGAGATCCTTTTCAGGAAGTGCATCCAGTCCTTCCTTGATGTGCGCGGCGACCTGATTCGCGAGCATTGCGCCCATCGCGGACATGCCTGCCGTGCCACCGATGGTGCGGAAGAACGTGACGGTGGAGCTCGCAACGCCCATCTCGGTGGGCTTCACAGTGTTTTGTGTGACGAGCACGAGGTTCTGCATTGTCATACCGACACCGGCCCCAAGAATCGCCATTGCGACCCCGACGTACCAGTAGCTCGTGTCGTACCGCAGCTGCCCCATGAGGACGAGGCCGACGAGCAGACCGGAGGCGCCAATGACCATGTAGCGCTTCCACTTGCCGGTGCGCGAGATGACCTGACCCACGACCGTCGAGGAAATGAGTAGCCCACCCATCATCGGCAGGGTGAGGAGGCTCGCCTCGATGACCGATCGTCCTCGTGCGAGCTGCATGTACTGACCGAGGTACACGGCGGTGCTGAACATGGCGAGCCCGACGGCGAGCGACGCGATTACCGCCAGTGTGACCGTACGGTTCTTGAACAGGCTCAGCGGGATTATGGGCTCTTCGACTTTCAGCTCCACGAAGACCGCGGCGATGAGTGCGAGTACCCCACCGCCGACCATGGCCCAGCTCTCCCATGAGTTCCAGGGGAACGCTGATCCGCCGAGTGTCACCCAGATCAACAGGCTGGAGAATCCACCCGAGATGAGCGCAACACCCCAGTAATCGATCTTGATGCGGCGTTTGTATGTCGGCAGGTGCAGGGTGCGCTGCAGCATGATGATCGCGGCAATCGCGAGGGGTGCTGCAACGTAGAAGTTCCAACGCCACCCAATCGTGTCGGTCATGAGTCCGCCGAGCAGCGGACCTCCCACGGTTGCAACGGCCATGATCGCGCCCAAGATTCCCATGTAGCGACCGCGTTCACGAGGACTCACTACTTCCGCAAGTACGATCTGACCGAGCGCGCCGAGCCCGCCAGCGCCGAGTCCCTGGAAGACGCGACAGGCGATGAGCCAGTTCGGATCCTGAGCCATGCCAGCAAATGCAGACCCTAGGGTGAAAATGATGAGCGCGGTCTGCAGCAGCACTTTCTTGCTGGTGAGGTCGGCGAGTTTGCCCCAGATAGGCGTTGAGATCGCTGAAGCGAGCATCGTCGCCGTCACGACCCAGGTGAATGATGCCTGCGTGCCGCCGATGTCCGCAATGATGATGGGCATTGACGTGCCGACGACGTTCATCGCGAGCATCGAGACGAACATGCTCAAGAAGAGCCCGGCGAGCGCGAGGTGGAGCTTGCGGCCGTGTAGTGCGCCGGTGCGAACTGCTGGATCGGACCCGGTGGGACTGGGGGGTTGTTGCATCTGGGGTGATGATCCTTTGCGGTGATGCGGATTTGTTGACGAGGGTCAACTATATGGGAATGGTTGACGAAAGTCAACCAAGGCACTTTGCGGGAACTTTGACGCCCGTCAGAACAGCCGTGTAGGGCACAATGGGACGCATGGGTCTCGACAATCGCAATAGCATCAAGATCGGCATCATCGGTGGCGGACAACTCGCCCGCATGATGGTGCCGCCAGCGATCCACCTGGGTATCGGGGTGAGTGTGCTCGCGGAAGAAGATGGGTCGAGTGCGGAGCGCGCCGCGGACGTTGTAGGAGACTACCGTGACCCCGAGACGGTGTATGCGTTCGCCGAGACCGTTGACGTGATCACGTTCGACCACGAGCATGTGCCGCAAGAGATTCTTCAGGAACTCGAGCATCGCGGTGTCGCCGTGCACCCGAGACCTCACGCCCTGCAGTTCGCGCAAGACAAGATCGTCATGCGGCAGAAGCTCAGCGACCTCGGTGTGCCGATTCCCGACTGGGCTGCCGTCGCAGATGAGTCAGGTCTGCAGCAGTTCATCGACGCCCACGATGGGCAGGCCGTCGTGAAGACCGCACGTGGTGGGTACGACGGCAAGGGCGTCCGCGTGGTGACGCAGGCGGACGAGGTACGCGACTGGTTTACGGCGCTCGCTGAAGACGGGCGCGGTGGCTATCTGCTCGTCGAAGAGCTTGTGGACTTTGCCCGCGAACTGTCCCAGCTGGTGGCACGGCGGCCGGCGGGCGAAACACGCGTCTGGCCCGTCGTCGAGACGATTCAACGCGATGGCGTCTGCGCCGAGGTGCTCGCCCCCGCACCCACGTCGAACCCCGAAACATTCGATGAGGCCGCTCGCATTGGAGTGACAATCGCAGAGGGCATCGACGCTACAGGTGTCCTCGCGGTTGAGATGTTTGAAACGCGCGACGGGCGCGTGCTCGTCAACGAGCTCGCCCTGCGCCCACACAACTCCGGCCACTTCTCCATCGAAGGGTCCGTGACGAGCCAGTTTGAGCAACACCTGCGCGCAGTAGCGGATCTGCCGCTCGGCGACACCGCCATGATTGCGCCAGTGGCTGTGATGGTGAATGTGCTCGGTGGCCCCGAGGAGGGCCCGATGCCTGTGCGCTACCCGGCTGCGCTCGCCGAGCATCCGCAAGCAAAGTTTCACAGTTACGGAAAAGAGCCTCGCCCCGGGCGAAAGGTGGGGCACGTCACGGTCACCGGCGACGACCTCGCAGCGGTGCGAACGGCGGCCGAAGCCGCGGCCGAATCGTTTCTCTGAAGCAGTTCACTGAGTAGCATGGTGACTATGAGCGAAGCACCGCAGGTAGGCGTCATTATGGGGTCCGATTCAGACTTTGGCGTGATGAGTGACGCGGTGCAGATGCTCCGTGACTTCGGCATTGCGCACGAGGTCGAGGTTGTCAGTGCCCACCGCACCCCAGACAAAATGGTGACTTACGCACGTGAGGCTGCTAGTCGCGGGCTCAAAGTGATCATCGCGGGGGCCGGGGGAGCCGCGCACCTGCCGGGGATGGTCGCGTCAATGACCACGCTGCCGGTCATCGGTGTGCCAGTGCCGCTCGCGAAACTTGATGGGCTCGACTCGTTGCTTTCGATCGTGCAGATGCCAGGTGGCATTCCTGTGGCGACCGTTTCCATAGGCGGTGCGAAAAACGCAGGGTTGCTTGCGGCTCGCATCTTGGGTGCGAGCGACCCGAGCATCGCCGCCCAGCTCGACAACTATGCGGCTGAACTCAGCGAAATGGTCGAGACGAAGAACGCGGCGCTGCAGACCAGGATCGCGAACGAGCAGTGACCCTAGAGGTTTGCGTGCAGCTCCCAGAGCTCCCAGGCGGTGCTCTCCCAGCTGAATGCGCGGCTACGGTCGTCGGCGAGCACCCTGAGGTGTGACAGCTCAGTGGCGTTATGCATAATGCGGCCGAACTCGGCGGCAAAACCTGCAGCATCGCTCGCTGCGCGCGCGGCGTCGAGCGCGAGCTCTTCGTACGAGTCGCACCCTGCATGCAAGATGGGCACCGAAGCGGCGAGGGATGCGAGCGGCAAGTAGCCGCTTCCGTGGATGCTCTGCGGCTGTACGAACAGGTCTGCGCCGCTAAACACAGCGCCAATGTCGGCCATCTCGCGCGGACGAACGATATGTACACGGCCGAGAAGATCAGTGGGGACGGTGCCTCCCTCGTGCTCCGTCGCGGGGCGCACAGTCGTGACCGTCGGAGCCGGCTGCGCTACGGCGCCTCCCGCGACATTCGCCTGTTCTTCACGCGCGGCGGGCGATCCAACAGCCTCTTTTTTGCCCTTAGCGCTCTCTTTGTTCTTGCTGCTCTCAGCATGCAGTGAAGTCGGATCGCAGCCCTCGAGAACGACGATGGGCGGAAGTGTCGGGTCAGCTCTGAGCGCCTGAAATAGCCAGTCGAGTCGACCGTGTTCGGTGTCGGTCGCCGTGGTGACTGAGTAGCGATCTGGCAGTCCGAAGTGGTTGCGGCGATCCGCGGCATCTACTGGGCGAAGCAGCTCTGAGGGTGGAGCCATCGGCAGTACCTGCACGGGAATACCCGCACCGTAGTGCTGATGCAGCACGCGCGCGGTGGCGTGTGAAGTCGTGAGGATTACGTCGGCGAACTTCACCGCGCGTCGCACAAACATGCGGTAGAGGCGTGCCTGTCCCGCGCCGAGAAGCTCGGGCGCTTCCCACGCGACGGAGTGGGGAACGGTGACCGAGGTCTGCGTTCCGTCGTCTTCACTGCGGGGGCGTAGCGGCACCATAGGGGTGAGCGAGTGCACGAACTCCCCGTCGAGCGGCCTCGCGGATGCGCCAGCCTGCCACACCAGTGGCATCATGCTGGTTTTGACCGGAACCGCTTCAACCTGCACTCGAGGTGAGGCAAACGTTGCCTTGTTACCGTCGCGCGCGACGAGCAGTCGCGCGCTGCACCCACGTGGGGCTGCGTTCGCAACAGCGGTTGTGAGTTCTCGCGCGGCGGCGCGCTGAAACTCCTGCTCCCACTCGGGGAATGGTTCGCCTATGAGGGTGAGCGTAGTCACGTTCCTCCTCTGCGATCCGGCACCAAAAGGGGTGCTGCAACATTTCTCGTATCCTCTTGATTGTATTCGAGCGGACCCCCAGCAAACGCTGTGTCTTTCGGAATTTGACGGAACGCTATGCAAACGTGATGAGCGACACTCTCGGCGGGTTCATAAGTCTGGGGGTATCCCTACCCGTACGCTATTGCTATGCGTGTTCTATTGACGGGCGGTGCGGGCTACATTGGCTCGCACACTGCTCTGGTGCTGCTCGAGCGTGGCCATGACGTTTTGGTGCTTGACGACTTCTCGAACAGCAGCATCGAAGCGGTGCGGCGTGTGGAGGAGCTCTCGGGGCGGCAGATCCCCGTGATCGATGCAGATCTCGCGGATCGAGACGCCGCGATGAGAGCGCTCGATGGGTCACAATTCGAAGCTGTCGTTCACTTTGCGGGGCTGAAAGCAGTCGGCGAGTCCGTCGCACACCCCACCCGCTACTACCGCGTGAACCTCGACTCCACGCTGGTGCTGTTAGACCTCATGCGAGAGCGCGGGGTTGACAAGCTCGTCTTCAGCTCGTCAGCGACCGTGTACGGGGACCCCGAATACGTACCGCAAGACGAGCAGCACCCCGTCGGACGAGGGCTCACGAACCCCTACGGGTGGTCGAAGTTCATGAACGAGCAGATCATCCGTGACGCGAATGCTGCGTGGCCCGAACTCGGGGCGGTGCTCCTCAGGTACTTCAACCCGGTAGGCGCGCACCCGTCCGGGCGCATCGGGGAGGACCCGGCAGGGATACCAAACAACCTCATGCCGTTCATTGCCCAGGTCGCCGTAGGAAAACGTGAACGCCTGAGTGTGTTCGGCGACAGCTATCCGACGCCAGACGGCACAGGGGTGCGCGACTACATTCACGTGATGGACCTCGCAGAGGGCCACGTCGCGGCACTGGAACGGATCACGGCCGGCGTGCGGGCCTACAACCTTGGATCGGGCACAGGTTCAAGCGTGCTCGACGTCGTTCGCGCATTCGAGGCCGCTTCGGAGCGGTCCGTTCCCTACGACGTCGTGCCGCCCCGCGCCGGCGACGTCGCAGAAGTGGTGGCGAACCCCGCCCTCGCAAATGCGGAACTCGAATGGCACACGTCGCGGTCGCTCGCCGAGGCGTGCCGTGATTCCTGGGCATGGCAGTCCGCGAACCCCAATGGGTATACCGCATGACGCTCGACCTCGAACGGCCACTGCGCAACCCTGACCGCGCCTCGAGCCCCTTGATGACCAAGCGGGCGCGCTGGCTCGTGGTGGTGGGCTTCCTGCTACCCGGAAGCGCCCAGGTGCTTGCCGGCAACCGCAGGTTAGGCCGCTTCGGCCTCGGCATGACGATCCTGCTCCTCGTCCTCGGTGCACTGAGCCTCGCTGGATTCTTCTTCGCCCGCACCTTTACGCTTACCGTGTTTACGAACAGCTATGTGCTGCTCGGAGTGCAGATATTACTCGTGGCATATGCAGTGATTTGGCTGATCCTCGGCTTCGATACGCTCAGGATCACAAACCTCGTCCGAGTTTCACCGAACTGGCGCGTCGTGGTCGCGATCCTGGCAGTCATTCTCACTGTCGTGCCCTCCGCCGGGGCGGTGTATGCCGCGAACCTCGTGGGGGCCGGCCGTGGCGCAATCAGCGATATTTTTGCGGGTGCACCGTCGGTTGAGCCGGTTGATGGTCGCTACAACATCCTTCTCCTCGGCACTGACGCGGGTGAGGATCGCGAAGGCCTGCGTCCCGACAGTCTCTCGCTGGTGAGCGTTGACGCCGAGACCGGTCAGTCAGTGATCATTGGGCTTCCGCGTGAATTGCATGCGCCACCGTTCCCAGAAGACTCACCCATGTACGCGAAGCACCCGAATGGCTTCGGGACCGACAACGGTTGCAATGTCGGCCGCTGCTGGTTGAATGGCCTCTACGCCGAGGTCGAGTACTACATGCCTGAGCTCTACCCCGACGCCGTGTCTCGCGGCTCCGAGCCCGGCATCGAGGCAACCAAAGATGCGGTTACGGGAGTGACCGGACTTGAAGTGCAGTTCTACGTGCTCCTCGACATGGACGGCTTCTCCGGGCTCATCGACGCACTTGGCGGCGTCGACATGGATGTGAAAGAGCGGTTGCCGATCGGTGGCAACATCGACCCATACTCGGGCGAACTCGTCGGCGTTGAGGGGTGGATCGAGCCGGGACAGCAGAATCTCGACGGGTGGCATGCCCTCTGGTATGCACGTTCGCGATACGGATCGGCCATGGGTGATTACGACCGCATGGAGCGGCAGCGTGAGCTCCAGGGTGCGATTCTCGCGCAGATGAACCCGGCGAACGTGCTGACTCGTTTCCAGCAAGTTGCTGATGCGGGGAAGAACCTCGTCGAGACCGATATCCCCGAGTCGATGCTTGGCCGGTTCGTTGATCTCGCGGCAAAGGCTCGGGAGTATCCACCGGTCCCAGTCGAACTGACCCCGCCGAACGTTGACCCCGAGTTCCCTGACTGGACGCAGATTCGTGACCTGGTGCAAGAGGGGGTAGCCGAGGCCTCGCCGCCGGAGGTCGAAGAGGAGTGACCTCGAGCTTCTCCACAGGCGGACGGTGGTGGGCGGCCGCCGCCGGTGTTGCCTGGGTCTTCGTGCTCCTCGGCGCCATGTGCGCGGGGCTCGGAATCTGGGTGCGGCTGCAGTTCGGTCGCGTGACCGTCGACCAGTTCGTCATGAATCTTCCGACCGCGTTCGGGGCCGGAGCCGCTGAGTTGGGTGGGGGCTTCGCGGTGGGCGCTGTGCTCGCGATCGTGGTGATCCCGGTCGGCCTCGTGACAGTCTTCTACCTCCTGGTGTCGAGGTCCCGCCGGGCGCTTCGTGCCACTGGGTGGTGGCAGGGCACGCGGTTGCGGGGCGTGCGGATCACTGCGGCGCTTCTCGCGATACTTGTTCCTGTGTGGGGCGGGGCGATCCTCGGCTCGAGCGTCAGCATCGCGCAGTATGTGCGCTCGGTGACCACCCCGCTGAACATGGCTGACTATTACGTAGCCCCCGATGTCGCATCTTCGAGCGAGAAGCCCCGCAATCTCGTGGTGGTCTATCTCGAATCGATCGAAGACACGTTTGCTGATGACACGCTGTTCGACCAGAACATGCTTGCACCCGTGCAAGACGCGACGCAGGGGTGGGACTCCATCGAAGGTCTGCGCCAGTCTGCCGGGGGCGGTTGGACGATGGCGGGGCTCGTCGCGACGCAGTGCGGGATCCCGCTGCGTGGAGCGCAGGCGATGCTCGACCACTCGGCCAGAAACCAGATCGGAACCGACGCTGAAAGTTACATGCCCGGCGCGGTATGTCTCGGCGACGTGCTGCAGAGCGCCGGGTATGAGAGTGTCTTTCTGGGTGGCGCTGACACGTCGTTTGCTGCGAAAGGTCAGTTTCTTCAGGATCACGGTTACGACGAGGTGCGGGGCCTTGCCTCCTGGCTCGCGGCCGGCGAAACTGAGATCCGGCGTGACTGGGGGCTGTCGGACCGTCGGCTCATGGAGCAGGCGAAAGATGAGGTCGACCGCCTGCACGAGGCCGGGGGCCCGTTTCATCTGACGGTGCTCACGGTCGACACGCACGAGTCCGCCTATGCGCACCCATACTGCCGCGACGAGGCGGACGCGGCCACCGAGGAGATGAGCGCGATCACCGTTTGCTCGATGGAGCAGGTCGCGGGATTTATTGAGCACATGGACGAGCGTGGGTACCTTGATGACACTGCGGTGGTCGTGATGGGGGATCACGTGAAGATGGCCGCGGAATGGGCGAGCTTCTGGGGAGAACTCGAGGGGCTCTCAGATCGCACGATCTTTAACCGGGTGTGGAGCCCGGATGGCGATCTGAACCTCAGGGGCGATGTGGACCAGTTCTCGCTTTTTCCAACCATGCTTGAGCTTGCCGGGCTGCGGCTCGACGATCACCGATCAGGTATCGGAGTCTCCGCTCTGGCACCGGAGGTACCGCCCACGAGCGCTGCGGCGCTCGACCCGGCTCGCTACCAAGAGCTCGTCCAGTCGCGCTCGGCCGAGCTCTACGCCCGCATGTGGGCTGAGTAACACGCCGATAACACACGAGTATTCGGTCACGATCGTATAACTCCAGGCGAAGCAATCGGCTTTGCTCTTCGCGCCAAAACCGCGCCCTGATTGATGTTCGTTCCTGCGCGCGGAGAAGCGCTCCCCGCGCGCCCTGGGAGTACAGGTTGACAAGTCAAAATCAGCCATTATGGTTTATCTAACGTGATTGATGTGTAACTTAACATTGAATATCACATAAAGCGGTGGGCTCCCCGGGGCCGCCGTGTGACGTAAGAAATGACAACTACGGGAGCAACGATGCGCGCGGCAGTATTCACGGCGATGGGAGAGTTGGCACTTGAGGAGCGCCCAATTCCAACCCCGGGCCACAAAGAAATCTTGATCGAAACGGCTGCCGTTGGGATCTGTGGCACCGACACTCACGTCTTCGACGGCGAGTTCGAAGGGACTATCTTTCCATTGGTCCCTGGCCACGAAGCGACAGGCACGATCGTTGCGCTCGGCGAGGGCGTCAACGATGGAGTGTTCGACTTCAAAGTGGGCGACAACGTTGCGGTGAACCCCAGCACCACCTGCGGCGAGTGCGAACTCTGCCTGAATGGACATCAGAACCTCTGCCCCGCCTGGAACGGGCTCGGAGTGGTCGCATCAGACGGAGCCGCCCAGCAGCAGTTCACAGCGCCATCGACGAATGTGTACAAGCTCGACCCTGCAACAGACATTTACGAAGCTGCGCTCATCGAGCCGCTCGCGTGCGCCATTCGCGGCTGGGACGTGCTGCCCCGGCGTCTCGGCGATCACGTCCTCGTGTACGGCGCTGGCACTATGGGTCT
>JBQDBM010000014.1:0-6413 GCA_052090925.1 Leucobacter sp. | reverse complement strand
GACTTCGGTGTCGCTCCGGCGGACCAGACCGCCAGGTTCTCACCGTTCCGTGTGTACCGCGATGAAATCTCCATCGTCGGAACGATGGCTGTACTCAATTCGTTCGGTCGTGCTGTCGAACTGTTTGAGGCTGGGGCGATCAATGCTAAGGCCATGATCAGTCATTCGTTCACGCTCGATGATTACGCTGTAGCGCTCGAAAAGTTCCGCAAAGGGGATGGCCGTAAATTGCAGATCCGGCCGAACGACACCGAATCGAGGGAGCTCCTGTGAGCGACGAAGCAAAGACGCTTCCCAAGCGTCCCACTCAGAATAAGAAGCGACTGATATGGGGCGGGATCGTGTTGCTCGCGGTCGTTGGTACTGTGCTCGGCACCAAGGTAGTTCCGAATGACGTCGCGCAGGCAGAGAGCGCCGAAGGCTTCAATGCAGAGACGTACGGCGCAGATAACTTCTCCGGAATACAAGAACAGGTCACGAGCCAGGCTGTAGATGCAGCCGAGCTTGCCGAAGCGATTGCAGCAGACCCAGAGTCGGCCGCAGGCGAATTCGCAGTCGAGAGCTCGGGTGGACCCGTGTTCAGTGTCACGTTTACGGGAATCGTTGGCGAGGGGCAGTCGGGAATCTATGAGGTTGCCGTCGAAGAGGTGCCCGACGAACTCCAGATACGCATGCAGACAGGCCCCGCAATCAACGGTACTGAGCTGCGGGATGCGACTGGCGAAATCCATTTCGGTCAGTTCACGAACCAGATTGAGTTTCAGGATGCAGCTTCAGCTCTGAACGAGGAGCTGAAAGTGCAGGTGCTCGATGGGATTGACGTTGCAAACCTGAGTGGTGAGACCGTGACGGTGACGGGCGCGTTCACGTTGGTGAACCCCGCTGGATGGCTGATTACTCCAGTGAGTGTGGAGATCCAATGAACCCCTTAGTAGTCGGGAACGGCGTTGTCCTCGAAGCCCGAAACGTTGTCAAAACCTACGGCGGCACACAAGCGCTGAAAGGCGTCAATTTTGAGGTCCGTGAGGGGTCAGTCACAACGCTCTTCGGTGAGAATGGGGCCGGTAAATCGACCCTGATGAAGATCCTCTCGGGCGTCGAACAACCCACCTCGGGTGAGATCCTGCTCGACGGCGTCCCCGTCACTTTCGCGTCGACCAACGATGCCCGTGATCTTGGAATCTCCATTATTCATCAAGAGCTGAGTCTCGCCCCCAATCTCACCGTCCGAGACAACATTTTTATGGGACGCGAGATCACGGGGCCGTTCGGGGTGGATTTCGACGAGGAAAGCAAGCAGACGCGGGGCCTCCTCGAAGAAATGCAGCTCGACATCGCCCCTGATACCTACGTTGGCGATCTCCGTGTTGGGCAACAGCAGATCGTTGAGATCGCACGCGCCCTGTCCGTGAACTCACGGATTCTTATCATGGATGAGCCGACGTCGGCGCTGACCGCGTCTGAAGTGCTCATCCTTTTTGGAATCATTCGCGACCTGCTCGCCCGCGGAGTCGCAATCGTCTACATCTCCCACCACCTCGAAGAGGCGCTGGAGATCGCTCACCACGCGGTGGTGCTGCGCGATGGCAACATGACCGCCAAAGATGAGCGCGCGAACATCGATCTCGAGTGGATCGTCCACAACATGGTCGGCGAGGGGTTCAACCTCGGCTCACCCCCAACCGGGTATGAGTTTGGCGACACCATCCTCAGTGTCAGTGGGCTCACCGTGCTTGACCCCGAGAACCCTGAGCGGGCAGTCGTCAATAACTTCGACCTTGATGTGAAAGAGGGCGAGATCGTCTGTATCTACGGACTCATGGGCGCGGGGCGAACCGAACTGCTCGAAGCTATCGCAGGCAGGGAGAAAGTTGTAGAGGGAGACATCAAACTTTCCGGGCGAACTGTGCTCCGGGACAGCATTGCTGAGCGAATTGACGCTGGCATTGGGTTGGTTCCCGAAGATCGGCAGCGTGACGGGCTCGTACAGACGTTTGACGTGGGGAAGAACCTGACACTCGCGAGCATCGGCCGCAACATGGTGAACGGACTCATGTCGCGCAGAATCGAACACGATCGCGCAGAAGAGCTCATCAAAGCCGTGACAGTGAAGACGCCCGGACCAGATTTGCCAATCGGTTCGCTCTCGGGCGGCAACCAGCAGAAAGTCGTGATTGGCAAGGTTGTCGCGACCGAGCCGCGAGTCATGCTGCTCGACGAGCCAAGTCGAGGGATCGATATTGGTGCCAAAGCGGAGGTATTCCGACTGTTGTCGGAGCGCGCGCGCCAGGGCATCGGAGTTATCTACTCAACATCAGAGGTCGGGGAGTGCCTCAGCATCGCACATCGCATCATCGTCATGCGGCGTGGGCAGATTTCAGCTGTGTTCACCCCAGACGTAACCAAAGACATGATCATGGCCGCCTCCGGCGAAGCCGCCTGATACTCAGAACGGAATCGGACAATGACGACCACCACCAACATCATCCTCGACAAGCGCAAGCGGTTCTCTCCCGCAAAGCTGCTACTCGAGGGTCGGGCGTTCCTCGCACTCGTCCTCATCATCGTCGTGTTCTCGCTGCTGTCACCGAACTACCTGACAGCCGAGAACCTGCTCATCATGACCTCACACGTTGCGATCTACGCCATGCTCGGGATGGGGATGCTGCTCGTGATCCTGAATGGAGGTATCGACCTCTCGGTCGGTTCGACACTCGGATTCTCCGCTGTCATCGCTGGCTTCTTATTGCAGGGCGTGCCGATCAGTATTTTTGGTGTGACACTGTACCCGAGTGTTCCCGTCGTTGTACTCCTCTCGTGTGCAGTCGGGGGTCTCGTCGGGCTTGTCAATGGCATCCTCGTTGCAAAGTTCAACGTGGCACCGTTCGTCGCGACCCTCGGCATGATGTACGCGGTACGCGGAGTGGCGCTCCTCATGACAGACGGGCTGACAATCAACAACCTTGGGGGCAACGCCGAGTACGGCAACACAGGGTTCAGCTGGCTCGGTTTCAACCGCATATTCAACGTCCCGATCGGGATCCTCATCATGATCCTTGTCGCCGTCATCCTCGGTCTCATCCTGGGACGGGCGAAATTTGGACGCTGGTTGTATGCCTCGGGCGGTAACGAGCGCGCAGCCGAACTCTCGGGTGTCCCCGTTGTGAGCGTCAAGATCTGGGTGTATGTCGTCTCGGGCGTGACCGCGGCAATCGCTGGAATTATCCTCGCCTCAACCCTGACGAGCGCGAGCCCAACGGCGGGCAACACCTACGAGCTCACCGCAATCGCCACGGTGGTGATCGGAGGGGCAGCGCTCACCGGTGGTCGAGGCAACATCCGCGGCACGCTGCTTGGCGCGTTTGTGATTGGATTCCTCGCCGATGGTCTCGTCATCATTGGCGTTTCCGCCTACTGGCAGACCGTGTTCATTGGTGCCGTCATCGTCGTCGCAGTGCTGCTCAACTCGGTGCAGTACGGACGTCGCCGGAAGGCCAGCTCGACTACCAAGCCAGGCTCTCCACCCTCATCCACACCTGCACCCGCTGACTCATCAGCCAATGCAAGGACACAAACGTCGGATCAGAAACCTACGCCGTAACGCAGAAAGCTGACCGTCGATTCGGCACCGAAGACCGCTGCCGATTCTAGAAATACCAAAGGAAAGGAAAAGCTCATGAAGTTCAATAAGACTCTTGTGGCGGTCGCCGCATCGAGTGCACTGCTGCTTGGATTGGCGGCCTGTTCGTCAGGTGCCACTGAAGAGGGCGGTGGAGAAGAAGAGGCCGGTGGAGAAGCCGGTGGTCTGATCTCGATTATCGTTAACGACCCCTCGAACCCGTACTGGAAGGCTGAGGGCGACGTCGCCCAGAAGATTGCTGAAGAGCTCGGGTACGAGGCTAATGTTGGTGCTCACGAAGGTGACACCAACACCGAGAACACGCTCATCGACACTGCAATCTCAAACCAGTCAGCAGCCATCATCCTTGACCCGGCGAACGCCGATGGTTCGGTTGGTGCGGTACAGAAAGCTGATGACGCTGGAATTCCAGTGTTTCTCGTGAACGCTGAGATCAATGAGTCTGGGATTGCCAAGGCGCAGCTCGTATCAAACAACGCTCAGGGTGCCGCGCTTGGTGCCCAGGAATGGGTCGCAGCGATGGGTGAGCAGGGTGACTACGTCGAGTTGTTCGGTGCACCTTCTGATAACAACGCACAGACGCGCTCGAACGGATTCGAGACGGTCATCTCCCAGTACCCTGACCTGGTCGAGGTTGGTGAAGAGGTCGCCAACTGGGACCGCACTGAGGGCCACACCAAGATGCAGTCGCTCTTGCAAGCGAACCCTGACATCAACGGTGTGATCTCGGGTAACGACGAGATGGCGCTCGGCGCGATCGCGGCGCTCAAAGAGTCCGGCAAACTCGATGACGTTGTCGTCGGTGGTTTCGACGGATCACCCGACGCCGTTGAAGCAGTGCTGAGCGGTGAGCTCGCGTACACGGTGCTGCAGCCAGTCGCGGTATTCGCGGAAGAGGCTGTGCGGATGGCAGACGAGTACATCCAAACGGGCGAAGAGCCTGCTGAAGAAAAGATGTCGTTCGACTGTATTCTCATCACAGCAGACAACGCCGAGAACTTCTCGGCACCGTTTATCTACGAGGGCTAGCACGATGGCCCGGTTGCTCTCCGAACGAGCAGCCGGGCCTTTCCCTCCTCACCCACTCATCAGATAGAGAAACAATGAACTACGTACTGAATGATCCCGCCGATTTTGCCGACGAGGCAACGGAGGGGTTCGTGGCGGCGAACCGCGACCTGGTGCGCAGGGTGCCTGGTGGAGTTGCACGCAGATTTGTGACTCCCGACAATCAAGTCGCCGTGGTCATTGGTGGTGGTTCCGGCCATTACCCTGCGTTCGCTGGCCTCGTAGGCCAGGGGCTCGCACACGGCGCAGCGCTGGGGAACGTGTTCGCCTCCCCCAGCACACAGCAGGTATATAACGTCGCAAAGTCCGTCACCACAGGCGCGGGCGTGTTGCTGAGTTACGGCAACTACGCTGGCGACGTATTGAACTTTGACGCGGCTGAGGAACGTCTCAACGCTGAGGGAATCCCCTGCCGCACGGTCACTGTGACCGACGACATTGCGAGTGCACCCACCGCCGAGCGGGCGAGACGCCGCGGTATCGCGGGAGACCTGACCGTGTTTCGCGCCGCCTCGTGGGCGGCGGAGCAGGGCTTCGACATTGACCGCGTACATGAGATCGCGGCGCGAGCGAACGAGCACACGCGCTCCCTCGGTGTTGCATTCTCCGGGTGTACGCTGCCGGGCGCCGATGCGCCGCTCTTCACCGTGCCAGACGGCCAGATGGCTATCGGCATGGGCATTCACGGAGAGCCAGGCATCGAGATGCGGCCTCTGCCGACCGCGAATGAGTTAGCAAACCTGTTCGTGGAGGCGCTGCTCGCCGAGCGCCCCGACGCGATTCCCACGGCCGACGGCGCCCGTGTCGCAGTCGTGCTGAACGGTCTCGGCTCCGTAAAGTCGGAAGAGCTGTTCGTGATCTACGCCTCAGTGGCAGAGCAGCTCGAAGCCGCGGGGCTCGTGATCGTGGAACCCGAGGTTGGAGAGTTCGCGACGAGTTTTGAGATGGCGGGAGTGTCCCTCACGCTCTTCTGGCTTGATGAAGAGCTGGAGCGTGCGTGGGTCTCACCAAGCTACACACCCGCCTACCGCAAGGGCACACTCGATGCACCCACCGGCGAGGCGTATGTCGACGACATTGACGAGGCTGCCAAAAGTGCCGAGCCCGCCAGCGTTCCCGAAGCTTCCGCCGAGTCGGTCGCGGTGGCTGCGACAATGCTCGCCGCAGTTGAAGCGATCCGCGACGTCGTCGATCGCGAGGCTGATGAGCTCGGCCGTCTCGATGCGGTCGCCGGTGACGGTGACCACGGCATCGGCATGCAGCGTGGCACGGTGGCCGCGGCGCTCGCCGCGAAGAAAGCGACCGACCAGAGCGCCGGCGCAGGCACCGTACTGACTCGTGCGGGCGAGGCGTGGGCCGACAAAGCCGGCGGCACCTCGGGCGCACTGTGGGGCGCGGCTCTCGTTGCAGCCGGCACACGTTTGGGCGATGAAGTTCGCCCCGACCGGTATGCCGTGGCGGAGGCCGTGGGCGCCGCACGCGACGCGATCCTGAAGGCCGGTGGCGCTGAAGTCGGCGACAAAACCCTTGTCGATGCACTGATCCCATTTGCGGCATCGCTCTCTAGCGGGGTTGCTGATGGGTCGTCGCTCGCAGAGGCATGGACCACAGCTGCCGACGCAGCGTCAGTGGCGGCCGAGGCGACCGCAGATTTGACCGCACGGCGGGGGCGGGCTCGCACCCACACCGACAAGAGTGTCGGAAC
>JBQDBM010000013.1:0-67452 GCA_052090925.1 Leucobacter sp. | reverse complement strand
TACAGCGATATGATGAAGGTGTCCGAACCAAATGCCCTATCGGAGTGCTCGGTTCATCAAGAATCAGCACGTTGGGTTGGTCGAGCAAGATGAGGAGGAGCTGCAATCTGCGCTTCTGCCCACCCGAAAGATCTTTCACGGGCGTCGAGAGCTGCGCGCTCGTGAACCCCATGCGTTCAAGCAGTTGCCCCGGTGTCAGCTCCTGCGCTTTCGATCCTGAACCAACAGTAAAGCTGGTGCGGAGTCGACCAATCACCACACGCACGGGCTCGTGGAGGTGGTCTTCAAGCTCATCCAGTCGCTGGGTCAGCGTCGCCACGTGCACGGTCTTGCCGCGTTTCACACGGCCACTGGTGGGCTCCACGTCTCCCGAAATCAGCCCGAGCAGCGTCGACTTCCCCGCCCCATTGACACCCAAAATGCCGGTGCGCTCGCCGGGAGCGAGCAGCCACTCGATATCTTGCAGCACGACGTTCGCGTCACCGGTAACTGGGTCTTCATAGGAGACCCCGGCGTCCAGAATGTTGACGACTTCTTTTCCGAGCCGCTGCACCGCCATTGACTGCAGTGATACCTTGTCACGCACCTCGGGAACGTCGGCGATAAGCTCGTTCGCGGCGTCGATACGAAACTTCGGCTTCGCCGTGCGGGCCGGGGCGCCGCGCCGCAGCCATGCCAGTTCTTTCCGAGCCAGGTTCTGTCGCTTCTGCTCGACGGCGGCGGACTGCCGGTCACGCTCAACTCGCTGCAGAATGTATGCGGCGTACCCGCCCTCGAACGGCTCAACGATGCGGTCGTGGACCTCCCACGTAGCGGTACAAACGGCGTCGAGGAACCAGCGGTCGTGCGTCACGACGAGCAGAGCCCCCTGGTGTGATGGCCAGCGCCGCTTCAGGTGATCTGCCAGCCAGGCGATCGCTTCTACGTCGAGGTGGTTCGTGGGCTCGTCGAGCGCCAAGACATCCCAGTCCCCGACGAGCACCCGCGCGAGTGCCACGCGCCGCCGCTGACCTCCCGAGAGCGAGTCAAGCGGAGCGTCCCAACGCAAATCACCAACGAGCCCAGCAATGACGTCGCGTGTGCGGGAATCACCCGCCCATTCATACTCGGGGCGATCGCCGACGATGAGGTTACCGACGGTCTCTCCCGCGTCGAAGACATCGGCCTGATCCAGCACACCGATAGTGGTGCCACCGCGCATGGTGACCTGACCACCGTCTGGTTCACGCAGGCCCGCGAGCATCATCAAGAGACTCGACTTGCCGTCGCCGTTACGCCCGACTATGCCGATGCGATCGCCCTCGGCAACGCCGATGGTGACCGAGTCGAAGACGACTTTCGTAGGAACCTCGAGATGGAGGGACTCAGCCCCCAGTAAATGCGCCATAGACCACCAAGTCTAGACGCTGCAGCTGCCGTCCCCGCAGCAGGCGCCACCCGACTCTTCACCGTTCAAGAGATTCAGGATCTCCACGGTTTCGGCCGACGCCGCAGCCGCGACGCCACCGCCTGCATCTGGCCCTTCATCGGTCGTGACTTCAGATCCGACTGTATGCATATGCTTACCCACGTTCACTCCACTCACTGTGCACCTTCAGTCTGTCGCAGTTCGAGAACCTGGTCGAATGCACCAGCAAATGCGTCCGCCGTCTGCGCTCCGGATACACCGTACTTTTCATCGATCAAGAAGAACGGTACGCCGTTGACCCCGAGCATGCGGGCGCGAGCAATATCTGCTTCAACCGCCTCCCCCAAGTCTTCGTCAACGTAAGCGTCGCGGACTTCTTCGGAGTCAAGCCCGACCTCTTCGCCGAGTTCGGTGAGCGTCTCAAGGTCGGCCAGTTCACGCCCCTCACCGAAGTAGGCGCGGAAGAGGCGCTCTTGCAGTTCAGCCTGTAACCCCTGGGACTTTGCCAAGTGGAGCACACGGTGCACACGACCAGTGTTGATGTGTCGCACGCGATCGAAGTTGAACTCAAGTCCTTCGCTGGCGGCGAGCGTGGTCATTTGGCCCAGCATTTCCTCGACCTGCTCACGCGGCATTCCCTTATGCTTCGTCAGAAACTCGATCTCGCTGCCCTCGAATGCCTCTGGGGTATCAGGGGCGAGTTCATAGCTGTGATTCTCGACTTCAAACTCGATATCGGGGTTGTTCTTTGCAAACTCCGCAATACCTGCTTCGAAGCGGTGCTTACCGATATAGCACCAGGGGCATGCGATGTCGGACCAGATATCAACGCGAATCGTTTCACTCATATTGGATGCAACCGGCGCACTCCGTGGGTTATTCCACGGGCTGCACAAAATCTTTCTAGCTGGCGCTGTCGACCACTCGTGCGCCGGGGACCGGCCCGGTCACGACGAGTGATTTCACACCCGAACGCCTCAAGACCCCGTGCAACTCGGCGGCCTCTTGTGACCCGCGTACGAGAAAGGCGACAGTGGGGCCTGACCCCGAGACAATTCCCGCGAGGGCGCCCCGACACTCCCCCAACTCCAACAGTTCGGTGAGGTCGGGCGCGAGACGAAGTGCGGCTGCTTGCAAATCGTTGTGCATTGCTTCCGCGAGGGATCCGGCATCGCCGACCCGCACGGCTTGCAGTACCGCCGTGTCCACTTTGACCTGCTCGGGCTGTGGACCAAGATCACCTAGGTGATCGCTGCGATGCTGATCGAGCGTCCCGTACACCTGCGGAGTGGACAGTTTGCTTTCGGAGAGCGCCAGCACCCAGTGGAACGTTCCTTTGGCGAGAGCGGCGCTCAGTTCGTCGCCGCGCCCCGTCCCAACCGCGGTGCCACCTTCGAGAGCGAACGGTACGTCAGCTCCGAGCTCCGCGGCGAGCGGTAGGAGACCCGCCCGACCGATCCCGGTCTCCCACAGATCATCGCACGCGACGAGCGTCGCAGCAGCGTCTGCGGAGCCGCCTCCCATGCCACCAGCAATCGGTACCCGCTTGTGCACGGTGAGCTTCACTCCGCCGCGATACCCGGTGTGGGCAGCGAGCAGCTGTGCGGCTCGCAACGCCAGATTACTGTCATCGAGTGGCAGTGCACTTGAATCGATCGGACCGGTGAACCGCAGGGAGAGGTCGTCAGCAACGACCGCGGTGACCTCTTCGTAGAGAGAGACCGCCTGGTAGAGCGAGGCCACATCGTGATAGCCATCGTCTTGCAGAGCGCCCACACGAAAGAACACGTTGATCTTCCCCGGTGCGCGCACCGTGACCGACCGTGGCCCATTCGTCTGCATATGACAACGCTAGCGCACTCGGGAGTAGCCAGAAAATTGCAGTCCTCAGGCTTCGAGCCTCGCTGCACGTGCTACCGCCAGGTAGTCCGCAATCGAGAGCTGTTCGGCGCGTGAGGTCGGATCAATACCCGCTTTCTCAAGCACGTCGGCCGTCTGAGCAGTGGGACCAAGAACTGGCTGTAGCGCCTGGCGCAGCATCTTCCGTCGCTGGGCAAACGCGGCATTCACGAGCGCAAATGTCGCGTCGCGTTCGGCCTCGCTACCGCGAGGTGTCTCACGTCGTTCATACGAGACGAGCACGGAGTCCACCCCCGGAACCGGCCAGAAGATCTTGCGACTCACCGCCCCCGCGAGTGCCCACTCGCCGTACCAGGCAGCTTTCGCGCTCGGCGACCCGTACTCCCGCGACCCGGGTGGCGACGCGACCCGGTGCCCCACTTCGGCCTGCACCATGACTACCCCCGCACGCAGTGAGGGCAGCAGCTCCAACAGATGCATCAAGATAGGCACTGACACGTTATACGGAAGGTTCGCAACGAGGAGCGTTGGTTCACTCGCGATGTCTTGCGCGGTGAGCGCGAGTGCGTCACTCTGGATCACACGCAGCCGCGGCCGCTCCGCATCGGCAAAGATCTCAGGCTGCATGGTTCGAGCGGTGTGTGGCAGCTCAGCAGCCAAACGCTTATCGATCTCGACGGCGGTCACCTCCGCGCCCGTCTCCGTCAAACCAAGCGTCAGCGATCCAAGACCTGGACCGACCTCAATCACCCGGTCGTCAGTGGTGACCCCCGCGATGCGCACGATCTTGCGTACGGTGTTCGGGTCAATGACAAAGTTTTGCCCAAGCTTCTTGGTCGGCGAGACACCGAGTCGTTCCGCGAGCGCACGCACTTCGCGTGGCCCGAGCAGGGCAGCAACCGGCTCCGCGTGACTCACGCTACGTCCAGGCTCTCAACGTCCCAGCTGCCGTACACGCGTTCCGTGTTGGCGGAGAGATGCGCGCACAATTCGTCCACGGGCAGGCTGAGCGTCTCCGCCATCCGCCGCACCGTGTGCGGCATGAGATACGGCGCATTCGGGCGCCCGCGGTACGGGTCGGGCGTCAGGAACGGCGCATCAGTCTCGACAAGAATCCGGTCGAGCGGTGCAGCGGCGAGCGCGTCTCGGAGGGTCGGGGCGTTCTTGAACGTCACCGGACCAGCGAATGACATGTACCAGCCGTGCTCGGCGCAAATCTTGGCGAGCGCCGCATCCCCTGAGAAGCAGTGGAAGACCGTGCGCTCTGGAGCACCAACACGGCGCAGGGTCTCGACCACCGCGTCGTGCGCATTTCGGTCATGAATCTGCAGGGCGAGCCCGTTCGCTTTTGCAATCTCGATGTGTGTTTCGAACGATTCGAACTGGGCGTCTCGCCCGTCCTCGCCGGTGCGGAAGAAATCGAGCCCGGTCTCGCCGACGGCACGCACTCGCGGCTCCGAGGCAAGTCGCGAAATCTCTGAGAGGTGCTCGCTGAGAAGCCCCTGCTCGGCAAGCTTTGGGGCCTCATTCGGATGCAGCGCGATCGCCGCAAGCACGCGCGCATCCGCTGCGGCGAGCGCAGCACTCCACCGGCTGGTCTCGAGGTCAATGCCCACTTGGACGACCCCTTTCACCCCGACCGCTTCCGCGTGCGTGAGTGACTCCTCTGGGGAGAGCTGCTCGAATCCGTCTTCAAATTCGAGGTGCGTGTGGTTGTCGTACACCGGTACGAACAACGGTTCGGGGGCCGGCGGCCGGTTGAGATCTCGACCGGGCTCCGCCTCGCGTGAGCGTAGGTGCCCCCCGGGCACCGCTGCGCTCACTTTCCGGCCTCGCCTGCACCGTCAGCGCCGTCGGTCTCTACGCGCGGGAACAGTACTGCGAGCGGCTGCAACTCAGTGTCGGGCTGCAAGCGCCCCCAGGATCCTGCCTCACGAATCGGTTGCGCAGTCAACGCACCAAGAGTGGTTTCCGCACCGAGCGCCACCCAGAGCTTTGCGGTTGCCTGCGGGAGCACGGGTGACAGCAGCTCTGCGAGTGCGCGCAGGCCCTCTGTCGCGGTGTAGAGCACAGTCGCGAGACGATCCCGCTGCGCAGGATCTTTCGCCAGTACCCAGGGCTGTTGCTCGGTGATGTAGCCGTTCAGGGCATCGACCAGCTCCCAAATAGCCGCGATGGCGTCATGGACCGCAAACTTTTCAATGTAGGCATCCGCGCGAGATGCTGCACTCGCCGCGAGATCCTGAATCGCGACATCAGAGTCCGTCACCGCGCTCGGAGCTGGCACACGCCCCTCAAAGTATTTGTTGTTCATTGCCAGCACGCGACTCGCGAGGTTGCCGAAACCGTTCGCGAGTTCCGCCTGGTAGCGCGCGGCGAGGTCCTCCCAGCTGAACGATCCGTCGTGTCCGAACGACACCGTGCGCATGAAGTAGTAGCGGAACGCGTCAGACCCGAACGTGTCAGTGATCTCGTTCGGGGCGATGCCGGTGAGCTTCGACTTCGACATCTTTTCGCCGCCAACGAGCAGCCAGCCGTGCGCGAACACATGCTTGGGCACCTCGATGCCGGCGGCCATCAGCATGGCAGGCCAAATCACTGCGTGGAAGCGCAGAATGTCTTTGCCGACGATGTGCACGCCCGGCCAGCGGCGCGCAAACTGCTCGGGATCCTTGCCATAGCCGGTGGCCGTGACGTAGTTGAGGAGCGCATCGAACCACACGTAGGTCACGTGTGCCTCATCCCACGGAATCGGCACGCCCCAGTCGAACGAGGTACGGGAAATCGAGAGATCTTCGAGTCCCTGCTGCACAAACGCAATCACTTCGTTGCGTGCGCTCGACGGCTGCACAAAGTCCGGGCGCTCCTCGTAGAGGGCCAGTAGGCGCTCCTGGAACGCACTCATCTTGAAGAAGTAGTTGCGCTCTTGCAGCAGTTCAAGTGGCTTCGAATGGATGGCGCACACTTTCTCGCCCTCGAATGCGCCCTCACCGTCGATGATCTCGTTCTTGGGCTTAAATTCTTCGCAGCCCACGCAGTAGAGTGCTTCGAACTCGCCAGCGTAGACGTGTCCCTCATCAAAGAGGTGCTGCAGGAATGTTGCGACGCCCTCTTCGTGTCTCGGCTCGGTGGTACGGATGAAGTCATCGTTCGAGATGTCGATGAGGTCAAGCAGCGGCTTCCAGGATCGCTCAACGAGACGATCAGCCCACTCCTTGGGGTGTGCGCCATTGGCTGTTGCCGTGCGCAGGATCTTCTGCCCGTGCTCGTCGGTACCAGTGAGGAACCAGGTGTCGTCGCCGGCCTGGCGATGCCACCGCGCCAGCACGTCAGTCGCCACCTCCGTGTAGGCGTGCCCGATATGGGGGGCGTCATTCACATAGAAGATAGGCGTGGTGATGAAGAACGAAGAGCGCTCAGTTTGGGAGTCCAATGACATGGGTTCCATTCTAGGAGAGATCGGCGACACCGCCGTCCGTATTACAGCACCACCTCACGCCCGTGCGTCGCGCTCCAGCCTCGTTACTCGGCCTCAACGGACACTTGGGGTTCGTGGCGCACCGGGAAGTTCACGGAGTTCGCAATAAAGCATGCGTCCCTCGCATCCGCATGGGCCGCACGAGCTGCTTCCATCATCGATGCGTCTGCGACCGTGACTCGCGGCCTGAGTGTCACCTCGGTGAACGCACCACCGAGCCCCTCTTGGCGCATGGTCCCCACCGCAGTGTCGGTGTAGCCCGTCACGACCACCCCCGCACGCACGGCCATGTGCAGGTACGAGAGCATGTGGCACTGAGCGAGCGCAGCGATGAGAAGTTCCTCAGGGTTCCACCGATCCTTGTCGCCGTGGAATACCTTGGCGGCTGAAGCCTCAATGTCGTGTTTGGCTTCGCCCGAGACGGTCAGCTGCCTGCCGTACTCGCGGTACCCGCTCGTGCCGGTGCCGCGGTTTCCCTGCCACTCGACGCTGGCTTCGAATACGTGTTCATCTCGCATGGCTCCAGTGTATGGACCTACCCGGATGAGGCCAGCACTCGGGCACCAGGAGTAAGCTGGAGCACATGAGTCAAGCCACAATCACTGAAGTTAGCATCCCCCAGCAGCGCAAGGTTCTCACTGAGATTCCAGGACCTCGCTCACGGGAGCTGCACGAACGACGCCAAGCGGTCGTTCCGCCGGGCGTGCACTCAGTGCTGCCCGTGTATATCGATCGTGCGCACGATTCAGTGGTCGTCGATGTCGACGGCAACCACATCATTGATGTGTGTGGTGGCATCGGTGTGATGACGATCGGACATACTGACGACGCCGTCGTGGCCGCAGCCACGGAGCAGCTGCAAAAAGTGACACACACGCTCTTCACGATGACGCCGTATGAGCCGTATGTGCAGGTTGCCGAGCACCTCGCGAAGCACATCCCTGGTTCGACCGCCGCGGCTCCGTACAAGACGCTGCTGATGAACTCGGGTGCGGAGGCCGTAGAGAACGGCGTCAAGATCGCACGCAAGTACACCGGGCGCCCCGGCGTCGCGGTCCTGGAGCACGCGTACCACGGCCGCACCATGCTCACCTCGAGTATGAACTATAAGGCAGCCCCCTACGCAGCGGGCTATGGCCCCCGCGCCAGCGATATCACCAAGGCTCCGAACTCGTACCCACTCCGCGATGGATTGAGCGGGGCTGATGCCGCGGCGCGCACTATCTCGTACCTTGAAAAGGTGGCCGGGGCGCAGGATCTCGCGTGCCTCGTCGTCGAACCCATCCAGGGTGAGGGCGGCTTTATCGTTCCCGCCGACGGGTACCTACCGGCACTCGCAGCATGGTGCCGCGAAAACGGCATCGTGTTCATCGCGGATGAAGTGCAGGCTGGAATGGCCCGCACCGGCACCTACTTCTCCATCGAGCACTTCGGTGTCGAGCCCGACATTGTGCTGTCAGCAAAGGGGATCGCTGGCGGTCTGCCGCTCGCGGGCATTACGGGGCGCGCCGAGATTATGGATGCGTCTCAGCCCGGAGGTCTCGGCGGCACGTTCGGCGGAAACCCGGTCTCCTGTGCCGCGGCCGTCGCCGTGTTCGAGCAGATTGAAGGCCATGACTTGCTGGCCGAAGCTCAACGCATTGAAGCCACGTTCACAGCTGCGCTGAAGACGCTCGAAGCAAAATATGACTCGGTTGCTGAGGTGCGGGGCAAGGGCGCGATGCTGGCCATCGAGTTCGTGAAGCCCGGGTCGCTCGATTACAACCCCGAGCTCGTAAGCCGCGTGATCAACTACGCCGCACAGCAGGGTGTTCTGCTGCTCAGCTCGGGCGCGTACGCGAATGTGATCCGCTTCTTGCCTTCCCTCAAGATGACCGATGAGCTCATTGCTGACGTCGTAAGCGTCATCGACGAGGCGCTCGCGGCGGAGTCAGCCTAACGTTTACTCCGCCTCGTCCCGTTCCTCCCACTGGGTGCCCATAGCTGCGGCGCTTACGGGGGGCGGGACGTCTTCGGTGAACTCCTCGTCGAGGTCAATGCCGACGCTGTCGAGGTTTCCTGTGTCGCGGACATCGCCGACGGAGTGCACGTCGATGACGATGACCGTGACGTTGTCGCGGCCAGCGTTATCGAGCGCCTGCTGCACGAGCATTCTGGCGGCTTCTTCCGCAGATTTTGTCGTGGCAAGAAAGTGCTGAATGCCGATATCGGTGAGCTCTTTCGTGAGCCCGTCTGAGCAGATCAGCAGTCGTTGGCCCGGGATCAGGGCAAGAGCGGTGAAGTCGGGCACCGGTTCTTCGTTGAAACCGACCGCACGGGTGATGACGTTTGCGTGCGGGTGCACTTCGGCTTCCTCGCGTGTGATCGCACCAGTATCAATGAGGTGTTGCACCACCGAGTGGTCGACCGTGACCTGACTGAGGGCGCCCTTGAAGTACTGGTACACCCTCGAGTCACCAATGTTGAAGACGTTCCACGTGGGTTCTTCGGCACAGGCACCGACGCTCACGCCCGACACGGTAGTGCCAGCTCCAAGCTCGGTCTCTCCGACGTCCAGCTCAATGTCGTCGACCGCGTCACCGAGGGCACTGGTGATGTCTGATTCGGAAACCGAGTGGCCTCCGCCGAGCTCAGCGAGCCGACGAACAACCGCAGCGGAGGCTACTTCACCGGCCGTGTGGCCGCCCATGCCGTCGGCGACCGCAAACAGTGGTGGGATTGCGACATAACTGTCCTGATTATTCTCACGACGATGCCCAACGTCGGAATGCCCAAACCACGAGATCTCGATCTCAAGATTTACGTCGTCGCGGTACCGGATACGCTTGCGGACAGCGTTCTCCCCGCGAGCGGTCATCGGGTTCCTCTTGTGGACACTGAAATATCCTACCCCGCCGCGTCCACGGGACTGAAACGGTCTGCGGCAATACTCGGTACTCCGAGCTGTGTGACGAGGGTGAATTCTGTCGCACTCGGCCCCCCAGCGATCTCGATGCCTTCAGTCGCTGACCACTCGCGAAATTCGTCCGGGCTCGAAATACCGGCACCCGATAGGGCAAGCCTGCGAACCAGGTCCCCCTTGGCGAGCTTATTGAAGTGGTTCAATGCGCGGGTGCTGCCGTCTTCGGTGCGCTGGACAACATGGAGGGATCGCCGACCCTCAAGCGTGAGCGGTGCGAGCTCAGCGTAGGCCTGAGACCGGAGATCGAGGACAAATTCGGTCTCGTCCCAGTCAATCGCGGCGTGGGCGTCTCGCCACACAGATTTCAGGCTCTGCCCCAGTGACGACAGACGAGACCCCGCGGAGAGCCGATATGCAGGGATACGCTCAGCCGCGCCGATCAGACCAAAGAGGGCGGACTGCACTTGAACATGTCGGTCCACCCACCCGCGCGCATGCGGAGGAAGAGTCGGCGCATCGAGAGCGTCGTAGAGCACACCGGTGTAGCGCTCAATGGCGGGCCGCACTCCTGAATCTGTGAGACGCAAATTGTGCGCGATCTCGCTCCGCGACTTCACCCCGACTCCGAGAGCCCGAGTAGCTGCAGCCTCGTCGCGGCTGATGGACTCCAATGCCGTGCGTACGCGGGCCCGGGCACCCGAAAGCGCTGCGCCATGAGTCAGCACATCAGGATCAAACAGACCCTCGCCACCGGGAACTTTCGTCTCTGAAGGAGGTAGCAACACCAGCACGTTTCGGGTCTCCCGTGAAGTTAGTAGTCGAGGCCGACGGCTTCAATTTCTGCCCACATGGGCATGGAACTCGTTGCACCAGCACGGGTCACACCAATGGAGGAGGCGACAGTGGCCCAGCGCAGCGAGGTCTCAAGGTCAATATCGCGATCGAGGCACGCGATAAAGACGCCGACGAACGTGTCGCCAGCTGAAGTCGTGTCCACTGCGTCCACGCGCCGTGCAGGGATACGCCCGACGAGCTCCCCATCACGCGCCACAAGCGCACCATCAGTTCCGAGCGTTGTGATCACGGTGCGTCCACGGCTGAGCGAACGGGTCGCCTCGTCCACGTCGTCGATCCCCGAGAGCAGCGTCACCTCGTGCTGATTCGGCACGAGCACATCCATCAATTCCAGAAGCCCCGGCAGTGGCTCAAGCACAGGGGCCGGAGTGAGCACCGTCATAATGCCTTGCTCCCGCGCGAGCTGGGCTCCCTCACGCAGCACTTCTTGCGGCAGCTCGAACTGCATCACGAGCGCCGACGCACCGATGATCGATTCGCGCGCCTGCTCGGTCAGGTGGAGGAGCTTTCCGTTTGCTCCCGGTACGACGATGATGGAATTCTCACCAGAGTCTTGCACCGTGATGTGCGCGGTACCGCTCTCACCTTCGAACTGCTGGAGCGCTGCGGTATCTATCCCCTCGTACGCGAGTGCGCCGCGAAGCTGAGCCCCAAACGAATCAGAGCCTACGGCTCCGA
The DNA here is from genome assembly GCA_052090925.1 of Leucobacter sp. GTDB lineage: Bacteria > Actinomycetota > Actinomycetes > Actinomycetales > Microbacteriaceae > Leucobacter. Next base: position 56,271 of record JBQDBM010000013.1, on the reverse strand, counting down.
CAAAGCGAACGGCCCCGCCTGCACGCTGTGCCGCGACGGCCTGGTTCACACCTTTGCCGCCGGGCACCGTCGTGAACGCGGAGCCGAATATCGTTTCGCCTGGGCCAGGCAGCCGGTCAGTGCGAACAACGAGATCGATGTTCGCACTGCCGAGCACGGCGATGGTCACTGAGTGATCGCAGCCGTACCTGAAACGATAGTGACCGTATTCGAGTCAACGGAGAGGAACCCATCCTCAGCATCTACCGTAATCTTTTCGCCCGACTCAGTCGTTACCCGGACCTCACCCTGGGCGAGGATCGCGAGCAGCGGCTGGTGGCCGGCGAGGATACCGATCTCACCCTCGACCGTCTTGGCGACGACCTGGGCGGCAGGGCCGGACCAGACTTCGCGCTCAGCTGAGACGACGCTGACAGTGAGTGTGGCCATGATCTAGGAGTTCTCCTTCTGGATCTGAGCCCACTTCTCTTCAACGTCCGCGATGCCGCCAACGTTGAAGAATGCCTGCTCGGCGACGTGGTCGAATTCACCCTTGGCGATCGCATCAAACGACTCGATCGTCTCCTTGAGCGGAACGGTCGAACCCTCGACACCGGTGAACTTCTTCGCCATGTAAGTGTTCTGCGAGAGGAACTGCTGGATGCGACGAGCACGGTTCACCGTGATCTTGTCTTCCTCAGAAAGCTCGTCAACACCGAGGATCGCGATGATCTCCTGCAGCTCCTTGTTCTTCTGGAGGATCTGCTTGACCGAGGTCGCGACGCGGTAGTGATCCTCACCCAAGTAACGCGGGTCAAGAATACGCGACGATGAGGTCAGCGGGTCCACGGCCGGGTAGAGTCCCTGCGAAGCGATCTCACGTGAGAGCTCGGTGGTTGCGTCAAGGTGCGCGAACGTCGTCGCGGGGGCCGGGTCGGTGTAGTCGTCCGCAGGCACGTAGATGGCCTGCAGCGAGGTAATGGAGTGACCGCGGGTCGAGGTGATGCGCTCCTGGAGCACACCCATCTCGTCAGCGAGGTTCGGCTGGTAGCCCACAGCGGATGGCATACGGCCGAGGAGCGTCGACACCTCTGAACCGGCCTGCGTGAAGCGGAAGATGTTGTCAATGAAGAGCAGCACGTCCTGCTTCTGCACGTCACGGAAGTACTCTGCCATGGTCAGTGCGGAGAGTGCGACGCGCAGACGGGTGCCGGGCGGCTCATCCATCTGGCCGAACACCAGTGCAGTCTTGTCGAAGACGCCGGCCTCGTCCATCTCGTGGATCAGGTCGTTCCCCTCACGGGTGCGCTCACCAACACCGGCGAACACTGACACACCGCCGTGATCCTGCGCAACACGCTGGATCATCTCCTGGATTAGCACGGTCTTGCCGACACCCGCACCGCCGAAGAGGCCAATCTTGCCGCCCTGAACGTAGGGGGTGAGGAGGTCGATGACCTTGATGCCGGTCTCAAAGAGCTGAGTCTTTGACTCCAGCTGATCGAATGCCGGGGGTACGCGGTGGATGCCCCAACGCTCGTTGACCTCAATAGTCTCGCCGTCGGGGAGATTGAGCACATCGCCGGTCACGTTGAAGACCTTGCCCTTGGTCACATCGCCGACCGGCACCGTGATGGGGCCGCCCGTGTCGATGACGTTCTGGCCGCGAACGAGGCCGTCCGTTGGCTTCAGGGCGATGGCGCGCACCAGATTGTCACCGAGGTGCTGTGCAACCTCGAGAACGATGGTGAACGGCTCAGAGCCCTCACCGAGGTCGACGGTGGTCTTCAGCGCGTTGTAGATGGAGGGGATGGCGTCGTGAGGAAATTCGATGTCGACGACTGGACCGGTTACGCGAGCGATCCGCCCAACTACCTGGCCCTCAGTCGCCACTGCGACGGTTTCGGTCATGTTTCTCTCTCTTCGTGCTTGGGTTTAGCCGGACAGCGCGTCGGCGCCGCCCACAATCTCGGAAATCTGCTGGGTAATCTCGGCTTGTCGTGCGTTGTTTGCGAGACGGGTGTAGTCGTGAATCAGCGTGTCAGCATTATCGCTTGCCGACTTCATAGCCTTCTGAGTGGCGGCGTGCTTGGCAGCAGCAGACTCAAGCATGGCGTTGAAGATACGCGACTCGATGTAGTCGGGCAGCAGCTGATCGAGCACTGAGTCAGCGTCAGGCTCGAACTCGTAGAGCGGCTCGATATCTTTCTCATCGGCCGCGCCTTCGACGATCTCCAGTGGCAGCAGGCGACGAACCTGCGGCAGCTGCGTCACCATGCTAATGAGACGGTTGAACACGAGGTGAATCTCTTGCACCCCACCCTCATCTTCGGGACGTGAGAACGCCTCAATCAGCGAGTCGCTAATCTCTTTTGCCGTCTTGAACACGGGGGTTTCCGTGTCGCCGGTCCAGATGCGCTCGGCCGGGCGACGTCGGAAGGAAAAGTAGCCCTGCGCCTTACGCCCGATCAGGTAGTAGGAGACCTCTTTCCCTTCGGAACGCAGCAGCTCAGTGAGCTCCTCCGCTTCCCGAAGCACCTGCGAGTTGAACGCACCTGCGAGGCCGCGGTCCGACGTAAAGATCACGACTGCAGCACGCTGGACGGTCTCGGCCTCGGTCAACAGCGGGTGGTCCGTGTTTGAGTGCACGGCGACGCCCGTCACTGCCCGGGTGATCGCATTCGCGTAGGGCGTCGAGGCCGCTACTCGAGCTTTCGCTTTCTGAATGCGAGAGGCCGCGATGAGCTCCATCGCGCGAGTGACTTTCTTGGTCGTCTGAGCAGAACGGATCTTCTGCCGGTAGACGCGAACTTGCGCTCCCATGTCTCTCCTGTACTGTTCGGCGCTGGCTGGTCAAGTGTGAAACCCGGCGGGAGTGAGCCCGCCGGGAAGTCACTACTTCTTGACGACCAACTGCTCCTGCTGGATCTCTGCCTCGGGCAGCTCCTCGAACTGCTCAGCCAGTGTTTCGCCTGCTGAGGTGCGGAACTCGAGCTTGAACTTCTCGATGTGAGTCGTGAGCTCTGCGACGGTGTCGTCGTCGAGCACATTCGTCTCGCGAAGCGTGTTCAGTGCCTCAGAGTTACGGCCCAGGTAGTCGAGCAGCTCTCGCTCAAAGCGGAGAATGTCTTCGACCGGGACGTCGTCCAGGAAGCCTTTGGTACCCGCCCAAATCGAAACTGTCTGCTCCTCAACCGGGTACGGCGTGTACTGCGGCTGCTTCAGCAGCTCGGTGAGGCGCGCGCCACGCTCGAGCTGACGACGGCTTGCCGCATCGAGGTCCGACGCGAACATCGCGAATGCCTCGAGCGCACGGTACTGCGCAAGCTCAAGCTTGAGCGTTCCCGAGACCTTCTTAATCGACTTCACCTGAGCGTCGCCACCCACACGCGAAACCGAGATACCCACGTCAACAGCTGGGCGCTGGTTCGAGTTGAAGAGGTCGGACTGGAGGAAGATCTGACCGTCGGTGATCGAAATCACGTTGGTTGGAATGTACGCCGAGACGTCGTTTGCCTTGGTCTCGATGATTGGCAGACCGGTCATCGAGCCAGCACCGAGCTCATCCGAGAGCTTCGCACAACGCTCAAGCAGACGGGAGTGCAGGTAGAACACGTCACCGGGGTATGCTTCACGGCCCGGTGGGCGACGCAGCAAGAGTGACACGGCACGGTACGCCTCTGCCTGCTTCGACAGGTCATCAAAGATGATGAGTACGTGCTTGCTGTCGTACATCCAGTGCTGGCCGATGGCCGAGCCGGTGTACGGAGCCAGATACTTGAAGCCGGCCGGGTCAGACGCGGGTGCTGCGACGATGGTGGTGTACTCCATCGCACCAGCGTCCTCGAGTGCACCTTTCACCGAAGCAATGGTCGAGCCTTTCTGCCCAATTGCCACGTAGATGCAACGCACCTGTTTGGACGTGTCGCCTGATTCCCAGTTCGACTTCTGGTTAATGATCGTGTCGATCGCGAGCGCGGTCTTACCGGTCTGACGGTCGCCAATGATCAGCTGACGCTGGCCGCGGCCAACGGGGATCATCGCGTCGATCGCCTTCATGCCGGTCTGCAGCGGCTCGTGAACCGACTTACGCTGCATGACGCCTGGTGCCTGGAGCTCGAGAGCGCGGCGGCCTTCTAGACCGGTGATTTCACCCAGTCCGTCGATCGGTTTGCCAAGCGGGTCGACCACGCGACCGAGGTATCCCTCGCCCACGGGTACCGACAGCACCTCACCCGTACGGGTGACCTGCTGCCCCTCCTCGATGCCGGTGAATTCGCCGAGCACGACGACACCGATCTCGTTCTCTTCCAGGTTCTGGGCGAGGCCCAGGGTGCCATCTGCGAAGCGCACCAGCTCGTTTGCCATCACGCCGGGGAGTCCCTCGACGTGTGCAATGCCGTCGGCCGCGTCTACGACGGTGCCGACTTCGGTCTTGTCAGCCTGAGCCGGCTCGTACGACGACGCGAAGTCCTTCAGCGCGTCGCGGATCTCGTCCGGGCTGATTGAGAGTTCTGCCATTTCGTTTCCTCTGTCTGTTCCGGAGAACTGGCCCCCGGGTAAAATAGTGCTCTAAGCTGCCAGCTGCAGTCGGAGGTCGTCCAGGCGTGCCCGGACGCTGCCGTCGATGATGTCGTCGGCAATCTGAATACGGACGCCGCCGATGAGGTCAGGATCAACCACCGTAGTGATCAATACGTTCCGTCCAGCGGATTTTTCGAGCATTCGTGCGAGACGTTCCTGCTGCCCGGAAGCCAGAGGTGCTGCGACGGTGACCGTCGCCAGCTCGCTACCGCGCTGGTCTGCTGCGACTCTCGCCGACTCACGCAGGCTCGCATCGAGTCGACGCCCCCGCTGGTTCGACGCCAGGTGCGCAACGACCGTGAGCGCAGAAGCCGAGATCTTGCCCTCAAGGAGGCGACGCACGAGCGCTGCCTTGCCTTCGGCTGCACCGAGCTTGCTGCTGAGTGTCAGTTCCAGATCATGGTTCCGACGCACAAGGTCAGCGACGGCCAAGAGCTCACCGGGAAGGTCAGTGTTGGCGATCGCCTCGGCGCGCAGCCCGAGCTCTTCGACACCCTCAATGAACTCCGCTTGGTTTGACCAGCGGCCTGATGCTGCGGCGGCCAGCAGTGAGCGCGCGTCTGCCGAAGCTGAAGCGAACACCCGATTAACAAGCTGAGTCTTCGCGGCCACGTCCGCAGCGGGATCACCCAGCGCACTTGCCAGCGCAGGCGAAGCGGACAGCTGGGCTGACGCCGACAGCACTTCCCCGCCAGTCGATGCGCCGAGCGAGTCGCTCAGTGTACTTTTCGCCTGGTTGAGTGCCTCGCGAGACGCGCTACCCATTACTTCGCCGCTTTCTCGGAGCTCTCGAGATCCTCAAGGAAGCGATCGACGAGCGCCGATGCTTTCTGATCGTCCGAGAGGCTCTCACCTACGACGCCCGAGGCGAGGTCAATGGCGAGTGATCCCACGTCCTTACGGAGTGACACCACCGCGCTCTGACGCTCGGCTTCGATCTGAGCGTGAGCTGCCTGAGTGATGCGCGCCTGTTCGACCGTCGCATCCTCTTTGGCCTTCGCCACGATCTTTCCTGCGTCAGCGCGGGCCGAGTCACGGATCTCACCGGCCTCCTGGCGAGCACTCGCCAGCTGCGCAGTGTACTCCTGCAACGCTGCCTCTGCCTTAGCCTGAGCCTCATCTGCTTTCGCGATGTTGCCCTCGATCGCCTCAGCGCGGGCGTCTAGCATCGCCTGCATCTTCGGAAGGAATACCTTCCAGAAAGCGATCAGCAGGATGACGAATACAACCGCCGACCAGACAATGTCATACGTCGCGGGGAGCAGCGGGTTAGGCGCTGCGTCCTCAGCAGCAACAACGATTGTGTTGATCATCGCTGCCTCCTCTCAATAAGTTGCAGATGCGAAAATTAGTAGCCGAACATGAACGCGGTGCCGATGCCCACGAACGCGAGGGCCTCGGTGAACGCGATACCGATCCACATCAGAACCTGGAGGCGGCCAGCCAATTCGGGCTGACGTGCAACGCCCTCGATGGTCTTGCCAACAACGATACCCACACCAATGGCGGGGCCGATGGCAGCGAGGCCGTAGCCGACGGTTGCGATGCTGCCGGAAATTTCAGCGAGAACAGACACAGTAGGTGTTTCCTTCCGTAGTTGAGAGCGGCGGTCGCCGAACTCGTTATGGTTTAGTGCTCTTCAGCCAGCGCGAGCTGGATGTAGACAGCGGTGAGAAGTGTAAAGATATACGCCTGCAGGAACGCAACGAGGATCTCGAAGAGCGTGAACGCGAAACCGAACGCCAACGTTCCGATTCCGAGAACCGGGAAGAAGCCACCCGCGTACAGGATGAAAAAGTTTGTTGCCGAGAACGCCAGCACCAGGATGAGGTGGCCGACCATCAGGTTCATCAGGAGACGCAGCGTCAGTGTGACGGGGCGCAGAACGAACGTCGAGATGAGCTCGATCGGGGTCACGATGATGTAGAGCGGCTTCGGAACACCGGCAGGGAACAGTGAGTTCTTGAAGAACCCCAGGGGGCTTTTCTTGATGCCCGCATAGATGAACGTCACGTAAGAGATCACAGCGAGCAAGAGCGGGGTACCGATCACAGATGTCGCCGGGATGTTGATGCCCGGGATGATGCCCGCGATATTGAACGAGAGAATCATGAAGAACATGGTGATCAGGATTGGGAGGAAGCGCTTACCGTCTTTCTTCCCGATCAAGTTCTCGGCAATGTTGACCCGCACAAAGTCGATCGCCATCTCTGCGATCGACTGGCCACGGGTCGGAATGACGCGCATCTTGCGGGTGCCGAGATAGAACAGCACGAGCACAACGACCATCAGGACGAGGCGCAGCAACATGATCCGGTTGATCTCGAACGGCGTTCCCTCGAACCACAGTGCCGGTGGGAAGAAGTCGTCGAGTGACGGTGGATGAAACTCGCCGTCAGCAGCCGGAAGCAGTCGAGGGGCGATGAGATGTACAGCGTTTGTAAGCAGCGCCAGTCTCCTGTTTCGGGGTGCAACCTAAACGTTGCACTCGTCGAACGATGATCATGCTCCCGTAAATCGAGAACCTACGCTTCACGCAGTCTCAGGGGGAACATAACGATCCTAACAAAGTTCTTTCCACCTACGAAACTCAGTGGCTATATTTTTTTGACATTCCCTGTCTCACTGGCATCCGAGACGTACGGCATGCGGCTCTTGGTCACAACAAGCACGTCAATCACGAGGGAGGAGATGACTCCGGCGAGCAATGCCAGGAAGAACATGAGTGGGTCAAGCCACGGTTGCCCACGCAGCAGCAGCGCGGCCACGATGAACAGAATGAACTTGAACAGCCAGGTTCCGAGGACGATGCCGAAGAAGATGCCGACGAACACTTCGCTCGCCACGAATCGGTTGGCAAACGCAATACTGCCGACGGTGAGCGCCAGGAATATGCCGGCTGAGCCCGCCCCGATAACGCCGCCCACGAGTCCCGGGGATCCTGCAACGAACCATCCAACCACCGCAAACACGATGATCAAGACCACAGTCATCAGTGCCCCGAGGCGCAGTGCGCGCAGCAGCAGCGGTTGTGATGAGGGCAGTTGCACAGGTGCGCTGCGGCTCTGATCGTTTTCGCTGTGCGCACGATCTGTGGAGTCTGGGTTACTGGGTTCTGGGTCACTCGGCGCCGTGGCGTCGCTCACGCGGGGTCCTCTCATCGAGATCATCGGCATCTGCCTCGTCAACATCAGTTTCGATGGTTTCAGGCTGGGTGCTGTGTGTATGTTTCCAAGATACCAAGCCACGCTGGGCCCGACTTGCGCGTATTTTGCTGACCGGAACCAGGGTGACCACGATACACAGCGCCGTGCCGAGCACGAGCACTATGAGCGGCCATATGAAGCTCTGCAGGGTAAACACGAGCAGGCAGGCAACGGAGAGCACCGTCGTCCCAAGATAAAAAATGTAGACGGCCTGCAGTGGCGAGTGCCCCATATCGAGGAGTCGGTGATGGAGGTGCAGCCGGTCCGCCGTAAAAGGACTCTTGCCTGCACGTAGCCTGCGAAACACCGCAAGCATGAAGTCGGCAAGTGGCAACGCGAGCACTGCGATCGGCAGAATGATCGGGATGTAGCTCGCAAGCACCAGCTTCTGGTCGAGCGACGCTGGGTTCAGCTGCCCCGTAACCGCAACGGTCGACGTCGCCATCAAAAGACCCACGAGCAGCGCCCCGGTGTCGCCCATAAACATGTGGGCACGGTGCCAGTTGAACGGAAGGAATCCGACACAAATTCCGACCACAACTGCGGCGATCAAGCTCGCCAGTGTCACGGAGCCCATCTCTCCCGCCTGGGCAGTGAGGATTCTGGTGTAGACAAAGAACACCGACGTGGCGATGATCGCTACCCCCGCGACGAGCCCGTCAAGTCCGTCGACAAAGTTCACCGCGTTCATCACGAGCCCCATGAGGAGCACCGTGAGCACAAAGTTGAGTGCGGGGGACGCCACGATGAGAGTGTCCCCGAACGGCAGGGATACGATTTGCACGCCCTGCCACGCGAGAAGCCCGGCCGCCGCAAGTTGGACAGAGAGCTTGATCATCCAATCGAGATCGAACAGGTCGTCGAGCACCCCCACCACAGCGATCAGTGCACACGCGCCGAGCAGCGCCCACATCTGCATAGGCCGCACAAACAGCCCGGCAAACTCATACTGTGTTGCAGCAACCGCCACCCCCGCAAGAATGCCGACAAACATTGCGACCCCGCCCAGCCGGGGCGTTGGCGTGCGGTGCACGTCTCTGGCGCGCACCTCGGGTGCGAGCGAGAATCGTCGACTCAGCTTCAGCACCCCATATGAGGCCGCTGCCGTGACAAGGGCTGCGGTGACCGCAACGACGAGGTAGGCGATCATTCGTTCTCGGCGGCGCCCGTCGCGTTCTGGGTGCTCTGGGTGTTCTGGGGAGTCTGCTGAGCTTTTGCCGCCCGCAGTTGCTCGGCAAGTTCGGGAGCGATCGTCTGCGGTTCATCTTCGCCGGGCTTGGCTTCTGGAGCAGGGTTCTGAGCGTCCGTCGCCTCAGATGCCTTGTCGGCTTTGGGTGGCTCCTCGCCGACTCCGAGGACTGTGACGCCCGGGAGGAGTGTCGCGATGGCTTCTCGCGAAACGCCCCCCTCGCGCAGGATCCTGAGCACTCCACCGTCTTCGGTGAGCTCGGTGCCGTCGATGATGGTCGACGCGGTGCCATCGCCCGTGGATTCCCCCTGCTCGAGGTAAACAGTGACGGTGTCACCAAGCATTTCTTGGGCCGCGACCGCGGTCCTTGCCGCCGGGGACCCCGTCGTATTGGCGGACGATACCGCGAGCGGTCCGGTTTCCTGCAACAGTTCGAGCGTCAACTGCTGGTCGGGAATGCGCAGCGCCACCGTCCCACCGGTTTCACCGAGATCCCAGCTCAGCGAGGGGTTCGCCTGCAGCACCATCGTCAACGGACCGGGCCAAAAGGCTTCGGCGAGCATTGACACCGGTGTGACGACCTCAGCCGCGAGTGCACCGAGCCCCGCCGTATTCGGGATCAGCACGGGGGGTGGCGATTGTCTGCCGCGCCCTTTCGCGTCGAGCAACTTTTGAACTGCGCCCGGCGTGAACGCGTCAGCGGCCACACCGTACACCGTGTCTGTCGGCAGCACGACGAGCTCGCCACGCCCAATCGCCTGTCGCGCCATGCGGGTCCCAGAAAGCAGTTGGGCATTATCCGAGCAGTCGTACACATCAGCCATAGTGTTCAACATTACTCGTGCGGCAGCTGGGACGCGGGCCGCAGCGCTGTGGTCGCGCGATCCCTCCCGGTGAGGTCGAGGCGCGTTTCGGCATGCAGCCACCCGCTCGCCTCGAGGAGATCCCGGATCGCTTCCCCCTGGGATTCAGCGTGTTCGAGCACGATGCTTCCCCCGGGAACCACGAGATCCTGCGCGACCCGCGCGATCACACGCACAATGTCGAGCCCGTCGGTTCCGCCGTAGAGTGCGAGCGCTGGGTCGTGCTCGTGCACCTCGGGGTCGCGCGGCACCATTGCATTCGGTACATACGGAGGGTTTGACACCACTACGTCAACGCGGTCTTGGAGTTCCGCGAGGCTCTCCCCCACTTCTGCGACGTCCCCGAGCTTGAGCGTTACCCGACCCTCACCAAGTCGGGCAACGTTCCGAGCTGCCCATGCGTGAGCTTCGGGGCTTTTTTCCACGGCCCACACTCGAGAAGTGGGCACCTCGGTGGCAATCGCGAGCGCGATCGCTCCGCTGCCCGTGCAGAGGTCGACCGCGATCGGGCCGCCATCGTTGTCTTGCAGTGCATCGATGGCGAGCTGCGCGACCCCCTCGGTTTCAGGTCTCGGCACGAATACGCCGGGGCCCACGGACAGTTCAAGGTTTCGAAATGCCGCGCGACCGGTGAGATGCTGCAGGGGCACGCGCCGTGCCCGCTCTGCCGAAATATCAAGGGCTACTTCTTCCTGAGCTTCGGTGATGCGCGAGCCCAGCACCGTGAGCGCCTGCACTCGGCCGCGGCCCTCCCCGATCGCATGGGCGACGATGAGCTCGGCGTCGGTACGGGCGTCGTCGATTCCTGCATCTGTCAGCCGCGCACTGATGTTTGCGAGCAGCTCGCCAACGGGGCTACCCCCTCGCGTCACATTCACTCCCCTACTCTCCCACACGCGGTGCCGCTCTGGCACAGCAGCCGGCACGCAAGCGCGGCCGCGCGACCCTACTTGACCAGGGCATCATGAAATGCAGAGAAACAATCCATAAGCTTGGATGAGCATTGAGATAACTTCGCGCTATAGTTTTGTGTGGACTGCAACACAATCACGCACCACTATCGATCTGAAAGGGACCGCCCACATGGCACGCACTTACGGCAACATTACAGAAGCGTTCGGCAATACTCCGCTGGTTCGACTCAACCGAGTCACCGACGGCGCAGACGCTGAGGTCTACGCAAAACTCGAGTTCTATAACCCAGCAGGGAGCGTCAAGGACCGCATCGGCATTGCGATTATCGACGCAGCCGAGAAGTCCGGCGATCTGAAGCCCGGCGGCACGATCGTGGAGGGCACGAGCGGCAACACGGGTATTGCGCTCGCATTTGTTGGAGCGGCACGCGGCTACCGCGTGATCCTCACCATGCCCGAGAGCATGAGCATCGAGCGCCGCAAGCTGCTCGCTGCCTACGGAGCCGAAATTGTGCTCACCGAACCAGCACTTGGCATGAAAGGCGCAGTCGCAAAGGCTGAAGAGGTCGCAGCAAACACCCCTGGCGCAGTGCTCGCCCAGCAATTCTCCAATGCAGCAAACCCTGAGATTCACCGCACCACCACGGGCCCCGAGATCTGGAACGACACTGACGGCGAGGTCGATATTCTCGTCTCGGGCATCGGCACCGGCGGCACCATCACGGGTGCAGGCGGATACTTGAAAGAACAAAACCCGAACATCAAGGTGATCGCGGTCGAGCCCATTGACTCCCCCATCTTGAGTGGCGGCAAGGCAGGCCCCCACAAGATTCAGGGTCTCGGAGCAAACTTTGTTCCCGAGGTGCTGGATCGCGAGGTCTACGACGAGGTGGTCACGGTGAGCCTCGAAGACTCCATCAAGAAAGCTCGCGCGCTCGGCACCGATGAGGGCATCCTTGCAGGAATCTCGGGCGGTGCGGCAGTGTGGGCAGCAACCGAGATCGCCAAGCGTCCCGAGAACGCTGGCAAGAAGATCGCAGTGGTAATTCCCGACTTCGGTGAGCGCTACTTCTCCACCGTTTTGTTCGCAGATCTCGAGGTCTAACCCTGACGTCTGGTTAACTGATCTTCGAATAGTTCGAGTGCTGGGCCCGTGTGGAATGTTCCGCGCGGGCCCAGCGTTCGGCATTTATAGCTGCTCGGTGTGTGTCGGAGCTCAGGAAGCTCGACGTTTACTGAAATGAAGGTGAGAGGTATCGTGAGCATTTTCTCGACTGTCCGCGAAGACATCTCGGCTGCTCGGGCGGGTGACCCCGCTGCACGCGGCACGCTCATGGTTCCACTCGTGTACTCAGGACTGCATGCCGTGTGGTGGCACCGGCTGTCCCACCGCCTATGGAATCGGGGACTGCGGTTTCTCCCCCGCGCAATATCGCAACTTTCCCGCTTCTTCACGGGTATCGAAATTCATCCGGGTGCAAAACTCGGCAGGCGCTTGTTTATTGACCACGGCATGGGAGTCGTCATCGGCGAAACAGCCGTCATCGGCGACGACGTGCTCATTTACCACGGCGTCACGCTCGGTGGCACGGGGCACGACGCGGGCAGACGTCACCCCACGATCGGCAACCGTGTGGTGATTGGGGCCGGCGCGAAGCTCCTCGGGAACATCGAGATTGGCGACGATTGCGCGATCGGCTCGAATGCGGTCGTTGTACGCTCTGCCCCTGACTGGTCCACACTCACCGGAATCCCTGCGAACGCCAGGCCACGGCGAGGTGCTCCCCGGGCTGAGCAACCCGACGAGGCCGACTTTTACGTCATCTAGCTACGGCCTACCGGAGCGTCCGGCCGTGGTGCTTCATCCACCTCTGCGTGCGTCGCAGCTCAATGAACACCATCGTTAGCCCCAGCACCCACAGCGGAATTTGGACCGCGAACGCAAGCCGGAACGCGCCGAGTGAATAGTCCTCGGGCGATCCGGCACCCTGCATGTCAAGCACCAACCCAATGAACAGGATCACGAGCAGACTCGACGTGAATCCACCCGTGTTGACAAGTCCCGTCGCCACGCCACCCACGCTGCGTGGCGAGTGGGAGCGCAACACCTCAAACGCGATCATCGAGGCCGGCCCACCAATGGGCATCACCACGATCATCACGATGACTACCCAGAGTGGCGGCTGCCCTGGCCACACGAGCACTGCGATCCATGAGAGCGCGATCGCCACGGCAATAGTCACATTGATCCACACCCGACGCTCAATGAACCGTGAACTCAGCGGACCCATGAGCACCCCAGCAGCCATTGAGGAGACGATCGTGAGGCTGAGGAGGGCTCCTGCGGCGGACTGACTCATGCCGAGGCCTCCGGTGAGGAACGGGGTTCCCCAGAGCAGCACAAACGTGTTGATGGCGAGCGGTGAAGTGAAATGAATCCAGTACGCGAGTCGCACTCCGGGGAGCCCGATGATCCTACGCACTCTCGTCCAGAAACTCAGACGTGACGGCACCCCGGGCGGCACGGCCGTGATCATCTCAGTGGCTGGCGGCGGGACAATGCCGACAACGCCAGTGTAGTTAGTGGGACCAAACGGCTGCGCATTCCGGCTGCGCCGACCGAGACGCCCCGTCACGCGTTCGAGCACGGTGCCAAGGCCGGGCGAGTCGCGGAGGACCACCACTCCGAGCAGTGTGACGAGCAGCGTTGTCGCCGCCACTCCGAGGAAGCCGCCGGCCCACCCGACCGCACCCACTGCGATCGCGAGCGGCGTCACGGAAACGAGCTGCCCGCCCTGACCGATGAGGCCCGTCACCTGGCTGAGCGTCGGCAAGTGACGCACGGCAAACCATTCGGGGAGCAGCCGCATCACGCTAATAAACGTGCACGCATCCCCTGCACCCACGAGTACGCGGGCGAGGATCGCCAGCTCGACGTTCGCGACCGTCGCCATGGCCACCTGTCCCACAACCATCAGCACGCCACCAAAAATGATCAGTGTCGATGGCCCTAAACGGTCGACGAGGAGGCCGACGGGTATCTGCATCGCCGCGTAGACGATCAACTGCAGCACCGGAAACATTGCAAGCACGGCCGCATCAATCCCGAAATGCTCCTGCGCCGCAGGCCCCAGGGACGCAAGTGACGAGCGGTTAATCACGGATACGGCATACGCGATCGCCGCGACCCCCCACACCACCCAGGGAAGGATGATTCTGGAGCGGCGCATACAGATATCGTATCGCCGCTGCCACCGATGCAGGTGCTCCTACGTGTCTTCTCCAAGGATCCGTGCTTCATCCGCACGAATACACGACTCAATCACCGGATCAAGGGCGCCGTTCATCACGTGGTCAAGGTTGTATGCCTTGTACCCGGTGCGGTGGTCAGCGATGCGGTTTTCCGGGAAGTTGTAGGTGCGGATGCGCTCCGACCGGTCCATCGTACGGATCTGGCTTGAGCGATGCGCGCTGGCTTCCGCGGCCGCCTCTTCGGCTTTCCGTGCGAGCAGCCGTGCACGGAGCACGCGCATACCAGCATCGCGGTTTTGCAGCTGACTCTTCTCGTTCTGCATCGCCACGACGATACCGGTCGGCAGGTGCGTGATGCGGACGGCGGAGTCAGTGGTGTTCACGGACTGCCCTCCGGGGCCACTCGAGCGGTAGACATCGATCTTGAGCTCGTGCTGGCTGATCTCCACTTCCTCCGGCTCATCGACCTCCGGGTACACAAGCACACCGGTGGTTGAGGTGTGGATGCGTCCCTGCGATTCGGTGACCGGCACGCGCTGCACACGGTGCACTCCACCCTCATACTTCAGGTGCGCCCATACGCCCTGAGAGGGATCTGATGGGTTCGCCTTGATGGCGATCTGCACGTTCTTGTAGCCGCCGAGGTCGCTCTCATCTTTCTCGAGCATCTCGGTCTTCCAGCCCTTAGATTCGGCATAGTGCATATACATACGCAGCAGATCAGCGCCGAAGAGGGCGGACTCGGCGCCACCCTCCCCACCTTTGATCTCCAAAATCACGTCGCGAGCGTCGTCGGGGTCTCGCGGAATGAGGATACGGCGCACACGCTCCTGCGCTTCTGCGAGGCCCGTTTCAAGTTCAGGGACCTCCTCGGCAAACGCGTCATCCTCTTTCGCGAGCTCGCGAGCAGCTTCGAGATCACTGCCCATTTGCTGCCAGTGCTCGTATGCCGCCTTGATCTTGTTCAGCTCTGCGTAGCGCCGGTTGACACGCTTTGCGCGCCCGGCGTCCGCATGCAGTGCCGGATCAGCCAGCAGCTCTTGCAGCTCAGCGTGCTCCGCAAGGAGACTTTCTACCTGCTCAAACATTTATGCCGCGCCCAGCGTACGCTGTCTCCGCACCAGGAACTCAGCGTTGGACCCGCTCTCGCGAAGCCCGCGGAGTAGCCCTTCGAATGCTTCGAGACGATCTGCATCTCCCGCACGCTCGACCTGAGTTCGCAGCTGTTCAACAATCGCATCCTCACCTGTGGCGAGCAGTAGCTCATCACGGTAGGTGGCAGAGCTCGTCAGATCGATCGCGGGGTACACCCGCCGCTGTGCGATTTCTTGCGACAGGTTCAACTCGCTGTTTGCAGTCCCCGCGAGTGCCGCGAGGATCTTGCGGTCCGTCTTGGATCCGGTCTCGGTCAGCGCGGTTGCGACGATCGTGAGGGATCCACCATTCTCAACGTTGCGGGCCGCACCAAAGAGACGCTTGACCGGTGCGAGTACCGCCGGGTCAAACTTCGGTGCCGGGACGCCCCGGTTCGGGGTCGGTGCCGTTTGCAGGTACGCCTGCCCGAGCCTGGTCAGCGAGTCGACCAGCAGCACGACATCATGGCCGAGCTCAACGAGGCGCTTTGCGCGCTCAATCGCGAGGTCCGCAACCGTGGTGTGATCCTCTGCTGAACGATCAAAGGTGGAAGCAACGACCTCGCCCCGAATGGCGCGTTGCAACTCGGTCACTTCTTCTGGGCGCTCGCCGATGGCAAGTGTCATGAGGTGCGCTTCGGGGTAGTTCGTCGACACGGCCTCGGCAATGTTGCGCAGCAGTGTCGTGCGACCGCTCCCGGGAGGGGCCGTCACGAGTACGCGTTGCCCCTTACCAACCGGAACGAAGAGGTCGAGCGTGCGTCCGGTGAGGTTCTCCGGGGTCGTCTCGAGCTGCAATCGCTCCTGCGGATAGATCGGAGTGAGGTCTGCGAAGTCAGCACGTTCCTGACCCTTTTCTTCAAACGGCTGGCCGTTAACAGCGTCGACCTTCACAATTGCGTTGTACTTTTGGCGACCTCCGCCGTCAGATTCACGTGGCTGGCGGATCGCGCCGACTACTGCGTCACCCTTCCGTAGACCGTACTTTTTCACCTGGCCGAGCGAGACATAGACGTCGCCGGTTCCAGGCAGGTAGCCGCTGGTGCGCACAAATGCGTAGTTGTCGAGTACGTCGAGGATGCCTGCGATGGGAAGCAGGACGTCATCCTCGGTGATCTCTGGCTCGTGCTCGTCGTTCTGCCCGCGACGTTTCCGGTCACGCTGACGTGTGCGGTTCGAACGGGAGGAATTGTCGTTATTCCGGCCGCCGTTGTCGGAGCGCTCGTTCTCAGACTGAGCTTTGTCATCGCCCTTGGCGTTGTCGCTCGAGTTGTTGTCGGTCCGGTTGCTGTCGTTCCGGTTGTTGTCGCGGTTCCGCTGGTTGCGTCCGTTCTGACCACGTCCTGAGCGTCCACGGCCCGAGTCGTTCGAGTCTGCCGCTGCGGACTGTTCTATGCTCGCGGCGTCAGACTGCTCGGTTGTGGCGCCCTGTTCCTTACTGGCCGCACCCTGCTGGTCACCCGCGGCACCCTGCGAGGCACTTTCAGGACCGTTTGTGTTCTGGGGCTTTTCGGTTTCAGACTGAGCGCTGTCAGTCTGAGCGGCGTCCGACTTCTTCTGGCTCGCCGCCCTACGACCACCGCGGGCCGGAGCTTTCTTCTCAGTCGACTCAGCGTTACCGCTCGCTCCTGCGTCCCCTGCGGGGGCGTCAGCGCTCGTGCTGGCGTTAGCGTCCGCACTCTTCTCAGCTGTGTTGGCAGAGTCATTCGTTGCGGGAGCCGCAACGCTCGCGCTCTCCGCGCTGGCGGGCTCAGCCTTCTTCCGCGAGCGGGTAACGCGCTTCTTCGGTGCAGCCTCGGCGACCGCACTAGCCGCAGCATCGGCCCCGGCGTCACTGCCTGCGGCGCTCGTCTCGGCTGCACCCGCGTCTGCGGTGTTTGTCGCAGTGGTAGTGGCATCAGGCGTAGCGGCCACAGCCGCGCTGTCGTCGACTTTCTTCCGCGAGCGCGTCACACGCTTCTTCGGTGCAGCCTCAGCAGGTGCGGCACCCTCAGCGGCTGCTGGTGCGGCTGCCGTGGTTGATTCTGTGGCGCTTGCCGAGCTCTCACTCGTCGTCACTGTTTCGCTCGCCGCACCGGCCTCAGCCGTTACTCGACGCGATGCACGTCGGCGCACAAGCGCTTCAGTGTTTTCTACGGGGTTGGTCTCATTGGAGTTCTGCTCCACGGTCATCCTTTCGGGACAATTTACGCGGGGAATCTGCGAACCTCGTTCGCTTCCCGCGAGTCAGCACGGCCGCACATACACAGCGGTGCCGGGGAAATCACCGGACAGGGTCTCGGTGAGGGAAACGGTCCACATCCCGGGCGAACACCATCTACGATGGACGGCCGATCCGGGCCCACGTAGGGACTACGCGGAGGTGGGAACCTCTTCTACTGTAGCACCCTTCATGTCGACGGCCAGGATCAATGACCGCCACTCGGGGTCATGCGCCTGTGCCAGCTGCTCCGCGGCGAGCCGCTCAGCAGGGTCTGCGGCGAGGACCAAGATCGACGGCCCGGCACCTGACACCACTGCCGCGTGACCGGCGTCGCGGAGCGCGCGGATCAGATCGCGCGTCTGTGGCATCGCCTCGGCGCGGTAGTCCTGGTGCAGTCGATCCTCTGTTGCCTCAAAGAGCAGCTCGGGGCTCTGCGTCAACGCGGCGACGAGGAGCGCCGAGCGTGACACGTTGAAGACCGCGTCCTCGTGCGGCACGTGCTTCGGTTGTAAGCTTCGCGCCAGCTCAGTGGACATCGTGAACGTCGGCACGAGCACGAGTGGGGACACACCGCGGTGGACGAGCAACCGCTTGAACCGTGGCCCTGACGGCGACGTCCACGCGATTGTGACTCCGCCGAAGAGTGCTGGGGCCACGTTATCGGGGTGCCCTTCAAGCTCAGTGGCGAACCCGAGGAGTTCGTCTTCGCTCAGCACGACCGGATGGTCGAGGTCAGTCTCGAGGAGGCCCGCGGCGGCCATGACGCCGGCAACGATCGCTGATCCTGAAGACCCCATACCCCTGCCATGAGGAATCTGGTTGTTCGCCGAAATGTCGAGCCCAGGGAGTGTGCGTCCGAGACGTTCGTACACGTGCGCGATTGACCGCGCGACGAGGTTGGTTTCGTCGCTTGGCACTTCGCCCGCACCGACGCCAGTAACGCTCACGGTAATTCCCGGCCGTTCACGAGTCGTGACGGTCAATTCGTCGGACTGAGCGAGCGCGAGACCGAGCGTGTCAAAGCCCGGGCCGAGGTTGGCGCTCGTGGCGGGTACGTGCACGCGGAGGGCGCGCTGCTCCCGCGTCATGCGGCGATCCGCGAAATGTGCATCAGGAGTTCCCCTCAAGTCGGAGCACACTGGTGACTTCGGTCACCACGTCACTTTCACGCAGTGCCTCGACGGTCGCTGCCAAACTGGCTTCGCGAGCCGCGTGTGTGCCGATAATGAGCGTAGCGGTTCCGTTGGATTCTGGCGTAACCGGTTGTTCGACGCTCGCAGCAGACACACCGCGATCAGCCAGGGTGCCGGCGATCGTGGCGAGCACGCCGGGTTGGTCGCGCACTTCGAGCATCACTTGGTAGGCAGTAATGACCTCCCCGACGGGCAAGATCGGCAGGTCGGCGTGTGCTGACCCGGGGATTGCGGGGCCACCAGCGACATGGCGTCGTGCCGCGGAAACGACATCACCGAGCACTGCCGAGGCCGTCTCGACTCCGCCGGCGCCCGCACCGTAAAACATGAGTTCTCCGGCGGCTTCCGCCTCCACGAAGACCGCATTCTTCGCCTCGTGCACGGCTGCGAGCGGATGATCACGGTCGATGAGTGCCGGGTAGACGCGAGCTGAGACACCTTGCGTGCCATCTGTGGCGGTGAGTCGTTCGGCAACCGCGAGCAACTTGATCACGTAACCGGCGTTCTTTGCCGTCTCGATTTGCTCAGCAGTGACAGAGGTGATGCCCTCGCGGTGCACAGCGTCGACGGGCACCTCGGTGTGGAACGCGATGCTCGCGAGAATCGTCGCCTTTTGTGCCGCGTCGTATCCCTCAACATCGAGCGTCGGGTCTGCCTCGAGGAAGCCGAGCTCTGCCGCGACCTTCATTGCGTCTTCTGCCGAATCGCCAAAGCGGTCCATCCGGTCGAGAATGTAGTTCGTCGAACCGTTCACGATGCCCATAACGCGATTGATCTGGTCGCCAGCGAGGCTCCACACGAGGGGGCGAATAATCGGAATCGCGCCGGCCACCGCGGCCTCGTATGACAGCTGCGCACCCACTTGCTCGGCGGCGGCCCGCAGCTCAGGGCCGTGTGCTGCGACGAGTGCCTTGTTGGCGGTCACCACATCGGCGCCGCTCTCCAACGCACGAAGAATGAGCGAGCGTGCGGGTTCGATCCCGCCCATCAGTTCGATCACGATGTCTGCGCCAAGCACCAGCTGGTCAGCGTCCGTGGTGAAGAGTTCGTGTGGCAACTCGACGTCGCGCGGTGTGTCGATGTCGCGGACCGCAATCCCTGCGAGGGTCAGGCGCGCACCGACGCGCGCGGCCAGTTCGTCGCCCTGTTCCAGAATGATGCGTGCCACTTGCGAGCCAACCGAGCCACAGCCCAGCAGCGCAACGCGAAGATCGCGGTAACCGTTCACTTCGTTACTCCGTTCATTGAAATGTTCATCGAGATGTCCTTTGGCTCGTGCCTCTCGGTTCTCCGCCCAGCGAAAAATGTCGGCCTCAATACACGCTCTTGGCGAGTAGTTCGTCTTCGGTCTCACCGCGCACGATCACGCGCGCTTTTCCGCCCGACACCGCGATCACGGGTGGCCGGGGTACATAGTTGTAGTTGCTCGACAGCGACCAGCAGTATGCACCGGTCGTCGCGACTGCAAGCACGTCACCCGGGGCCACGTCTCCCGGCAGCACGTCGCGCTGCACCACAATGTCACCCGATTCGCAGTGCTTGCCTACGACACGCACGAGTGCCGGATCAGCGTCGCTCATCCGGTTGGCGACCCTGACGTGATAATTAGCGCCATACAGTGCGGGCCTGGCGTTATCGCTCATGCCGCCGTCGACGCTCACGTAGAGCCGCTCCGCATACCCGAGATCTGCCGGGTCAGCTGCAGCCTCAGAGCCCGCCAGCCGCACGTTCTTCGTCGTGCCCACGGTGTAGAGCGTCACTCCCGCCTGCCCAATCACGGAACGCCCGGGCTCAAACGCAAGTTTCGGTACCGCGATGCCCGCCTCAGTTGCGGTCTCGAGCACAATATCGGCGAGTTCGCGCGCAACGTCTTCGATGGCGGGCACGAGCTCCGCCTCCGCAGGCGTGTAGGCAATGCCAAACCCACCGCCAAGGTTGAGTTCGGGGATGGGCCGACCTGCGATCTCGCCGAGCGTCCCATACACGCTGAGGAGCCGCTTCGCTGACTCCCGGAACCCATCCGTGGCAAAAATCTGTGAGCCGATATGGCAGTGGAGTCCTACGAAGTCGAGGCTGTCATGCTGCAGGATCGCACGGACCAAGCGCGGAGCTTCGCTGAGCGGCAGACCAAACTTTTGGTCCTCATGCGAGGTGGCAAGGAAGTCGTGGGTGGAGGCGTGCACGCCGCTGTTGACCCGCAGCCGCACGCGCTGTCGTGTTCCTGCTGCGGCAGCCGCCGCAGCGACTCGCTCCACTTCAATCTCGCTATCGAGGATGATGGTGCCGACACCAGCGGTAACCGCACGCTCAATTTCGGGTACCGATTTGTTGTTGCCGTGGAAGCCGATCTGGTCTGGCGAGACACCTGCGGCGAGCGCGACGGCGAGTTCCCCGCCACTCGAGACGTCGATGGCGAGACCTTCGTCGGCCATCCATCTCGCAACCTCGACACACAGAAAGGCTTTGCCCGCGTAGTAGACGGTCGCGGGCTCGTGAGCGCTATCCGCACCATCACCACCAGCACCGATTCGTGCCGCTTCGCGCTGCAGCGCCTCGCGGATGGTACGGGCGCGATCTCTCGCCGCATCCTCATCAATCACGTACAGCGGTGAACCAAAGCGCTCTATGAGTTCGGTTGCCCGAATCTCGCCGATTTTCAGCTGCTGACACTGACTGCCCCTACGCGCTGTCGAAGGGAAAACACGAGTGTCGATTCCATTCGTGTCCTGACTCATCGTGCACTCCTCACAGCTTCTCTCGGGCGTCGGCATCCTCACTTGCTCGCGGCGGGCATCTTACGACACCCTGTGGCGAGCGGACCCGGATTGGCCCCTGAAGCCGTGCGAACGGAGAGCAGTGCTCTCTGATCGGACCCATACAGCTTAGCGCGCCAAGCAGGTGGGCGTTCAACGACCGTCTAGTCGCATGTTCCGGTCTCGCGCTCGGCACCATCGGAGAGGAGCCCCGGTGCGAGGCTCGCAGTGATCCCAATCTCCCCGGCCTGCGACAGATCGATATTCGTGAGCGTGACACCTCTGGGCAGCTGATCTGCGATACACACTGTGTGGGGCTGCAGAATCGCATCGAGCGTTGAACCTGTGGCCGCCGCGATCTGCTCGGCGCTCAGGTCAAGCCCCGCGGCTCCCACACTGGTGGGCTCGACGGTCACGGCACCACTATCCACTCCAAAGGACAGGCCAGCGGTAATGGGAACATTGATCCCGAGCACCGTGATGCTTCGTGAGACAACGAGTTCACCATCCTGCACCTGCCCGGACTCGGCGACACCGCGGGTGAGGAGCGCCACGATCGGGTCAACCTGGTCGTCATGCAGGGTGAGGGTCGCCGCCGCATCCCGCATCTCTCCCGACGTCGGATTGAACGGAATGGACGCGGCGGTGAGTGTGACGTCAGCGGTCACCCCGTCGACGAGCGTCACGTTCGAAGCGTCGATCGTGACGTCGCCGATGCGCCCCGTGAGTGCGTGGAGCAAGGCTGAGCCACCGAGCGTGACGTCGACTCGTTCGTCGCTCGAAATGTTCAGCTTGTCGCGCACCGCGGTCTCGACGACGCCCGGGATGATGAGGCGCAGTGCGAGTTCCGCCGCACCCGCGAGCACAGCAAGTGCCAGGGCAAGAACGATGAATCGCTTCCACCACCGCCCGCGTTTGGCCACCTGCCTCACAGCCTTTCTGGAGCTGAGACACCCAAGAGCTCGAGTCCATTGCGCAGCACCTGACCCGACGCGTCATTCAGCCAGAGGCGGGTGCGGTGGAGATCCTCGACGGCTCCGTCACCGAGTGGGATGACGCGGCAATTGTCGTACCAGCGGTGATAGGCAGCGGCGAGCTCCTCGAGGAAGCGTGCGATGCGGTGCGGTTCGCGTAGTTCGGCCGCACCGGCCACGATGCCAGGGTACTGCTGCAGCTTGCCGAGCAGTTCGGTCTCGGTGGCGTGCGTGAGGAGCTGCGGTTCGAACGCACTCCGGTCGACCCCCGCCACGACCGCGTTGCGGTCCACTGCGCAGGTGCGGGCATGCGCGTACTGCACATAAAATACGGGGTTGTCATTCGTGCGGCTGCGGAGCTTCTCCCCCTCGAGCGAGAGCGGCGAGTCCGCCGGGTAACGTGCGAGCCAGTAGCGCAGCGCGTCGGACCCGAGCCACTCGAGCAGGTCATCCAACTCGACGATGTTGCCCGCGCGCTTGGAGAGCTTCGCGCCATTGAGGTTCACGAGCTGCCCAATGAGTACCGTGATGTCGGTCTCAATATTGTCGCCCGCGGCACCCGCGAGCGCGGTCAGGCGACCAATGTAGCCGTGGTGGTCTGCGCCGAGCAGGTAGATCTTCTCGCCAAACCCGCGGTCTTTCTTTGAAAGGTAATACGCGGCGTCGGCAGCGAAATAGGTGTACTCACCATTCCCTCGTGTGAATACCCGATCCTTGTCGTCACCAAATGCGGTCGTCCGCACCCAGACCGCGTCGCCCTCTTCAAAGACGTGGCCCTGTTCGCGCAACCTCTCAACTGCGGCTTCAATGGGGCTCGGCCCCCCATCCGCCCCGCTGGCGTGCAGCGTACGCTCCGAGAAGAACACATCGAAGTGCACGTTGAACTGCTCGAGCGAGTGCTGAATCTCGGCGAGCTGCAGTTGATAGCCGAGTTCCTGCGCTTGCTCGAGGGCCGCATCTCGGTCAGTTTCCGCAGTCGCTCCGAGGCTCGGGATCTGCTCGCGCACTTTGCGGCCGAGCTCTTGCACATATGCGCCCGGGTACGCGTCTGCTGGCGCCTCTTCCCCGAGGGCTGCGGCGAGTACCGACCGCCCAAACTTGTTCATCTGAGCACCTGCGTCGTTGATGTAGTACTCACTCGTGACGTCAGCGCCGGCCGCACGAAGCACACGGGCGGTCGAATCGCCAAGGGCCGCCCAACGAGTGTGCCCCATGTGGAGCGGACCGGTGGGGTTCGCGGAGACAAACTCAAGGTTGATGCACTGCCCCGAAAGCACGTCGCCCCGGCCGTACGCTTCACCCTGTTCGACGACGCGGCGTGCGGTCTCCCCCGCGCTCGCTGCGTCGAGGGTGATGTTGATGAAGCCTGGACCCGCGACCTCTGCACTGGCCACCCCGTCGATGTCAGCGACGCGTGCAACGACCTGCTCGGCCAGATCGCGTGGGTTCGCGCCGATCTTCTTCGCAAATTTCATTGCGATGTTTGATGCCCAGTCACCGTGCTCGCGGTTCTTCGGTCGCTCAACCTGCGTATCTTGAGCGGTCACAGAGAGGTCGGCCGTGCCGCGCTCCGTGATGATGTCGTGCAAAATACTGGCGAGGGCGGAGGAAAGTTCTTGTGGGGTCACCCGCACCATTCTAGTTGGCGCGCTGTGTCACTCCCTGACGAGGCATTCACGACACCATTGCCTGCGACAAAATGCACAAACTGAGCTCCGTGTTTGCCGAGTTACGGAGCGCATAAAGGTGCCCGAGATGTGCGCTAGGCTTGTCTCGTCGCTGTCGCGCGCCTCCGTAGCTCAGGGGATAGAGCGCCGGTTTCCGGTACCGTAGGTCGGGGGTTCGAATCCCTCCGGGGGCACCATGTGATGAGTCGGGACATAGGTTACACCTGAGTCGCGACATATGTGACAAATTCAGCGAGAGCTCGGCCAGCGGCCGGGCTCTCGCTGTTGGTTCCGCCAGTAGCCGCGTGCTGGATCAACAAGATTGGTTGCGATCACTTCACCGGTGTTGAGATGAACGACAGTGACTGTGTGTTCATCAATGAGCATGATGACACGCTTCTTGCGATGGATGACGCCGACTCCGAGATGATGCATGCGACCAGCTCTGCGAAGTGAAATTTTTTCGTTAGTTGCGACGTGATCGTATCGGATGCGGTAGTTTGTGTGTGATCAAATCTTTGTGGGCAGGATGTGCATCAAAATTGAGCCATCTGAGCGGCTCAATCTGAGCCGAATGTGCACCCGCAGAATGTGAGCGGCATCGGCACGTCTTCCTGCCACAATTCCTGGAGTAATAACCACAAAGCTTCAGGAGGAAAGGTTTGACGATACCGATGCCTACACAGGAACGTATCAGAACGCTCGACGCGGACGGTGTGCCCGGACGCAAGATCGCAGCCGAGCTTCGCGTCTCACGCAACGCGTACGCTCTTCCGTACTACCGCGCGACTCCGCGACTCCGCGACTCCGCGACTCCGCGAGTAGACTCAAACACTCCGACCAGTATGCAAAACACGCAGCTTTCTGATCATCGTCGGCGAAGCACAGGCCCGTGACTGCCGCGCCGCATCCATGGGCGCGGAGCGGCAGCCGGTAATGCTACGCGACCTCCGACTTTCCGGCAGTGGCGGACGGCGAACGGGAGATGACTCCTGCACCGACCGTCAGCCCGATCACAGCGAGAACCCCAGCGACCACAAACGGATCTCCGTCGTGCAACGCCGGGGCGAACCCGAGACCGACATAAATGGCCACACCGGCCGCGCCCCCGAGCTGGTCCGCGGCGCGCTGGACGCCTGAGGCGATTCCGGCATCTTCCTCGTTGGTCCCGCTGACCGCGATGTACTGCAGCCCCACGATTCCGAAGCCCATGCCCGCGGCGATCAGCAGCATCGCCGGGAACAACCACGCCGCACCTCCACCCAGGACGGCCACGAGTGCGACCACTGCCATTGCGGCTGCTGCGGCTACGAGCCCGACCAGCACACATGCACGTGCTCCCCAGCGTCCCAGCAGCCGAGGCACGAGCACCGAGGCCAAGATCAATGCCACGGCCAGTGGCAACATTGTCAGGCCCGCCCCCAACGGCCCAATCCCGAGCCTGTCCTGCAGATAGAAGGTGAAGAGCAAGAACGACGTCGACAACGCACCGCTGAGCAGCATCGTCGTCAGGTTCGCCCGAACCCGGGACCGGTCAGCGAAGAAGGCCAACGGGACTATCGGGTTCGGCGACTTCGATTCGACGCGCACAAACCATACAGCGGCCAGCACCGCGCCGACCAATGCAGCTACGCTCACCCACAGATTGGTGCCCGGTTCGCCAGCCTCGATCACGGCGAAGACGAACAGCAGCGGACACGCCGCCAGCAGGAGCGCTCCCGGCAGGTCCAGACGTACCGGCTCGCGAGATGCGAGTCGGTCTGCCGGAACCAGCGCGAGCGTGGCCACGATCACGACCAGGATAAACGGCACCGAGATCAAGAAGATCCATCGCCACCCCAGATGAGCGGTGATGATCCCTGAGAGGGCGAAACCCAGCACCAGACCGCAACTGGCGACCGCGGCCCACACGCTCAGGGCGCGCGATCGCCTCGGCCCCTCGGGGAACAACAACACGATGGTCGCCATCGCCGCGGGCAGCGCAACGGCCTCGCCTGCTCCCTGGAGCAGGCGAGCCGCGACCAGGACAGGGAACGAAGGTGCCAGGCCCGCCAGCAGCGACGCGACCCCGAAAAGAGTAGTGCCGATCAGGAGCGTGCGGCGGCGGCCGAGCAGGTCCCCGAGCCTGCCGCCGAGCATCAGCAACGCGCCGCCGGTGATCGTGTAGCCGACCACGACCCAGGTCAGCGAGTGGCCGTCGACGCCGAAATCTGTGCCGATCGAGGGAATTGCGATGTTGACCACGGTCACGTCGACTGCGATGAAGAACTGCAGCATGGACATCGCGCACAGCACGAGCCATTCGCGAACAGGGACGGGACTGAGCCCGCGGGAAGAAGAGGAAATGTGTGAAAGCACTTATTGCTCCGTCGCTCTGAAGAGTTTCGAGCAGCACGAAAGGCCGCTCCGGATGGATCACGAAGCGACTGGACGTTCCAGGTGGTGAGTGTTGTGTGTTGGACGTCCCGCCGCTAGCGGGATGTCCTACTCACTGCCGCGCAGGCGGCCGAGCACGAAGAGGCAGACATGCGATTAATCGTAGCAGCGGAGACATCATCCCACTGCTAGCCCCCGACAAGTGTAAGCTCCGAGCCCGTCGCAGCAGGTGACACCGCCTCAGCATTGCCGTCCAATCTCGTCCCGCTCAGAACTTCGGATTCTACGGCAGAGCACCCCAGAGCTTCGTCAGCGGGTTGGGGGGGGCACGCAGCCAGTCGCCTACTATGCCATTCGAAGCGGGAAACTTCTCGATCATACGCACGAATCGAATAGGCACCACTCCTGCGCAATGGACCTATGATGCATATTCTGACCTGAGATTCAGACGTTGAAGCGGAATTCGAGGGAGTTGCGACCATCACGAGAATCCGCCCGGCATATGCAAGACCACCCGGCAGTCTGCGTGCTGGGCCTTCCAACGATTCTTAGTTAGGCTTTAAATCTATGCGTCGAAAAATTGGTAACACGTTCGCTGCACTCGCCCTCATCGCCGGTTCTCTCTTGGTTGTGACACCAGCTCACGCGGACACCAGCACGATCAATTACACGGTAACCGCATCCGACCCGATGACGACGCAATGGCCATCCTACCTCTTGGACTGCAGCGAGTTCACCAACTGGTCCAATGTGTCCCGAAACGCTGTACAACAGACTGCGTCAGTGAGTGTGACAGGCGACTATTCCTTTGAAGATCTGGGGGCTCCAGGCAACGGGTATATCGCGGTTCTGCTTGGACCCTACGACCCAGCAGATGTGAGCAATTGTCTCACGGCGGTCGATAGCACCGGAACTGTGGCCCTCGAAGCAGGTGAGACGTACACGATGCTCCTTGCTGGGAACACCGGAGAGTTGGGCGATTTCTCTTTTAGCGTCGACGGGCCTGGGGTATTCAGTACTCCTGTGCAAGTATCCTCATCTGTGACTGTATCCACCCCTGTGTCGTCGGTGACGGCCGGGGAACCGGTTGATGTCACAGCGCTGGTGTCCACTCGCTTCCCGACCGCTGATCTCTCCGGCACCGTAGAGTTTTTCGCTGACGCTGTGAGCCTTGGCACCTCGAGTGTGACACCCGGGTCAGGGTCTGCCGTGTTGCCAGGCGTGCTACTCCCAGTCGGTACACACTCGATCACCGCGGTCTACTCCGGAAACACTGACGCCGAAGGGTCAACAACCACAACACCAACCATCGTGACCGTGAACCCCTCACAAGTCACCCCAACCCCTGGAACACCGATACCGCCGCAACGCGTCGAAACAGCGTCTCAGTAGACACAAAAGAACCCCCTCACCGGGCTCCGAAGAGTCAGATGAGGAGGAAAGATGGTGGTCTACAGTCCGGTTTCGACCCGCACCGGCTTCGTCGGCGTTGGAGTGGGTTCCGGATCAGGAACGGCGGTGCCGCAGGAAGGGTCGTTCAAGAACCATTCAGCGTCAGTGCCGAACCAGTACGTTTCAGACCCGAAAGCTAGCCACTGCACCTCAGATGCTGTCTCGCTGAAGAACTCGAACCCAAAGAGCGAGAACTCGTCACCGCTCGCGTCCAGCGCGTCGAGCACCTCTTGCACGGTCGGAGTCTCCGACAGGTCAAGACTCGGGTAGTCCGCGAGTTCGACCTCAGCATCGAAATCGATGCCACTCACGCCGACCGGGATCTCGAAGTCGATATCGGCGAATCCCTCGCCTCCGGCGAGGTCGCGGGTCAGACGCACGGTGATCGTTCCTCCGCCCTCGGTGACGCTCACGGCGAACCCCTGGAGTATCCCCGTGACCTCGTCTATCCCCGTAGGCTCGGCACCCTCGGAGAATTCGTACCCGAGGAACCCTCCATCCTCGCCAAAGACGATGGAACACTCGGCGAATTCCGGAGCGACATCATCATCAGACCCATACCCGTTGACCGCGGACCAATTGGGATTCGAATCCGAAGACAGATCATCAGGCGATACGTAGTCAGCCTGCGCCGCGGAGGCGAGTCCAAAAACCGAAGCAGCAGTGAGCACGAGAGCCGACGCCGCGGCGAGCCCCAATGCGCGTCCCCGGCGTTTCAATGGCAAAGTCACAAATATTCTCCAAGATCAACATATTGCGGTCAGAACAGGCATGCCAAAAGCAGCTCTATTTATTATTTCCGACATACCCCCTGATGTCCAACGTGTGTTACATATCCAAGAGCACAACATTCGATAGACACAAAAGAACCACTTCACCCAACTCCGTAGAGCCAGATGAGGGAGAATCATAGATGTGGTCAGGCGCTGAGGTTTGATGCTGCCGGGCTGCCCGTAGGCACACCCAGCACAGTGCCAGCGAGCCCACCCACAGGGCAACCTCATCCGTAGATGCCATGCCATAGAACACGACCAGCGAGCCAGCAGCAATTAGCAGTCCTGACGTAACTCCGGCGCCCATTCTCGCTCAGAGCACCACTCGTTGAGGCGTTCAGCTGTCAGCTCTGTGGGCGTGCAGCAATTGCGCCTGGCGAGAATATGACTTACTGATATCGACAAGCGCCAACATCGACTCGGCAGTATCGGGGCAGCCGACGCCGTACACAAACCCGTAGGTCAGGGGCACGAATCCCTCCGAGGGCACCATTGTGATGAGTCGGGACATAGGTCTCAGGTGAGTCGCGACATGTGACACAGTTAGCGGGGATTTGGCCAGCGGCCGGGCTCCCGCTGCTGGTTCCGCCAGTAGCTGCGGGTCACCAAAAGGGCGTCCGGACGTTGCTGTGGTTCATTTTGCTGTGGATGCGGCACAAGGAGCAGGTGACCCAAGCCGACGATGTCGGCACACTACCTATGTGAAACGGTCGATGCGGTTCTTGGTACTCCGCCTTTGCCGGTACATACTTTCATTCTGGAACGCGGCCTTAGACGAGTTCCGCTATAAGTTCTTCGACCCGGCCTCGAATGTCGTCGCGGATCGGGCGCACCGCATCGAGCCCCTGACCCGCAGGGTCGTCGAGCTTCCAATCCTCATACCGCTTTCCTGGGTAGAACGGGCAGGCATCACCGCACCCCATCGTGATCACCACGTCTGAGACTTCGACGGCCTCGTCAGTGAGCACCTTTGGTTGCTCTGCAGTGATGTCAATTCCTTTTTCCTGCATCGCGGCGACTGCGATCGGGTTGATCTGGTCAGCGGGCATAGACCCGGCTGACCGTACTTCGATGAGGTTACCAGCGAGGTATCGCAGGTAACCCGCGGCCATCTGCGATCGGCCAGCGTTATGAACGCACACGAATAGGACGGATGGCTTCTTCTCAGTCATGTAATGTTGCCTTCTTTGTTCAGGGTCAGAGTTTCTAAGAGAGAGTGCACGCGCACCTTGATGTCATCACGGATCGACGCAACTCCCTCAGCCGATGCGAGTGCGGGGTCTCCGACAGCCCAATCTTCATAACGCACACCTGGGATGATGGGGCATACATCGCCGCAACCCATAGTGATCACGATATCGGCGGCCCGTACCGCATCGTCCGTCAACGGCTTCGGGAACGGGGCCTGTTCGACGTCACCAATAATCTCAGCAACGAGCGAACGCACGTGCGGGTGGACATCAGCAGCCGGAGCTGATCCCGCGGATCGCGCTACTACGCGGCCTTCGGAAAGTTGATTGACGAGTGCTGCAGCGAGTTGCGAACGCCCAGCGTTTGCGACACACACAAAAAGCACCTGCGGCACCGAGTTTGTGCGGTCGCGATGAAGGTCCGTGAGTCGCTGCCGGGCAAATCGTTCGGTTAAGGGAATCAGGTGCTGTGTCACCTTGGAGGAGCGCACCAAGCTCGCATACGATTCGCGCACGATAGCAATGACAAGATCCTTATGGAGGTCACTCAGTTCGTCAGCAAGTTCTTCGGCGAGCCTAGTGACCCTGGCATCCATGTCTTGAAGTACCGCTGCACGCTCAGCCGCTGAATCTTGATCTTGCAGCTCCGTAACAGTTCCGGGCGCGAACGCATCGAGTAGCGCCGTCACCGCGTTCCTACGCGTCGGGGCGACCCGATACCAAACCCACGTACCGCGCCGATCGGAATTGAGTAGGCCTGTGTCTTTGAGTACCTTGAGGTGATGAGACACGGTGGGCTGAGATACCTGCCCCAGCTCCGCAAGGTCACACACACAAGATTCGCCACGCGGGTCTGATGAGATCGCTGACAGCATGCGGAGGCGGAACGGGTCAGCGAGCGCCTTCAACGTGCCAGAAAGCGACATCGCGGCTTCGGCATCCATGGCATGGGACGCTTCAAAACCCTGGGCGAAGCCGACAGATTCGAGAGCGGTCACGACACTTTCCTTTCCTCTGAGCGAGTGGCAACGAACGGGTCCGTACCAAACCAGCGCTTGGCTAACCACAACGAGACATACGCGAGGCCGACAAGAACTGGCACTTCAATCAAGGGACCGACGACTCCGGCAAGTGCCTGCCCTGAGGTGGCGCCAAACGTGCCGATGGCCACGGCTATGGCGAGCTCAAAGTTGTTGCCGGATGCGGTGAATGCGAGCGCTGCAGATCTTGCGTAGCCGAGACCAATGCTCTTCCCGACGATCATGCCAATAAACCACATGACCCCGAAGTAAATGAGGAGCGGGAGTGCGATCCGCACGACATCCAGCGGACTGGTGAGGATCGCTTTGCCCTGCAGCGCGAAGAGCAGCACGATCGTAAAGAGCAGCCCGTAGAGTGCCCAGGGGCCAATCTTGGGAAGAAACTTCTCTTCGTACCATTCGCGGCCGCGACGATTTTCCCCAATGAGGCGTGAGGCAAACCCCGCGATGAGTGGTACGCCGAGGAAGATAAGCACGTTCAGTGCGATCTCCCACATCGACACGTCGAGCCCTTGGGTATCGAGCCCCAACCAGCCGGGGAGTACGGTCAGGTAGAACCAGCCGAGCAGTGAGAAAGCGATCACCTGGAACACGGAGTTCACCGCGACTAGGACGGCGGTTGCTTCGCGGTCGCCGCAGGCGAGATCGTTCCAGATCACCACCATGGCGATGCAGCGTGCGAGGCCGACAATAATAAGGCCGGTGCGGAACTCGGGAAGATCCGGCAGGAAGATCCATGCCAGGGAGAACATGAATGCGGGCCCGACGATCCAGTTCAGGATCAGCGACGACACCAGCAGTTTCTTGTCGCCGGTGACTGCTGCGACTCGGTCGTAGCGCACTTTGGCGAGCACCGGGTAGATCATCACGAGAAGCCCAAGCGCGATGGGAATCGAGATGCCACCCACTTCGAGGCTGGTCAGGATCTCCGAGAGCGCGGGCACAAAACGTCCGAGGAGGAGCCCCGCAACCATGGCGAGTCCGATCCACACCGGCAGGTATTTGTCGAGCGTCGACATCCGAGGAGGAGTGAACGCTACTCCTGTCGCAGTTGTCATACCAACACCCCCTGAAGGTCGTGTGCGGCATCTGCAGTCACGACAATTTCTGCGAGAAAACTTTGCGCATCGAGGGCGCCGGAGCAGCCGCTTCCTGCCGCGGTAATAGCCTGACGGTAAGTGTGATCGACAAGGTCTCCGACCGCGAATATCCCGGGGAGGTTCGTCCGGGAAGATGGGTGATCGACGAGAACATAGCCGTCCTCGTCGCGGTCGACCTGACCCGCGACAAGTTGCGAACGCGGGTCATGACCAATGGCCACAAAAATGCCAGTGGCGGTGATCTCACGGAGTTCATTGGTGACAGTGTCGCGCAAGCGGACGCCTGTCACCGAGGTGTCGCCACGAATCTCCGCGACCTCACTATTCCAGGCGACCTCGATCTTGGGGTCCGCCAGTGCGCGGTCCACAAGGATCTTCGACGCACGGAATTGGTCGCGGCGGTGAACGATCGTCACTTTCGACGCGAACCTGGTGAGAAACAGTGCCTCCTCCATGGCTGAGTCTCCGCCTCCCACCACGACGATTTCCTTGTCTCGGAAGAAGAACCCATCGCAGGTGGCACACCAAGACAGTCCGTGCCCCGAGAGTCGGTCTTCTTCGGGGAGGCCGAGTTTCCGGTAGGCGGAACCCATCGCGAGAATCACTGCACGGGCTCGGAACTCTTCGCCTCCGCCGGTGCGAATGACCTTGATATCGCTTGTCAGTTCGAGCGAGGTTGCATCGTCGTAGATGATTCGGGCGCCGAAGCGTTCGGCCTGGGCTCGCATGGTCTCCATCAGGTCGGGCCCCTGAACTCCGTCGACGAACCCGGGAAAGTTCTCGACCTCGGTGGTGGTCATAAGTGCCCCGCCCGCAGTCACCGAGCCAGCAAGCACGACGGGTTGGAGTCCCGCGCGGGCCGCATAGATAGCTGAGGTGTAGCCGGCGGGCCCCGATCCGACAATGACAATTTCCTGTATCGACATAATTCTATATTGACGCACATCGATTCAATATGCAAACAGACCCTCCACCAATTTGAGAGTGTGGTATTTGCTAGGGGAACGCCAGAACTTTCGGACCCCGGAGCCGGTGTTGAGAACTCTTCCACCGTCGATGACGCTTCATCGGGCCGCTATCTCCCGGGTCCCGAAAATCGCATGTCTGTGAGAACCGAAGGTCGGTTGGACGTGTTGGGCTTAGGTCAGTCGTTCTCCGGGACCATCAACGCTTGGTGCTGCGAGAGATGCACGGTTTGGGACGGATGCCTCCTTTGAAAAGAGCACCGCGAGACCGGTCGTGACCGGCATCGATAGCACCAGCCCTGCCGCCCCAATCAGGGTTCGGATGATTTCCTGCGCGATCTGCTCGCTCGTAATCAAGTCGATGAGGTCACGCGGGTAGGTGTACAGCAGCAAGAGGATCACGAGCATCGCGCCTGCGTAGGCGAACACCAGCGTGTAGATGCTCGATGCGATATGGTCGCGCCCGACCCGCATTGCCGAGAGATAAATCTGACGCTTCGGCAGATGCGGGTTGAGTGCTCGCATCTCCCACACAGCCGAGGCCTGCGCCACAGTGATGTCGTTCAAAATACCCAAGCCTGCTATCACGATCGTCGCAGTAAGAACATCATTCATCTCCAGACCGGGCACTGTGATCGACAAGCTGGCGTCTTCCGTAGAACCGATACCCGAGAAGCGCAGCCATCGAGTGACGGCAAACCCCGCGACGGCGGTGAACAGGATCCCGAATATCGAGCCGAACAACGCAGCGGTCGTTCGGTGGGAGATGCCATGTGCGAGGTATAGCACGATCACCATGATGCCGATGGCTCCAGTGACCGCAACCAGAAGCGCTGGTCTCCCTGCGAGAATTGCGGGGAGTATGAACGTCGCCAGCAGCACGATCGAAGCACAGACCCCGACGAGCGCGAGTGCTCCTCTCCACCGGCCCACTGCGATGACAATGAGCGCGAATACGACCGCTACGGTCAGCATTTTTCCGCCGCGCGGGTAGTCATAAAACGAATACATCGTTTCAGTCTCATTGCCCAGATTCAACTCCTGAGTGATGAGTCTTACCCGATCACCTTCCTGTATGAAGGCGGTTTCTGCTCTCAAGCCGTCAAGAGAGAAGGTGATGTGCTTTCCAATTGCGAGTTCGGCGCGCACTTCCAAACAGTCATCGGAATCAGGATGAGCCGCGGCGTCATCACTGGTGAGCTGACCCGGTGATGGGGCACCCGGTTGCTGGCACGAAGCCTGCGACACTTCGACCACGCGGGCGGTGACGATCTCACCGCCATCACCGGAACTGTCGGCCTGTGGAGCAACCTGGTCGGCCTCGGGCCAGAGAAGATAGGTCGCACTCGCGGTGCCCAGTACGAGCAATACCACGATCCCGACCAGAAGTGCGGGAAGTACCCGACGGTGAGATTCTTTCAGGGGCGTTCCGGTCATCGGCACAAAAGTGTCGATGCGGCCATGTGGGTCTTTCATCTTAGAATCCGACTCCTTCTCAACTTGCGGCTACTCAAATTATCGTGCCAACTGCCGAGGTGTTGTCGACGGCGGACCGTCCGATGGATTATGAATTTCTGACATCCAGGGTGCCGTTCACAAGGGTGAGAGCTCGGTCGACGTAGCCGTCGATCGGTGAACCGTCATGGGTGATAAGGAGTACAGCGGCTCCGCCGTCGGCCGCCGTGCGGACTGTAGCAAGCACCTGCAGCGCTGTCTGTGGGTCTAGCGCCGACGTCGGCTCGTCAAGCAACAGTACGTCCGGACAGAGGGAGAGGGCGCGTAGGAGCGCGAAGCGCTGACGTTGTCCGCCGGAGAGTTGGTGTGGCCGTCGTTCAAGAAGTTCAGCGGGGAGGTGCAAGGAAGGAAGCAGCTTGACCGGGTCGATGCTTGGCCCGGCGCTGAGCAGTGACTGATGAATGGTGCGTCTCGGGTTGAACGCGTCATCGGCGTTCTGTCGCACCAGTTGAATTGCCCTGCGTTGTGCGACCGTGCGGTGTCGCAGTTCACTGGGAAGCCGTGAATCGTGCAGCTCGAGTGTGCCTGCAGCAAGCGGCAGTAATCCTGCGAAAGTTCGCGCGATCGTGGTCTTTCCACTGCCGCTCGTCCCTCGCAGTGCGGTGATCTGCCCCGAACCTAATTCGAGGGTGAGACTAGAAGTTATCGTGCCGCCGCCGGCATCAATGACTTTCGCGTTTCGCATGGCTAGGATCGGTTTCGTGTCTGATCGCACTGAGCTGCGTTGCACGGATCCGGCATGAACTGCTTGTGGCCCGTCCTGCAGATGGTGCTGCTCGCAGTGCAGCGTGTCGGCAGCCATGTGGTCATGCGTCACCATTAGCAACGCTGAACTGAGCTGATCTGACAAGTGGGCCAGGAGATCGAGCACATGCATACGGGTGCAAGGGTCCAGACCTGCAGTCGGTTCGTCGAGAATGAGGAGCGGCCGCTCGCGTGCCAGCGCACGAGTGAGGGCGACCCTGCGTTGCTGGCCGCCTGAGAGTTGCCAGGGGCGGCGACGCAAGAACGCGCGGTCGTGCGGCAGGCCGACCGTGTCAAGTATTTCCTCGACGATCTGCTGGGCTGAGGGTGTGCTCGCGGACGCAGCTTCTCGCAGCAGCACACCGATGCGCATCGTTGGAGTGAGACTCGCCCCGGCATCTTGCGGAAGGTATGCAATAGTATCTGCGATCCGTTTGCGGGTGGACGGAGTTTTGGGCTGGTGTTCCTCGCCGCCAAGAGAGATTGAGCCAGTGCGGGTGAATCCTGCTGGTAGGTCGTCGAGGAGGGCACGTAGGAGTGTCGTCTTCCCTGCCCCGGATGGACCCATGATGGCCATTCGCATGCCGGAATTGAGCTTCATGTTCATGTCGTTAAGGAGAATGCGGCCGTCCGGTGCCGTGATGCGAAGATTTTCGAAGGTCAGGAGCGACGTCATGCGGGTTCCTCCGGGTTGCCGGCACGTTCGACGAACACTGCGATGAGCGCGACGGAGATGACAAGGGCGAGACCTGGGGTGAGGGTGGCCCACGGGTTGAGTGGGAAGCCTGTGATGTTGTCGCGGATGGCGCGTGCCCAGCTGTTACCGAGGCCCGAGGCGATGCCGAGGAAGCTGAGGGCAGCGACCAGTTGGATGGCGGCGAGGAAGCGAAGCGAGGTCTCGGCGATGATGATTCCGATGAGCCCGGGCAGCATGTCGCGCACGGCGATCCGCAGTGGCGCGTCACCGAAACCGAATGCAGCTTCGACATAACCAGAGTGGGCAACTTGCGCCGTCGCCGATGAGAGCACGCGTAAGAACATGATCAGTCCGGCGAGAACGGCCGCGATCACGATAGATGCTGGGGTCGCTCCGAAACCGAGCACGATGACCAGCGTGAGTACGATCGGCGGGATTATCAGAATAACGTCTCCGGCTCGCAGGACTGCGCTGCGCAGCCGTACGGGCCCGAGCCCGAGAAGGACGCCCAGCACCGAGCCGAGCACCGCCAGGATGAGCGCGGCAAGCGCGGGCATCGCGAAAGTCGTCGGGGCGTGGATCAGCAGCTGACCAAGCACGTCCTTGCCCAGTGCGTCTGTGCCGAGTGGATGATCGATAGCGGGAGCACGAAATGGCGTCGTACGGGCCCCGGGCAACAGGCCTCCCAACAGGGGTGCGCACAAGGCGGCGGTGACGATCACAACCGAGACGAGGAGCATTCGCAGGTATTTCATGTTGCTGTAATCCGTGGGTCGATTCGCGCGGCGAGAATATCGCAGACGAAGACACTGAGGGCAACGACCGCCGCCAGCACGGTGACAATAGCTGTCGTCATGGTGATGTCGCGGTTACCCACCGCTTCGATCAGTAGCGAGCCGACGCCGGGATACTCCACGAGCTGCTCGACGATGACCGTGCTGCCCACAAGCACGGCCACCATCCACCCGAACAACTGCACAAGCGGGGCGAGCGCAGAGGGAAGCAGGTGTCTGAGAAGGATGCGCGGTTCAGAGAGCCCCATGAGCCTCGCAGTGTGCACATGTACGGCATCCCCGTGTCTGGCCACGGCCGCCGCGGTGTACCGAGCGATCCAGATGGTGATGGGGATCGCCATCGTGAGGACCGGGATCACGAGGATCTGCGGGCGGCTGAGGATGCTGTGCCCTGGTGGGATCAGCGACAGCGACGGCAACACACGCCACGAGACGGCGAGAAGGCCCACGGCGAGCGAGCCGATGACGAAATCGGGGAACGCACTCGCCCCGATGAGTGTCGCGTTCGCCGTGGTCCGGCCAGTGTGGCGCCGTCCGATCGCTGCACCGAGCGCGATGCCGCAGGCCAGCGCGAAGACCGCCGCGATACCTGCGAGGACCGCGGAGTTGCCCAGCCGAGAGAATACAAGTCCGGTGATCGGTTCGCCGGTGAGCGCACTCTCACCGAGGTGCCCGGTGAGAAGTCCGCTCAGCCAGTCCCCGAACTGCACGAGCACCGGCCGATCGAGGCCCAGCCGTGAACGCAGTTCAACGAGCCGTTCGGGCGTGACGTTCGGGCCGAGGATGCGCGTGGCCGCATCCCCAGGCAGGAGCGTCACTGTCGCCCAGGTGAGCACTCCGGCCAGGAGAACACTGACGGGCACCCACATGGCGCGGGCGATCAGGCCCACGCCATGTCGGGCACTCATCACCGGGTGAAGCTGGCTTCGTGGAAGACCGGCACGCCCTGCGACAGGTACACACCCTCCAGGCCGGGGGCATTGGCGTTGAGGACCGGCTGGTAGCCCCACAGGATCGTGCCGCCCTCATCCCAGCTCTGCTGCTGCGCTTGGTCGAAAAGCTCTGCACGGGCGTCGGGATCTGCAGTTGATTGGGCCTGCAGCAGCAGCGCGTCGAACTCAGCGGGGGCGTAGCCGGACATATTGAAGAACCCGGTCGATCCGCCAAAGCTGCCCAGGTATGCACCCGCATCACGGTTGATGTAATAGGCGACCTGCAGTGGCGTCGACAGCAGCACTTCGAAGTCCGAGAAGTACCCTGCCGGATCCGTAGGATCAAGCGTCGCCGTGACCCCCGCCTCGGCGAGCTGTTCGACGTACAGTTCGGCTGCGCGCGTTAGGCCGGGGGTGATTTCCGCGGTGCGGATCGTCACCTCGGTGACGCCGGCCTCCGCGAACAGGTCGCGGGCACGATCTGGGTCATGTTCGCGTTGCGGGATCGACTCGTTGTAGCCCTCGAGTCCGAGGCCGACGAGGTCGTTGCCCACATACCCTTCGCCGAGGAAGATCGTCTCCACGAGTTCGTCTCGGTCGATGGCGAGTTTCATGGCCTCGCGTACGCGCGGATCGTCGAACGGGGCCTGATTTACGTTCATCTCGAAACCCATCACCTGCGAGTCGCCCTCACCACCGCGATGGGTGACCACCTCGGGGTTATTCGCCTCGGCCTGTACGATCACCGGGTCTACACGGGTGGCGAAGTCGATCTCACCGCTTTTGAGCGCGTTCATACGAGTCTGCGGGTCGTCGATGACTGTGACTTCGAGCCGCTCAAGCGTCGGGGCTCCGTCGCGGTAATCGTCACGCGCTTCGAGAACAATCTGCTGTCCTGCGTCGTAGCTGACCAACGTGTAGGGGCCGGAGCCGACCGGGTTGTGCCAGTCGTCGAACCCGTCCGGGAAGACAAAGGAAGCGAACGCGAGAACCGTCGTAACAAAGTCCCCCCTCGGGCGGGTCAGCGACACCATCAGAGTCTTGTCATCGATGACCTCGAAGCCGTTCGGGTCGATGTCTTGGTAGAAGCTCGCATAGTTGGGGCTTGCCTCTGGGTCGGCAAGCAACTGCAGACTGTACTCGACGTCCTGCGCAGTTACGGGGCTGCCATCACTGAAGGTGGCATCCTCGACGAGAGTGATCGTCCATTCGGTGGCGTCATCATTCGAAGTGATCTCTTGCGCGAGCGAGAAATGCGGCACTCCGTCGCGGAGCTCCACGAGCATCTCATAGAGGTGTCCCACTGCGATGTAGTCGGCGAACCCGTTGACGGTGAGCGGGTCGAGGTTGTCGCTCGTGTTGCCCAGCGCACCAATGCGCAGGGTGCTCACCGACTCCCCCGATGCGCTCTCGGTTTCGCTGGTGCAGCCGCCGAGGGCGAGGGCGGCGACGAGCGCGGTGCTCATGAGGGCGAGTGTTCGTTTCTTCACATTGTTCCTTTGCTGGTGAGAGGGTCAGATTCCATAGAGTGCCTACCTGTCTCGGACGGCGAGCCAGAACGTCGTTTCGGGTAGCCGTTTCAACGTCAGACCGTGTTCCCGCATCTCATCTCTGACGAGTTCGTGTCGGGGATGATAGAAGATGCTCTCTCCAGTGTGTTGTTCCAGGATCGCGTCACCGTCAAGAGTCTGGTAGGTCATCTGCCAGCGCATAGCCTGCCCTTCGGTAGGAGTTCCTTCTGCGTAACCGCGATAACGCAGGCCTCCAAGGCGGGTGTCAGCGAACATGTACGGCGGCACCTCGGCAGGGCTTTCGGGCAGCTGTAGATCCAGCAGGATTGCTCCGCGCTCAGGCAGACGTACGGACAACCGGGCAATGAGTTCGTTGCGTTCGAAATGTGTAAAGTGGCCGAAGACGCCGAGCATGATCACGCCGCTGATCTGGTCAGGCAATGGCGCCTCCAGCGCGCCTTCCGGTCGAACCGTCACTCGATCACGCCACTTCGGATTGGTGGCAAGCCGACCGAGCGCGAGCGAACGCATCGCGTCGCTCGGCTCTATCCCGATCGCTTGAATCGCCGGGAGGCCTTCGAGTACGTGTGCCAGGTGTCGGCCCGAACCACATCCGATATCGACGATCGGGCCGTTCTGCACATCAACCAACGGAAGTAGTTCATCCAACGCAGAAAGTTGCGAAGCTACATACCCCTCGGCGATCAGGTCATACATGCCTGCTGTTGCGCGATAATTATCGAAAGTCACAAATAAGAATGATAATCATTATCACTATGTGCATCAAATTGAGCTTCCGTGCGGGCGTGTTGGCACGCAAGGGCGTTATGCGACATGGGACCAGCCGTGTCCACCGACGCTAGATGCGAATTGAGCGTCGCATTTACGTTCCGTTGCGCACCTCGAAATTCATTCGAATACTGCGCGTGGCTTCCCTGGTAAAGATGATCAGCGGCGGAGGTCCGGCGCATCGCGCGAAATAAGAGAAGACAGTGGCACGTCGGAGCCAGGGAAGAGGGTCGAGGGCGAGCTGGGTGGGTGAGGCACGTCGAGCCCTGGACTACAGGTGTCAACTAACCTTATACTTTGACGGGGTCAGCTTGCGGCAATTCAGCTGCGCTGCGCATACGAATCGAGATCACATGAAACGACGTCCAATTGCGGGTGCTGCATCGAGCATTCTTGTAGCCGGAATGCTGGGCGGAGCTGGCGCAGTTGCCTATGCTGACGACGGCCTATCTACAGCTCCTCGCACGACCGGCACCTCACCCGTTGTCACAGAATTCAATGGCGGATCGTGCAGTGTCGCACCATTCTCGACCACGGTTGAATTCACAGCAGGAACGCCAGCTGATGGCGGCGAGAATAACGGATGGAATGGCACGTTCGCAGCCAAGACCGCCACGCTCGGAGCTGGCATCCAGAACTGGCAGACCGGCAGCACCATGAATTACCGGCCCTGGGTCGGGGTCGCCGCGTACGACGGACGCACCATCTCGGGCGCCACCGCAGAGTTCAACATCACTGCAGGTACCGAGGAGGGCGCTGGGTGGGCATTCACCAGCCTGCCCGCTGGAAACGCGGCGACAGGGTCCAACTTCACTGCTGATCCGTCATCGACAAACGTAGACACGGGCTCTTTCACTGTGGACGTCCCGACACAGGACGGCTCACGTGCCTACGGCCACAAGGCTGGCTGGACGGTGACCTCGTCAGCGGGCGCTAACCCCACCGATTACGAACGTTCAGCGACCATCACAGTCTCGGGGGGCAGCCTGTCACCATTGGCAGGCGAGAATAATGACTGCCAGCAATTATTCTGGGATGGCACAGTGCAGCCAATCTTCGGCAACGGCGTGGCCGGGACCAACGGCATCACTGTGAATGTGGGATCCGGAGTCGATAGCCCTATCTCAGGTACGATAACGGATACCAACGGTTCAACCGTTGATGGGGCCGAGGTCACCGTCGCGAATCACGGAGCTGTGTCGGTCAGCGTGCCCGAGCAGGTCGGCGACCATGTCACAGTGCAGCTGACGGCGGGCGAGACCGCGATCGGTGCCCCTTTCGAGCAGCCGTTGCTGGCTCCGACACACGACTCGACTCCCACCGAATATCTTTCGATCGAATCAGGTGAGACAGTGACGCTGTCGGCACCACGCGATGCAAACGGGCAGGATTTCCCGGAGGGCACAACGTTCGCTGCACTTGGTGCACCGCAGTTGGTGGGTGCAGGGGACCCCGAAGATGCTGCTCCACGCAATGGGTTCGCTTTGTTTGCTGCTGACAGCGACTCATGGGCGACAGTGGCTGAAGATGGCAGGATCACGATTTCTGCAGGCCCTGATGTTTCCGCTGGCACCTACGCTCTCGGAGTGCGGGCGACGCTACCCAGCAGTCAAAGCGATGACGTCACCGTCTACTTCGGTGTTGCCGCGGCAGATGTCACCCCCACACCTGATGAACCCACGGAAAGCGAGAATGACTCCGCCATCGGCGCATCGACGGCTGATACTTCCACGAAGGCTCAGCAGCTCGCGAGCACTGGCACGGATGAAACGACCACACTGATGCTCGTACTTGCAGCAATCGCGGCCGTTGCAGGCGGCGGCTACCTGCTGCACCGTCAATCAAAAGCCTAGGTGTACTGTCCCGGGTCGCTATTGATACAGGGGAGGCCCCGGGCATGGGGCCTCCCCTGTTCACGCAGAGGTTGATCACCTGACGGGAGGTGAGGGGTGTGCCGCACCGACCCACACCGCCCCGCTAAGCGTTACTCACCGAGGACGGCGACTAGCCGCCCGGTGACCTTGCCGGCGGCAACGTCGTCGAGCCCATCCTTGATCTGGTCGAACGTGATCGTGCTGATTACCGGCTTCACTTTCCCGGACGCGACGAGCTCGTAGTACCCCGCAAGATCCTCGAGCGTGCCCCCGCTAGAGCCGATGAGCTGCACCTGCTTCTGAATAAAGATAGGCGTGTTGATCGTCATCTCATCATGGCCAACGCCGACGAGAACGACACGTCCGCCCGGACGGACAGCAAGAACGGCTCCCGCTGTCGTCGTACCGAACCCGGCAAAGTCAGCGATGACGTCGAGCTCGAACTGCTCGAGCTCAGTGGCATCCGTGACTACCTCCGTCACGCCGAGGTCTTTGGCCAGTCCGTGCACCTCGGTACGCGGCTCCACTGCGTATACGGTGGCGCCGAGTGCGAGCGCGATCTGCGCGCCATTGAAACCGAGGCCCCCGAGACCCACGATTCCGACACGGGTCCCCTTGGTCACCTGGCCCGCGACTGCGATGGCGTGGTACGGCGTCATACCTGCATCGGTCGCCGCCGCAGCCTCGGGGAACGCCACGTCGTCGG
The DNA here is from genome assembly GCA_052090925.1 of Leucobacter sp. Taxonomy (GTDB): domain Bacteria; phylum Actinomycetota; class Actinomycetes; order Actinomycetales; family Microbacteriaceae; genus Leucobacter. The sequence goes on along the minus strand of JBQDBM010000013.1, from coordinate 13,903 downwards.
GCACATTAGCAACGAGATCTTCACTAATCGTAACCGTCGATGCGTACCCTCCGGGGACGCCCATGCCGGGGCCGTCCTCGCTCATGTGAAGCCCAACCCGGTCGCCGATCGCAAACTTCGTCACGCCCTCGCCAAGTCCACTGACAACACCCGCGACCTCGTGACCGAGGGTCTGCGGAACGTCTCCGAGGACCCACTCAGGGATCACACCCTCCAAGATTCCCACATCGCTGTGGCACAGCCCCACGGCTTTCACCGAAACGGCGATCTCGCCGGCCCCCGGGGTCGGCTCATCAATGTCGTTGAGCGTGAGCGATTGTCCCGCTCCGACGTACTGCCATGCTTTCATGAGGATCTCCTTCCAAAAATGGGGAAAATCGCTCCCCACAATCTGCCCCGTGACCGACCTGTTCGATCTACCTCAACGATACTTCTTTTACACCTGTAAATATAGGGAAGTCAGTGTGCCCCGAGCGAACAGGCTTGCGGTACATTTACACGGACCACCAAAGCTGCACGGAGTCGGACGAAAGGAAAGTGACCGTGGACCCGCGGACGGAGCGTACTGTTGCGGCCATCAGGGCCGCTGTACTTGCGCTGGCTGCCGAAAGCCCGATCGAGACGGCGACGGTCGCTGATGTCGCACGTCTCGCGGAAGTCACCCGACCCACGTTCTACAACCATGCGACGAGCCCGACCGAAGTTCTTATCAGTGCGCTTGGTGAAGAGCTGCGCGCCGCGGGTGCGGCCTTCCGGTTCGATACGACAGACGACGGCACATCACGTCGCGAGGCATTCGTGCGCAACGTCAACCGTGTGTGGGAGCACATCAACCGCCACGAGGCGATCTACCGTGCAGGCCTCGGCCCACGCATGAGCCCCGCCCTCCACACGGTATTGACAACTCATCTCGAAGCACAATTGCGTTCGTTCCTCACAGAAGACTTGCCGCTCGGCTTGGCGGTACCCACACCCGAGGACCTCGAGACCCTCAAGTCGCTCTACACAGCACAAGCCGCACACGGCGCTGTCGGAATCATCGAAACCTGGCTCCGACTTGACCCGCGGCCCGACAGAGACCTCCTCGTGCTCGCTTCCACACGCGCCTTGCCCGACTGGTGGTTCGAAACAGAGGTGTGAAAGCGCTTCTGTGATTCGCCGGGTTTAGGTCATCGTGAGGACGATCTTTCCTGCCGTGCGGTTTGTGTCCCCCAGAAGGTGCGCCTCGGCTGCGTCCGTGAAAGGGAAAGTCGCGGCGATCGTCGGGACAAGTTTCCCGGTCTCTGCGAGATCAGCAATCGCGGACAGGTGGGCGTGCGAGCTATCCACAAGCATGCGGACAGCCCTGACACCCAGGCGTTCGGCCTCTACATAAAAGTCATCGGAACCCACAGGGAGGATTGACACGACGATGCCCCCGGGACGCAACACTTCTAGGGAGCGGGTGGAATGATCCCCACCAATGGTGTCGAGCACGACATCGATGTCGGAAACTGCGGTGGCGAAGTCAGTGGTGCGATAGTCGATCGGTTCATCGACGCCGATACTGCGTAGAAATTCGTGCTTAGCCTCGCTGGCGGTACCAATGACATACGCACCGCGCGCTTTCGCGATCTGCACCGCAACGTGACCTACGCCGCCCGCGGCGGCATGGATGAGCACGCGCTGCCCAGCCTGCAGCTGCGCGTTTTCGATGAGCGCCTGCCACGCTGTGAGCGACACGAGTGGCAGGGCAGCAGCACGCACATGATCGAGTGACGCAGGTTTATGCGCGAAGATGCGCGCCGGAGCAGCGACGTACTCAGCGTGTGCACCGTGCCCGAATGGATACGGCAGCATGCCGATCACTGCGTCGCCGACCTGAAAACGCGCGACGCCGATCCCGACAGATTCAACGACGCCCGATAGATCCCACCCCAGTGTGAACGGTGGATCCCCAAGGAAGCCACCGTTCTCGCGGTGCTTCCAGTCGGTAGGGTTCACGCTAGCCGCGTGCACACGGACGAGTATCTCATTGGCGCGCGCCTCAGGGCGCGGCGCGTGTGCAACGGTCAAAACCTCAGGACCCCCGAGCTCATCCTGACGTACAGTTCTCATTGTGCCATTTGCGCTCATGCCTCTATCATCCCAGAAGCGAGCAGTGGGTTCATAGATCGCGGCAGTGTCTCCGCTGCAACTGTGGCTACACTGAGTCGCATGTCTGACACCCATTCTCGTCCGACACGACCCAAGGAATCATCATCGCGATCCGCAGCGGGCCGCCCACTCCGGAGCGACTCGCGTCGCATGCGGGAGCGAATCCTGGATTCATGTGAGCGGATATTTGCTGAGCGAGGTATCGACGCGCCTCCGATAGCAATTATCCGCGACCTTGAAATCGGCAATGGTACGTTCTATCGACATTTTCCCGATAATGATGCGTTGACAGAAGCTTTGTACGAACGCCTAGTAGCGCGACTCGGCGAAGTTTTCCATGACGTCGCCAAGATTGAAAGCGGCTGGGAGGCCCTCGTGCGTCTCTTTGACGGGGCGACTGCCGTGCTGATCGCGAGGCCGTTCTCATCGACAGTGATGAAGCGGATGCGGAGGGTGAACCCTGATTCAGACCCTGCCGCGGTGATGCGTGAGCCCATCGCTGAAATGGTGCGCCGGGCGCAAGTTGAGGGGCGGGTTCGCCAAGATCTGGGCGGCACCGATTTTGCGACGCTGCCATTCATGCTGGCGGGATGGGTCGCCCAGATTGCTCCCGAAGAACGAGCTGCTCAGCTTCCTCGCCTGCGAGCACTGCTGTTAGCGGGAATCACGAATCTCAGCGACGATGCACTCCCAGGCTACGCTTTGAACGCTGACGAGTTCCGTGATGCGGTGCATGGCATGGCGCCCCGACAACGAGAGGGCAGCGCCAGACACTCAGGCTAGTTGGAACCTTACCTACACCTCGGGCAAAGATCTGACCGCCGAAAGTATTGAAGTGCGTTCCTTAATCGGATACTCTTATCCAGTTCGATACTTTTGTCCGATTTCTGGACGACAGGCGATTCTGGACTCGAAGGGGAACTCCATGAGTAACACCACCATGAGACCACCGCACATGCGCTTCCGGCGGAGTCTCGCGCTTGTCGCAACTGCAGTCCTTATCGGTGGTGGACTCGCTGCCACTGCCGTGCCTGCGCCCGCCCAGGCAGATGCAACATCTGTGCGATTCGAATCCCCCGATGCGACTCAGTGGACCGTACCGGCAGGCGTATATCTCCTCCACATTGAGGCCGTCGGGTCGGGAGGCGGAGACTCTTCCACGCTGAGCGGGCGAACACCGCTCACTACTAGTGGCGGCAAGGGTGCTCGACTGCAAGGTGAAATATCAGTCACACCGGGCGACATATTCACGGTTCATGGCTCTACCATGGGCGGTACCTCTGGAACTACGCCGGCTGAGCCGGGTGCTGGCTTTACCAGTGGTGGCAAGGGGCACCACCGCTCCGGCAACGGGGTACAGTCTGCCGGGAGTGGTGGCGGCGGTTCAAGCGCGATCATCGCCCCTGACGGTACTCCGATCGTTGTCGCCGCGGGCGGCGGAGGAGCTGGCGGTTTTGGCATGTGGTGTTCACGTGACGGCGGCGGTACCGGCGGACATGCGGGTCTAGAAGCGGGAAACGGGACTGGCGGACCGTGTGCTGGCGGCGGAGCAGGCGGCATCGGTGGCGCGCAAACTACTACTGGCGACGGGGCTCTCGGCGGTGAAGCCGTCGCTGGCAGCGCGGGTGGCGGCGGGGGTGGCGGCGGAGCCGGCTACCTTGGCGGCACCGGTGGTGGCGGCGGTGATATCGGTGCAGGAGCTGGCGGCGGTGGTGGAGCTGGGAGTTCCTACGCCGCTGAGGATTATGGTGTCTCCATAGATGTGATTGTGACTCACCCAACACAGCAAACTGGATACGTTCGGATTAGTTACAACGTCATCCCGGAAGCCACTACAACGACGGTATCGTCCTCTTCAGGTGATGCCCCGCTGGTCGGAGAGGTCGAAACGCTTACCGCCACAGTGAAAAGCGCCGAGAGTGCCGACAACCTGCCCCCGGCAGGCACTGTGCACTGGGCGGCGGTGCACACACAGAGCAACCTTGTACAGTCTCTCGGAGAAACAACACTCACCCCTGGTGAATCTGGCGTCGCCACCACAACGCTGGCAAACGTTACCGTCCCCCTCGGCACGACAAGGATCACAGCGAACTTCGAACCTGCAACCGAACACAGAGGCACATTCCGTTCGTCCAGAGACTCAATAGACGTGGTTGAGGGGACCTCGACCACGCTTTCAGGTCCTACTGAGCATCCATGGTATTACCCCAGCGAGACATACCAATTGGAAGCAAGCGTCACAAAAAACTCGGACGCCACCGGTGTCCCCGAGGGCGAAGTCGTTCTTACCCGCATGGGCGACGAGGTTGACCGTGCACCCGTGGGTGCCGATGGCACAGTCATCTTCGACCGGGTCGTCGAAATTCCGAGAGGGCAGGGGTCCTATCAGGCCACATACATTGGTACAGACGTCTTCGCCCCCTCGTCGAGTACGTCTGTGCAGGTACCGTATTCGTACGTGCCAACGACAACCAAAGTTGCGATCCATCACAACGACATCAGCTACGGAGACACTGTCACCGCCGCAATCGACGTCTCCCCCAGCCGCCCACTCACGCTCCCGATACGGGGGCCAGTTGAGCTCTACATCGACGGTCATGTCGTCGGCACTGAAGATCTGAACAACGGCAAGGCTGAAATCGAGTTCACCGCAAACGCGCTCGGTACTCACGAGGTCTATGCCAAGTATCTTGGCGATGTTGGACTGCCTGAGTCCTTCACAATCAGGTCTACCTCGGACATCGACGAATTCGCTACTGAGCGAGCGGCAACTCAAACCACACTGAGTCTCCACGAGAACCCCGTGCTTCATCACGACACGGTTCTCATTGATGTTGCAGTGTCAGCGTCAGGCGCTGCAGGGATACCTGGTGATGTCGAGCTCGAAATCGGCGGCAACGGGGTCGAGGTTAAAGAACTCAAACGAGACGGTACAGTCAGGTTCGAAGTATCTGCAAACGTGCTCGGCACCCACGAGGTCACGGCCTCCTACGTGGGCAGCTCCAACTTTGCGGCGTCCTCGGCACAAGGTACTTTTGAGGTACTTCAGGAGTACGACAACCAAGGCGGCGCCGGTCCTGATGGCTCAGGTGCGGACGCCTCAGATACTGATGGTTCGGGTACTGCGGGTTCCCACGACGGCCGGAATAGTGGACTTCCTACGACCGGAATCGATGCAACCGTCGCCGCAGCGCTCGCTGCGCTGCTCATCACCTCGGGTGCACTCGTGTTCGCCAGGCGACGCCGTCGAAGCTAGCTATCCGTCGATCAAATGCGTGGCCAGCGCAATCACTTCCTCACCAAATGGTGGTTCCTCCGTCTACGAGCAGGTCAGTTCCGGTGATGTATGACGCAGCGTCGCTCAGGAGGAACACCACGGGGCCCGCGATTTCGTCGGGCTGTGCGAGGCGGCCGAGCGGCGCATCGGCGGCGAACGCGTCCATCAAGGGCCGCATGTCCGGGCGATCGTTCATGGGCGTGAGCGTCACTCCGGGGCTCACGGAGTTTACGCGGATGCCACGATCCGCCCACTCTGCCGCGAGGCTCTTCGTCAGGTGCTTCACCGCCGCTTTCGAGGAGTTGTAGTTCGCCTGCGTGAGGCCTTTATTGATAATCGTGGCCGACATCGAAGCGATATTCACGATTCGGCCGCCACCGTGTCGCAGCATGGCAATCGCCTCGGCCTGACAGGAAAGGAATACGCCGGTGGCGTTGACCTTGAACACGGCGTCGAACTGCTCGGCAGGCATTTCTTCCGCGCGTGCTGTGCGCGTAATGCCGGCGGCATTCACACCGAGCGTCAGCGGTCCGAGCACGCGCTCCGTCTCGGTGACCGCCGCCGCGAGGCTTCCGGCATCGGTCACATCCGCGGGGACCGCGATTGCTTGTCCTCGTGCTGACGATTCAGCGCTCGCCCGGCCCTGCTCGGCATTCACCTCGGCGACGACCGCTTCGAGCCCGACGCTCCTTGGGGCATCCACACAGGCAACAGCTGCACCCGCGCCAGACAGTGCAAGGGCGAGCGACCTCCCGATCCCTCCCCCAGCGCCCGTGAGGAACGCGACCTCGCCATCGAGGCGGAACGATGGCTCACTCATTTCAGACTTTTCACACGATCGAGCGTGCGGTAGGCAGCCTGAACGACTGCCTCAGCAGTGAATCCAAAGTATTCGAGCAGCTCTTCACCGGGTGCAGACTCACCGAACCTGTCGATCGCGACCGTCTCACCAAGGTCCCCGACAAAGTCTCTCCAGCCAAGCTGGGTCGCCGCCTCAACGCTGACCCTGGCGCGCACTGCGCGCGGCAGCACCGACTCGAGGTATTCCTCGCTCTGCTCCGCGAACCACTCGCGGCACGGCATCGAAACCACGCGGGCACCGACACCGGCTTCCGCCAACGCTGCGTGCGCCTGCACTGCAAGCTGCACTTCAGACCCGGTAGCGATGAGGATCACCTCCGCGTCACCACCAGCTGCTTCTAGCAAGACATAGGCGCCGCGCGCCGTGAGCTCTCCGCGCTTTTCCTCACCGGCCGGCCGCTCGAGCACCGGAAGGTTCTGCCGCGAAAGTACGAGCCCCGCAGGACCGCTTGCGCGTTCGAGAATCGTGCGCCACGCCCACGCTGTTTCAACAGCGTCCGCAGGGCGCACCACGTCGAGACCGGGCATCGCCCGCAGCACCGCCATCTGCTCGATCGGTTGGTGAGTCGCACCATCCTCGCCCATGGCGATCGAGTCGTGCGTCCAGATATAGGTCGTTGGGATCCGCATGATCGCCGCGAGTCGCACGGAGGGAAGCATGTGGAACGAGAACTGGAGAAACGTGGCGGCGTATGGCCGCGTTAACCCGTGCAGGGCGATCCCGCTCGTCATCGCTGCCATACCGTGTTCCCGAATCCCGTAGTGAATCGTCCGACCATACCGGCTCACGTTCGGGTACTGTTTTGTTGCGTACTCCTCGGGAACGAAGACTGACGCCCCCTCAATGGTCGAGTGCGTCGACTCGTCGAGGTCTGCCGCTCCACCCCACAGCTCAGGCATCGCTTTGCCGAGCGCATTGAGTGTCGCACCCGACGCCTTGCGCGTCGATATCGAATCACTGGTTTCGAAGTTCGGGAAGAGGCCATCCCACCCGGCAGGGAGTCCACGCTCAGTCAGCCGATCGAGCAGGGTGGCCCGCTGCGGCTCACGCGACCGCCAGTCGTTGAGCGATGCGTCCCAAGCGTCGCGCTGGGCCCTTGCTCGTAACATCACTGAGCGAGTGTGCTCGAGCACGTCTTCGTCGAGCACGAACGTGCGCTCAGGGTCAAAGCCGACCGCGCGTTTCATGCCGGCGACCTCGGCCTCACCCATGAGAGCCCCGTGGATCGCACCAGTGTTCTGCTTGGTTGGCGCCGGCCACCCCATGATGGTGCTCAACTGGATGATCGAAGGGCGCCCGGTCTCGGCCCGAGCTGCCTCGAACGCCCCCCGCAGCGCTTCGGGATCTTCGCGGTAGCGTTCACCATCGGGTTCGCCTTGCCGCCACTCGACATGCTGGGTGTGCCACCCCATCGCAGCGAACTTAGCAAGCGTGTCTTCACTGTTTGCGATCCTCGTGTCATCATCAGCAGAAATTCGATTGTCGTCCCACAAGAGCACCAGGTTGCCGAGCTGCTGGTGACCCGCAAGGCTCGCGGCCTCGATCGCCACGCCTTCCTGAATGCAGCCGTCGCCGGCGAACGCCCAGATCGTATGGTCGAACGGACTCGTGCCCTCCGCGGCATCGGGATCAAGGAGCCCCCGCTCACGTCTCGCGGCCATCGCCATACCGACGGCAGATGCGACACCTTCGCCCAGAGGCCCGGTGGTCATTTCAATGCCGTTTGCTGGATCAAGTTCAGGGTGCCCGGGGGTCTTCGAATGCAGCGTGCGGGTCGCCTTGAGGTCGTCGAGCGTATACGGGTACCCAGTCAGGAAGAGCTGGATGTAGAGCGTGAGCGACGAGTGCCCCATCGACAGCACGAACCGGTCGCGGCCGAGCCAGGTCGGGTCGCTCGGGTCGTGCCGCAGCACCCGACTAAAGAGCAAATGAGCTGCGGGGGCCATACTGATCGCAGTGCCCGGATGCCCACCCCTGGCATTCTCCACGATGTCTGCCACCAAAGCGCGGATGGTTGCTACGGCGCGCTCGTCCAGTTCGCTCCAAGTGTCGGTGTGCGTCGTCAGATGTGTCACTCGTGGAACTCCCTTGTTGCCCGTGAAATTCAAGCCTACCGGTCCGTTGGATCGTGAGAATAGGGCCACTTGCCCCCTTAATGGCACCACTCGTGTCGGCTACGAGCAGACACAGCCACCCTTTCTCGTTCCTCGACTACGCTCGAAGCATGACCGCCTTTAATGCAGCGCCACAAGCCGCCCAAGATACTCTCACAGACACCGCACCGGCCCAGACCCTCACGGCTCGGGCGCTGCTGCTCGACATGGACGGTACGCTCGTTGACTCCAACGCCGCGGTGTTTCGCGTGTGGACTCGCTGGGCAACCGTGCACGGTCTCGACCCCGAGCATGTGTTCCACCTCGCTCATGGTCGGCAGGGGCAGGAAACGATGGCGGAGCTACTGCCTCATCGCCCGCAGGAAGAAAACCTGGCCGACAATGCAGAACTTCTTGCCGCAGAGCACGAAGACCTCGACGGTGTCATCGAAATCCCCGGAGCATCGACCTTTCTTGATGCGCTCCATGGACATCCTCACGCACTGGTAACTTCCGCGGACAAGGTCCTCGCGGAACGCCGCATCGGCGCTGCTGGCCTTGAGGTACCAGAGGTGCGGGTTACAGCAGAAGACGTCACGGCGAGTAAGCCTGACCCGGAAGGGTTCCTCCTCGCGGCCCGGATGCTCGGCATTGACCCTGCTGACTGCATTGTCTTCGAAGACTCCAAAGCAGGTGTCGCCGCTGGCCTCGCAGCCGGTATGCAGGTCGTGGGTGTCGGACTGGACGCTGCGAAGTACAACCCCACGGTCACCGTCGCTGACCTCACCAGCGTGACAGTGACCGGCGGCGACGCGGGGCTTACCGTCATGATCAAGAGCTAACAGAAGCCGAGTGGCGAAGTAACACGAGCAGGTGTGTCGTTTCAATAATGGTAGCGAGCTTGAAGAATGATGAGATCGCTACCATCGACGAGATAAACGAGACGATGCTCGTCAGTGATGCGCCTTGACCAAGCACCCTGCGCGCCGTATTTCAGTTGTTCTGGTTTGCCGATACCTCCGATCGGCTCCCGCAGGCATGCGTCAATAAGGGTATTTACTCGTTTCAGTACTCGACGGTCAGCCGTTTGCCAGTGCTTGTAGTCCTCCCGCGCAGATTTATCCCAGACAAGGCGCATCATTCTTCTCTGTCGAGTTCGTGTTCTTCAGCCTGACCTGCGCGAGCCCGATCATAGGAATCCAGCAGCCTGCGCGCATTTGCCGGTGACTGAAAAAGATACGCCGTTTCTTTCCATGCTGCATATTCGTCAGCTGGCATCAAGACCGCGTTGCCTTTGCGGGACACAATTTCAACGGAAACACGGTCGGCATTTATACGATCGATCAAAGGAAACAGCGTCTTTCGTGCTTCGCTTGCGGAAATTGACATGACCTACTCCCCACATTATTGTACCTGTTTATTGTACCACTACCCATTTGGGGCAGTTGGAAGCACACGATGTGATGCAATACTGGGCCTATGGATCTCCACCTCACAGGCAACGCAGAAGCAGACGAACTCCTCACCCGAGATCCACTCGCGCTCCTCATCGGCATGCTGCTCGATCAGCAGGTAGCCATGGAGAGCGCGTTCGCGGGACCGCTGAAGATTCAAGCAGCGGCTCGGCTCGATCGATGCCGCTGCAATCGCCGGGGCCGACCCCGAGGCGTTTGTCGAGATGTTTCGCGAGACCCCTGCGGTCCACCGTTTCCCAGGGTCCATGGCCGGTCGCGTGCAGTCGCTCTGCCAGCAGCTACAAGAAAGCTGGGATGGCAAAGCCGAGGCGATCTGGACAGACGGCAACCCCGACGGTACGACAGTGCTCAAGCGGCTCAAGTCGCTCCCCGGCTTCGGCGAACAGAAAGCCAAGATCTTCCTGGCGCTCCTCGGAAAGCAACGAGGATTCACTGGTGCTGGCTGGCGTGAGGCCTCGGCACCCTACGGCGAGGAAGGGTCGTTCCGTAGTGTCGCCGACATTACCTCGCCCGAAACACTACTCAAAGTGCGCGAGACGAAGCGCGCGATGAAAGCTGCGGCCAAGAAATAGTCGCTAGCCCGCAAGCACGTCTCGCTCGAGGCGCGCGTAGCCCGTTTCCATGCCGTCGACCATGCCGGTCGCGAGCACCTGGTCACGTACTGTCGCGTCCGGATAGGTAATTATGTAGACGAGCAGCGTGCCGCCCTCGACAGGGGTGAGCGTCATTTCATTGAGCGTCTCCGGGCTTGTATCTCCGTCAGGGTCAGCCGGCGAGATCATCCGCTCGGTCGTCACGAGTCGCTGCGGAGGTCGCGATTCGACGACCCGCCCAACAAATCCGAACCGTTCACCGCTTTCGTCGTTCTGCCATTCGGTGCGGAGCGCCTCACCTGGCTCGGACCCAAACTCGCACACCGGCATGCTCCACCCATCCGGTCCGAGCTGCCAGCGCTGCAGCAGCTCGGCATCAGTGTGAGCATGCCACACCTGGGCGACGCTGCCTCGAATGATGCGCGAGACGCGAACCTGCTTATCGCCGATGAACTGCGCCTCGGTGTCACGGCCAGCCGCAAATGATGCGAGATCTTCGACAACCGCATCAATTTGTCCCATGGCGGCACGCATTCCCTCTTCCATTCCCATCTCCTTAAGTTGTTCGAGAGTCTCGAGGGAGCCAAAGTAGGTGGTCGTGGTGAGGCGGGAGCCGAGTGCGGTCTCGGTGAATTCAAACACCATGCGCATGCTCGGCATATCTGTATTGGGGGTGCCATCCTCGTTCGCGAACCCGTCAAGCACCTCGAACATGTGGCCTTCGTCAACACGCAACCATTCCCAGTACCCGCAGCTGCGGTCACCCTCTGGCCCCGTCATGCAATAGTTTGTGAGACCTCCGGGGAACGCGTCGTGTCGGGTGAAACTGGCCGGGTACTCGGGCGGGCCCCAAAACTGCTCGATCTGCCTGGGGTCAACGTATGCAGCCCACAGCCTCGAAACCGAGACAGGGAAGTCGGCGATAACCGTGAGCGTGAACGCTTCAGTGTCAGTATTGACGGCTGTGATTGGCATAAGTAGGTCCCTTCATTGATCTTCAAACAGGGCGTCAAGGCGCCCGATACGACCTCGCCAGATCTCTTCGAAGTGGCCGAGAAGCTCTTGGGCATGGCGAATGGTTGCTGGGTTTCCGCGGATGATTCGCTCCCTCCCCCTCGGAATCCGTTCCACGAGGTCGGCAGTTTCGAGCACGCGCACGTGCTTCTGCACGGCCGCGAACGACATGTCGTAGTCGCTAGCGAGCGCGGATATCGACGCTTCCGCCTGCAGCGTGCGGCGCACGATGTCCCTCCGCGTCCCATCAGCGAGCGCCCGAAAAATTCGATCTACTCGCTCGTCTACTGCGCATTGTGCAACCATTTGGTTTCACGTTACGCGCGTGTTCCCACCTCGTCAACCCCGAACGCGAAGTTTCTCCAGGCCGTCCCTCACTAGAATGGGCCGGGTGAACGATGCACCACATACGGATCACTCAATCGAGTGGAAGCCCCCGACTGACGGGGAGGCCACGGCCGAACGCCGCACCTCAGTCGTCGGCAACCTGATCCGCGGCGTCCTCATCGGCATCGTCGAAACCGTCCCCGGAGTCTCCGGAGGCACCGTCGCACTCGTCGTGGGTATCTACACGCAGCTCATCGAGTCCGCTTCGCACGTCGTGTCTGCCATGCGCAGGCTCGTCACCGGCCCCCAACGGCGTGCACAAGCGGCCGCACACCTGAAGCAGGTGAGCTGGAAGCTTATTATCCCCGTGTTCATCGGCATGATTGCCGCGGTATTTACTATCGCAGGCCCCATCGCAGATCTCGTCGCCTCGCAACCGGAACTCACTCGGGCCGCATTCTTCGGCATGGTGCTCGCGTCAACCTCGATACCGCTTCGTATGGCCGGGGTCTCAGGCATCAGGTGGCACCACGTCCTCGCCGGGCTCGTCGCTGGTGGCATCGCGTTTTGGCTCGTCTCCATGCCACCGACCGCCATCACGCCGACACCGGTTGTGATCGTGATTGCGGCGGCCGTAGCCGTGAGCGCTCTGCTGCTGCCGGGGCTATCTGGCTCTTTCCTGCTCCTCACTTTCGGTCTCTACGAACCAACCTTGCGAGCTGTCGGTGAGCGCGACCTCGGTTATCTTGGGCTGTTTATTCTGGGGCTCGTACTCGGCGTCGTGTCTATTGTGAAAGGCCTCGAGTGGCTTCTGCACCACCACCGCCGAATTACGCTGGTGATTCTGACCGGCGTCATGGTGGGTGCCATGCGTACGCTGTGGCCCTGGCAGACAGACGCTCGCGACCTTCTCGCACCCGCCGATAACTGGCCGATTGCGCTCACGTTCGCGCTCGTTGGCTTCGCGATCGTGGCCGCGCTCGCGATCGTGGATGCGCGCCTCACTCGTCGGCAACACCTGAAGTAGTACCCAAAGCGCGGAGGAACGCTTCCCGCGCTCTACACTGTGAACATGCAAGAAGCACCGACGCGGATGCGGACCGAATTTGCTCGCCTCATTGGTGACGGCTGGACACTCGTACGCGGCGGTGGCGCGAAGCTCCTGGCGCTCGTTGTGTTCTCCCAACTCGTGATTGTCGGCATTGCTCAACCGGTCATCGGATGGCTGTTCCGGCAGGCACTCCGGGCCGGAGGGATGCACGGGCTCGATATCGGAAATCTGCAGTTCACGAGCGGTGTCACCGTCACCCTCGCACTCCTCGTGCTCATTATCACGCTCGCGTTTGTGCTCATCTCGATGCAGTTCACCGCGCTCGTGGTCGTCTTACGCTGGGTGGGGCCAGGCCTCACGTTGCGGAGGGTACTCGGGGAAATTGCCCGAGTATTTCGCAAGCTCTTCCACGTTTCCTCGATCCCGTTCGTGCTGTACCTGTTCCTCTTGCTACCACTGACCGGGTTTGGCTTTACCTCGGCGCTGGTGCAGGGAATCGCCATCCCACAGTTCATTTCCGGCGAACTGTACAAGAGCCCCGTCACCGCTGCGGTGTTCCTCCTCTTCCTGGCTTTCCTCGCGCTCCTCAATATTCGACTCGCTGCGGCTGTCCCAGTGTTTGTACTCAGTGACGCGAGCGGCAGTCGTGCACTCCGTGGCAGCTGGAGGATCACACGAAAGTTCCGTGTGGCGTTTCCTATGACCGCGGCGATCTTGGTCGTGGTGATCCTCGCCTCAGTCGCCGGCGCGCTCCTCATCATTACAGCGTTCCTCCCCACGGCTGCCACGGACGAGTTCTTCCCGGGCGCCTCCATTTACGTCGCCGCGTACTCGTTAGGTGTCGCGCAGGTGCTTGGCTTACTGCTCAGCGGTCTCGTCACGGCCCTCATTGCGAGCGTCCTCGTCGCGGTCGTGATGCGTCACGGCGACCTTCTCCTACCGCAGGTGCGTCTTACTGGGACGGAGCACGTGAGGGTGGCTGAAACTCAGTCTGCGGAGATTGCGCGGGATCGCCCCGGCCCCCTCTTTGCCAGGCTGGTTGTGAGTCATTCACGACGAGACGGAACGAGGGATA
>JBQDBM010000012.1:2454-71121 GCA_052090925.1 Leucobacter sp. | reverse complement strand
GAAGGTGTCACCAAACTGACTCGTAGCAGCACCCCGCTCAAATCCGAAGAGCCCCAAGACCAAGGAGGACCCGAGTTCCATCCTTGATCGTAAGGTCGTGGGTTTCAGCCTTATCAATTTGGTGGATCCAGCGGGATTCGAACCCGCGACCCCCTGCATGCCATGCAGGTGCGCTACCAGCTGCGCCATGGACCCATATGAAGTCGGACGAATGCTCGCCCGACAACTCCTCTACTTTACCTCATCGGAGCCATTGGACACCAATTGGCCAGCATCCTGTAGGTGTGCCGTAATATCAATGACCGGACAGTCTGACCACAGCCGCTCGAACTGGTAATAGTCGCGTTCTTCTTCATGAAATACGTGCACGATGAGGTCACCAAAATCGAGGAGAACCCAGCGTCCGCCCTCACGTCCCTCGCGGTGAATTGTGTGGACGCCTGCCGAGTTCAGTGCATCCTCAACTGCATCGGAGATGCTCTGCACGTTTCGCTCGACCGCGCCACTGACGACAAGGAAAACGTCAGCAAGCCCAAACTGTTCGGTCACTTCGAGTGCGACCGGCGACAACGCGCCCTTCTCATTCGCCGCGTTCACCGCGGTTTCGAGGTCCTTCAGCACGTCTCGCGTTTCGCTCACACTCGCCTTTCAGTCATACTCGTCATAGCACTCAATTACTTATCCAAAGAATCCCTGACTAAATGCCCAAGCTGCAGCCGCAGCAATTGCGAGCAGCAACCCTCCGCCCGTCAGGGATAGGACCAAGGGGAGTTTGCTCTTCTCTTTAGTCGTTTCAGCAACCAAAGGGGAACCGTTCGTTGTTCTCGCGCTTACCGCGCTTCGGGCAGATACTGGTCCAGAATCATGATTATCAGTGTGGACAAGACCGAGCTCCTCAAGTGCGTCATTATCGACAGACTCATGCACTCCGACATGACCACCCGTTTCGCCGAGTGACCTTGGTAGTTCTATCGATCCTGTCACAAATAATTCGCCCGTCTCACCAAGTGATCCGGAGTATCCCTCCCCCTCAGGCATAGACGGGAGAATCAGTGCGGCAGTACTTGAGCTTCCGGCTGTGCCTTCTTGCGCGACTGCGCGAGAAATGAGGTCGTCGAAGTCGTCACCCGCTCCATTCGGCTCGGTAGCGGGACCCTGCATGCCATGAGAAGCGGGATTATCAAGGACAGGCCTTGGTTCCTCTGGAGGGACGATGTCAGGAAAGGAATACCCCGTCGCCTTGGTCGGCGTCTCGCCACCGCCCTCCGCAGGTGCTACATCGTCACTCGCAGTTTCTGGCTCTGTGACGGCTTGAGGCTCTGATGCGGCCACTGCCGACAGCGGTACTTCCGGTTTGATGACCGGTAGCGGTTGCGCTTCGGGCGTAGCTTCCGATGTAGCCAGGTCCTCAGAGGCCACTTCTGCAACCTGCTCAGTTTCCGCGTCAACAGACGGGCTGTCGGTCTCTGCAGTGTGAGGCTCAGCATCTGCTTCCGAAACTTCCTGAGTTTCTTCCTCGTCTGCAACGGGTCTTGACCGATTTCGTCGCCACAGTCCCCGTCGCTTCGGTGCAGGTGGAGTCTCCGTCGGAGGTTCGTCAACTGCCTCGGCCGCTGGCTTTACTGGCATTGCCGCTGCCTCTTCCGAGTGCTCGCCCGACGCTGCTTCTTGCAGATCAGCGACTGAGTATTGCTCGGTCGGCGCCAAGAGGTCATCGAATGATGGCTGCGAACCTACCGACTCAGTGGTCGACGTGTCGGCGGGAGTTGGGGCCGCACTCGGTGGCTCCGTGACCGATGCTTCAGTAGTCGCCACTTCGGGTGCAGCCTCAGCCTCAGGCTCCGGGTCAGTTTCAGCGACAGCCTCTGAATCTTGCTGTGGAACCACGATGTCGTCTTCGGGAGACTCAGTCTCAGGAGCTTCTTCAGCGGGAGTAGCTTCTGGCTTTGCATCCGCCGCTGCGGCCGCAAGTGCCTCATCCCGCAGTCTGCGGAGTTCACGGCGTGTCCGCGGTGTCCCGTCCTCATCGTAGAGTGAGATCTCAGGCTCTGCCAAAGCCTCTGCCGGATTGGAAGAGGGTGTAACGGGACGTTCATCGGCTGACTCGTCACTACTCAGACCTGCATCTGCGTGGCCTGAAACAGGTGTTTGTGTCGCCGCATCCTCAGTGGCTGGTGCGCTCTCGGGGCTCAGCCCCATGTCACGCAAGCGTCGTTCACGCCTCGTCAGAGGGCGGTCCTCGTCTTGCTCACTCATCTACTTTGTCGCTTCCGTCGGTGTATAGCCCGTGCTTCGCAATGTACTGCACCACACCGTCCGGGACCAGGTACCACACCGGGTACCCGCGGGCGACGCGGCTGCGGCAATCTGTTGAAGAGATTGCTAGCGCGGGCACTTCCAATAAGCTTACGTGTTCACCCGATAATCCTGAAAGCGAGAGCTCATGTCCAGGCCGCGAGACTGCTATGAAGTGGGAGAGATCCCATATCTCGTGGACGTCTTTCCATCCCAGGATCTGCTCAACAGCATCGGCTCCAGAAATGAAGAATAGCTCTGCATCGGGGTAGGAGACCCGCAGGTCGCGAAGCGTATCGACCGTATAGGTGGGACCCTGCCGGTCAACATCGACGCGGCTCACTGTGAAACCGGGGTTTGATGCGGTTGCGATCACCGTCATCAGATAACGGTGCTCACTCTCTGAAACGTTCTCTTTCTGCCAGGGGTGCCCTGTGGGCACGAAGACAACCTCGTCGAGATCGAAACTCCTGGCAACTTCGCTCGCTGCGACAAGGTGTCCGTGGTGGATGGGGTCGAACGTCCCACCCATCACACCAACGCGGCGTTTAGAAGACACGTTGCTCAGTGCTGCTGCGAATCACCGTGTTCACGTGCGTACGCCTCCGCCTTTTCAGCGTGACGGTTGGCTACGTCTCGAAAGCTAAACGTGACAAGCGCGAGCACCGTGAACAATGAGAGCGCGATCGCACCAAAAAGCGGAGCGGCGAACGGCAGTTCGTTCACGACGTGGTGGCCGCCTTCAGCAGCAGCTGCGACAGTAGCGAGAAGTGACATGTATGTAACCCCAGCGTTCGTTGTGGAAAATTCAGACAGCAGCCAGTCTACCGTGATTCCTTAGCGTATCTGCCCAGCGCCGCGCACAAGCCACTTGGTGCTCGTTAGTTCAGGGAGACCCATCGGACCGCGCGCATGGAGTTTTTGAGTCGAGATGCCGACCTCCGCACCAAACCCGAACTCGCCACCGTCAGTGAAACGAGTCGAGGTGTTCACCATTACCGCAGCCGAATCGACCTCAGCAAGGAATCGCTCGGCATTCGCGTAATCCTGAGTCACGATCGACTCAGTGTGCCCGGTCGAGTACCGTTCAATGTGCTCGAGCGCTTCGTCCAGAGAATCTACTACACGCACCCCCATTTCGAGTGCGTTGTGCTCGGTCGACCAGAGGTCCTCCTCAGCAACCTCGATGCCCTCGACCATGCTGGAGGATGCCGCATCACCGCTGAGGCGCACGTTCGCCCCCATGAGCACAGACGCGAGCCTCGGGAGCAACCGGTCTGCAGCTTCCTTATGCACCAGCAGAGTCTCAGCGGCATTACACACACTGGGGCGATGTGTCTTTGAATTCTTCACAATCTCGACGGCCATATCATCGTCTGCCGACGCATCGACATAGACGTGCACGACGCCAGCACCCGTTTCAATCACCGGCACGGTGGACTCATTCACCACCGTCGAGATCAGCCCTGCACTCCCCCGCGGAATCAGCACGTCGACGTATCCTCGCGCGCGCATCAACCGAGAAGCACCCTCGCGACCAAACTCATCGATCGTCTGCACCACGTCGCCCTTGAGACCAACGCTCGCGATGGCCTGCTGGATTAGGGACACAAGCACGCGGTTGGACTGCTCCGCAGCGCTCCCACCACGCAACACCACCCCGTTGCCGCTCTTGAGCGCGAGAGCCGCAATATCAACAGTCACATTGGGCCTCGCTTCATAGATTGCACCAATCACACCAAACGGAACCCGCACCTGCGTCAACTTGATGCCATTCGGCAAGGTACTGCCTCGGATAATCTCACCGACCGGGTCAGGAAGTGCCACCACGTCACGTACGGCGGCCGCGAGGTTCTCCAGGCGAGCCGTATCGAGCATCAGCCGGTCGAGGAGCCCGTCCCCGAGACCAGCGTCGCGGCCCCTCACGAGATCCTCGGCATTGGCCTCGATGACTTCATTGCTGCCAGCCACAATGGCGTCAGCAATGGCGTTCAATGCGTGGTTTTTTATTGCCGTCGTTGCCGTGCTGAGCGAACGTGCTGCAGTGCGGGCGAGGTCTAACTTCGTAAGGAAAGGATCAAGGTGCTGCATACTCTCAAGCTTAGCCCCGTGACCCTACTCGGCAGTGCTATTCGGGTGTCCCGCCGGGCTTCGCATAAAACCTTGTGCCAACGTCTCCCCCGTCGAGCGCGGTCGGAAGCAGCCTCGTCTCAGTGAGGAGCACAGCTGTCCCGGCCTCGGTAGCGAGCTTGGCTGCCTCAACCTTAGTGAGAGCACCTCCCGTGCCCCAGCCAGACTGTGCCTCACCAATCTCGACACCCTCGAGTTCGTCCCCATACGCAACTGTCACAATACGCTTCGCGCCCGGTAGTGTTGGCGGCGCGGTATACAGTGCATCAACATCAGACAGCAGCACGAGTTCATCTGCGCCAATCAAGCGAGCGACAAGCGCCGCGAGTCGATCATTGTCACCAAAGCGAATCTCGTGCGTTGCGACCGTGTCGTTCTCATTGATAATCGGCAAGATCCCCAGTTGCAGCAACCGTTCGATCGACCGCTTCGCGTTCCCTCGGTGGGTCGGGTTCTCCATATCGTGAGCAGTAAGCAGCACCTGACCGCCGATGATCTCGTGGCTGTTCAACGCGCGCTGATACCGATTCACCAGAATATTTTGACCGACCGCCGCGGCGGCCTGCTGGGTTGCAAGGTCACTGGGACGACCATCGAGCCGCAGAAACGGAACTCCCGTTGCAATAGCTCCACTTGACACCAGGATCACCTCAGACCCGGACTCGTGCAATCGAGCCAACGACCCTACAAGGGTGGGAATTTGGCCAGCGTTATCCCCGCTGACAGAGGAAGATCCGACCTTGACAACGATTCGTCGGGCTCCGAACAGATCGTCATTCAAGCTCATGACTCATCTTCCCACAGACCAGCCGCTCGCTCTCGCTCCAACTCCTCGCGAGCTGTCGCTTTCGCATCCATCAGTGAATGGTAGTCAGTGCGACGCTCCTTGTTCGTGCGACGTTCACTCTGATCCATTCGGAAATCAGATCCTCGAGCTCCCATCTGGACCTCTGCAGCAGTCGTGACCGTGGGCTCCCAGTCAAAAATCACACCATCGCCCGGCCCAATAACGACCGTAGAACCGGCGATCGCACCTGCCTTGATCAGTGCATTCTCGATACCAAGTTTCTGCAATCGATCCGCGAGGTATCCGACGGCTTCGTCGTTCGCGAAGTCGGTCTGTTCGACCCACCGCTCAGGCTTCGTGCCTGTCACACGGTAAATCGTGCCGTAAGTCCCGCCTTCGGTGTCGACACGGAACCCGCTTTCGTTTACCGCCTTTGGAGTGAGCACGACCCGTGGCTTCTCATCAATGCCCGCGGCTTCGCGCTCACGCGCTTCTTCGACGAGACCCGCCATGGCGAAGCTGAGTTCACGGAGCCCCTCGTGCGCAACGGTCGAGATCTCAAACACCCGATACCCGAGCTGCTCAAGCTCGGGTCGCACAAACTCAGCAAGCTCCCGAGCCTCTGGCACATCAATTTTATTGAGTGCGACGAGTTGTGGGCGCTCGAGCAGAGGCACTTGACCTTCGGGCACGGGATACGCCGCGAGTTCCCGACGAATTGCTTCAAGGTCGCTCAAAGGGTCCCGTCCGGGCTCCAAAGTGGCGCAGTCGATCACATGAAGCAGCGCGCTGCACCGCTCAACGTGTCTGAGGAAGTCGAGCCCGAGGCCCTTGCCCTCACTCGCTCCCTCGATGAGGCCTGGTACGTCGGCAACAGTGAAGCGATGCTCCTCTATCTGTACAACCCCGAGATTCGGGTGCAGGGTGGTGAACGGATAGTCAGCGATCTTCGGTCGTGCCGCGCTCAGTGCGGCGATCAGGCTCGACTTACCAGCAGATGGGTAGCCGACAAGCGCGACATCCGCGATGGACTTGAGTTCGAGTGTGACGGTCCCGCCACCACCAGATGTCCCGAGAAGCGCAAAACCCGGGGCCTTCCGCTTCATACTCGCTAGCGCTGCGTTTCCTAAGCCGCCGATGCCGCCTTTGGCTGCGACGAAGCGGGTGCCCGGCTCCCTCAAATCCACGAGAATCTCGCCAGCAGCATCTTTCACCACGGTGCCCACGGGAACAGTCAGGGTGAGCGGGCCACCGTGGGGTCCGTCACGGTTGTCCCCCTTACCGGCTTCTCCGTGTTCGGCGGTGCGGTGTGGGCGACGGTGAAAGTCGAGCAGGGTGGTGACTTGGGTGTCGGCGACGAATACGAGGTCGCCACCGTGACCACCGTTGCCGCCGTCAGGCCCCGCGAGTGGCTTGAACTTTTCACGTCGCACTGAGACACAGCCGTCGCCGCCGCGACCTGCCTGCAGATGTACCTGCACTCGGTCCACGAACGTCACCATGTTTGTATCTCCCTATATACGGCAAAAGGCGAGCCGAAGCCCGCCTTGCCTATCGTCTTCAGCCTCAGCTGGCTGAGACCACGTTCACAACGTTACGGCCACCCTTAGCGCCGAATTCCACGGCACCCGCGGCAAGCGCGAACAGCGTGTCGTCTTTTCCACGGCCGACATTAGCGCCGGGGTGGAAGTGGGTGCCACGCTGTCGAACCAGGATCTCGCCTGCGTTCACAGCCTGTCCGCCGAAGCGCTTCACGCCGAGACGCTGTGCGTTCGAGTCGCGGCCGTTCTTCGTAGAGCTAACGCCCTTCTTTGATGCCATGAGTCTCTAACTCCTTAAGTCGATGCCTGAGGCGATTACTTGATGCCGGTGACCTTGAGACGGGTCAGGTCTTGGCGATGCCCCTGGCGGGACTTGTAGCCGGTCTTGTTCTTGTAACGCTGGATCACGATCTTTGGACCGCGGAGGTCATCGAGCACCTCAGCCGTGACCTTGATCTTGGAAAGCTTTGCTGCGTCTGTGGTCACCTGGTCACCGTCGACGAACAGGACTGCGGGAAGCTCAAGCTTGCCCTTTGCGTCACCCGCCACACGGTTAACCGTGATGATCGAGCCAACCTCGACCTTCTCCTGTCGCCCGCCGGCGCGCACTACTGCGTAAACCACTTGTCACCCTTTTCTTAGAGGTAGTCGTACATTTCAGTCCACAACTCACGACGGGCCTGAATGATTGAGGGGCGAACTGCGAGCCGCCCATTACGAGAGCCCAAGCGTTGTTCACCATCACGCCGCCCATGCAGGCAGCGCCAACACTCAATAATATCTCGAATCCCTGGTATGGGTCAAATGAGGCCGGCCGCGTGTCGCCCGTTTCTACGTGTTTTTCTGCTTCGCGGTTGCATCGAGTGCCGCATCCAGTGCAATTCTGGCACTCTCCGCCGGACCCGCCGATGCTTCACTTTTCTCAGCCGGCTCCCCAGCTGCACTCGCTCCACTGCTCCCTGAATCGTCAGGATCCGCCTCGCCCAGCTGTGTGTCAACACTCCGTTCTGACACTGATGGTGGTGACACCTGCTGCGTGGTCACCCGCCGACCTCGCGTGCGACTCTTCTTCGCCGAAGGAAACTCCGGGAGCGCATTCAGCACTGAATCCAGGAGTGAGGAAGCGTTCTTCGCGTCCTCCACCGGTGCAGCTACCGGGTCAGCCGCCGGCACAGCGGGATTGGAATTCACTCCAGTGCTGCTCGGCACTTCGCTCTGTTCAGTGCTCGTGTCGATCGACGTCGGTGCCTGCGTCACACGTCGTGAGCGCGAACGTTTTGCCCGATCGTTCACCGGCTGCTCGGCACTAGCCCGTTGCACACCAGTCGATTGTTCAGTTTGTGCCTCTGCAACGGAACTGTCTTTCGTCGTAGGCTGCGCCTGCTGGGACGCTTGTATCTGCTGCACGTCCTGCGTGTCCGAATCTTCTGGTTTCGAACCGATAGTCGAGGCTGCAACCTGGGCAAGCATATTCTTTGCACCATCACTAATTGCATGGGCCTGGCTCGACTGTTGCGCGGGTGGTGAGCTCTTCCGCTTGCCGCGCGACGCTCCTCCGCCGTTTCCGTGCTTCGATACGGGCTCGTGGTGGACGATGATCCCGCGCCCTGCGCACGTCTCGCACGCCTCGCTGAATGATTCGAGCAGCCCGAGGCCTAACTTCTTGCGAGTCATCTGTACGAGGCCAAGCGAAGTCACCTCTGCGACCTGGTGTTTCGTGCGGTCTCGGCTCAGGCACTCGACAAGCCTACGCAAGACGAGATCACGGTTGGATTCAAGCACCATATCGATGAAGTCGATCACGATGATTCCACCGATATCGCGCAGACGGAGCTGACGCACAATCTCCTCAGCAGCCTCAAGGTTGTTCTTCGTCACGGTTTCTTCGAGGTTTCCGCCTGACCCAACGAACTTTCCGGTGTTGACGTCAATGACGGTCATCGCCTCAGTGCGGTCTATCACGAGTGAGCCGCCCGATGGGAGCCAGGCTTTTCGATCCAGCGCTTTCGCGATCTGCTCATTGATGCGGTACTCGTCAAAGATGTCCCGCTCCGCCGTGTGGCGTTCGACCCTCTGCATCAGGTCTGGAGCAACCTGCGAGAGGTAACCCTCGATCGTGGCGTAAGTGTCGTCCCCCGAGATGACGAGCTTATGGAAGTCCTCGTTAAAGACGTCACGCACAATCTTGATGAGCATGTCGGGCTCAGAATGCAAGAGTGTCGGTGCACCATCGTTCTTCGAGCGTGCGTGAATCGACTCCCACTGCCGTGTCAGCCGTTCGACGTCGTGGGTGAGCTGCTCTTCACTGGCCCCCTCCGCAGCAGTGCGCACAATCACACCTGCACCGCTCGGAAGAACTTCTTTCAGGATCTTCTTCAGCCGCGCACGTTCCGTGTCTGGAAGCTTCCGCGAGATCCCGTTCATCGCACCGCCGGGAACATACACGAGGAAGCGACCAGGTAGCGATATCTGACTCGTGAGGCGCGCGCCCTTGTGTCCGACCGGGTCTTTGGTGACCTGCACCAGCACTTGATCGCCGGGCTTCAAGGCGTTTTCGATCTTGCGGGCGGCGTTCCCGCCCTCAAATTCAGACCAGTCAACTTCGCCCGAGTACAGCACCGCGTTGCGGCCCCGACCAATGTCGACAAATGCTGCCTCCATGCTAGGAAGCACGTTTTGAACCCGGCCAAGGTACACGTTGCCGATCATCGAGGATTCGCTTGAGCGCGCGACATAGTGCTCGACCAGCACTTTGTCCTCCAGCACACCAATCTGAATGCGGTCCGCAGTGGTTCGAACGACCATCTCACGGTCGACTGACTCACGACGGGCCAGAAACTCCGACTCGGTAATTACCGTTCGGCGGCGACCGGCGTCTCGACCATCACGGCGACGCTGTTTCTTCGCCTCGAGACGCGTTGAACCCTTTACCTTCTGGGGCTCCGTCACGACCGGTGCTGAACGCTGTTGCGGGCGGCGGGTGGGCTCCTCTTCCGAGTGATTGCCATCACCACGACCTGAGCGTCGACGGTTTCGCCGACGCCCCGCCTGAGCATCTTGATCATCGTCATCCGTCGAGTAACGCTCATCAAGTATCTCATCGAGCTGGCGGAACTCGTTCCGTCGTGGACGGAGAAGTACCGGTGGCACATCCGGTGCAAGGAAGATCATCCGCGTCGTCGCACGAAAGCGTTCCTCGGCTGTCAGCTCATGCAGAGGCAGTACGAGTGGCTCTGCATCGGGCTTCTTTGCAGCCTCCGCAGACGCTTCGACCTCGGGTGAGGCGGCAGCGGCGTCGGTCTTAACGGTGTCAGGTGCCGAGGTGCTAACTACCTCAGCTTCAGCTCCCTCGTTCGTGTTCCCGCCTGTCGTTTCATCATGTTGTTCTTGATTCACCATGTTCTGGTGTGCTCCTCATGCCCGGGACGGATACATAATCTCCCGGGAACCTATTCGTGCGACTCATCGCCGCAGCTCCTGTTAACTCTCCGCGAAAGGGTGTTTCGCGCTCGGTCTTCCATCGACCGGCAGCCACCAGTCGGTGACCAAAAGACTGTAGGTGCCGGACTTATCGTCAAGTCGGGCACCGAGACCCATTATGGCACGATGCTCGATAACTTCGTGTCCAGACGTCCGGGTTGGCGAGAAGCACTCGCTGGCAAATTCTCAGCGAGGCGAGATCTAATATTGAACTATGAACTCACGCTCAGCTGTATCGCCCCGATCTCGAGTCTTTGCAATCGCGAGTATCGTGCTTGGCGCGATCGGTTGGTTCGCATCATTTGAGCTTGCAACTGAGTACATTTCTAAACTGAAGAACCCCGATCATGTGATGAATTGTGACATCAGCATTATCGTGACGTGCGGGCCAAACATGGACTCCGCACAGGGCTCGCTACTAGGGTTCAGCAACACCATCCTGGGCCTCGCGGCCTTTGTGGCACCCATCGCTGTAGGCGTCGCAATACTCGCGGGAGCGAGGTTCGCTCGTTGGTTCTGGTGGCTTTACCAAGGTGGGCTATTCCTAGGGTTTGTCTTCATCGGGTGGCTCTCGTATCAAAGTATCTTTATGCTGGGCACGCTCTGCCCCTGGTGCATGGTGATCTGGACCGTCATGATTCCGCTGTGGTGGGTCTCGTTCTTCCGCCCCCATGCGGTCGGCGATATTGCTCTCGGTGACCGCGCGCAGTCGCTGTTTCAGTCGCTGTATAGCTGGAGCTGGGTATTTATTGTGCTTTGTTACATCTTCATTGCCGCAATGGCCCAGTTCCAGCTTGATTGGATCGCAGAGTTTACGCGCCCCTAGCGAGTAATGTCGCGCCAGAACTTGTCAACCTGCGAGAGCGTGTGGTCAATGGTTCCACCAGTATCGATCAGCACGTCAGCAACCGCACGGCGTGCTTCGTCGCTCGCTTGACTGGCAATTCTTCCGCTCGCTTCGTCTCTACTCAGACCGCGAATGTCCATTAACCGGCGTAGTCGTATTTCCGCAGGGGCATCAGCCACCACCACGTGGCTCCACGGCATCGCAACATCTGCCTCAACAAGTAGTGGGACTTCATAGACGACCGGTTTCTCGGGGTCTGCCGATAGCGCTTCGGCGATCCGTTGATCTGCAAGTCGGCGCACCTCCGGGTGAACGATGTCGTTCAGCGCCTCGCGCGCCCGCGAGTCGCGAAATATGAGGCGCCCGAGTCCCGTACGGTCAAGGCTGCCGTCTGGCAGTATGACGTCGCCGAAATGCGCCTGAATCTGCGCGAGACCGGGTGAGCCGGGAATGACTGCTTCACGCGCCAGCTGATCAGCGTCAATGCGCACAGCTCCCAGCTGCTCGAGCCGCTCACCAATGGTCGACTTTCCGGACGCGATGCCTCCGGTCAATCCTATAAGTGTCACGAGAGCGACTCTACAGCGCATCTGCTTACACTGGTTATCGGGGAGGCCGTGATGCTCGAGATAATTACTGGTGGCGTACTTGCCACCGCGGCGGGACTCAACGCATATGTGCCGCTGTTGGGTATCGCCCTGCTCTCTCGCTTCACCGAGCTCATACAACTGCCCGAGGCCTGGCTTTGGTTAGAGAATGGGTGGGTGATGAGCGTCGTTGGCCTACTACTCGCTATCGAGGTGCTCGTCGACAAATTTCCGGTGCTTGACACGTTTAATGACGTACTGCAGACGCTCATCAGGCCAGCGTCTGGGGGTCTCGTATTCTCCGCTGGGTCTGCGAGTCACACGGTTGCGGTTACCGACCCCGCAGCGTTCGTGACCTCCGCACAGGTGTGGCCATTCCTCATCGGTGTAGGTGTTGCGCTTGTCCCGCACGTATTGAAAGCTCTCGCGAGACCCATACTGAATGTACTTTCCGCGGGTGCCAGTGCGGCAGTTATGAGCACGCTTGAAGATGCCGGCGCTGTCGTACTCACTGTGTTAGCGGTACTGGCTCCCGTTCTTGCCGTTATGTTGGCAGTGGTCACCGTCGTTCTGCTCAGTCGCCGTCTACGCCGCGCACGAGCCGCGCGCCGGACAGCCGAGCATGACTCGACTATAACCACCGGGTAATTTGGGCGACGCAATGATCACCCAACTGGTCGTCCGATATGTGAAAGCCCGGCCTCCTGAATGGAGGCCGGGCTTTCACACGCGTGAAGCGTTACTCGGACTAGTTGCCCTCGAGCTGCTCCTTCAGAGCTGCAAGAGCTGCGTCATCAGCAAGGGTGCCGGCTGACGAAGCCTCGCTCGCGCTCGCGCTCGCGCTTGCACCGGAGCCCGCCGCCTGTGCCGCGGGGGCCGGGGTGGATGACTCTTCGGCCAGTGAAGTTGCGACCTGCTTCTTGTGAGCTTCCCAACGCTCCTGTGCAGCAGCGTATTCCTGCTCCCACTTCTCGCGCTGGCTCTCGAAGCCCTCTTTCCACTCCTGGGTCTCAGGATCGAAGCCCTCAGGGTACTTGTACTCACCGTTCTCGTCGTACTCTGTGGTCATGCCGTACAGAGCCGGGTCGAACTCGGTGCCCTCGGGATCCACACCCTCGTTCGCCTGCTTGAGGCTGAGTGAGATGCGACGGCGCTCAAGGTCGATGTCGATGATCTTGACGAAGACCTGCTGGCCGGCTTGAACGACCTGCTCAGCAAGCTCAACGTGCTGACCTGACAGCTCGGAGATGTGCACGAGGCCCTCAATGCCGTCAGCGACACGAACGAATGCGCCGAACGGTACAAGCTTGGTGACAACACCCGGTGTGATCTGACCGATCGCGTGGGTCCGCGCAAAGACCTGCCACGGATCTTCCTGAGTAGCCTTCAACGACAGCGAAACGCGCTCGCGGTCCAGCTCGACGGAGAGCACCTCGACGGTAACCTCCTGGCCCACCTCGACCACGTCTGATGCGTGCTCGATGTGCTTCCAGCTGAGCTCGGAAACGTGTACCAGGCCGTCAACTCCGCCGAGGTCAACGAACGCACCGAAGTTAACGATCGAGGAGATAACGCCCTTGCGAACCTGACCGGGCTTGAGCTCTGCGAGGAACGAGGAGCGCGTTGCCGACTGCGTCTCTTCGAGCAGTGCACGACGCGAGAGCACGACGTTATTCCGGTTCTTGTCGAGCTCGAGAATCTTCGCTTCGATTTCCTGACCCAGGTAGGGTGTGAGGTCGCGCACGCGGCGCAGCTCAATGAGGGAGGCGGGGAGGAACCCGCGGAGGCCGATATCTACAATCAAGCCACCCTTCACAACCTCGATGACGGTGCCAGTAACGACACCCTCGCTCTCCTTGATCTTCTCCACATCGCCCCAGGCGCGCTCGTACTGCGCACGCTTCTTGGAGAGGATGAGGCGACCCTCTTTGTCCTCTTTCTGGAGTACGAGTGCCTCAACAGGATCGCCGACCTCAACAACCTCGTCGGGGTTGATGTCGTGCTTGATGGACAGCTCACGCGAGGGGATGACTCCCTCGGTTTTGTAACCGACGTCGAGGAGCACCTCGTCGCGGTCAATCTTCACTACGGTGCCTTCAATAAGGTCACCGTCGTTGAAGAACTTTAGAGTCTTCTCGACCGCTGCAAGGAAGTCCTCGGCGGAGCCGATATCGTTAATCGCGACCTGCTTGCTAGTTTTCTCGGTCGTTGCGTTCGTCATGTAAATGATCTCCAGAATGGATTTAGAATATTCAGGCGGACACACCCGGCAAATACCGGTGCACTCTTCAGAGCACTTGCGAGTCCGCACGCGGACATGGTTGAGTCGCCACAGAAGTGACACTCAATCGTAGCATTATTCGCTGCTCAGTGGATGCCGGGGAACGGGCAGATACTAATGCGCCGCCGCGTTCCAGTTTGGACCGTGCCCGACCTGCACTTCGAGAGGCACCGCGAGGGCAGCCGCGCCCGCCATTTCTTCTCGAACGATCCTCTCGAGCTGGTCCCATTCGCCTGGCGAAACCTCGAACATTAGCTCATCGTGAATCTGCAGCAGCATACGAGACAACAGTCCAGACTCTCGCATTCGGCGCTCAATCTCGATCATCGCGAGTTTGATGATGTCGGCCGCCGCACCCTGAATTGGCGAATTCAGTGCAGCGCGCTCCGCATTCTCTCGAAGTACGCGGTTTGGGCTCGTGAGATCAGGGAATGGTCTGCGCCGTCCGAAAATCGTCTCTGTGTAGCCGTCGGCCTTTGCCTGGTCGACGACAGACCGAAGATAATCACGGACACCGCCGAATCGTTCAAAGTAGTCGAGCATCAATTGCTTCGCCTCTGCGGAATTGATGCCGAGCTGCTTTGACAGGCCGAATGCCGACAGCCCGTATGCGAGGCCGTATGACATCGCTTTGACCTTGGCACGCATTTCGCTGGTCACGTCTTCCGGCGTAACCCCGAAAATACGCCCGCCCACAAAACGATGGAGATCCTCCCCCGCACGAAACGCCTCAATGAGGCCTTCGTCACCCGAGAGATGCGCCATGATTCGCATCTCAATCTGCGAATAGTCCGCCGTCATGAGAGTCTCATACTCGCCCGAGTGGGTGAATCCCTCACGAATCCGTCGCCCGGCTTCCGTCCGAACTGGGATGTTCTGCAGATTGGGGTCGGTCGATGCCATTCGGCCGGTACTTGCGCCGATCTGCACCAGCGTAGTGTGAATCCGACCGTCCTCACGCACTGCCTTAATCAGAGTTTCGATGATCTGTCGAAGCTTGTTTGCGTCCCTGTGCGCAAGCAAGGCGTCAAGGAACGGGTGTGGGTTCTTCACCTGCAGCTCCGCGAGTGCGGCCGCATCAGTGGTGTACCCCCGCTGCGTGCGGCGAGTCTTTGGCATATCGAGCTCTTCGAAGAGCACCTGTTGCAGCTGCTTCGGGGAGGAGAGGTTCACCTCATGACCAATCGCGGCGAATGCCTGCTGCTCCAGCTCAACAACTCGGTGCTTGAGTTCTGCCTCCTGCGATTGCAGAAGCGGGAGATCGATCTCAACTCCTCGTTGCTCAAGCGCAGCCAATACGCCAATCAGTGGAAGCTCGACGTTCGCGTAGACCTCCGCGGTGCGCCCTTCAAATCGTGAAACGATCGCTTCGTGCACTCGCACCACATACCAAGCAAGTTGTGCCTGGTCGGGCACGCTGCCTTCTTCTGGAATGAGCTGATTCGGGTCACCCTCGGGGACCTGCTCGCCGAGATAGCGGAACACCGCTTCTGCGATGGTTTTCTCGGGGGCAGTGGGACGCACAAGCCAGGCAGCCAGAAGAGCGTCCCCCGCAATACCGTTGATGACGAGCCCCTCCTGGGCAAGAAGGTTCAGCTGTGCTTTTGCCCCGAAAAGCACCTTTGGCTTCTCGGATAACAGCCAGGACTCAAACAGCGCATAGTCTCGGCCTCCCGGTATCCAGTGCAGCTTCACCGCAGACTCAGCGGTCGCGAGTCCCACTTCGTATCCACCGTCGGTCCGCGAGATACAGAGTCCGGGCAGCCCCGCCTTATCCAGCCAATCACCGAGCTCCTCATCAATCAGGTGCTTCGGTTCCGGCTTTTCGGGTGCGAGCGGGGTGGCCGATGCGCCCCCGCCAACGGGGACCTCGGCACCGACGAGCTTGCCAACACGCTGCAGCAGGGTGCGGAACTCAAGCTTCGCAAACACCTGCTGTACCTCTCCCATATCTACATCGCCCCGGAGGAGGTCGGCAAGTTCGACATCGAGTTCCACGTCCCGTACGAGCCGATTCAGACGACGATTTCGGACTGCAAGGTGGGCATTCTCGCGCAGGCTTTCACCTACCTTGCCACCTACTTCGTCTTGTCTGCGAAGGATCTCATCAAGGGAGCCAAACTGATTGATCCACTTCACCGCCGTCTTCTCGCCTACACGCGGAACACCCGGCAGGTTGTCGCTTGTCTCGCCGACGAGAGCCGCGATCTCTGGGTACTGTTCGGGGCGCACCCCATAGCGCTCCATGACTTTCTCAGCGTTATAGCGCGTGAGCTCACTCACTCCCTGTTTTGAGGGGTACAGCAACGTGACATTGTCATCGACAAGCTGAATCGTGTCGCGATCACCACTCACCACAAGCACTCGGTACCCGGCTTCAGCGCCTTGAGTTGAGAGAGTCGCGAGAATGTCGTCGGCCTCGTAATTTTCTTTCTCCAGGGTGCGGATCCCCATGGCGTGCAGGGCCTCTTGCAGCAGCGGGACCTGTCCTTTGAACTCCGGCGGCGTCTCACTCCGCGTCCCCTTGTACTCGGGGTATTCCTCCGTACGGAATGAGTGCCGAGAAATGTCGAATGCGACTGCGATCGATTCAGGCTGCTCATTGCTGAGCAGGTTGATCAGCATCGCAATAAAGCCGTGAATAGCGTTCGTGTGCTGGCCGGTCTGGGTCTGAAAACTATCGACCGGAAGAGCATAAAACGCTCGGAAAGCCAGCGAGTGGCCGTCGATGATCATGAGGGTAGGCTGAGGCTTGTTCGACACGCGTACAGCCTACAAGCCGCACCGGTGGCAGCGCTGTAGAAATTGAACCGTTGACCTCTAGGCCTCTGAAAGGAACCACATGATCAACAATGCCTCGCTGGCCCCTCAGCCAGAATCTGGTGGCCTCGATTACATCGCCATGCGAGGTTTGGGTGCGCTCGCGGACACGATGGGCATTCAAATGACCGAGTTCACGCGAGAACGCGCCATTGCGACGATGCCCGTGGAAGGCAACACGCAGCCGATCGGCTTCGTTCACGGCGGCGCTTATGTGGTGCTCGGAGAGTCGCTCGGGTCGATGCACGCGAACTATATCGCCCCCGAAAATACTGTCGCAGTCGGCCTTGATGTAAACGCAACGCACACAGGTTCCGCTCGTAGCGGGACCGTGACAGGAGTGTGTACCCCGGTACATGTGGGACGCTCGCTCACCGTGCACGAGATTATCGTGTCCGATGATGACGGCCGAAGGCTCTCAACGATACGCATCACGAATTTTTACAAACGCATCGAGAAGTAGCAACAAATGTGAACGCCCGGGCACCCAATAGATGGGTCCCCGGGCGTGTTGCTTATCCCTGCGTCAGTCTTTTTTGGGTCCGAGCTGGTCGATGATCGTCTTCGCTACATCCTGCATCGTCAGGCGGCGATCCATCGAAGCTTTTTGGATCCAACGGAACGCCTCAGGCTCGCTGAGCCCCATTTTGTCGTTCAGGATTCCTTTCGCACGGTCGACAAGCTTTCGCGTTTCGAACCTCTCAGCCAGATCTGCGACTTCGTTCTCGAGCGTTACGATCTGTTGGAAGCGCGACAGCGCAATCTCGATAGCTGGCAGCAAGTCGTTTGGCGTAAATGGCTTCACCACATATGCGAGCGCCCCGGCTTCGCTCGCGCGTTCCACCAGTTCCCGCTGACTAAACGCAGTGAGGAGCACCACTGGCGCGATTTGCGTCTTGTTGATGCGTTCAGCTGCCGAGATGCCATCGAGCTGTGGCATCTTCACGTCCATGACGACGAGGTCAGGGCGGAGTTCTTCCACGAGCTTAACTGCGGTCTCGCCGTCGCCGGCCTCGCCAACCACGTCGAAACCGTTGTCTCTCAGGGTCTCGACAATATCGAGACGGATGAGGGACTCGTCTTCAGCGACGACGACGCGGCGGGCAGCGCTTGATGTGCTGTTCTGGTCATTCACGTCTCTACCTTACGATATGTGGCCAGAGAAAGGCTGACATCATCACGCCGTTTCCACGAACACGGTGCACTTGCTACGCGAATCAGCAGCACATTCTGAGCTAATCTCCAGTTTCTTCGTACTCCCCTGGCCATGTCATGTTTCTGCGCGTAGCCTCGAGACTAGGCGGCGACACTTCGTATATGGAAGCTGCCGTCTCTACAGTGAGGAGCGGCCATGCATGCTGAGGGTAAACACTCAACAGAAACTATCGCGCAGAACACCCCTGACACCGTGCACGGTGCAACCGAACACAGTGCAAGTAACGGAAAAGGGACTGTAAACGGTCCGCCGCGCGGCAAAACACAGGACAGGCCCATACTTGACGGTGCCTCAGAAACGTACGAGGTCGATCCCGAGCCAGGTAATCCGTGGCGCGGTGTAGAGAACCCGCAGCTGACGCGACGCCCCGAAGACGTTGATGGTGACGGCGACGCGAAATCGACTGAGCGGTAGCAGCGGTTCCCGATAAACCTTGACCTAACGTCAAGGTTTATCGGGATGTGCATGGAATGGTCAATACAACACATCGCGAGGAACACGGGCATTACGAGCCGAACACTGCGCCATTACGACAGTCTCGAGGTGGTGCCGCCAAGCCGTCTCGGAACAAACGGATACCGCTACTACAACTAAGGAATCGCTGGTGCGCCTCCAGCGAGTTCTCCTACTCCGGGAACTGGGTTTAGGGCTCCCACAGATCAAAGGACTTCTCGTCAATGCCCAAAACGAGAAAGACGCCCTGACCACCCACCTCGCGTTGCTTCAGCAGGAACAGCACCGTCTCGCCCGACAGATCGCGGCGGTCGAGCATACTATCGACGCACTCGAGGGAGACGAAAGCCTCATGGCAGAGACCATGTTTGACGGTTTTCATCACACACAGTACAAAGACGAGGTCGAAGCCCGCTGGGGACGGACGGCCTACGCACGCTCTGACTCCTGGTGGCGAAGCCTCAGCAAGGATGACCGAAGCATTTGGGCAGCCCAGGTTGCACAGCTCTCAGCTGATTGGGTCGCAGCCGCGCACGAGCCGAGTGTCTCGATTGATTCGGTTACGGCACAGTCGCTCGCGGAGCGCCACCTCACTTGGCACAGTGGAGTTCCGGGCATACCGGCCGCTGACGGCGAAGGTTTCGATGCTTATGTTCGGGAACTAGTGGAAATGTATGTTTCCGACGAACGGTTTGCCGCAAACTACGGGGGCGCTGAGGGCGCATCATTTGTGCGTGATGCGGTCCTCACGCATCTCGACTCTGCCGACCACACACAGACGGTGTCGTCGAGCCACCACCCAGCATGAACGGGCGCTGCCAAGCCCGTGTAGTGCCGCGACTTTCAGCATATAAGAAGCAAGGGTTTCAATCGTGGTGCCGGATGCGGGACTCGAACCCGCACGTCTCTCGACAACGCATTTTGAGTGCGTCGTGTCTACCAATTCCACCAATCCGGCATTGAGCAAGCCTCCGGGGCCGAAAGCATCGGCCCCGGAGAGACCTTACTACTTCTTTTCGTTGCCCTCCTGCACGTGCTTACGCGGACCTGCACCAGGCAGTTGCCCCGTCGCCTCGCCCATGCGATGCACACGAATCGTGTTCGTTGCTCCGACGACTCCAGGAGGGGACCCTGCCAGGATAACGACTTTATCGCCCACATCCGCGCGGCCCTTACTCAAAAGCACCTCATCGACCTGCCTGAACATCGCGTCAGTCGAGTCTACGCGGTCGATGACGTAGCTGCGGGCTCCCCAAGTGAGCTCCATCCGACGACGAGTCTCGATCCTCGGTGTGAACCCGATGATGGGGAGTGGGTGGCGGAGCCGGGACATACGACGAACCGTGTCACCCGACTCGGTAAATACGCAGATGTACCGTGCCTCGACGAACTCAGCAACCTCGGAAGCCGCGAGCGTGAGAATACCACCCTGCGTGTGGGGGCGTGATCCAAGCGGCTCAATACGGTCGAGCGCGTGCTCTTCCGTTGCCTCGATAATTCGTCCCATTGTGGCCACTGCTTCAACCGGGTATGCGCCCACGCTCGTCTCGCCCGAGAGCATGACCGCGTCAGCGCCATCAAGCACTGCGTTCGCACAGTCCGAAGCCTCAGCTCGAGTGGGGCGAGGGTTATCAATCATCGACTCGAACACCTGCGTCGCGACAATGACGGGCTTGGCATTCCGACGAGCGAGCGCAACCGCTTCGGTTTGCACGAGCGGCACACGCTCAAGCGGCAGTTCAACACCGAGGTCACCACGAGCAACCATCAGCCCATCAAAAGCAGCCACGATGGCCTCAAGATTGTCCACGGCCTGAGGCTTCTCGATCTTGGCGATTACAGGGAGTTTCACTCCCTGTTCAGCCATAATCTCGTGCACTCGTGTGATGTCAGATGCATCGCGCACAAATGACAGCGCGATGTAGTCGGCTCCGAGGCCGAGCGCGAAGCGCAGATCTTCTTCATCCTTCTCAGACAGCGCAGGAACATTCACTGCGACGCCTGGGAGGTTGATGCCCTTGTTATTCGAGACGGCACCCGGCACCTCAACTACGGTGTGCACCGTGTCATCAGTCACGCGCACCGCGCGCAGTGCCACCTTGCCGTCATCGATGAGGAGGGGGTCACCGGGCTTCACATCGCCTGCAAGCCCCTTGTGAGTCGTGCCACAGATCGACTTGTCGCCGACGACATCTCTCGTGGTGATGGCGAACTCGTCGCCCTCTGCGAGCTCATATGGTCCGTCCGCGAACGTACCGAGACGAATTTTGGGCCCCTGTAGATCTGCGAGTACTGCGATCGGGCGACCTACCTCGGTCTCTGCCCGGCGAATGTTGCGATAAATGCCCTCGTGCACGTTGTGAGTACCGTGCGACATATTCAGCCTTGCCACATTGACGCCAGCTCGGATCAGGTCAAGTGTGTGGTCATAGCTAGAGACGGCGGGTCCCCATGTAGCGACGATCTTTGCGTGGCGCATTGTGCTCCCTGTGTATGAGTGGTCCGAGCTGCGGAAAGTATCAGGACTGCTTGAGATTATCTGAGGTTTCGGTTTCTGAGGCGTCACTTTCCGAGCCACCATCTGTACTTGTGGCCTCCGTGTCACCGCGGTCAATGACGTGGTAGTACTGATCTGAATCTTCAGTCTCTTCGAGGACGCTGTCTTGTGGGTGGGAATACCCGGGCAGATAAATAGACGACTCGATACCTGGGTGTCGGCGACGCTGCACAACAATGATCACGATACCAACGACTATCGCGAGGATTGCTGCGAGCACGTTTGTGCGCAGACCCAGGAACAACAGGCTTGGATCCACCCGCAGCGACTCTACCCACACTCGCCCAATGCCGTACCAAATGAGGTACAGCCCGAAGAACTGACCCCAACGCGGACGCCACCTACGTTCGATTGCGAGCAACACTACAATTCCAAGGATATTCCAGAGGATTTCGTATAGGAAGGTCGGGTGGAACAGCGTCCCGTCGGGAAGCCCAACCGGGAATGCAGGGTTGGAGCTGGCGATTTCAAGCCCCCACGGCAGTGTCGTAGGTCCCCCGAAGAGCTCATTATTGAACCAGTTGCCGAGGCGCCCAAAGATCTGACCGAGCATCAAGCCTGGCACCAGTGCGTCGGCGAACGACCAGAACCTGACGTGCGTGGAGATCCTTGAGGCGAGGAAAACACCGACCGCACCACCGAGCAGCGCACCAAAAATGGCAATGCCACCCTGCCAAAATGCAAAAATATCGAGCGGGTTCTTTCCCTCACCAAAGTAATCTCCCCAGTGAGTTACTACGTGATAAAGGCGCGCCCCAATGATGCCGAAGACGACAGCCCACACACCAAAATCAATTGCTGCGCCCGCTTCCCCTCCGCGCCTGCGAAGACGAATGCCAGACCAGATACCGGCAGCGATCATGCCAGCAATTAAGCAAAAGGCATAGAAGTACAGTCGAAACGGCCCCACCTCGATGAACTGAACATCGGGGCTGGGGATACTGAATGGAAAAATCATCCACTCCTCTTTCATGAGCGTGAGTCGCTCTGATGGATCTTGGTGTGCTCTCGCCAATTACGGCGACGACCGCAACAATCCTAGCGCGGACTTGATGAGTATGCGTGCATTACCTGACCGCGGTCCCCGCAGCAATTTTTCGGACGGTCTCCGCGAGCGCTTCGACTCCACCATCGCGCAGTGCACGCACAAAGGCAGTACCCACGATTGCGCCGTCTGCATAGTCGAGGGAGGCCGCGACATGGTCGGCCGTGGAAATACCAATACCGACGCATGCGAGGTCAGCACCGTGTGCTCGTAACCGACCGGTCAGTGCACTCGCGGCGGCGTCGAGTTCCGTTCTTTCGCCGGTGATTCCCATGGTTGAGACGGTGTACACCAACCCCG
This sequence comes from Leucobacter sp., assembly GCA_052090925.1. Classification (GTDB taxonomy): domain Bacteria; phylum Actinomycetota; class Actinomycetes; order Actinomycetales; family Microbacteriaceae; genus Leucobacter. Next base: position 48,782 of record JBQDBM010000012.1, on the reverse strand, counting down.
TCGTGTTGCGTGCCACGAGTTCGAGCCGCTCATCACTCGACGTTGGAGCAGCCAGAAAGACCCGGTCGAGGCCATATTTCTCACTCAGTTCGATCCATTCGGCCGCCGAGTCGGGAGTAATGTCTGGCGTAATGAGCCCCGCCCCGCCCGCTTCCGCAAGCTCTCTCGCGAACCGCTCGATCCCATACTGAAGGACAGGGTTCCAGTACGTCATGACGAGGACCGGTGCGTCAACGGTCGCACGAAAACGTCGAATCGCTTCAAACACCTGCGACACGCGGAATCCAGCAGCGAGCGCTGTCTGCGTAGCCTCCTGAATGACGATTCCGTCCATTACAGGATCGGAATACGGGAGACCGAACTCCACCACGTCCACACCGTTGCGCACCATAGTGACTGCGGCGTCGATGCTGGTATCGAGGTCAGGAAACCCGACGGGAAGGTAGCCAACGAGAGCACCACGGCGTTTGGTTTTCGCCGCGTGGATCGCCTGTGCGACCTGCGAGATGTGGCGGCTCATTCTGATGCTCCCGTTTGCTCGCTGTCCAGTAGATCAAAGTAGCGGGCAGCTGTCGTCATGTCTTTGTCGCCACGGCCAGAAAGATTCACCAGGATCACGGCATCCTTGCCAAGCTCTTTTCCGAGCCGCAGCGCGCCCGCCAGCGCGTGTGCCGACTCAATCGCTGGGATGATGCCCTCGGTCTGAGAAAGGAGCCGAAACGCCTGCATAGCTTCGGCGTCGGTGACCGACTGATAGTTCGCACGCCCAATGTCTGCGAGCCACGCATGTTCGGGCCCGACGCCAGGATAATCAAGGCCCGCGGAGATTGAGTACGACTCAAGAGTTTGGCCGTCGTCGTCCTGCAGCACGAACGTCCGTGTGCCGTGCAATACTCCGGCGCGACCCTCGCCAATCGTCGCACCGTGCTGCCCGGATTCCAGACCGTGTCCGCCCGGCTCAAACCCGTACAGTGCCACACTTGGATCATCAAGGAACGCGTGGAAGATGCCGATCGCGTTTGATCCGCCGCCCACACATGCTGCGACAGCATCTGGGAGCTGACCGGTCAGCTCCTCCACTTGTTTGCGGGCCTCCTGACCGATGACTCGATGGAAGTCGCGCACCATTGCAGGGAACGGATGCGGCCCGTTCACCGTGCCGAGTAGGTAGTGCGTCGTATGGACGTTCGCCACCCAGTCACGGAATGCCTCGTTGATTGCGTCTTTGAGCGTGCGTGAGCCCGTTCGAACTGAGACCACTTCGGCGCCGAGCAGGCGCATTCGCGCCACGTTCAGTGCCTGACGCTCGGTGTCTACTTCACCCATATATATGGTGCAGTCCATACCGAATAGCGCCGCTGCGGTCGCGGTTGCCACGCCGTGCTGCCCTGCGCCTGTCTCAGCGATCAACCGAGTTTTTCCGAGCCGCTTGACGAGTAGCGCTTGCCCGAGCACATTGTTGATTTTATGGGATCCCGTGTGATTCAGGTCCTCACGTTTCAGGATGATCCGGGCTGCCCCACCGTGCTCCGCAAATCGCGGCACCTCCGTGATAATTGAGGGGCGGCCAGTGTAGCTGCGGTGAAGCTCGGTAAGTTCGGCCGCGAACTCTGGATCAGTTTTGGAGTCTTCATATGCCTGAGTGACTTCATCAAGCGCTGCAATGAGGGACTCCGGCATATATCGACCGCCGAAGTCTCCGAAGAACGGGCCACTCTGGTCGCGAAGCGACTTCGAACTCATGCTCTGGTCTGTCATGGTTTACACACCTAAGAAAGAATTAGACGCTGAGATAAGACTTCAGCGTTGCGATGGGGTCGTTAGTGACCAGCGCTTCGCCGACGAGTACCACATCGGCACCCGCTTCACGGTAGCGCTCAACGTCGGTCACATCGAGAACAGCTGATTCCGCAACGCGAGTAACACCCGCGGGAATCTGGTCGGCGACTCGGCTAAACAGCTCGCGGTCGAGCTCAAACGTCGTGAGATTACGCGCATTCACGCCGATTAGCTCAGCTCCCAGATCGACCGCGCGTGCGACCTCATCAGCCGAATGTGCTTCGACCAACGGGGTCATGCCGAGCTCTTTTATGATTGTGTACAGGCGCTGGAGTGTGTTCTGCGGGAGAGCAGCCACAATAAGGAGCGTGAGGTCCGCCCCGGCAGCACGTGCCTCAAGCACCTGGTACTCATCACCGATGAAGTCCTTGCGCAGCACGGGAATGCTCACCGCCTTACGCACAGCCTCGAGGTCTGCGAGCGACCCCTTAAACCTGCGTTCCTCGGTTAATACGCTCACTGCACTTGCGCCGCCAGCCTCGTACTGGGCAGCGAGGGCGTGAGGTTCAGGAATATCAGCGAGATCTCCACGGGAGGGGCTTGCCCGCTTCACCTCAGCGATTACCTTGATGTGTTCGGCGGGTTCCAGCGCAGCGAGCGCGTCGATTGCTGCAGGCCGTTCAAGCGCCTCGCGTTCGAGAACGCCAAATGGTCGGGATTCTCTGCGTGTAGCCGCGTCTTCCAGCGACCCCGCAAGTAACTGCTCGAGCACGTTAGTCGTGCGTTTTCGGGGTGAACCTGGGACCGTTCACGCCGTACCCGGCTTTCGCCAGTACCCACCCCAACAGTGCGCCCACGACGAGGAGTCCCCCGCACGCCCACACCATAGCGGGCATGTGTAGGAAGAAAAATACGGTGCCAGCAGCGACGGCGATCAGCATTACGATCACAGCCGTCCATGAGGCGGGCGAGTCTCCGTGGCCGGGGTCTCCGTGGGGGGTAGTCATGAATCTCCTCTGGACAATTTCGAGTAATCTCAGCCTATCGGTTCTGCGGTGGTGGAGTCGAACGGGAGTTGCCCGTGTCGCCCTCCTCGCTCGGGTCGTCCCCATCGCTCAACGCGTCCCAATCTGAGATCCGATCCGATCCGGGACTTTGAGCCCGAGCAGGAGCGGCACCCGCCTCGTACTTCTGCCCACTCTTCACCCAGCGGCCACTCAACACCGTGACAAACGCACCACTCAGACAAGTCAGTGCACCGGAGACCCCAAGCACCACCGGCCACACAGAGACAGTCATTGAAGTGACCAACTCAGCATTGCCCCCTCCTGTGAGCCCAGTCAGTTCGGCCAAGCCTCCCGCAGAAGCCGCAGCCGGATCCTGCATCACGCCCACGACAAGCGCGATGAGACCGACACCGAGCAGCACGACAAGCACGCTAAGAATGCGGCGAAACACCCGCCCGGCAATCGTAAGCGCGATCGCAGCCGCGAGGGTAGCGACAGCAATAGGTGAAAGCGCAGCGTTCAGACTCTGCCCGGATGCTTCAAACTGCTGCACCCCTGCACCCGCATCGACTTCAATTGATACCCAAGTCTGCGTGGTGGCGATCAGCGCCAGAACACCCCATAAGAAAATTTGAGTAATAAGCGCGCGCTTGCTGACGAACTTTTGCAGCACTAGTTCGTGGCTCCTACTGTGGCTGCCTTGAGCGTGTTCGCTACCGCTACCGCGCGCAGCGGCGCAGCGGCTTTATTTTGGCACTCCTGATCTTCAAGAAGCGGCACAGAATCCGCGACCACCCCACCACCGGCCTGCACCATGGCCACGCCGTTGCGTATTGTGGCGGTTCGGATCGCGATCGCGAGGTCCGCCGCGCCACCCAGCCCAAAGTACCCGACAACCCCGCCATAGACGCCACGCTGCACTGGCTCAAGCTCATCGATAATCTGGAGAGCCCGAGGTTTCGGTGCACCCGAGAGCGTTCCTGCCGGGAACGTCGCTCGTAATACGTCTATGGCGTTCTCGTCGTCGCGTACCTGACCCTCCACGGTCGACACGATGTGCATGATGTGGCTAAAGCGTTCGACGCGCATGAACTCAGTGACCTCGACCGAATCAGGCGCACAGACCCGCAAGAGATCATTCCGCGCAAGATCCACAAGCATGAGGTGCTCGGAGCGCTCTTTCTCATCGGCGAGAAGCTCCCGCTCGTTCTGCTGATCTTCATCGACGCTTGCACCTCGGGGGCGAGAGCCCGCAATCGGATGCGTCATGACATGACCGGTTTCTTGAACCGTAACCAGTGCCTCTGGGCTCGACCCCACAACAGAGAACGGCGTCCCGTCTGCGTCTTCGAGACTCAGTAAATACAGATACGGGCTGGGGTTTAAGTGTCGCAGCACCCGGTACACATCGAGCGGATCAGCCGTGCACTCATGGTCGAAGCGTTGCGATGGCACCACTTGGAAGATGTCCCCATCGACGATGTAGCGTTTCGCTCGCTCCACCGACTCCATGTAGTCCTCCTGCGAAGTCAACCGCTCGGGTCGCGCAATGGCCCCGTGGTCAAGTTCACCGAGCGGCGAGGTCGCGGGCGCCGCGAGCGAATTTTGGAGAGCATTTAGTCGGTGCTGCGCGTCGGTCCAGAGTGCTTCAGCGTCCGTGGAATCATCATCACACAGGACGTTGGCGAGCAGCACGACACTTCCTTCACGGTGATCAATGACCACGAGCTCCGAGACAAAACTGAGCCCCTGAGACGGGAGGCCGGGGCCGTCACCCGGTCCGTTCTCGAGTCGTTCGAACTGACGAACCGTCTCCCAACCGAGATACCCGACGAATCCGCTTGCAAGCGGCGGAAGCCCCGGCACCGGGGCGGATGCCCAGTGCTCGTAGACGGCACGAAGTGCCTCAACTGGACCGAGCTCGGAGACACCACCGGGCAGCAGCCGATCCTCGTCAACCACCGTTGCGGTCCCAGTCGCCGCCGTATCTGTCTCCGTGCCGACGCCTGCTCGACGTGGAGACCAGTGAGCTTTCCCCCCTCGTTCGCCCAGCACACCGAAGCTGCCGGCACCGACGAAGCTGAATCGAGTCCACACTCCGCCCTGCTCCGCTGATTCCAGCAGAAACGTGCCGGGCCGTGACGCAGCTACTTTACGATAGATGCTCACTGGTGTGTCTGCGTCAGCAAACACTTCACGACAAACGGGGACGACGGAGTGGGTGATGCGCGCGGCGTCGAATGCAGCGCGACTAGTGGTAAGGCTCACCGTTCCAGCCTACCGGGCTGCTGAGTTATGCATTCTCAGCAGGAGCATCACTCGCAGGATCCCCCTTCACCGCCGGAATTCCACGCCCGGTGAAACACGCTCGTGTGCCGGTGTGGCACGCAGCCCCCACTTGAATGACGCGTACAAGCAGCGTGTCATCATCACAATCGACAGCCGCGCTCTGCACGTATTGACGGTGCCCGGACGTGTCACCTTTACGCCAATATTCCTGACGTGAACGCGACCAAAACGTCACACGCCCGGTGGTCAGCGTACGTCTCACTGCTTCACGATCCATCCAGGCGAGCATGAGTACATCCCCTGAATCATCATCTTGAATGATCGCTGGAATGAGCCCCTGCTCGTCAAACTGCAGTGCCGCAAGGATCGCTGGATCTGCGACAGTCATTCGGACACCCCTGTCATGCGGACCGTATGCCCAGCGTTCGCGAGTGCTTCTTTCACCTGGCCGACCGTCAGCGTTCCGTAGTGAAATACCGAGGCTGCGAGCACCGCATCCGCACCGGCCTCGACCGCTGGTGCGAAGTCTTCGACGCGCCCGGCCCCACCCGATGCAATGATCGGGACGGTGGACAGCTCGCGAATGAGCCGGGTGAGTTCGAGATCAAAGCCCTCCTGCGTGCCGTCGGCATCCATAGAGTTAACAAGCAACTCGCCAGCGCCCCGATCCACGGCCTCCCGACACCACGCAAGCGCATCAAGGTCAGCTTCCCTCTTACCTCCATGTGTGGTCACGGCGAAGCCACTCGGTTGCCGCTCGCTTCGTTTCACATCAAGGGACAGCACGAGCACCTGCTCACCAAACCGGTCAGCAATCTCGCCAATAAGTTCTGGTCGAGCAATCGCCGCGCTGTTCACTCCGACCTTGTCGGCGCCGACCCCAAGGAGTCGATCCACGTCTTCCCTGCTGCGCACTCCGCCGCCAACGGTGAGAGGAATGAATACTTGCTCAGCAGTGCGTCGAACCATGTCGTGGGTGGTCGCACGATTATCAACGGTCGCGGTGACATCGAGAAACGTGAGCTCGTCGGCCCCTTGTGCCGCGTACTGCGCGGCCAGTTCAACAGGATCACCTGCGTCTCGGAGATTCAAAAAGTTGACCCCTTTGACGACACGGCCGTCCGCAACATCAAGGCACGGGATGACCCGGGTTGCAACAGCCATGATCAGAGCCTCGCAGCGTGGATTGCGGTGACGAGGATCGCTCGCGCACCCAACTCGTAGAGCTGATCCATTACCTGATTGGCGGTCTCTACTTGGACCATCACGCGGACCGCGACCCAATCCTCATCTTTCAAGGGCGAAACGGTCGGGGATTCCATACCACCAGCGACAGCCGTTGCTGCTTCGAGACGTTCGACTGGCAGGTCGTAATCCATGATCACGAACTTTCGGGCGACCAAAACTCCACGCAGGCGACGCATGAGTCGACTAATCCCGGCGTGCTCGCTCGGCCCACCAATCAGCACGGCGGTAGATTCGAGAATCACTGGGCCAAAGATGTCGAGGCCAGCCGCCCGCAGGGTAGCTCCGGTCGAAACAACGTCGGCGACGGCATCCGCCACGCCAAGTCGCACAGCCGACTCAACTGCGCCATCGAGTTTTACGAGCTTGGATTCGATGCCGCGCTCTCGCAGAAAGTTGTCAACGAGAGTCGGGTAGCTCGTTGCCACGCGCTTCCCTGCCAGCTGTTCGAGATCCGTGATGGAATCCGAAGGCGCCGCAAACCGAAAAGTCGAGCTCGCGAAATCTAGATGCGCGATTTCATGGGCATCCGATCCCGAATCGAGCAGGAGATCTCGCCCGGTAATGCCGACATCAAGCGCACCGGAGCCTACATAGGTGGCGATGTCTCGGGGACGCAGGTAGAAAAACTCAACATCGTTCGGCGCGTCGGTTGCGACGAGTTGGCGGCTGTCGCGGCGGCCGGTGTAACCGGCCTCCAGCAACATCTGGGCCGCGACCTCTGAGAGTGAGCCCTTGTTGGGGACTGCAATGCGGAGCATACGGGTGGAATCCTTCCTCTCCGACCGATCGTGCGGTCGGCGACTGAATAAGTCAATAAGCATGTGCGCGAGAACGAGTCGCGCACGCAACACTAGAGATGCTTGTACACGTCTTCGAGCGTGAGCCCTTTTGCCAGCATGAGCACCTGTAGGTGGTACAGCAGCTGGCTGATTTCCTCCGAACACGCGTCATCAGACTCGTACTCGGCCGCCATCCAAACTTCAGCGGCCTCCTCCACGATCTTTTTACCTATGGAGTGGACGCCCGCGTCCAAACGCGCGACCGTGTCGCTGCCCTCGGGTCGGGTGAGAGCTTTGTTGCTGAGCTCAGCAAAGAGCGCTTCGAACGATTTCACTCCACTAGAGTATCGCGTTCCGGTGCTGCGGGTGGCCCGAGCGCGGTCTAGTGTGCGTGCCCGTTCGCCGCGGCTGCCCTGAGTTCGGCGATTCGATCCTCAGGCTCACCTCGGTATACGGCAGAGCCCGCCACGAATGTATCGGCACCAGCTTCTGCGGCGATCCCGATCGTATCGAGTGACACCCCACCGTCGACCTGCAGCCAGACATCGAGCCCGAGCTTCTTTTTCGCCTCAGCAAATCGGCTGAGCTTCGCCATCATGTTGAACATAAACGTCTGTCCGCCAAAGCCCGGCTCTACCGTCATCACGAGCACCTGGTCAAACTCAGGCAGCAGTTCCAAATACGGCTCAGGATCAGTCCCCGGGTTGAGCGCAATTCCCGCGCGAGCACCCATGTCACGTAGCTTCCGTGCAAGAGCCACCGGATTCTCCGTGGCCTCCGCATGGAATGTCACGGATTGTGCGCCGAGTTCAGCGTACTCGGGTGCCCAGCGATCCGAATCATCCAGCATCAAGTGCATGTCGAGCGGGACAGGAGAGACCTCTCGAATACGGCTGACGATTGGCGGCCCCATAGTGAGATTCGGAACAAAATGATTGTCCATCACATCGAGATGCACAAAGTCTGCCGTGCTAATGCGCTCAAGTTCGGCCTGCAGGTTCACAAAGTCAGCTGCCAGGATGCTTGGGTTAATTCTCAGTTGTTCCACACCCCTAGCCTACCGATCACGCAGCGCTCACAAGGCCACTTCGTAGGTTAAGCGTTCGGACTGGCGCTTCATAGCACTAGCCTAGATTTATGAGCAACGACCCAAATCTTCCGGAGCAGAACGATGCCGAGCATACACCGGAGGAAATCACTCCTCCCGAACGGGCCCCTGAAACTGGAGCTATCGCCACTCCCCCGCAGCAGGGAGAGTACCCTCAGCAAGCACAATATGCTCATCCGCAGTATGCCTATGCGCCTCCTCCGGGTGGCCCGGTCCCACCCAAGAAGAAGCTTTCAACCGGGGCACTCATCGCCATCATTGCCGGTGGTGTTGTACTCCTCGCAATTATCGTTGCCCTGGCGTGGGCGTTCCTCAAGCCCGGAGGTGGCTTTGCGGGGCTGGGCGGAGAATCTCCGAGCGCGTCCGTCGAGAACTACCTCACCGCACTATCCGAGAGTGACGCTGAGGCTGCACGAGGCTATATCGATTCCTACGAGGGCGACACTCTCCTCACTAATGAAGTGCTCCAAGCGTCGAACAGTCTCGCCCCAATCTCTGACATCACCGTCGGCGAGGCCGTCGAGATTAGCCCCGAACAGTTCCGCGTCAACACAACGTTTACACTCGGTGACGAACCGGTCGAGCGAACATTTGAGGTCTGGACCATTAACGAGACGATCATCATCGACGGTGTTGCCCGATTCTCGCTCACTACGTTCGACACCCTTGGCCTCACGGTAAATGGGGCGGACTATGACGGAGAATCGACGAATGTTTTTCCCGGCGCTTACGAACTCGCGCTGTCCAACGAGGGCTTTGAGATCGAGGGGGCCGAAGGCGCCCTCCTTATTAGCTCCAATGATGACACCCAGGCACTCTATGAGCTCATTCCAGTGCCAACGGAGGAGTTGCAACAAACATTCCGTGACCTGGTTGCCGAGGCTTTGACGGAATGCCCGAATTCTAAAGCCCTCACCACAGACTGTGGCATGGATGTTTCCGGATTCAATCAGGACGGTTATTCAGCAGTCGATGGAACTGTAGAGCGCAGCCTCAAAGCTGATGGCGAAGCGACACTCAAGAAGTTGAACGTCCGTTCAAATTTTGAACACCCCACGCTGCTCGAATCTACGGATTACATCAGTATCGGTATGAAACTTGAGGCTGAGAACGGCAGCGATCGGGCGCAATTCGAGCTCATCTTCGGTGGCGAGCTCGGTTCGCCGAGCGTCGACTTCTCGGATGAGAGCCCGACTGTGCGCTGGGACTAATCCGCGGCAACCCTTGGACGTCTCAGCGCACTGCCCGCTGTACGAGCGCGATAAACATCGCGTCTGTGCCGTGGCGGTGTGGCCACAACTGTGCGCTGAGGTGACTTCCTGCAAGATCAAGTGCGCCGCGCGCGATACCGCTGAGCACTGTCCGAGCATCGAGTTCCGTGAGCTCCGAATGGCGTTTGAGGAGACCCTCGAGCACGACTCGCGTCTCCGCGAGATGCGGTGAACATGTCACGTAGGCAAGCACGCCGCCTGGCTTCAGGTGCTCTACGGCGCGGTCAAGCAACTGACCCTGGAGAGCTGTCAATTCTGGGAGGTCGCTCGGGGCTTTGCGCCAGCGCGCTTCCGGGCGACGCCGTAGTGCGCCGAGCCCTGAACATGGTGCATCAACCAGGATCCGGTCGTACTGCTCCGCGTTTGGTTCGATCCCAAACGCGCCCGCCTCACGACCGTCGTGTGAGACGACTTCAACCTCGCCCTCAAACGTGGTGATGGCCCGGCGCACGAGCTCAGTGCGATGCTCCGATACCTCGTTTGCTCGGAGCCGTGCCCCGCTCAGGCGTGCCTCTGCGGCCAGGATGGCAGTCTTTCCTCCTGGACCAGCACACAGGTCGAGCCAGCGCTCCCCCGCACGAACCGAAGTCGCGCGTGTCAGCGCGAGTGCAGCGAGTTGCGAGCCTTGATCTTGCACCCTTGCCCACCCCTCTGGCAGGTTGAGTGCATCAATCGCACGAGTCGGATCACCGCCCGAGATCTCGAGCCCGAGCGGCGATACGCCTGTTGCGCGTACTCCGAGCTCACTACCGAGAGCTTCGGCCGTGGTTACATCCACGTCAGCACCCGGGAGGAGTACTAAATTCACTTTCGGCGCCTCATTATTTGCCTGGAGCAATGCCTCCAGCTCGTCCTCACGTTTCTCTGTTTTCAGTGCTGCCCGAAGCGCGCGCAAGATCCAGGCAGGGTGAGAGGTTCGAAGTGCAAGTGATTCGTCGGCAGTCTTCGATTCAGCCGCGATTCGCTCATCCCATTCGTCTCCCGTGGCACGACCGACCGTGCGCAACACACCATTCACGAATCCCGCGGCTGAGCGGCTCGCTACGCGACGCTGTAGCTCGACACTTTCATTGACCGCTGCGTGAGCGGCCGTGCGCATCGCAAGGAGCTGGTGAATGCCGAGGCGCAATACGTTTCGTGTTCGTCCATCGACCTGTGTGATGCTGCGGTTTGATGCGAGCTCAATAATGCGGTCATATCTCCCCCGGCCTCGGAGTGCACCCGACACAAGTTCCGTGGCGAGTGCCGCGTCTCTCCCGTCGAGTCGCGCGTCGCGGATACGTGCAGGGAGTGCCAGGTTCGCGTACGCATCTCGATCATCGACGTCGCGAAGCACGTCGTATGCCACGATTCGTGCCGGCGAGATTCGTGTTGCTGGCGCTCCTCCGCGACTAGACTTTGATCCGCTCATGAGAGGTCCGCCTTTCCCCCGCGTCCGCGCAACCATGCGACTCCATCCATGACGGGCTTTCCAGCTGGCTGCACACGCAAGAGTTCAAGCGCTGCCGCATCTCCATCGCCCAGATGTAGGATCGCCGCATCCTCGATGAGCTCCACTGCTCCGCGTGCAGCGTCGCGACGGCCCGCCGCTGGCACAACCTCGTGCAATTTCAGCGGCTGACCTTCGTGTGTGACAAATGCTCCTGGTTCAGGCGTCACACCTGCCCAGTGTGCAAGCACCTGGACCGCCGGCTGTTGAAGGTCTAGACGACCGTCCTCACGCGTGAGCTTGTGGGCGTACGTCGTCTCCCCGTGCTGCGGCTCGCCAGCGCCGCTGTGTGCTTCGAGCGTCTCGACAGCAGCCAGTAATGCCTGAGTGCCCGCATGCGCGAGCTGCGTGAGCGCGAGCCCCGCAGATGTGCCGGGTGGAAAGGTCCGCGTATCGCGCGTGAGCACATCGCCGGCGTCCAATGCCTCAACGAGCCGAAATACAGTGACCCCCAGGCGAGACTCACCAGCCATGAGTGCGCGCTGCACGGGCGCGGCGCCACGCCACCTCGGGAGGTCTGAGAAGTGCAGATTGATCCACCCGTGTGTCGGCAGGCTGAGGAGTGGCTCTCGCACGAATCCGCCGTACGCGACGATGACTCCAAGGTCGACATTCAGCGACTCAACGCGGTCAGTAGAGGAATCATCAAGACGATTGGTCTTATACACACCAATCCCAAGCTCATTCGCGGCCAGAGCGACGGGAGAAGGTGTGAGCACCCGCTTCCGCCCAACCCGAGCGTCCTCACGAGTGATCACCTCGACCACGTCATGGCCTGCATCGACGAGTGCGCGCAGGCTGGGCACGGCAAACTCCGGGGTTCCTGCAAAGACAATCCTCATCGTCCCATTCTTGCAGTTTCTTAGGTCTCGTTTCGTTCCGCCACGGTTCCCACACACGCTCATCTCCTTCACGTATGCTCAAAGCATGACTACCGTGCCTGATCCCAACGATGAGTACGAGAAGCCCGTCCAAGAGCAGATCCTCCGTGCCGATCTCGAAGAAACTTGGCAGGCTGAGTCTCCATCCACTGCCCGCAACACGAGTTTCGCCGATGAGGTCGATGGACGACTGGGCACGCGACACCGCAAACGTGGCGACAGGAACCGCGACGATTCAGAGTAATTCGCTGAACTAAAAGTCAAACACTCCCCGGTCGTCAAAGCGCAGGCGGAGAGCCTCTGGCCTGGCGCGGCCCGGGCCTTTCCCGCGCTGACGAGACGTCGAGCCGGCGGCATCAGCAACAAGAGCGCCTCGCAGGCGCTTCGAAACTTCCGCCCCTTGCGCATATTCGAAGCGAACAATTGCGCGGACGATACCGGCTCGCTCCTGCCCTTTCTCCGGTGGCACGGCCGTCGGTCCGAGATGGTCTACGCCGCTCAGCCGGTCAAGCGTATCGAGTGCACGCCCCACCTCTTCCGGGCCGCCGCGCACACTCGCCACTCGAATTGCGGGCGGGTACCGTAGGGCCTGGCGGTCCCTCAGCTCGTCACGAAGCCACTCTTCGGTACGTCCGGTAACAAACGCCTGCACCACCGGCCCACCCCCGGAGGCCACGAGGCAGACACCATCTGAGGCGGCAAGTGCCGCAGCGTTCTCCCACCATCGTAGGCAATCCTCTGCTGCACGCAGTGATTCGATCCCGAGCAAGCGCTCGACATCGAGTAACACCACTGCTTGATATCCGCCCGCGGCAAGCGGCTCAGCCCCACGAGTCGCGACGACGAGCGCGGGGCGTGCATCGACAGCTTCCCTGGGATGCTCACCGTCGCTGAGTAGTACCCGTGTTCCCTCGAACTGCTTTTCAAACTGTTCGACCGTACGCCCAGCACCCATGCCGCGCTGCTCGAGTACGCGCCCACCGCACCCACGGCACTGCCACGAGTGTGCGTACTCCCCACACCATCTGCACGCACCGCGCGCCGCAGTGCGAAAGCCAATGGGGCCCGCACATGCTCCACACCGTGCAAGGTCGCCGCAGTCGCGACACACCGCTACCGGAGCGTATCCGGGGGTTGCCACCTGTACAAGTACCGGTCCTTTTTTCAGCCCGTCGCGGATCACTCGAGCTGCGTACTCGGGCACGCGACCCGCAAACACATCGGGGGTCATTGAGGCATCGGCGTGCACTATTCGCGTGCGTTTCGGCGGGTTCTCTTGTGCTTTCACATATCCCAGTTCAATGAGGCGCTGGACTTCAGCGCTCCGGGTGTGACCTGTGAACAATAATCCAGCGCCTGACTGATCCGCTCGCACCAGTGCTGCGTCGCGGGCATGCACGTATGGCGTGAGTGGTTCAGCGAGCACCGGGTCTCCGTCATCCCAGAGGAGAATCGCCCCGAGGTTGTGCGCGGGTGCGTATACTGCTGAGCGGTTGCCGAGTACGATGCGTGGCACGTCGTCGAGCGCACGAAGAAACCCCGCGTAGCGTTCGCTATTTGACTGTCGTGAGTCGACCCGCACCACCCCGCGGTGCCCCAGTGCTGCAAGTGCATCTCGCACCTGGTCGAGGTCTCGATAATCTGGGACAATCACGATCACGCTTTTTCCATGTGCGTGCACGGAGAGGGCCGTCCGCGCAAGGAGTTCTGCATATGCGGCCACCCATTCACCCGTCTCAAGCCGTACAGGCCCGTGTGAGGCGGTCAGAGCTAGACGATCACCGGCAAGCAGCGGGTCAGAGAGTCTCGCCTCAGCTTCGCTCACCGAATAGGTGCTGTCGTGTTCCCCCGGATCGGCTGCGGTACCTCCAAGGTGCTGCTTTTCGACACGTACTTGGCGCAGTGGAATGGCGAGACGAAGAATGTCACAGGCGCTGCCTCCCGCTCGGTCAGCAATTGCACGTGCGAGCTGCCAGATCTCCGGTGTGAGCTGCGGAACCTGCGACACGACGTCCGCAATCGCAGATAGCTCGCCACCAAACTCGCTGCGGTCTGCAAAGCCGACGACATACCCAAAACTCTTCCGTTCACGAGAACGAAATGGCACACGAACGCGCTGGCCGACCCGGATCGTGTCGGCCAGCTCATCGGGCACCGCGTAGTCGAACAGGTGGTCGAGTTGAGGCAGTACGGAGTCAAGCAGCACCTGTGCAACCGGGCGACCATTCGCCGCTTCCGCGCGTTCGAACGCAGTGCTCACTGCGTACCTACAAGCCGGCAGCCACGCGCAGCTCAGCCACGCGCGGAGTCTGCTCCCAGGTAAATCCGGGCAGTTCCCGGCCGAAATGGCCATATGCGGAAGTTTGAGCGTAGATAGGTCGCAACAGATCAAGATCTCGAATGATCGCGAGCGGGCGGAGGTCAAAGACCTGTCGCACAGCCGCTTCAATTCGCTCGGTAGGCACAGTCTCTGTACCGAATGTTTCTACGTAGAGGCCGACTGGCTGGGCGCGCCCTATCGCGTACGCTACCTGCAGCTCTGCTCGTTTTGCCAGGCCTGCGCGTACCACGTGCTTGGCGACCCAGCGCATTGCATACGCCGCTGAGCGATCCACCTTGGATGGGTCTTTTCCGCTGAACGCACCGCCGCCGTGCCGGCTCGACCCACCGTAGGTGTCAATGATGACTTTCCGCCCGGTCAGACCTGCATCACCCATGGGGCCGCCAATCACGAATGGACCCGCCGGGTTGATGATCATTTCGGTCTGAGTACTCGGCAGGTCCACGCGTTCTAGAACTGGCCGAATCACCTCGCGCTCAATCACGTCGCGAAGTGACGCCTGCGAAATATCAGAGCTGTGCTGCGTTGACACGACTACTGCCTCGACCGATGCTGCCCGATCACCGTCATACCCGATCGTGACCTGGGTCTTCCCATCTGGACGAAGCTCAGGTACAGCACCGCTTTTGCGCGCCAGAGTTAGCTGTTCCGCGAGCCGATGCGCAATCCAGCTCGGAAGGGGGTGCAACTCGGGAGTCTCATCCGTTGCGAAACCAAACATGATTCCCTGGTCACCAGCACCCTGCCGGCTCAGCTCGTCCTCACCCGCGCCGCTGCGCTCCTCGAGTGAGACGTCGACGCCGCTCGCAATATCGGGCGATTGCTGGCCAATCGAGATCGAAACTCCACACGAGGCTGCGTCAAACCCCATGTCGGAGCTTGTGTACCCGATCTCGCCGATCGCAGAGCGCACGAGTTGTGGAATCTCAACATAGCCTGAGGTTGAGACCTCGCCCGCAACATGTACGAGCCCGGTGGTGACCAAGGTTTCCACGGCGACCCTCGCGCCACGGTCTTGTTCAAGCATCGCGTCCAATATGGAATCCGAAATGCGGTCGCAAATTTTATCGGGATGTCCCTCTGTCACAGATTCGGAGGTGAACTGACGCAGCGACACGATGCTCCTATCGGAAGGGGTGGAAAAACGGGGTGAATGCTGAGGTCATCTGCACACCGCGGCAATTTGAGCGGTCTGAGTCACCCAAATACGGAAGCGGCGCCGGCCCCAAAACTAGGGTAACCGACGCCACCGACACAGCCCGTTCGAGCTGTCAAACATTACTCCACGCGACAGCTGAGAGTTACTCCGAACGTCGTTTCATCGTGAGTTTACCCTCGACGATCTCGTGCAGTGCGATCGATAACGGCTTGTCGTCTACTGACGAATCAACAAGCGGTCCGACATTCTCAAAGAGATTACCGTCGTGCAGGTCTGCGTAGTACTCGTTGATCTGACGTGCACGCTGCGACGCGAACGTTACAAGCGCATACTTCGAATCGACCTTCTCGAGCAGATCGTCGATGGGCGGGTCGATGATGCCGTTGGGGTTGGCCATGAAACTCTCCTCAGTGGTTGACCGTCCTATTCTAGCCCAGGTTCGATGCACACCCACTCAGACTTCAACCGCGCTCGATGAATCGCGAGATGTCACTCCCCCATGAGTGTACGAACCAGCACGTGTCCGTGGTCTGAACTCAGACGAACCCACGTCTGCGTACGCGTGAGCCTGAGCGGTTCCTCCCCACTGAGAAACCCCATTGATTCGGCAGCAAATGCTGTCGCTGCCGGAACCCCGGGCGCAATCTCCATTCCCCAGACTGAACTCCTCACGGTGTGAACAACAGCCTCCCCGGGGTCTTGCGGAAGCAAGTCTGCAACCCGCGTGATCCCCTCTTTCGCGACTTGCGCAAGCGAGTTCCCGTCGATCTCACCCAGTGGGTTCCACCCTGTCTGCGGCGGCAACACGCCCGCCCACGACACAATTGTTGTGACATCCGGGACGTCGAGTGCGAGCCCGATAATTCCAAGTCTCGCGATCCGATCGAGCACCGACCTCGACTGCACGGTCGTATCGACAGGTGCCTCTGGAGCCGACGTCAGTGCGAATGCCCGCATCACGAGCACCACGGGTACCGAGTCCATGATCCCGCGCGGCACCTGCGTGCAGCCATACACCGCGAGCGTGTGCCCTCGCGTCACCATACGCACTTCAGGCTGGCCGACTCTGGAGAGTCGTTCAAGAAAAATCCGCAGGTCATCACGTGTGGCGTGATCAATAAGCAGCAACGATTCGGTCATCTCCTCTAAGGATACCCGGCAGCAATAGACTGACACGACATGTTCATTTGCTCACTGAGGAGGACCCATGACTGACGATCAGGATCTCGTAGCCATGCTTGCCGTCATCGACTCCGGCGCGCGCACTCGTGATGACATCCTCACGGGCCCCGCTTTCCCGACGCCTCACGGTCGATCATTTGGTGGACAGGTCATTGGTCAGGCGCTCGCTGCCTCGGGCACGACTGTTCCGGATGGCCGGGAGATCCACTCCATGCATGGGTATTTCCTGCGGCCGGGTAACAGCGAGAAGCACATGACCTTCGAAGTAGCGCGGCTCCACGATGGCCGATCTTTCTCGACGAGACGCGCGCAAGGCTATCAAGAGGGTGAAGCACTCATGTCAATGATTGCCTCGTTTCAGGAGCCATCGGACGGCCTGGAGCACCAGGAGCAATTCGATACAGAAAGTGTCGCTGCTCCAGAAGACCTGCCGACCGTATGGGAACGCTACGGACATCTCGCAGGTGAGGGGCGAGCCTCGTGGGTACTCAATCGGCCATTCGATTTTCGCTATGTCGAGTCAGACATCATCTTGAACGTCGCAGAGCGAGTGAGTTCGCAGCGCGTCTGGTTGCGATCCCGAAACACTCTCCCCGATGGTCATCTCCTCCACGCGGCCGCACTCGCATTCGCGAGCGACTACTTACTCCTCGAACCCATCGCCCGAAAACACGGAGTGCCATGGGCCACTCCAGGCATGCGCGGAGCAAGCCTGGATCACGCAATGTGGTTCCATCGCCCATTCAGAGTCGACGAGTGGCTCCTGTACGAGCTCGAATCCCCAACTGCACAGTCAGGGCGAGGGCTCGCCCACGGCAAGTTCTACAACCGCGCGGGCGAGCTCGTAGCGAGCGTCGCCCAAGAAAGTATGCTGCGTCTCCCAGAGAAATAGGTAAAGTCACGCAAGTTAGGCGCGGCGCATCTTCACGGGTGTATCGGTCCACGGTGCTATCGACGCCCGCGCCTCAGGGCTGAGTTTGAGCGGGCGTAGCGATGTCCCATGCACGATCACAACTGTCGTGATCGCTCGCGCGACAATACGCCGTGCCGAACTCGCACCATCCACAACTTCGTAGTGCAGTTCGAGGCTTGACCCGCCCACTTTTCCGATCCAAATCTCGACGGTAATACGTGAGTCACCATACTCAAGCACATCAAGAAACTCGATCTGCTGCCCTGCGACGAGCATCTTGGGGCCTTCTGGAGTGTCCCCACGGAAGTGGCCTTCCATGCCGGTGTGTTCCCGGCCTGTGCCGCGCCAGAATACGCGTACGCGCGCCTCCTCGAGATAGCGCGCGTACGCAACATTATTCACGTGCCCGTACGCATCTTGGTCACCCCAACGGAGCTCCAGATCAACGTGCGCGCGTGCCACAGAATTAGCTCCTAGTGAGCTTGCGGTAGGTCACTCGAGATGGCTTTGCAGCCTCTGGGCCGAGTCGCTCAACCTTGTTCTCTTCGTAGGCCTCGAAGTTCCCCTCAAACCAGTACCAGTTCGCCGGATCTTCATTCGTGCCCTCGTACGCGAGAATGTGCGTGGCAATGCGGTCCAGGAACCACCGGTCGTGCGTGATAACCACAGCGCAACCAGGAAATTCGAGCAGAGCATTTTCAAGGCTGGTCAGCGTCTCGACGTCGAGGTCGTTCGTTGGCTCGTCGAGGAGCAACACGTTTCCACCCTGCTTCAGCGTGAGCGCGAGGTTTAGGCGGTTCCGCTCACCACCGGAGAGAACTCCGGCCGGCTTCTGCTGATCCGGGCCCTTAAAACCGAATGTCGACACGTATGCGCGTGATGGGATCTCAGTATTTCCCACCTGGATGTAGTCGAGCCCGTCAGACACGACTTCCCACACCGTTTTCTTCGGATCGATGCCACCGCGAGTCTGATCGACGTAACTGAGCTTGACCGTGTCGCCGATCCTCAGCTCACCCTCGTCGACTGATTCAAGTCCAACGATCGTTTTGAAAAGCGTCGTTTTGCCAACGCCGTTTGGCCCGATGATGCCGACAATTCCGTTACGTGGCAAAGAGAAGCTGAGGTGATCGATCAGTACGCGATCTCCAAACCCTTTCTTCAGGTTCTTTGCCTCAAGGACGAGACTGCCGAGTCGTGGGCCAGCAGGGATTTGAATGTCTTCGAAGTCAAGCTTCTTGGTGCGCTCGGCCTCTTCCGCCATCTCTTCGTAGCGTGCAAGACGGGCTTTCGACTTCGCCTGGCGTCCCTTGGAGTTCGAACGAACCCAGTCGAGCTCCTCTTTGAGGCGCTTCTGCATCTTGGCGTCTTTTTTGCCCTGCACCTCGAGTCGTGCGGACTTCTGCTCGAGGTAGGTCGAGTAGTTGCCCTCGTACGGGTACAAACGACCCCGGTCGACCTCACAGATCCATGTTGCGACGTGGTCGAGGAAGTAGCGATCGTGGGTGACGGCCATCACGGCTCCCGGATACTTAGAAAGGTGCTGCTCGAGCCACAGGACACTTTCGGCATCAAGATGGTTCGTTGGCTCATCAAGCAGCAACAGATCTGGCTTCTCTAGGAGGAGTTGGCACAGTGCAACGCGGCGCTTCTCGCCGCCTGAAAGGTGCTTGACCACCGAGTCAGAGGGTGGACAACGCAGCGCATCCATGGCCTGCTCAAGCTGATTGTCGAGATCCCACCCGTCAACGGCGTCGATCGCCTCTTGCAATTCACCCATTTCGGGGAGCAATTTGTCGTAGTCCGCGTCGGGGTCGGCCATTTCGGCTGAAATCTCGTTGAAGCGGTCGAGCTTGCCCTTAATGCCGGCTACACCCTGCTGAACATTCTCGAGCACCGTCTTGTCCTCGTCGAGTTCCGGCTCCTGCATTAGGATCCCGACGGAGTAACCAGGGGTTAGGATCGCTTCACCGTTCGAGGGCGAATCGATTCCCGCCATGATTTTCAGGATGGTGGACTTACCAGCACCGTTCGGCCCCACGACGCCGATCTTCGCCCCGGGCAAAAACGCCATGGTGACGTCGTCGAGAATTACCTTGTCGCCGTGCGCCTTGCGCGCGCGAACCATCTGATAAATGTACTCAGCCATATTTGTGTATCGGCGCGAGGCGCCGTGATCTCCCTGTAGTCAGCGGATGTACGGTAACAATCCTCTAGCTTACCCGCGCCGTCGAGTTTGAACGAAGTACCCCTTGAAGTCTCAGAGGCGTTACTCAAGCGCGAGTCGCAGCCCGAAGCCGACGAGCACCGCACGCGACACGATCCACAATTTGAAGAATCAGCATCCTCACCAGTCGATTGCTCGAGTCTCGCCAATCAGACAAATATTCTCTTCGGGTCCCACTGCTGGCATGACCTCCGTCACAAAAGAGCGGTCATCGGTGACGACCTGCCCGATGAGGCACTCTTGGTCAACACGCACGGAAACGAATATGTGGTCGGCGACGAGGTCGGTCTTGGTGCGATCAAAGCTCACCTGCATATCGTCGCGGTTGAATCCGACGTTAGCAATCGCATCAACAATCGGTTGTCCCTCGATCGCTGTGTCTCCCTCGGAGTATTGACGCAGCGTCTCTGTGAAGATCGGCAGATTTTCTTCTGCGCTCCCCTCCGGAACAAACTCAGGTGCCACTTCGGGTGCCGCCGGGGTTTCCCTGGGTGGAGTTTCGGGAGTCGGCCCTTCGAGGAGCGTGCAACCAACAAAGAGTGGGACGAGCGCTACGGCACAGACTGTGCTGCGGAGCACCCGTGCCAAGCTCTTTCGAGCTCGAGAGTGAGGGGGCGAATGTGTCACAGGCCAAGTGTATGGGCAGAAGCTTGTGCGAATTCTCAGCTCAAGTTGTGTGAGCAGAACTGGGCTGTGACCTGCCCATCGGGCAGGTCACAGTTCCACTTTCGGATGACAGCTCACAGCACGCGATTAGGCCTCATCGCAGGCAAACTACCCACAGATTTGCGGGTGAGCCACCTAACAGCCCGGCTCTCGCGCAAGCTGTATGGCAGGGCGGCTCGGCGTCTTCTCGCACGGCGCGTCGGGCTGCCCGCCAACCACCACCCGTTCAGATCTAAGGAGTAGTCCATGTCGAACCCCATTTGCGCTGTTGGCACAGTCGCCACGGTCCCCAAACTCATACAAATTGCGCCGGAGGTCACACTCTGCTCATTCCGCTTAGCCTGTAACGAGCGACGCTATGACCGCGAACGCGGGGAGTGGGTGGACGGCGACACAAACTGGTTCACGGTCTCTGTGTTTCGACAGATGGCCGCACATGCGGCAGCGTCATTCTCGAAAGGGGACCGTGTGATCGTACACGGCAGGCTCCGGGTGCGGCGGTGGGAACAGAAAGAAAAGGATCGCTCAGGCCTGTCTGTGGAGATTGACGCCGACGCACTCGGCCATGACGTGCGCTGGGGTACGTCTCGATTCACGAAGCAACAGACAGAAACATCTGAAGCAAACGCCACTTCCGAGGCCACAGACGCCGCCAACGATGCCGCCACAACGAGTGAGACTCAGCCATCGAATGACGGATTCATACCGGTCGATGCGTAGTGGCTATGAACTACGCGAGATAGCTTGCGAAGCTCGCCCGAACCTTGTTCACTTTAGGGGCCACAACCGCGAGGCAGTACCCCTGCGTGGGGTTTTTCGTGAAGAAATCTTGGTGTTCTTCCTCGGCTGGGTACAGCGTCGTCAATGGTTCAATTGAGGTGACAACCTCCCCAGGCCAGATCTCCGCTGCCCGGTCCCTGGCTGCTTCGAACAACTCGCGTTGCTCGTCACCGTCATAAAACATCACGGAACGGTAGTGTGTCCCCACGTCGGCACCCTGCCGGTTGAGCTGAGTCGGGTCGTGCATCGTGAAATATGCGTCAAGCACGACGGAGGCAGGGAGTTCTTCCTCGTCAAACGACACTGCTACCGTCTCAGCGTGGCCGGTGGTTCCGCTACACACCGAATTGTATGTGGGGTTTGCTGTGTGGCCTCCCGCATAGCAAGAAAGCACGCCCTTTACCCCGCGCATCGCGCGGTAGGCGGCGTCGAGACACCAAAAGCAACCGCCAGCGAGTATAAAAGTTTTCATAATTTTAGCCTTCCGCGCTCCACCACGTGTCGTCAGGTGTGACAGGCATGCGGCGTTTATGTTCGGTCCCACGGTATCGTCGCTCAAGGTTCTCCGCCACAGCGGCTGTAACTTTCGCTCCCGTGAGAAATAGATCAATGTCTTGATAGCTGACACCGAGGCTCTCCTCGTCGGTCTGCCCGGGCTTACCGTCTAAAAGATCAGCGGTCGGCGGCTTATGCCACAAGCGCTCGGCAGCATCCATGTGCCGTAGCATTTGAGCGCCCTGCCCCTTTGTGAGGCCAGCGAGCGGCACAAGGTCTGCGGCACCATCGCCAAACTTTGTATAAAACCCGGTGACCGCTTCTGCCGCGTGATCCGTGCCAACCACCAAGAGATTCCGGTCCCCCGCAATCGCGTACTGTGCAACCATCCGCATGCGGGCCTTGACGTTCCCCTTATTAAAGTCGCTCACTGACTCACCTGTTGCGCCCGATACCTCGTGACTGAGTGCATCGACAGCCTCAGCCACATTGACGGTCACCGTACGGTCCGGGCGAATAAATTGCAGTGCGAGCTGCGCATCGTCCTCGTCCTGTTGTACTCCGTACGGTAGCCGGACAGCAACAAACTCAGCGTCATGGCCTGCGTCTCGTAATCGCTCGACCGCGAGCTGAATGAGTCGCCCAGCGAGTGTCGAATCCTGTCCACCGGAGATTCCCAGAACGTACCCGCGCACGCCAGGGGTCGCCGTCGCATAATCGACGAGAAACCTCACGCGTCGCTCGATCTCACTGCCCGGGTCAGCGATGGGTCGGACTCCCAGTGTCTCCGTTATCCGGTCTTGGTTTTCACGCATAAATCCACCCTAGTCCCGCGACCTGATTACGCGCTTCCCACTGGGGCAAGGCAGTGAGGCCCGAGCAGTCCCTTGAGCTCTCCGTAAAGGTCCGGGGTGACGCGCACGGTGAACGGAAGCTCAAACACCCGAACACCGGCCGGTGTCAGCAAGTTCAACCGCACTTCGCTTTCGCCCCGGTGGCGTTGCAGCGTCGCCCTGAGGTCACTCATGAGGTCCTCAGTCGCCCGCGTATCCGTCAGTGAGAGATTGACAGTCTCCGCGTCATCCTGCACCGTCACCTCAATGGGTTTCACCCCGTACGCATGCATGGTCATGCCATCATCGCGAGCCTTCAGCTTGCCACGCAGCGCCACGATCGAATCGGGCTGCAAGAGTTGACCGAACTCCTGGTAGCTCTTACCCATAAACAGGGCCTGGAGCTCGCCCGTGAAGTCTTCGATGGACACCATGCCGTAGAGGTTGCCCGACTTCGCGGTCCGATGCTCCACATTGGTGAGGAGGCCAGCGACAGTCACAACCTCACCGTCTAGTTTTGAGTCTGGACCGGAAATCTGCTCCACGGTGACCGAGGCATCTTTCGCGAGGGTGGTTTCGAGACCGCGCAGTGGATGGTCCGACACATAAAGGCCGAGCATCTCTCGCTCAAATGAGAGCTTGTCCTTCTTCGTCCACTCTGGTCGATCTGGAACCTGAGAGACGGTTTCATTCGAATTCTCGGGGCCCGCTGCTTCCGCAAACAGGCTGTCAAAATCGAAACCGACGTTCCCATTCTCCGCGTCTCGCTTGTCTTTCACCGCGGTTTCAATCGCGGCCTCATGAATCTCGACGAGCGCGCGACGCGTGGCTCGCATAGCGTCAAACGCGCCCGCCTTGATGAGCGACTCAATCGTCCGCTTGTTGAGCACGTGCATCGGTACACGCTTCAGAAAGTCGTGGAACGCTTCAAACAATCCCGTGCTCTCCCGCGTGCCACGGATCCCCTCCACGACATTAACGCCAACGTTACGGATCGCACCGAGCCCGAACCGAATATCATCACCGGTCGCGGTAAAGTTCACGAACGATTCGTTGACGTCGGGCGGAAGTACACGGATTCCCATGCGTCGACACTCATTTAAGTAGAGCGCAAGTTTGTCTTTTGAATCCCCCACACTGGTCAGCAGCGCAGCCATATACTCGGCCGGAAAATTGCTCTTGAGGTATGCGGTCCAGTAGCTGACCATTCCGTAGGCAGCCGAGTGCGCCTTATTGAACGCGTAGTCGGAGAATGGAAGCAGAATGTCCCAGAGTGCTTTCACAGCCCCCTCGGAGTATCCACGCTCTTTCATGCCCGAGGAGAAGCCCTCGTATTGCTTATCAAGTTCTGACTTCTTCTTCTTTCCCATCGCACGACGTAAAATATCGGCTTGTCCGAGCGAAAAGCCCGCCACTTTCTGCGCCACAGCCATAACTTGCTCCTGATAGATGATCAGGCCATACGTCGTGTCCAGGATCTCGCGCAGCGGCTCTTCGAGTTCGGGGTGGATTGGAGTTATCTTTTGTCGCCCATTTTTACGCAGTGCGTAGTTGGTGTGTGAGTCAGCCCCCATTGGGCCTGGCCTGTAGAGCGCGATGAGGGCAGAAATATCTTCAAAGTTGTCGGGCTTCATTGAGCGCATGAGCGCGCGCAGTGGCCCACTATCGAGCTGAAATACTCCGAGAGAGTCGCCTCGGGACAGGAGTTCATATGACGCGGTGTCATCGAGCGTGAGTGTCTCGAGATCGATCTCCTCTCCCCGGTTCTGACGAACGTTCTCCAGCGCGTCCGAGATGATCGTGAGGTTCCGAAGCCCCAGAAAGTCCATCTTAATGAGGCCCAGATTCTCACACGTCGGGTAGTCAAACTGAGTGACAATCTGCCCGTCTTGCTCACGCTTCTGCAGTGGGATGATGTCAATGAGTGGGTCACTCGACATGATGACACCGGCGGCGTGCACACCCCACTGGCGTTTCAACCCTTCGAGTCCAAGTGCGGTGTCGTACACCTGCTTAGCCTCTGCATCCACCTGCATGAGAGCCCGGAACTCCCCCGCTTCCTTGTAGCGAGGATGCTCAGGGTCGGTGATGCCAGCGAGAGGGATGTCCTTTGCCATCACGGCCGGGGGCATGGCTTTGGTGAGCTTCTCGCCCATCCCAAACGGGAATCCCAGTACACGGGAGGCGTCTTTCAGCGCCTGCTTTGATTTGATCGTGCCGTAGGTGACAATTTGAGCGACACGCTCATCGCCGTACTTCTCGGTCACATACTTAATGACCTCACCGCGGCGACGATCATCAAAATCAACATCGAAGTCCGGCATCGATACTCGGTCCGGGTTCAAGAAGCGCTCAAAGATGAGTCCGTGCTTCAACGGGTCAAGATCAGTGATCCTCATCGCATATGCAACCATTGAACCGGCACCCGAGCCACGGCCAGGTCCCACCCGAATCTCGTTCTTCTTCGACCAGGTGATGAAGTCGGCGACGACGAGGAAGTAGCCGGGGAAGCCCATCTGAACAATGACGCCAATTTCGTACTCGGCCTGCTTACGCACGTCGTCTGGGATCCCGCTCGGGTAGCGGTACTGGAGGCCGCGCTCGACCTCTTTGACGAACCAGCTTTCTTCGGACTCTCCAGCCGGGACAGGGAACCGCGGCATGTAGTTTGCCGAAGTGTTGAACTCGCTAGAGCACCGCTCCGCAATCAGCAGCGTGTTGTCACACGCTTCAGGGAAGTCGCGAAACAGATGGCGCATCTCGGCAGCCGATTTCAGGTAATAGCCCGAGCCGTTGAATTGGAACCGGTTCGGATCATCGATCCGGGAGCCCGATTGGACGCACAGAAGCGCTGAATGTGACTCAGCATCCGCCTCGTGCACGTAATGGAGATCATTGGTCGCGAGCAGCGGAATACTCAGGTCTTTTGCGATTTTGAGGAGATCTGAGCGCACCTGCCGCTCGATATCGAGCCCGTGGTCCATGAGCTCACAAAAGAAGTTCTCTTTCCCGAAGATATCTTGAAACTCTGCCGCAGCTTTTACGGCTTCGTCATATTGCCCGAGTCGCAAGCGGGTTTGCACTTCACCAGAGGGGCAGCCCGTCGTCGCGATGATACCTTTCCCGTAGGTCTGCAGTAGCTCCCGGTCCATTCGAGGTTTGAAGTAGTACCCCTCGAGTGATGCGTAGCTTGAGAGGCGAAACAGATTGTGCATGCCCTGAGTGCTCTCAGAGAGCAGAGTCATGTGGGTGTATGCGCCCGCGCCAGATACATCATCTCCTGCCCCGTCACCCCACTTCACGCGAGTACGGTCGCTCCGGTGTGTTCCCGGTGTCAGGTAGGCCTCGATACCGATGATCGGCTTCACACCACGCTCCTGCGCCTGCTGCCAGAAGTCGAACGCGCCAAATGTATTGCCGTGGTCGGTAACAGCTACCGCCGGCATCCCTTGCGCAGCCACCGCATCCATGAGATCGCCGACGCGAGCTGCGCCGTCGAGCATCGAGTATTCGCTGTGATTGTGGAGATGTACGAAGCCGTCTTTCTCGGACACTAATGACACCCTTTCTTCGCCCTCACCAGGGTACCGGAGTGCCGCCCCTGGTTTCGCGGTTTGCTCTGGTCACGCCTCGGAGAGAATGTCGAGTGCGCGCTGCAGGTCCGCCGGGTACTGAGACTCATACGAAACCAGCTCGCCCGTACCCGGATGTCGAAATCCGAGCCGCATCGCGTGCAGCCACTGCCGTGAAAGCTGCAGCCTCTCGGTGAGTGTGGGATCGGCCCCGTACATAGCGTCTCCCACACACGGGTGACGCTGAGCAGCCATATGCACTCGAATCTGATGGGTGCGACCGGTCTCAAGTTCCACCTCGAGGAGCGTGGCAAACGGGAACGCTTCGAGCGTCTCGTAATGGGTGATCGACGGCTTCCCATCGTTGGTGACCGCGAATTTCCATTCAGATCCCGGGTGACGCCCAATTGGCCCCTCGACTGTCCCAGAGAACGGGTCGGGGTGGCCCTGCACGACCGTGTGATAAATCTTGTCGACTTCACGATTCTTGAACGCGCGCTTGAGGTCGCGGTACGCACGCTCACTCTTCGCAACCACCATTAGGCCACTCGTACCCGCATCCAGACGATGCACGATGCCCTGCCGTTCAGCCGGCCCGGACGTCGCGATCGTATAACCGGCCCCAGCGAGCGCTCCGAGGACCGTTGGTCCCTGCCAGCCGAGTGAAGGGTGCGCAGCCACCCCGGCAGGCTTATCGATCACCACGATGTCTTCATCGTCATGCACAATACCAAAATCTGAAACCTCGACCGGAACCACTTCAGGACCTGCCTTTTCCACCCAGGTCACTTCGAGCCAGGCTCCCGCCTGCAGTCGATCAGATTTGCCTAACTCACGGCCTTCCAGTGTGACGCCGCCCTCGGTAAGTACCTCCTGAGCAAAGCTCCGGGAGAAGCCGAGCAGCTTCGCGAGCGCAGAATCTGCACGCTCTCCTGCAAGGCCATCGGGTACGGGAAGGTTACGCTGCTCCACCGCTGCCCCTCGAGTCGCTCTCATTGTCTGGCACATCGAGCGCGGATGTATCGTCATCATCTGCGCGCACAGCATTGTCGTCTGTCTCGTCAATCACATTGGATTCACTGTCAGCTGGTTCCGAAGTCCGTGATTTCGACCGAGTGCCGTCCAGCGAGATTCCCAAGAACGTAATCAGCACGAAGATCACCATGCCGACGACGATGCCCATGTCTGCGATGTTGTAGATCGCTGGCATCATCCAGGGCGTCAGGATGAAGTCAATTACGTGACCGACAGGAAATCCGGGGTCACGCGTGAGCCGGTCCGTGAGATTCCCAAGTACGCCTCCAAGGAGGAGCCCCAGAAACACTGCCCAAGACACCGACCGTAGTCGGCGAATCTGCCAGACGATCACGCCGACAACCACGGCCGAGAGAATCGTGAAAATCCACGTCGCCCCGCTCGCCATCGAGAATGCAGCGCCAGGATTTCGTACAAAGTGCCACTGCAGAAACTCACCGATAACGGGTATCGATTCACCCTCGGGGAGATTCGAAACCACCCAGTTCTTAACGAGCTGGTCTGAGGCGTAGATTACCGCCGCAATTGCGATCAGCAGCCACGGAGCATATCGCTGGATCCGAGTTTTTCCTGGGACTACTGCGGAGGAGTCAGAAAGAGAAGCGTCGTTCACGCCTTTGAATTACTGCAGACCCTCGGGTGCCCCGTCCGGTTCAGGTGAACCGTCGAGCCCGCGCAGCTGTGACTGAATGTATGAGCGCAGCGTTGAACGATACTCGCGCTCAAAATCACGCAGCTCGCGAATTTTGCCCTGAAGACCTGAGCGTTCGTCACCGAGTAGACGCAGTTCGTCGGCACGCTGCTTCTGCGCGTCCTCGATCAGTCGCTTAGCTGTGCTCTCAGCGTCGGTGACGAGCTGGTCCCGCTTGGCCTCGCCCTCATGAATGTGCTTATCGTGCAGTTCCAGTGCGAGTTGCAACATTGCACTCGACTTAACCGCATCGCCTTGCGCGCCAGCAGAGAAAGCTGCTGCCTCTGAAGTTGGTGCTGCCTGCTCGGGCGCAGCGGGTTTCGGAGCGTCGACCACGATGGTGCGATCCGCTGCCTCTTCGCTCGACACTGGCTCCTCGCTGGAAGGTGTCGCTTCGGTGGCGGCGTCGCGTGTGCTTTCTGCGGCCTCAAGCTTCGCAGTGAGTTCTTCAACCTCCGCGCGAAGCTCCTCTTTCGCCTGCTCATGTTGACGTAGCTCTTCGACGATGACATCTAGGAAGTCATCGACCTGCTCAAGGTCGTATCCGTCGCGGAACTTCGTGATCGTGAACCGCTGGTTCAGAACGTCTTCAGGTGTCAGGGCCATTCGATAAGTCTCTTTCGCTTCGGGACCACTGACGTGGTCGGTATCAACGCTAGCAAACATTGCCGGTAATCAGTTGACGAAATTTAAGATTACGACCAGAACCGGAGTACTTGCAGCTTACGGGAGCAATGCGATCAGAATCCAACAGCTCAGGAGCGTGAGCATCCATCCAAGATCCAACGAAATCTGCCCGAGACGGATCGGTGGGAGAACCTTACGGAACATTCGGATCGGAGGGTCAGTGACAGTGTAGACAAGTTCCACAAGTACGAGGAATACTCCACGCGGCCTAAACCTTGGGTTCAAAACACGTACCCAGTCGAGCACAAATCTTCCCCACAGCACAAATGTGTAGAGCTGAAGCACTAAACGCAGCACAAAGCCGATAAGGAAGATGACGCTCAAGGCTATCGACTAGGCGGAAGGGCTGACGAAGAAGGAACCGCTTTCTTCAGTTAGCGACTCGTCCCCGCTCACAGCAATGTGCTCGGGTGACAGCAAAAATACCTTACTTGTCACGCGCTCAATTCGGCCACGAAGCCCCATCGAGAGGCCGCTGGCAAAGTCAATGATGCGCTTCGCGTCATCCTCATTAACTTTCGAGAGGTTCAATATCACCGGAACCCCATCACGGAAATTCTCAGCGACGACCGCAACATCGCGATACTCGGTCGGGTGCAGGGTTAGAATCTCGTTCATCGATTGCACTCCTGCCTGTCTCGTCGGTGTCACCTTACGCAATGGTGTCACAGGGGCTTTCTGAGGCGTCGAGCGTTCTCTGGGCACTGACTGGGGCGCAGATTCACTCGAAGCGGGGCCAGCCGATGAACGCGGAGACTCCGGGGTGCCGTCTTCTCCAAGTTCTTCTTCCGCGAGCCCCAGGAATACCATGGTCTTCTTAAGCGGGTTGCTCATCATCTCTCCCAACGGTCCGATGCACTTCGAGACTAACGGGGGTCGGGCCGTTTGCCCGTGATTGCGCTACCAATACGCAGGTGTGTCGCGCCCGCAGCGATTGCCTCCGCGAAGTCGTGAGTCATGCCAGCAGATATTGCGGACGCCTCAGAATCAAGCGCGCGGAGCCGGTCTGAGTATGTCGCGAGTCTCGCAAATGCGCGTGCCGGCTCCTCTTCCAGCGGCGCGACGGCCATGACTCCGCGGAGCCGCATCGAGGGAGCTTCAATAATGCGTTCGGCAAGTGCCTCGAGCTCAGTGGGGTCCACTCCTCCGCGTCCGGGATCCTCAGTCATATTGACCTGCACAAAAGCATCGACGGGGAACGCGAGGCCGCCCTCTTCCGCGAGGCGATCAATGGGGTCGACCACTCGTGCGCGGTCAACCGAATGGATGGTGTGCGCGTAACTCGCCACCTGCCGGGCTTTTTTGCTTTGGAGCTGGCCTACGAAGTGCCATTTAAGGTCAAGGTCTGCGAGTTCATGTGCTTTCGCCTGCGCTTCTTGGTGGCGATTCTCTCCCACATCGCGCACCCCGAGTGTGTGCAGGCCGCGAATCAGTGAACCCGGATGGAACTTGGTCACTACGATGAGCGTGAGCTCCGATGGGTCACGACCCGCAAGCTGGCTCGCAGTTGCGATCTGCTCACGCATATTCGCAAGACGTTCGCCGAGCCCAAGGTCTGGGGTCTCCGACATTGCTTCTGTCCTGTTCGTTACTTCAAGAACTCAGGAATATCGAGGTCGATATCATCGTCGCCGTCGAATGCAGGATCTGGGAGTTGTTCTTCGACGGGTGGGTTAGAAATAACCGCGCCAAATTCTCCGGTCTCCCCCTCAGTAGGTGCCGCTCCGGTGTCGCCTGGGCGTCCGGTCGCCTCTTCAAGGGTTTCTACGTGGCTGCCACGCCGTCCGCGCTCGGACAGCGGAGTAGCGGACTGCACCTGATCAGGATCAAACCCAGCGGCGATCACGGTCACGCGCACCTCGTCACCGAGTGTGTCGTCAATCACTGTGCCAAAGATAATGTTGGCTTCCGAGTGCACCACGTCTTGCACGAGTGAGGAGGCTTCATAAATCTCGCTCAACGCAAGGTTCGATGAACCCTGAATCGACAGCAAGACGCCGTGTGCGCCCTCGATTGATGCCTCAAGCAGCGGCGATGCGACCGCAAGTTCCGCCGCTTTGATTGCCCGATCGGCGCCGCGCGCCGATCCGATGCCCATGAGTGCAGACCCAGCCCCCTGCATCACAGATTTCACATCGGCAAAGTCAAGGTTGATCAGTCCGGGCGTGGTAATGAGATCGGTGATCCCCTGCACGCCTGCGAGCAGTACCTGGTCGGCCGCAGCAAACGCCTCGATCATGCTGATGCCTGGCTCAGAGATTTCCAGGAGGCGGTCGTTGGGTACGACGATCAGCGTGTCTACTGCCTCGCGCAGCGCATTGATTCCTGTGTCGGCTTGCGCAGCACGACGTTTGCCCTCAAAGCTAAACGGCCGCGTCACAACACCGATGGTGAGTGCGCCGACAGACTTTGCAATGCGCGCCACGACGGGAGCAGCGCCGGTACCCGTACCGCCGCCCTCACCCGCAGTGACGAAGACCATGTCCGCCCCAGTGAGTACTTCCTCGAGCTCCTCCGCGTGATCCTCAGCCGCTCGACGTCCAACTTCTGGGTCTGCGCCTGCACCGAGTCCGCGGGTGAGTTCGCGGCCGACGTCGAGCTTCACATCAGCATCACTCAAGAGCAACGCCTGCGCATCGGTATTGACTGCGATAAATTCAACGCTGCGCAATCCGAGCTCGATCATCCGGTTGACAGCATTGACCCCGCCGCCGCCGACCCCGACGACCTTGATCACTGCGAGGTAGTTCTGGTTCGTTGACACGTGGGCCCTCCGCCTCAACTTTCAACCTCTACTTGAGGGTAAAAGTTAGTATTCGCGTATACATTTACTGGTTTCAAAGCTAGGTGCTGTGCCTTACCGAGCTTGGCAGACACTCCGGCGCGTCGCGAAGGAAATCTACGTCTTACTTGAATACAGGCGCCTGGGTCGATGAAACATCGATCATGGACACCGCCTGATCCTCAAGCGCGTCAATCATTGAGGCCAACACCAGTGCTTTCCGCTGCGTCTGTGTCGCCTCCCCCCAGAGCACTTCAACCCCGTTTACCAGATGAAACGTCACATCCTGCCCACTCGTCGCCGTCACGCTCCCTACTTGTTTGCGCAGCGCACCCGGAATATCCCTGAGCACTTCAGCGGACGAACGAAAGGCTTCGGATGTCACATTGGTCACGCTCCCCTCCCCCATCGGCACGCCTTCGGGCCGTTCGTCTGCTCGACCGACCAGCACTCCGGCGGGATCATACAGATCGACATGTTCGTCGCGTTCAAGAGCGACAACGGGGACTCGCTCCTCAATTCTCACGAGGAGCGTGCTCGGTGGAATGCGTTCGATCGCGTACCGCTGGATCAGCGGAAACGGTTCAAGAGCCGTGTGCACTTCAGCATCGTCGACGAGTGCGAGCGGAACTCCCTCGAGTCGCGCGAGCGCATCCGTGACGGCAACCGTGTCAACGGCCGATGCACCCTCGAGCTGAATCCGGTCGACCGCCATGAGAGGTGTCAGTACTCCGACCCCGACAAATAGCGCCAACGCGGCTACTGCGCCAAGTGACGCCAGCCAGATGTGCCTCCGCCTGCGTGCAGGCGCGAGAAATCTGCGTTCTTCACGGCGCTCACGAGTTCTGCGACGCTTCCCGGCTACACGCAGCTGCTGTGCCGCCTGCTTCACCCCGTCGGGCTCGCGCTCCTCGCGTCTGGCAAGCACCCCAGAAAAGATCACGCCGCTTTGCTTCTTTGCACGCACCTCACTGAGGTCCACCGTGGGCGCGAGCGCATCCTCGGTTTCTGAAGTCGTGTCATCGGGCTCGGCCGCAGCCTCCACTCCAGTCTCAGTGCCAACCTCAGTGCCAACCTCAGTGCCGCTTGCCCCACGCACCTCTGATGCCTCAGGCCCCGCAGGAGTCTCAGCTACCTCCGCTGTCTTAGACACGGCCGAAGCCCTCCGGGTTCGCTTCAGTAACCGATCGAACACTGAGGCCCGTGTGGGGCCGTCACTCGTGGTCTCCGTGGAACCCGAGTCTGGCGCCTGACGGCCAGTTTGCGGGCGTGGCTCCGCGACATCTCGTTTCGCGCGCCTCTGCGATCCGCCTCGCCGCGGAGGCTCTGCTCGCCGGTCGAACCCCCCAGGTCGCTTCACTGTTTCTCGGACTCAAAACGTGCTTCGAGGGAAGCAACCACTTGCGGGATGATCTGGTACACGGTGCCACAGCTCATGGTGATCATGACGTCCCCAGGGCGTGCAATCTCTGCGAGGTAATCCGCCGCACGCTGCCATTCGTCGATGTAAACCACACGCGCCGGATCCTTGAAGTCATTCGCAACGAGCGCTCCAGTAACACCCGGTACCGGGTCTTCCCGCGCTCCATCAACTGCGAGCACCACTGTGTGGTCTGCCCGAGCTTCGAGCGTCTCTGCAAACTCTCGGTGGAAAAGACTCGTTCGGCTGTATAAGTGCGGTTGGTGCACAGCAATGAGGCGCCCCTCGCCCACCACGGCGCGTGCCGCTTCGAGAAGTGCGTCAACTTCGGTGGGATGGTGGGCATAATCGTCGTAGACCCGCACCCCTGCGACCTCGGCGTGGAATTCAAACCTGCGCTTTGTCCCACCAAAACCAGCGATGGCCTCGAGCCCGGCTGCAGGTTCAAACCCAAGCCCGGTCAGCACTGCGAGTGCACCAACTGCGTTCACCGCGTTGTATCTCCCGTATACGGACAACTGCGCGTCGTGCTGCACACCATCGACCTCGACAGTGAATCGTACAGGACCGGAGTCATCAACGGAGATGATGCGCACATCTGACCCCTCGGCCTCACCGAACGTTCGGATGGGCGGGTGTTCCCCCTCCGCGCGCAGTGCCTCGAGCACCTCGAGCGCACCGGGATCGTCAGCAGAGATCACGACTTGTTCGCGTGCGCCACGCGCAAAGTCCACAAATGCCTGCATGAATGCGTCGCGCGAGCCGTAGAAGTCGAGGTGCTCAGGGTCCACATTCGTAATCAAAGCGATCGCGGTGTCATAGAGCAAAAACGAGCCATCGGACTCGTCGGCTTCAATGACAAAGAGGTTATCCACCCCGGGCGCGGAGCTCACTCCGAGCGTTTCGATGATTCCGCCGTTCACAAACGAAGGGTCCGCTCCGGCCCCCAGCAGTCCGGTCACAATGAGGCCGGTCGAGGTGGTCTTCCCGTGCGCGCCCGCGACAGAAACCACATGTTTGCCTCGCGATAGCCAGGCAAGCGCCTGCGAGCGATGCAGCACCGGCACCCCGGTCGAGAGCGCGAGCTGATACTCAGGGTTATCTTGCCAGAGTGCACCGGTTACGACGAGCGTATCGGCGTCCCCAACATTCGCACTGTCGTGTCCAATAGCGACGGGGATCCCGAGCGACTCAAGCGCCGCAGTCGAGTAGTTTGCGCTGCGATCGGATCCGGTCACCGGCACACCCGCCTGGTGCATCATGCGAGCGATTCCACTCATGCCTGCACCGCCGACCCCAACGAAGTGCACGCGTCCGAGCGCCTCCGGGATCTCCATCTCGAGGTCAGGGTAGATCATATGTGCGTTCCTCCTGAGTCATGCCGAGCAAAGTTTAGCGCTTGATCCTGCGCGGACGAGTCACGGCGCGGCAGCTTCACTCTTTAACGTTCTGCCAGCGCCTCGTGTACAAGGTCAAGCAACCGTTCCGTGCCGTCGAGGGTGCCGGCACTCCGAGCGCGCAGTGACATGTCGGCCAGTCGGTCAGGATCTTGCAACAACGGGATGAGAGTGCCGCGCACCCAGTCCGGGTTAAGCTGCTCATCCTCCACGAGGAGCGCACCGCCAGCCCCTGTAACACCCGCGGCATTGACTCGTTGCTCGCCGTTACCCACGCTGTACGGGACAAGTACCGCTGGGACGCCGAGCCCTGCGAGCTCACTCACTGTCGTTGAACCTGCACGCGACACTGCAAGGTCACAGGCGGCAAAGGCCAAATCCATGCGGTCACAATACGGAATTACCCGGTATCCCTGCACCCCTGGGTCGACAAGTTCTGTGAGCCCACCCCACACGTGCAGCACCTGGGTACCCGCATCAACAATCTCGCGAGCAGACCCAGAGATGCCCTGATTGATTGCGCGCGCTCCCAGCGATCCGCCGGTCACCAACAGGGTCGTTCGATCAGGATCAAGGCCAAAGTGCACCCGAGCTTCCGCCCTGACGGCCTCCCGGTCAAGGCCCGTAATCTCGGGGCGGAGCGGCATTCCCGTTACCTGCGCACCGCGGATGGGCGTCCCGGCAAAGGTTACTCCCACGTATCGAGAGTTACGAGCACCAAGCTTGTTCGCCAGGCCGGGAACTGCATTTGCTTCGTGAATCACGACGGGCACACGCTCCTTGTATCCCGCACGGTATGCAGGAGCAGCGGCATACCCACCGAACCCCACCACCACATCAACACCACGGTCGCGAATCAGTGACCGCACCTGGTGAACCGCCCGTATGAAACGAGTGGGAAAGCGTAGTGCCGCAAGATTCGGGCGACGCGGGAACGGTAGTCGCTCGATCGTCTCAAGTTCGTAGCCGCGTTCCGGCACCAGGCGGGCTTCGAGCCCCTCCCGTGTACCGAGCACCAAGACCGTTGCGTCAGGTTCACGATCGCGGATGAGGTCCGCTACGGCGAGCAACGGATTCACATGTCCCGCTGTCCCGCCTCCAGCGAGTAAGTACGTGGTCATCTGGTCCTTTCACCCGCGGCTGCGAGCTCCTCCTGATACTGGACACCATCTCGTGCCACTGAAATTACCACCCCGACGCCAGTTAAACAGGCGATGAGCGCGGTTCCGCCGGCACTGATCAACGGAAGCGGGACACCAAGCACTGGGAAGAGACCGATCACCACACCAATGTTCACAAAGGCTTGCCCGACGATCCACACCATAATTCCGCCGACCACTGCTTTTCCAAACCGATCTCGGGCGTGTGAAATCACTCGAAGCATGGCGATAGCGAGCAGCACAAAAAGCGCGATGATGAGCAGCGCACCAATGAACCCGAGCTCTTCACCAATAATGGCGAAAATGTAGTCGTCCTCTGCCGCGGGCAGCCATGACCACTTCGCTTTAGACCCTCCCAGTCCTACTCCGAATAGCCCACCGCCCGCGAGTGCCCACAGCCCGTGGAGCGGTTGCCAGTCGAGTCCGCTGTAGTCATCACCGCCTGCGAAGATTCGCGCGAGTCGGTTCGGGCTCGTCACGATGAAGAAAATCGTGGCCATGAGAGCGCCCGCCGCGACGGTCGCGAGGGAGCGCATACTGACTCCCCCGAAATACATCGCGCCGATGACGGCGGCGCCCATAATGAGTGTGGTGCCGAGGTCACGTCCAAGCAGCACAAGCCCCAGTGCCACCACAGCACCGGGAAATATGACAGGAATCAGTTCGTGCTTCATGCTGCTCAGCAACTTCTCTTTGCGCAGCAACACGGTACCGATCCACACAATGAGTGCAAGCTTGAGTGGCTCAGATGGCTGTGCGCTGAAGCTCTCACCGATCTGAATCCAGTTTCTGTTTCCGTAGACGGACACCCCCAAGGGGGTAAACACGAGCAGCTGCAAACCGATTCCGAGGCCGAGGAGCCACCACGCCCATCGCTTCCAAAATGAAACTGGCATGGCAGCCGAGAGCAGCATTAACGGGAACCCGATGAGAGCATAGGTTGCCTGACTCCAGAAGCCACCAAAAAACCCTTGGTTCGCGAGGTACGACGTCACCGAGGACGACGACAGCACCATAATGAGCCCGATTCCCACGAGCAAAATGGTGAGAGCGTAAATGAGCACGACCGTCCGGTCTGTACCCGCGCGTAGACCGTTACCGAGCCTAATTCGCGAGACACCGGGGCTCTCCGGTCTATCGCGGCGCGGCTCCGCCGGTCGATTCACCCGATCCACCTCCGCTTAATGCGCCCACTGCCGATTGAAAGCGTCGGCCGCGGTCTCCGTAGTCTGCAAACTGGTCCATCGAAGCTGCGGCCGGTGAAAGGAGCACGGTGTCTCCCGCGATCGCGAGCGACACCGCGGCATGCACCGCCTCAGTCATCGTGTCTCCAGTTTCCACGTGATCAACCTCAATGCGTGGAAGCTCAGGTGCGTGTCTGCTGAGAGCCTGGATCACCGCGCTGCGGTCAACACCGATAACAACCGCAGCTTTGAGCCGGGGTGCGTGGGTGCGCACGAGATCATCGATGTCCACACCTTTTAAGAGCCCTCCGACAATCCAGATGACGGAGTCGAGCGCACGGAGTGACGCATCAGCAGCGTGCGCATTGGTGGCCTTCGAATCATCAACCCACGCCACACCATCCACGACCCCGAGCCGCTGAGCGCGGTGTGGGTCGGGGCTGAAGCTGAGCACCGCGGTTGCAATCTCTGCGGGCTCTATGCCGCGAGACCTCGCGAGTGCGGCAGCCGCAAGCACGTTCTGCACCATGTGAGGCGCCGCCAGATCTCGCTCTGCGAGTTCCTCGATGGAGGTCAGTTCAAGTGCAGTGTCACGCCGTTCAGCATGGAACCCGCGATCAACGAGGATCCCCTCAACGATGCCGAGACCGCTCGGAGGAGGCACATCCAGCCCGAAACTGACCGCACGTGCACCCTCAACCACGTCAGCTCCTTCTACGAGCTGCAGCGTGACCTCATCAGCGCGGTTGTAGACGCAGGCGACCTGCACATTCTCATAGACTTTAGCTTTCGCTGCGCGGTACGCCGCGGCATCCCCGTGCCAGTCGAGGTGGTCGTCAGCAATGTTCAAGCACGCACTGGCGTAGGGCGAGATCTCCCCGAGCCGTTCAAGCTGAAAGCTCGAGAGCTCCACAACGATCACGTCATAGCCTTGTGGATCACGCAACGCATCGAGAATGGGTGTGCCGATATTTCCCGCGGGTATCGCTCGCTGTCCACCAGCAACCAGCATGTGTGCGGTGAGCTGGGAGGTGGTGGTTTTCCCGTTCGTCCCCGTCACGCAGATCCAGTCCGCAATCCGAGTCGTTTTATCACGGAGGCGCCAGCCCAGCTCGATATCTCCCCACACCGGCACACCGTACTCCTGTGCCCATGTGGTCAACGGGTGGTCGGGGCGGTAGCCAGGAGACACCACAACAAGGTCCGGGGAAAACTCGGCCAGGTCGGCCAACTGCGCAGCGTCGGCCGCGAGGCAGGCCCGTTCGGATCCGATGACGTCGAGCAGCCGCTCGCGGTCCGGATCCGGAGTGCCATAGATGACGCGGACCCGAGCCCCGAGCTCGACGAGGGTGTCGGCGACCGAAAAACCGGTGACTCCAAGGCCGAGCACCGCAACCCGGAGCCCCGTCCAATCGTGGTGCCAACTCGTGAGCGCCAGCACACGGTCTCGCTGTGGGGAGTTGGCGCTCACTGTTGGAGCACCCACTCGGCATAGAAGAGCCCCACGCCCGCCATCACAAATACGCCGGCAATGATCCAGAATCTCACCACGACGGTGGTCTCGGCCCAACCTTTGAGCTCAAAGTGGTGGTGGATCGGGCTCATCAAGAAAATGCGCTTTCCCTTCGTGATCTTGAAGTAGGCGCGCTGCACGATGACGGAGCCAACCTCAATGATGAAGAGTCCTCCCAGCAGTACAAGGAGCAGCTCGGTGCGGCTGAGGATCGCGAGTGCGGCGATTGCGCCGCCCAAACCGAATGACCCGGTGTCGCCCATGAAGATATGTGCGGGACTAGTGTTCCACCACAGAAACCCGATGAGCCCCCCAACAAAGGCTGCCGAGACGACCGCAAGATCCATGGGGTCACGCACCATGTAGCAGCCAGCGTTCATGACATTCTCGAGACACCGCTGAGACGACTGCCAGAAACCAATGATCAGATAGGCGCTGAACACCAGGATCGACGCGCCACCGGCCAGTCCGTCGAGACCATCAGTGAGATTGACACCGTTCGTTGCCGACGTCACGATTGCCGTGACCCAGATCAAGAACAGCGCGATGCCCACCACAGTGCCGGCCGCCAAGAGGTCGACAGGGAGGTCACGAAAGAGCGAGATGCTGGTAGAGGCAGGGGTAAGGCCATCATTACTTGGAAACTGGAGGGCCAGCACACCAAACAGCACCGAGATACCTACCGTGCCGGCAATCTTTGACCAGCCGCCCAGTCCGAGAGACTGCTGCTTTCGGACCTTCAGATAGTCATCAATGAACCCGATGAGGCCACACCCGACAGCGAGCAACAGCACCAGCATGGCTGAAACAGACGGCACCTCCCCCATCGCCAGCTTGGCGATGAAGTACGACAGCACCGTGCCCGACAGGAAAATGATGCCACCCATGGTTGGCGTGCCTCGCCTGGACAGGTGCGATTGCGGTCCGTCCTCACGAATGAACTGTCCCCACTGCAGCTTGTGGAAGCCACGGATAAACAGCGGCGTGAGGAGGAGGGAATAGAGCATTGAGAGTCCACCCGCGATAAGTAGCGCTATCATGCGTAGGCCTCCCCAAGCCGGTCACCAAGTGCCTGCAGACCGGCCGAGTTCGAAGACTTTACGAGCACGGTGTCCTCCGCGCGGAGTGTGTCGCGTAGGTATTCGAAAGCGCTGTCTGCATCTTCGAAGAATACGCTCTCACCGTCCCATGAGCCTTCATTGATCGCGCTGATGTGTAGTCGGCGCGCCTCGGCGCCCACCACTACGAGCTCAGAAATACCCAGTCGCACAGCTTGCAGTCCGATGCGATCATGTTCATCTCCGGCGTAGTCACCAAGTTCACTCATTGCGCCCAGCACTGCCACGCTGCGGCCGCCGGGCTTCTTCACTTGAGCGAGGGTACGCAGTGCTGCGCTCATAGAGTCCGGGCTGGCGTTGTATGCGTCGTTGATGATGGTGATGCCGTCGCGTCCGCCGAGCAGCTCCATTCGACCCGGCCCAGCAAGACGGGCCGCCTCTAACACCTCGACAAGCTCAGCGAGCGAAAGCCCGAGCTCGAGACCAACTGTTGTCGCTGCAAGCGCATTCATTACATGGTGTTCACCAATGACACCAAACCGTACAGGAAGCGACTCACCATCAGCGTGCAGTGTGAACGCCGTGCCAGCTGCATCCGCAAGAACGTCGGTCGCACGCACATCAGCGGTGTCGCTCAGTCCAAACCAACGCACACGAGCTTCAGTCAGCTCAGCCATCTTTGCCACGCGCGGGTCGTCGCGGTTCAGCACCGCAGTTCCAGAGCGGTCTAGGCTTTTCACCATCTCACTCTTGGCCCGAAACGTTGACTCGATTCCCCCAAACTCACCTGCGTGGGCGAGTCCGACCGTGAGGACGACACCAATGTGCGGAGGTGCCATCGCGGTGAGGCTTGCAACGTCGCCTTCGATACTCGCACCCATCTCCGCGACGAGCGTGCGCGTATTCTCTTGGACGCGCAGCATGGTGAGGGGACCACCCACCTCGTTGTTGAATGACTTCACTGAGGCAACAGTGTCCCCCGTACGCATCGCCATTGCTTCGACGAGGTTCTTGGTCGTCGTCTTCCCGTTCGAACCGGTGATTCCAACGATCGTGAGCACTTCTCCGGCGCGCGCTCGAGCGATCACCGCCCCCGCTAACGCACCGAGCGCCTTCGTAGCATCCGCGACAACGATCTGGGCGACGCGGTCGTCGACCTCGCGCTCGACGACGAGCAACGCCGCCCCATTCTCAATTGCCTGGCCAGCGAACCGGTGCCCATCCGTGGCTTCACCTCGACGGGCAAAAAAAATCTGTCCATCGCGTACTTCGCGAGAGTCGGTCTGCGACTCTCCACTCACAGCAGTGTCGGCGTGCGATCCATCGCGTCCGAGTACCAGGCGGCCGTCGATCGCCGTCGCGATCTCGGCGAGTGAGAGAGCTATCACTGAAGGAATCCTGCCTCGCGGAGTGCACCGCGTACCTCGTCACGTGCCGAGTACGGGTGAAACTCGCCGGCAACTTCTTGATGATCCTCATGACCGGGACCGGCATACAGGATAACGTCTTCCGGGCGAGCGAGCGAAATAGCTCGCCTCACGGCTTCACGCGGGTCTGGCACCTCAAAGACTTCGGCGTGCGCCGCGGAGCGGGCGCCTGCAAGAAGCTGTGCCCGAATCTGAGCCGGATCCTCGGTGCGCGGATGGTAGTCGCAGATCAACACGATGTCTGAGCCTGCGCCAGCGATCCTGCCCATCTCTTCCCGCTTCGTCGAATCGCGGTCACCGTCCGCACCAAACATAAAGATGATGCGTCCCGGGGCTACCTCGCCCAGCGCGTCGAGCATGGCAATGAAGCTGCCAGGAGTGTGCCCATAATCAACGAAGAACCTTGGACCCTGCCCGCCTTTGGAGATTTCCTCCAGCCGACCGGGAATGTAGACAGGGATCTGTCCACGAGTAAGCCCAGCTGCGACCCGCTCAATGCTCACTCCGGCCTCGTGCAACATGATGAGTGCCAATGCGGCGTTTTCCGCCGTGAAGCGCCCGAAGACGGGGACGCTGCCGCGAAAGTGTGCGCCTTCCGGGCCCTGCAACACAAATCCGACACCATCAAGGTCTTGCCTGGTGGCGGCCAGGTACCAGTCTGCTTCCTGCCCGTACTCCGTCGCGAGTGTGGTGACCGGGATCCGCGACTCGCGTGCCATTCGTTTGCCGTACGGCGAGTCAACGACGACGACTCCCCGCTCTGCGTGTTCCGGAGCAAAGAGCGCTCGCTTTGCGGCGAAATAGTTCTCCATGTCACCGAAGTCGTCGAGGTGATCCTGCGAGAGGTTGTTGAAGCCAACCACATTGAATCGCACGCCATCGATCCGGTGTCGTACCACCGCGTGCGCCGAGACCTCGAGTGCAATCGCTTGCACTCCTCGTTCGCTCATGCGTGCGAGAAGCCCGTGCAGCTCCGAGGCCTCCGGGCTGGTGAGGCTTGAAACGATCACTTCGTCACCAATGCGTCGCTCAGCCGTCGAACTCAGACCGGGGGTGAGCCCCGCCGCACGCATCAGCTCAGCCAAGACGTAGATGACACTTGTTTTTCCGTTCGTGCCTGTCACTCCGAAGACGAGCGCATCCAGGTCCCCGGTGCTATAGATTGCCGCCGAAACCTCTCCCAGCAGCTCCCGGGGATGAATTTCACTGATGAGCAGCGGTACTCCGGCTTCGGCAGCCAATGACGCACCGTCTTCGTCCGTGAGTACCGCGGCAGCACCCCGAGCTACCGCCTGCGCGGCAAAGCCTGCACCATGTGCGCGAGCACCTGGCACACCGACGTAGAGGTCTCCCATCTGAACATCCCGTGAGTCAATCGAGATCCCGGTGACATTCACCCCTTCGACCTCCCCGCGCACAGCGAGATCGAACCTTCTTGCGAGATTAGCAAGAGGGGTATGTTGTGGTTGACGTGGACGAATCGTCGCCGGCTGGTCGCTGCTCACTGCTCTGCCTCCTACGACAGTCACACGGTTAGTACTTGATGGGGAGCGGTTCGTATTTCCCACTTGACGGCTCGATATGGAAAGCGCGAATCGTAGCCTCGGCCGCTTCTTTCACTGCGCTTCGAGCTGCTGCGCCACCATCACCTGCGGTTGGGAACCCAATAGATGCTACTGCGACATACTGAGGGTCATCCGCGGGGAAGATCCCAGCAAAGCTGTAGACGTAATTTGCCCGGTACCCACCTTGGCCATCAGACTGTTCTGCTGTACCGGTTTTCCCTGCGAGCCGGTACCCCGGAATCATGAGATCCTCCGTGTACCAATTCTCATTCGTGACTGTTTCAAGGATGCGCATCATTTCTGATGCGGTCCCCTCCGACACCGCACGAACTGGCTCACCGTGATCAATTTTCTTGGTATTACCGTCGGCATCGGTGCAGCTGCGCACAATACTGACGGGAAGTCGCTCCCCACCATTTGCGATGGCCTGGTATGCGGCAGCCGTCTGCACAATCGTGGATGAAATACCCTGCCCGAACATCGTGTTGTAGGAAGTTTGACGATCCCAGTCCTCGACCGGGATCATGTACCCCGAATCCTCCAGCGGCATCCCTGCATTCGTCGACTGACCAAACCCAAATCGTTTCATGTAGTCGTAGCGAGTTTCCGCACTCAGTCGTGTACCCAACTTTGCGATACCGACGTTTGACGAATGCACCATGACACCAGTGAGAGTCCAGGGTTCGGGGGCGTGGGAGAACGCATCACCGAACTTCACTCCCGGCTCGGGTTCCCATGTTGACGGACTGAGCTGCGGCGTATAGGCATTTGCCTTGCCCTGGTCGATCAGTGCCGCTGCAGTCACCATTTTGAATGTTGAGCCAGGCTCATACGGATCCACGAACGAACGAGCAACGCGCT
Organism: Leucobacter sp.; assembly: GCA_052090925.1. Classification (GTDB taxonomy): domain Bacteria; phylum Actinomycetota; class Actinomycetes; order Actinomycetales; family Microbacteriaceae; genus Leucobacter. The sequence goes on along the minus strand of JBQDBM010000012.1, from coordinate 5,983 downwards.
CCGATGGCTCCGACTCGTCGACGTTATTGGGGTCAACGGATCCGTCTTCTGCCACCGCGACAAGTTCGCCCGTGTTGACATCCAGAATGACCATACGCCCCCACTCGGCGGACACATCCTTCACCTGCTTATTGATAGCTTGCTGTGCCTGCCAGTTCACGTCGCGATCAATCGTCAGCTCGACCGTCCCGCCATCTTCCGCCTCTTGCGTGACAACCACACTGCCGGGGAGCGCGACGCCGTCGGCACCCCTCTCATACTCTTCGGACCCGTCCACCCCAGTCAGGCACTCGTCCTGGGAAATCTCGATACCCGCCTGAGGAACGTCCTCGAAGCCAGAGAAGCCCACAATGTTGCCTGCTACCGCACCACTCGGGTAGGTGCGGGTGTGGTGGCTCGCGAACGTAAGCCACGGAATACCGAGTTCTTTCAACTCATTGAGCTGTGTGAGGTCGACAGCTCGCATCACATACGCAAAGTCAGACTTGGGGTCGTCTTTGAGCGCCTCATCGACGATCTCTTCGATTTCTTCACCCGTTTGGCCCGTGACCTCACCGATCTCGTCGAACGCTTCCTCTGCCGTAATTTCGACCGTGCCAACGCCACCCCCGGGTGCCGGACGGTGAAACTTGCCATCGTTTAAGCGCGTATTCTTCGGTGACAGTTGGACGTCATAGCGTTCATCGGTTGTCGCGAGGATCTCACCGTTGCGGTCAACAATGTCCCCGCGCAAGCTCGGGATGGTCACGGGAACCGCGCGCTTGTCGTGTGCGTCTTCGTTCAGTGTGGATGCGGAAACCAGCTGAACATCAATGAGTCGAACGGCAAACGCCAATGCTGCAGCGACGACGAGAAGCAGTGCGACGACCCGACGTACACGCATGCGGCGAATTTTCACCACGTCCCTCCTCGTTACTTCCTGAGCCGCTCTCTAGCGCGTTTCCGGCGCGGGAAGCTTACCTTCCCAAGGTACCGGCGCCATTGCGGTCATCTCGTCATCCACTTCGGCCTGTCTTTCATTACGGGGGACTAACAAACCATCAGCATCGACGACCGGCATTGAATCGAGCGTCGAGTTGGGTACGAGGTTGTCACTCACTGCACTCGTCGGTGAGGCAAGATCGCCCAGGATCGCATGATCGCTCAGCCGCAACGAAGCTGGGTGCGAATTCTGCACCATTCCTAGGCCGGCAGCGTTCACAGCCAAATTCTGAGGCGATGCAAGCTTGTCGACGTTTTGCTGCAAGACGCGCTCAACGCGAATGAGTTCGCGCTGCTCGACTTTCAATGCACGTGCCTCGTATGCGCCCTGCGAAACAGCAATACTCAGCCCAAGCTGGGTCGCAAGTATGCCGAGGATCACGCCAACCGCAATGAGAGCACCGACGAGGGGGCTGAGTTTTGCTTTGCGAGGCGCAGCGGCAAGTCGCAGGTGCTGCCGCTCATCCGGCGCTCCCCCTGGATGCGCCTGTGGGCGTGTCGAACCTAGTGATCGCAGCGTATCTCGCTCTATCGCGGCCGTGTTACTCATGCGCGTCCTCGCACTCGTTCAGCCGCGCGCAGGCGCACAGGAATCGCTCTCGGGTTGCGCGCCTGCTCTGCCTCGCTGGCAAACTCAGCTCCTCGAGTGAGCAGCTGAAACTCTGGACGATGTTCTGGCAGCTCGACGGGGAGCCCCTGGGGGGCCGTCGACCGGCTGCGCTTCGCAAGTTCGCGCTTTACAAAGCGGTCTTCGAGTGACTGATATGCCATGACAACGACCCGACCACCCAAGCTGAGCAACTCAAGTGCGGCGGGAAGGGCCGACTCGAGCGCTGAAAGCTCACGGTTGACTTCAATGCGGAGCGCCTGGAATACGCGCTTCGCAGGGTGCCGTTGGTCGCGCACGGCTGCGGGGGTCGCACGTTGCAAGATATCGACGAGCTGACCGCTCCGCTCAATGGGTGCTTCGAGTCGGGCCGCGAGAATTGCCCGCGCGTAGCGAGCCGCCAGGGGTTCTTCCCCGTACCGCTCGAAGATTGCTCGGAGTCGCCCCTCAGGGGCCACCGCGAGCACCTCTGCGGCGGTCTCACCCTGATGCTGATCCATCCGCATGTCGAGCGGCGCATCCTGTGCATATGCAAAGCCGCGTTCCGCACTATCGAGCTGCAGGGAAGACACCCCGAGGTCAAAAAGTACGCCATCAATCTGGTTAACTCCGGCGTCACGAACCGCATCAGCAATCTCGTCATACACGGCGTGCACAAGTACTGCCCGGGTTCCGAATCGCTCGAGCCGCCGGCCAGCGAGTTCGAGGGCTTCCTCGTCACGGTCCAACCCAATAACTGTGAGGCCCGGGTGCGCGTCGAGCATCGCTTCGCTGTGACCGCCCATGCCCAGTGTCGTATCCACGATGACCGCGCCGTCGCGTTCGGCGACTGGTGCGAGGAGTTCTAGGCAACGATCCAGCAGCACGGGTGTGTGCAGATCACGTGGGTCTCGCTGTGTGGTGTGCTGGTTATCGACCATAATCTGTTCGGGTCCGGGCCGGTTCCCCTGGTTCCCCGTCAGCCCACCTGACACCGGGGAAGGTGAGTCAGGGTGGAAGACGAGAAACCACGGGTACCGGATCAGAACATTCCCGGAATCACCTCCTCCTCGATCTCGGAGAAAGCGGATTCCTGCTCAGAGAGATAACGCTGCCACGCTTCGACATCCCAAATTTCGGCGCGTGTGCCGGCACCGATCACTGCGAGCTCGCGGTCGAGGGCCGCGTACTCGCGAAGCGCGGCAGGGATAGTGACGCGGTTTTGTTTATCGGGAGTCTCGGCATGGGCGCCCGATAGGAAAACGCGAAGGTAGTCGCGACCCTGCTTCGAGGTGATCGGTGCCTGGCGAATACGCTCGTGCATCTCGCCGAACTCATGCTCGCTGAATACATAGAGGCAGCGTTCCTGGCCCCTCGTGATCACGAGACCGTTTGCCAGTTCATCGCGAAATTTTGACGGCAAGATCAGGCGACCTTTGTCGTCGAGTCTTGGTGTAAACGTACCGAGAAACACAGGCCACCTCCTTATGCGTCAACTCTTATGCACGCCACCTTACTCCACTTTGCTCCACTTTCCCCCATTTTGACACAATAGTTTTCCCCTGCGCTCCCGAACGATGGCAATTACCCCGAGAGATCAACGATCTTGGGCGGCTGACGCCTCCTTTTCGAGTGGAGGCATACACAGCACACGGCCGCACCCACGCCGCATCCGTCGGTACTCACACGAGGGGTTTTAGGCGCAAATCACCAATTTTGGCGGCGGCGCAGCGAGAAATCAGCCACTGCACGACCAGTAGAGCACCGGGTATGACGGTTCGTGGAGCAAAGTGGAGTGAAATGTGGAGGATTCGTGCGCCTCACGCAGACCCCATGGGCCGCGGCGGTGGCCGCGCCGAGCACTGCCATCAAACGCGCTGCGTTTGCTGCTAGCGCTCCACCCACACACCCCATGGGCCGCGGCGGTGGCCGCGCCGAGCACTGCCATCAAACGCGCTGCGT
>JBQDBM010000012.1:0-2354 GCA_052090925.1 Leucobacter sp. | reverse complement strand
TTGCTGCTAGCGCTCGCCACCCATGCGCTGATCCCAGCGGCGCTCAAATCGCTCGCTGAGGGACTCTTTCGCTGACTCGCTCGACGGGGCCTTGCTCTCGGTGGGAGCCGCTGTTACATCGTCGCCAGAGGGGCGAGAAAACGCGAGGAGCACGCCTCCGAGCATGATGGCAAAACCGATGAGTCCGAGCCACAGCTGCTGTGCGGCAACTCCCCCGACGAGCAGGCCTACGCCGATCACGGCCGCAACGACACCCAGCAACAGCGACCTGTAGTTAATTCGACGAGGCGCTCCAGGAGAAGTACTGACGACATCAGCTTCACTCTGGTAGAAACTACGCTCCATCTCATCAAGCAGTCGCTGCTCGTGCTCCGAGAGAGCCATGGCGTCCTCCTCGATGGTTGGATATGGTTCCTCCAGTCTACGCTGGGGAGAGACGACTAAGCTAGTTGTGTGCAGGAAACGACACGACTCGCAGGGCTTATTCAGGAGCGCATTAGCGATCAGCTCGCAGAACACCGAGATGCTCTGGACCCGCTCGGCCCAGACTCAACCCCCTTACTCGACGAAGTGTCTGGCTTCCTCTCCGGGGGTAAACGGTTCCGTGCCCAGTTTGCCGTGCTCGGCTACCAAGCTATTCGTGCGCTTGACCTTGAGGGCCCGGTCGACACCGAACTGGGAAGGGTGCTTGATGTGGCCTGTGCCCTCGAGCTGTTCCATGCAGCAGCCCTCATACATGACGACGTGATTGACCGATCGGACACCCGTCGAGGGCGACCGTCTACGCACCGCAGATTCGGTGCAATGCACAGCACCCAGCGGTGGCGCGGTTCGTCCTCACACTTTGGTCTCGCAGGGGCGATCCTCGCGGGTGACCTCCTGCAGTCCTGGGCTGATGAGCTTTTCCAGCGCGCATGCGACGGCCTTGACGATCGAGAAGCAGCACAAGCTGCGCGTGAGCATTTTAACCGGATGCGCAGCGAAGTCGCGGTTGGCCAGTACCTCGACGTACTTGAAGAGCAGCAGCCAGGTTTCGCAGCCGATAACGAGCAGCTCGAACGTTCCACGCGCGTGCTTGTATACAAATCGGCAAAATACAGCGTAGAGGCTCCGATCCTCATCGGTGCGGCGCTCGCTGGTGCCTCTGAGAAACAAGAGAACGCACTGTCAGACTTTGGGCTCCCGGTAGGGGTCGCGTTCCAGCTTCGTGATGATCTGCTTGGAGTGTTTGGAGACGAAGAAGTCACGGGGAAGCCGAGTGGCGGCGACCTTACCGAGGGGAAGCGAACCGTGCTCGTCACCCTCGCACGACAAGAGCTTCCAACGACTCAACGGCGCATCTTCGACGACCTGCTCGGCACAAGTGATCTTGATCCTGCACAAATTTCGCTGCTGCAACGCACGATCCGTGACAGTGGCGCGGTCACGCGCGTCGAAGAAATGATCTCGCGCAATGTCGAACGAGCAGTCGAGTCTCTGCAGAATGCCCCGATAGCGGCGGGGGCTCGAGACCGGTTGACCTTACTCTCTGAGCGAGCAAGTACGCGAGTCGCATAATTCCCTGGCGCACCTACTATGGTGTGCACCATGAAACAACGACGTGGTCATTGCCTGGCGATCCTCACTGCTGTTTTACTCGTAGTTCCGCTTGCCGCTTGTTCCGCAGGAATGAGTGGAAATAGTGACACCGGGTCGCGCGCCACTCATGAAGGATCCGCTGAGAGCGGCTCTTTCTCAGAGATGGATGTCGCTCAGGCCCCCTCAACGAGTGAGTCAGGCGAGGCGACACCGAAAGCAGAACCCACACTCATTCAAACGGGTTCAATTTCGATTGAGGTCTCTGACCCGCTCGAAGCGGCTGACCAGACCACAAAGATAGCGGATGACCTGGGCGGACAGGTCGCATCACGCACGCTGTCTCGCTCAAGTGAGGACGGTGGGGCAACCGCGCAGCTCACTCTTCGCGTACCCGCTGACCAGTTTGAAGCGACACTCACCGCGCTTGAAGAGGTCGGCCAAGTCCAGTCACGAAACAACTCCGCAGTTGACGTCACGGCTGAGTACGTTGATTTGCAGGCGCGCGTGGAAGCGCTTCAGGCCTCGGTCGCCCGCCTCACGGAGCTCATGGCTGACTCGACATCTTCTTGAGGCTGAAGCGGCCCTGTCTGAGCGCCAGCAAGACCTGGACGGGCTCCAAGCGCAGCTAACCGCACTTGAGGATCAGGTCGCGCTCGCCACGATCGAGGTCGACCTCAACACCAAGTCGGCAATTCCAGGTGGCGGTCCCGCTAACTTTTGGGGCTCTTCGGAATTGAGAGTGTAGAAGCGGTTGCGCGGGGTGGCGCCGCGCAGAT
>JBQDBM010000011.1:0-74099 GCA_052090925.1 Leucobacter sp. | reverse complement strand
CACGTGAGAAATTGATGCGTCTAGATACTTGGGAGGGTGAGGGCGGGCCCGCCTAAGTCTGCTGCACCGACTCGTGCGTAAGCTATGAAGTCCCCGCCAGAGTTCCGTCACGTAGCGGGAAGAGGACCTGGGTGGGGCCACAACGGGCACACCATGAGAGATGAGAAACACGGGTAATCGGCAGGAACCCATGGAAAAGTGCCGAGCGCGACACCATGTGTAAACGATGTCGCGACTCAGGACATCGGTGGCGGGTGAGGGATTCGAACCCACGTAGACGTTGTCAGCTGATTTACAGTCAGCTCCCTTTGGCCGCTCGGGTAACCCGCCAATGGCCATGCGAACACGACCAGCAACCAACTTTACCGGGTCACCCCAGTGAACGGAAATCGAAGTTTGCTCGAGGAGACGCAAATGCGCCCTTCACCCTGGGTGAAGGGCGCATTTGCGTCTCCTCGACGGTCACTCCGACGAGGGGTCCGTCAGCCATTCGTCGATGCCCGGGACCGGGGCTGCCATGCCCTGGCGATGGGCGCGCACCGAGATCGCCTGTTCGCGCAGCAGGCTCATAAGTTCGACGGGACCAGCCATCGTGACGGGCTCCGCCCAGAGAGCCGCGCGGTCGAGGCCGCCCATCCACTCGGCGGCCCGCACGCGGTCACCATCAATGAGTCGCACCCGCAACGCGGGCACACCGTCAACCGTTGGCCCGGACCCTGAGATGCGCTCCAGCCAGTCGTCGTCACGCTCGAGCGACACCTCGATGCTCTGCTTCGCGAGGTACGCGGTGACCTCAGGAGGCAGCACCTCTCCGGTCGAGACCGAGATGGGTGCGCGCACGAGCAGCGCTGCTGCGACAACCCTCAGCAGATGCGCGGTGACCCCTCCCTCAGCAAGTCTCACCTGAGTTTCGACCGGCCAATGCCGCAGCACGTTGCGCTCAATCCCGAGGCCGATCGTGTCTCGGGTAACGCCAAGGGAGGTACGCCACGCAAGCGCGTCCGCGAGAGCCCCGCGTCGCACCAGATCAAACTCTTCATACCCGAGCGAGGCCTGCGCAGTTTCGATGAGCAGTTGCACTTCGGGGTCGAGTCCTCGCAGGTGCAACGTTTGGCTGCGAGTTCCCTCACGCGCCTCCCACGACCCCAGCGTGGCCAGTCGGTTCGGTCCCCCATCGAGTGCGGGCAGCCCCATCACGGCCGCGTTCCAAGCCCCGCTCGGGTGACGCTCAACCTGCGCACGGGTAGTGGGGCGATTCACCACAAGCGACGCAGCCTCCGCACGGTCTAACCAGGGCAAGATTTCGTCGGCATCGAGCGACTGCAGCCCAGCGACCGCTCCACCCCCGATGCGGTCTTGCAGCTGCACGGCTTCCGAGAGCGTGTGTGCCTGAGTGAGTCCGATGACGGGCACACCCCGCGAATCGGCCCAAAACTGCGAATCAGGATCAACTCCCGTCCGAACACCGGGGCTCCAGAGCCTCCCCGACTCATCCAGCTGCCGCGGCTGCACCAGCCAGTCCTCACCGCGACTGAGCTCGGTGAGTGCTCGCCGACCAGCCTCATCGAGCGGCGCCGCCAGCGGACCGAGCGTGAACCCGAGCGGATCGGCCTCGCCCGGACGCGTTGTGTCGCCTACCCGGATCGCGCGCACAGCGTCAGCAAGCCGCTCGCGGAACCGTTGGGAACGTGCAACGCTCCCCTGCATAATCACGGCGTGTGCGGCTCGAAGGGAAGCTCCCGCAGAGCTCAACCCCGAAATGACAATATCTTCAACGGCCGAGTCAAAGTCTGCGGACGCGGTGACGACGATCGACCCGACCGTCCGAAATCTACCTTCGACCCGCAGGTCAGGGCGGCGCTTCACAAGCGCGAGAGCTTCGGCGCGTGCCCCCAAGACGGTTGCCCGCGACACTTCGGGCTGCGCAGCGAGCGACGCAACAGTCGCGTCAGAGACAACCGGCATTACGCGCACCACCCCGGCAAGCAAGCCCGCAGCCTCCCACTCCTCGATAAGGACCGCGGCAGAACGCGAAAATCTAGGTGGTAGCGCCCAAAGCACGGCACTGCCGGCAGCGAGCGCCGCGAGCACCGATTCCGCTTGTTCAGCAAGGGATGCGTATGTGTCAGCAGCGACGAGCATCAGCTCCGTCGGGCGGAACGTCGCACCCCGCACCGCTGAAAGGCCCTCCGCCAGCTGGGCGCTGTAGCGTGCGGCGTCGACGATGCCGCCCACCTGCGCGTCGATTTCTGCGATCGGCGCCCCCGTATCGACGGCGAGTGTCTCAATGAGACGGTCCCGCGCTGCAACAGCACCGAGTGCCGTCCTCCGCAGCCGTGTGGCGCGCACAGTATGCGGCTGGGCGCTCCAGGTGCGTCCAACTTCGAACGCCTCAGCCACAACAGCCTCGGCTTCGAGCGGTCGTTCGATTCCCGTGAGTGCCACGGTGGCATCAGCATCGTCGTTGATTACGGCGCGTTCGCCGGCACGACGCAGCAGCGATCGCGCCCACTCTCGGTTCGGGGCAAGACTCGCGTCAGTCTCGGGTTCGTTCGCAAACCCAGAGCTAGAAATCACTGGGATTGTGAGTGTCGGCCCCGCAGCCATGAGCCGAAGCTCGCCTGTCTCACCACGGTTCAGGCCGAGTACGGCCGCTGTCAGACCGCCGGTATCAACGAGACTGGGCTCATCTGGTGGACGATAGAAGAGGGCATTGTCGCGCTCGCTCGGATCCCACTCCCTGGCCCGCAACTGCGTTCGATGAGGAGTGGGGTAAGCCTGGTGGATCTCGGAAACCGCCGTGTGAAAGCGCTCCGTAGCTTCACTCCTACCGTCATCACTGTTCTCCCCCATCATCCTCGCGAATTGCGCGAGGTCTGACTCGGGGTCAGCGGCCTCAGCAGCTAGCCCGATAATCGTTTCGGCTGCACCACGGAATTCCTGAGGTGCTGTGACTGGCACGCGTACGCGCACATCGGGAAGCTTCGTCGCAATCAGCTCGGCGAGCGCCTGTGAGACACCGGCCCTGAGTCGAACTGAGTACAGCTCCCCTGCACCGTGTTCTTCTGCGAGCTCCGCAACCGCGGCAAGCACGTACGGTGACTCGGACGCGATCACTGGCCGCATCGCAACGATATGGGAGCGCTCAAGCGCAATGTCCGCAAGACGCAACACCTGGGCAGTGATCTTCGTACCACCCTCAATCACCGGCACCGCGAGCCCGCTCTGGATCGAAGCGATGCGTTCGGGGCCCGCGGCCCCCGATGCGCCGATGATCACTTCGATGGGAGCGCCTCCGTCAGCGAGGCGACTCTGCGCCCACCGGGAAAGCTGCCCCAACATTTCTCGAGATTCGGGCAGGTCCGCGAACAGTCGTACCCCGACGCGGACGCTGTCGAGTGCAGAGTCGGCGAGCCCACGCACGAGCACATCGAAGACTCGACGCGCCCACAGCACCGATTGCGGTTCAAGCGTCACGACGGTGTCGTATCGAAGTGCCGCCTCAAACACGGGCCTGAGGGCTCGTGCGGCCTCGGCGACGTCGTCCTCGAACGACCACTCACTCGCCCCCGGGACGATGCGCGCGGGGTCGAACGAGATGTGCGTCACGCCGGGCACAGCGGCGAGCGCAACGAGACGCCGCACCTCTTTCTCGGCGCCGGTAGGGCCGTGCACGGGGTCTCCGAGCAGCGAAAACTCGGCGGCAAGACCAGCCTGGGTGTGCCGTCGAAGCACGTCCTTGAGGGACGATACACGTCCCAGTTTCTCTGGGTTCTCTGGCAGACGCGCGGCGAGCACCAGGTGCCCAACGCGGTCTCTCAGCCACTTCCGCGCGACCGGCAGCACAGCCCACGGCAACCCCAGCGACACAAGACCACCCGCGCGCACCGCAAGCCGATCACGTGCGGGCAGCGACGCCGGCATCTCCTGCGACGCCTCCCGCATGCCGACGGCAGACACAAACGCGTCGTCGGCACCGACGACGAGGTCAAGCAGTTTTCGGGTGAACTCGACGCCTTCGGTGTCGTCACGGACTCCCGAAAGAAGATCTCCATGCTTTGAGGCTCGTCCCTCGCTCGCCCGCTGCAGCTCCCCCATCCAGGCATGCGCGCGCGACTCCGCAGCCTCGGCGACCGCGCCCCAGCCCGGAGTCACGATCTCGCGATCTGCTCCCATACGCCCACTGTATTGCGGACCGGTGACATCTTCACGGATGGCGCGCGGTTCACGGGGACGCCCCAGAAACCGCGCCTATGTCAGAAGCGCACGGTCGTCGAACGTCGCACCCTTAATTTTTGCGAACTCGTCGAGCAACCCCTGCACAGTCAGTCCCGCCTTGCGCTCACCTTCAGCGTCAAAGACGATGCGGCCCTCGTGCATCATGATGAGGCGGTTGCCGAGCCTCAATGCCTGTTCCATGTTGTGGGTCACCATGAGTGTGGTGAGTTTGCCCTGCTCGACAATGCGTTCGGTGAGGGTCGTCACGAGTGCGGCACGCTGCGGGTCCAGTGCGGCAGTGTGCTCATCAAGCAGCAGGATCCGCGGCTGCGTGAACCCCGCCATCAAGAGCGACAGCGCCTGGCGCTGGCCACCCGAGAGGAGGCCAACCTTGGCGGTCAGGCGGTGTTCGAGGCCGAGTTCGAGAAGTTCCAATTCACCACGGAAGCGGTCCCGCTGCTTCCCGGTGAGTGCGGGTCCGAGCCCGCGCGGCTTGCCTCGCCGTACCGCGAGTGCGAGATTCTGCTCAATAGTGAGGTTCGGGGAAGTACCAGCCATCGGGTCTTGGAAGACGCGGCCCACGTAGCGCGCACGTTGGTATTCCTTGAGGCGGTTCACACGTTTGCCGTCGATTTCAAGCGTGCCAGAGTCGATCGTGTAGCGCCCAGCGACGGCGTTCAGCAGCGTGGATTTCCCAGCACCGTTCGACCCAATGACGGTGACAAAGTCACCCTCGTCAAGGCGGAGGTTCAGGTCTACGAGCGCGCGGCGTTCATTGACTGTCCCGGGGAAGAACGTCTTGGAGGCCTGTTCAACGGAAAGCACGGGTCACACCCCTTTCGTCTCGTCGTGGGCGGGCTGATCCTGCGCATCCGCATCGGTACCAACCCCAGCACCGACCGCAGCCGGCTGCTCGTAGACAACGGCCCCCGCGGCCTTCCGCAGCCTTGGCACACGTTTCAAGAGCCCCCAGCGCGGCAGCAACAGCGCAAGCACGACGAGGATCGCAGTGATGAGCTTCATATCATTCGGGTCGAGGCCAACCATCAGCGCGAAGTAGATGATGAGGCGGTACACGACCGCTCCGAGCACCGCCGCGAGGCTCGCGAGCCAAATGAACTTCTGGCCGAAGATTGCCTGGCCCAAGATCACCGAGGCGAGGCCGACGAGGATCAGACCGATCCCCATGCTGATGTCGGCAAAGCCCTGGTACTGAGCGACCAGTGCGCCACAGGCCGCAACGAGTCCGTTAGAGAGCGCGAGGGTCAAAATCTTTGTGCGATCAGTGCTCACACCGAAGCTACGGATCATCGGTCCGTTGTCACCGGTTGCCTGGATCGCGAGGCCCTGGTTGGTGGAGAGAAACCAGTCGACCACGAGTTTCACGAGCAATACACCCACCGCGATGATCGCGACGCTTACCCAGGTGCGTGAGAGATCAGCGTCGTCAAGCGGCGTGAACACCGTCTCGACGCGTAGCATCGGCAGGTTCGACGTGGCGACGGCATCCTCTTTCGTCGTCCCCATGATGCGGAGGTTCACGGACCAGAGCCCGATCATGGTCAGAATACCGGCCAACAGGCCGTCAATCTTGCCCTTGGTGTGCAGCAGGCCAGTGATGGCCCCTGCGACCAGCCCCGCCCCGCCACCGGCGATGGTGGCGAGGACGGGGTTGTGTCCAAGCGTGATGAGCGCGGCTGCAACCGCGGCCCCCGTGGTGAAACTTCCGTCGACGGTCAGGTCGGGGAAGTTGAGCACTCGGAATGTGAGGTACACCCCGAGGGCCATGACACCGTAGATGAGGCCGAGTTCAAGCGCGCCGATCATGCGTTAGTTCTTTCTGCCGGGAGCCGAAGCGGCTACTCGACGATTTCCGCTCCCTCGAGGATGGGCTCAGGTAGCTCAACGCCCATACGCTCTGCCGCAGCAGGGTTGACGGTGGTCGAGAGCGTCGTCGCGAACTCAACGGGGGTAGTGGCAGGATCGCCGCCGTCGAGGATCGCAATCGCCATCTCACCGGTCTGCTTGCCGAGTGCGTGGTAGTCGATACCCATCGTTGCGATGGCGCCGCCCTCGACGGTGCCCGACTCGGCCGCGATCACGGGGATCTGCTTGTCTTCAGCCACCTGCACGAGTGCGGCGATGCCGTTGACGACCATGTTGTCGGTCGGCACGTAGATCGCGTCGACGTCGCCGAGCGCCTCGGTGGCCTGTGCGATGTCGTTCGCAGTCGTCACGGTCTGGGTCACGATCTCGAGGTCGCGCTCCTCGGCAACCGCGGTCGCGTCGTCAACCTGCACCTCGGAGTTCACTTCGCCAGAAGAGTAGACGATGCCGACCTTCTCCGCGTCAGGCACGAGCTCGACGATGAGGTCGAACTGCGATGCGAGCGCTTCCTCGGGAACCGCGTCGCTCGTGCCGGTGACGTTGCCGCCAGGCTCTTCGTTGGAGTCGACGAGGTCGGCTTCAACCGCGTCGGTGACTGCCGTGAACAGCACGGGGATGTCCGTGATGGATGCTGCGGACGCCTGGGCGGCTGGCGTCGCAATAGCGAGTGCCAGGTCGAGGTCACCGCTCGCAAACGACTCCGCGATGGTTACTGCAGTCGCCTGCTCGCCCTGCGCGTTCTGCTCGTCCCACTCAACCGCGATCCCGGCATCATCGAACGCCTCTTTGAATCCGGCCGCCGCAGCGTCAAGCGCGGGGTGGGGTGCGAGCTGGTTAATGCCGATGGCATAGGCGTCGCCGGCACCGGCGTCGTCACCAGCATCATCGCTCGTGGGGCTGGAGCACGCACTGAGTGCGAGCGCTGCGGTGGCGGTGAGGCCTGCAAGTGCGAGGGCACGGCGGCCAAATGAGGTCTTTCGCATGTAGGGCTTCCTAACGAGAATGGCGTTCGGCGCGGAGCCCCCGCGACGAACGAGAGTAGACAGCGCAAAATCACGCTATCCACAGCAATCGTAGACCGTGTGACGCCTCTGTACACAAAGCTGAGCACGTTCGTGATCGACCTGTTGTCTGCCGCTGGTCGCCTCGGGTGTCAGAGGGTGAGCCGCAAAAGCAAAATTCAGTCTTCCACAAACAGTCTGCGAACACGCGGGATCACACGCTCGTAGCGCTCCCGCACGCCGACGTATGCTTCGACGCCGCCCGGGTCTGGCTGAATGCTCGGCTCGAGATGCACCATCGATTGCACCGCTTCGCGCCACCCCGGGTGCACCCCGGTTGCGACTGCGGCAGAGATCGCCGCGCCCACGCCGGCCGCATCGACGACCTTTGGGCGTCGCACGGGTACCCCGAAGACTGCGGCCATGATCCTGAGCATCACGTCCGACGAAGCTCCACCTCCAGAACAAATGACCTCGGTGACCGGCCGACCGAGACTCTCGGCCATGCGTTCGCACCCCAGCACGACCTCCAGGGTGATCGCCTCGAGAATGGCGCGGTGAATGTGGAAGCGACCTTGGGTGCCGTCGAAACCGACGATGGCACCCCGACGCGAGGGGTCGTCGTCGGGTGCGAGCCAATCGAGCGAGACGAGCAAACCGTCGGATCCCGGTGGCACCGCTGCTGCACCGCGACTGAGTGCACTCTCGTCCGCGTCAGCAAGCAGGTCGCGGAACCAACTCACCGTCCACATACCGCGCCGCACACCGCCGCCCTCGTAGAGGAAGCTTCCCGGCTCAGCTCCAAAGTTCGTCCAGAACGTGTCTCCTCCGTCGCGTGGGCGGTGGCCCACCATCATCGACGACACATAGGTGCCGAGTGACACGAGCACCTGGCTCTCAGACTGCAGCCCAGCCCCCAGCGCCTCGACGGCTTTGTCATTCGAGGTGGCCACCACCGGGAGCCCCTCCGGGAGTCCGGTTTCGGTGGCCGCTTCTCGGGTGATCCCGCCCAGAATACTGCCGGGCGGCACGAGGGCAAACAGCATGTCACGATTCATTCCGGTAGGAGCATATGCGGCTTCGACCGTACTCCAGTCCCAGCGCTCCTCATCAATGGGCCAGACGCCTTGATAGTTGCCCGCGGTGTCTCGAAATTCACCGGTGAGGCGGTGGGTAATGTACCCGGACGAGGTCGTCACGTAGTGCGCATCATGACTCTCTGGCGCATACGCACGCGAGACCCGTTCGTCCATCCAGCTCATCACCGGTTGCGCGAGGCTGCCGTCGGCCCGCAGCACCGCTCGGCAGAACCGAATCGTGCAAAGCCCGAGCCCACGAATGTCTGCGACGTCACCCTCGAAACGGGAGAGCACCTCCCGGATCGCCGCGGTGATCGAGGTCCACAGGTCGTCCTCCGGATGCTCCCACCTCCCTGGTGCAGGGGAAGTGTATGGACGAAGCGGCACCCGTGCGCTCGCGTGCACGGCCCCCCGGGCATCAACGACCGTGACCTTCGTGCTCTGCGATCCGTTGTCGACCGCAATCACATAGTCGCCCACTTGTACTCCACTCACTCAGTCTGCGATACCGGGTAAATAGTCCCGCGGTTCATAATCCCGTTCGGATCAAACGTCTCTTTGAGCGCCGCAAGCATCGGGTAGGCAGATCCGTGTTCCTCGAGCGTCCACGGCGTGCGGTACTTGCCGACCCCGTGGTGATGCACCATCGAACCGCCGAGGCGCAGCGCCTCTTCGACGACGATCGCGTTGAGTGGCTCGTGGTACTCATGAATCTCTTCTCGAGGCTCACAGTTCACGTGATAGTCGTAGACGAAGTAGAGGTTCGTGCCCGTCTGGTAGCTGTGCGACGAGTGCCCGCCGAGCATCGTGAGATCAGCGGCTCGCGGAAACTCTGTGCGCACGCGATGCATCACTGATTCAAACAACTCGGAAACCGCCGACCAATCGACCGACACCTCAGTGGTGTAGCCAAGATGGGCTTTCTCAAGCATCGTCTGCTTTTCCGCATCGATCTTGTCTTGACCCCAGTTGAGGCCGTCGAACCAGTCTGCAATGAGCGCAGAGTCCACCGGATCGTGCGGGATCTCAGCGAATATTCGCTCGATGCCGGCGGCGGTCGCGTCGGCCACCCCAGCCGGCCCTTCCGCTACGACGACGACCACTGACTTTCCCTCTGCAAAGTGGGAGAAGTGCTGAGCTGCGTCCTCTTCCGAGTATGCGCGCGCGACTGATGGCCGGTAGCCCTCGGTGATGATCCGACGAAGCCCGTCAACGCCCTCGGGCAGCGAGTTCACGAGGTATCCGAGGAAGCGGTTGTTCTCCGGCTGAAACTTGAAGATCTTG
Source organism: Leucobacter sp. (assembly GCA_052090925.1). GTDB lineage: Bacteria > Actinomycetota > Actinomycetes > Actinomycetales > Microbacteriaceae > Leucobacter. Next base: position 64,630 of record JBQDBM010000011.1, on the reverse strand, counting down.
ACGGTGACCTCGGTGATGAAGCACAGTGTGCCTTCGTTCCCTATGACGATGTGGCGAATGTCAGGGCCCGCCGCGCGCCTCGGCACGTTCTTAATGCGACTGACCTGGCCCCCGGGGAAAACAGCCTCCAGGCCGACCACCATGTCTTCGATGCCGCCGTAGAGAGTCGAAAGCTGACCGATCGAGCGGGTCGCGACGAGCCCACCCATCTGCGCAATGGGCTTGGACTGTGGCGAGTGTCCGGTGGTGTAGCCCTGGGCGCGAAGCTCATCTTCAAGCACCTGGAGCGGCACCCCGCACTGCACAGTGGCCATCATGTCGACGGTGTTGATGTCCAGAATCGCGCTCATCTGCGACCCATCAAGCACGATAGTATCTTCGACGATTGTTTCGAGTCCGCCCTCCGTCGCAGTACGGCCGGTGCGAGGCACGACGTTCACGCGGTGCTCGTCAGCGAAGCTCAGCACGATCGCCACGTCGCTCGCGGAGCGTACGTACGCGATAACCGCAGGAATCGGCCCGTCATAAATACCGTGCACGGCCGTGTACTTCTTGAAGCGATCAACGCTCGCTTCACGCAGCTGGGTTTCGTCGGTGACGACCTGTTCCGCTCCCAAGAGGTCCTGAAGCCCTGAAACAACCTGTGACCGGGTGAGGTCTGACCGTGATGCAACCATGAACTGAATTTCCTGTCTGTGTGGGGCCGAGTATGAATCGAGCTACCGAACGAGATAGCCACCGTCAACGGTCAGCACGTGACCATTGACGAAGTTTGAGGCGCGGCTCGCAAGGAAGACCGCCGCACCCATCAGGTCGGCGATGTCCCCCCATCGTCCCGCTGGCGTGTGATCCAGAATTCGCCGACTGATCTGGGAGTCTGCCCGCGCTTGTTCCGTAATACGTGTGGCAAAGTAGCCGGGCGCAATAGCATTCACTTGGATGCCGAGGGGGCCCAGTTCATCTGCGTACGCCTTTGTGAGACCGACGATGCCGTGCTTCGTCGCGGCATAGGCGGGGGACCCGCTGCCCCCAAGAAATGCGAAGAGCGAGGCAATATTGATGATCTTGCCTTCTCCCTGCTGCGTCATGTGCTTCGCTGCCTCATGCGCCAGCTCAAAGGCTGCGGTCAAGTTCACTGCAAGCATCGGGTCCCATTCAGTACGACCGAAGTCGGCAAGGCTTGCGACCCGGTTGACACCTGCTGAGTTCACGAGAATATCGAGACCACCAAAGGACTTTGTGCACGCCGCAATGACTGCCGCTGGTGCACCCGGCTCAGTGATGTCTATCTCGAATTCTTGATAGTTGCGTCCCGCGGCGCGCACCAGCTGCTCAGTCTCCCCATCGTCGGAAGACAAGCAGGGCACGAAGACGTCCGCTCCGGCTTTCGCAAGCGCCAGGGTCAGCGCCTGGCCGAGGCCGGTGTTGCCCCCCGTGACGATGGCACGCTTTCCCTCAATTGAAAAGTAGTCCATGTTGAAATCTGTAATGTTCAATTGAGTTCCTTAGATGACCGGCAAGGGTGGCGAGGGCTCACGCCCAGCCACCCTTGCGAATCCGGGCGTTAGATGAGGCCTTGCTCCTCGAGCCAATCGATTGCGATGTCCTGGGGGTCTTCACCCTCAACATCAGCAAGCGCGTTCAGCTCCTGCATGGTCTCGGTGGTGAGCAGCGGGCTCAGCTCGTCAAGCACCTCTTCGATCGCGGGAAACTCGTCGAGCGTCTCCTGCTTGAGGGTGAATGCGCCCTGGTAGCTGGGGAAGAACTCCTGGTCGTCTTCCATCACCACGAGGTCAAGTGCGGGGATGCGGCCATCGGTCTGGAAGACCTCGCCGAAGTTGCAGTCTGTGCCTTCCTGCGTCGCGGTGTAGATCACGCCAGTGTCAAGCATGGCGACGCTCGAATCTGGTGCATCAAATCCATACGCTTCTTTCAGCCCGGGCCAACCGTCGTCGCGCGTGGAGAACTCGCTTTCAATACAGAACGTCTGGTCTTCAGCAGGGAGCGCGGCCACGTCACTGAGCGTCTCCACGCCGAGCGCATCCGCTTCACTCTGACGGATCGCGAACGCATAGGTGTTGTTGAACGGTGACGGTGCGATCCAAGCAATTCCGTTCTCAGCGTCACCGTCCCGCACGGCTTCAAACTGGGCCTCAGCGTCGCCCTGCACAGGCTCAGTTTCTCCGAGGTAGGTGACCCAGCCGGTGCCCGTGTACTCCCAGTACCCGAGGAAATCATCGTTCTCAAGCGCCTGCCGCACGTTGGCTGACCCCACCAGCTTGGTGTTTGCGTCGAGGTCGGCACCGTTGGCATTGAACAACTCAGTGGTGATGTGGGCGAGGATGTACTGCTCAGAGAAGTCTTTCGATCCGATTTCACCCGTGAGCCCAGCAAGGGGGGCATCGCTTCCACCTGCGTCGGTGTCTCCGCCAGCTGAGCAGCCGGTAAACGCAAGCGCTCCAGCCGCGAGCGTCGCCAGCGCGATCCCTGGGATTTTACGTGTGTTCATGTACGTTGTTCCTTTCGATTGTGGCTGTAAAAGTTAGAGGCCTCTGGGTCGAACCGCGTCCTCGACCAGCCCCGCTGCCCAGTCGATGAGCACCGCGATACACGCGACAAGTACGGCACCGACGACGAGCACCGGGTAGCGCTGGAGTTTGAGACCGTTGATGATCATGTCTCCGAGACCGCCCGCGTTGATGAATGTGGCGACCGTCGCAACGCCGACGGCGAAGACGAGTGCTGTCCGAAGCCCCGCGAGGATCACGGGGGACGCGAGCGGAAGCTCGATCTGCCGCAGCACCTGACTCGGCTTCATACCCATGCCGCGTGCCGCTTCTTTGATGTTCGGGTCTACCTGCCCGATACCGGCAATGGTGTTCCGCAGCACTGGCAGCACGGAGTAGACCACGAGCGCAACAAGGGCGGTTGTGAACCCGGTTCTCCACATGATGGCGAGCAGGATCACCACACCAATCGCGGGGGTGGCCTGCCCGATGTTAGCGATCCCGATCACGAGGCCAGTGAAGATGCGTGATTTGGACCGGCTCACGGCGATGCCTGCGGGTATTGCAATGAGCGCGACGAGGATTGCGGCGGAAACCGACAGGACGAGGTGCTCCCAAATGCGGGAGAGAATGTAGTCGCTGTTGAGTGTGCGCTGTTCGATGGAGTCGATCTCGATCGAACTGATCCATATGTACAAGGCGAGGAGCACCGCGAACACCACAAAAAGAGGCACGCAGCGACGCAGCACGCGCCGCACACGCCCCATCCCTTGCACTGCTTGCGGCTGCTGCTGCAGCTCAGGCACCGTAGCTTTCGTCTGTATCTCGGCCGTCATGGCTATGCGCTCCGGTCCGGCGTGCGGGCTCTTCGTGAACTAATGGCTGCTGAGATCGCGGTCTGGTCAATCGACCCGACCAGTTGGCCTTCATCAACCACGTTGATTCGAGGAGCCCCCGTGAGCACGAGCGCATCGAGTGCCTGCCGCAGCGAATCTTGCACAGCGACAGTTTTCTGGGGTGCCGCGGTGTCAGGCCGTCCCAGAGGCACAGACCCGGTCTCGATGAGCGCGAGCCGTTTGAGTGCTGCGCCCTCCCCGATGAATGATGCGACATACTCGTTGGCTGGAGCAGCGAGTATGTTCGCCGGAGTATCGAACTGCTCGATCTGGCTTCGCTCACTGAGCACAGCGATCCTGTCCCCCATGCGGATCGCCTCTTCGAAGTCGTGCGTCACGAAAATGATGGTCTTGCCGATGTCATCTTGGAGGCGCAAGAACTCAGCCTGCAGCGTTTCTCGGGTAATCGGGTCCGTCGCACCAAACGGTTCGTCCAGGAGCATGACTGGCGGATCTGCGGCGAGCGCTCGGGCAACCCCAACACGCTGCTGCTGGCCTCCCGATAACTGTCTCGGGTAGCGGTGCGCGAACTCGGCAGGATCGAGCTTCACTGTTGTCAGTAGTTCCTCCACCCGCGCATCAATGCGGTCTTTCGACCAGCCGAGCATCTTCGGTACCGTCGCAATGTTGTCAGCGATCGTAAAGTGCGGAAACAGGCCGATTTGCTGGATCACGTAACCGATGTTTCGGCGCAGTTCGTTCTCATCAAGCGACAGCACGTCTTTGCCATCGATCTTGATTTCTCCGGAGGTTGGCTCAATAATCCGATTGACCATCTTCATCGTCGTGGTCTTCCCGCAGCCACTCGGGCCGACGAAGATGACGAGCTCGCCCGGCTCGATCCGCATCGAGAATCCCTCCACAGCAGGTGCTTGCTGGCCAGAGTAGATCTTTGTGACGTTCTCGAGCTCGATCGCGACCCCGCCCTGCGAGGACGAATGGGTCCCGATGCTGTCCGTGCTATTTGAATTGTGGTCAGTCACTGAAGACCCCTTGAAGTTGTGTAGCGGGAAATGAGAACGAAGAGTCCGTCGAGGAGCAGTGCCAGGATGATGACGACGACCGTGCCCGTGAGCGCATAGTTCAGCGCGTTCTTCGAGCCGAGCGATGAGAGCCCCTTGAAGATGTATTCGCCGAGGCCGGGACCAGCGACGTATGCAGCGATTGCCGCGATGCCAACCGTGAGTTGGGCTGCTACTCGCACTCCCGAAAGGATCACGGGCCAGGCGATCGGCAACTGGATGGTGAACAGCACACGTGTCGGCGCCATACCGACTCCGCGCGCTGCCTCAAGCACAGGCTTCGGGACCTCGCGCAGACCAACGACCGTGTTGCGCACGATGGGGAGCAGCGAGTAGAAGACGAGCGCCACGATGGTTGGCCCCCACCCGAGTCCAAGCAGTGGACTTAAGAGTGCGAGCAGCGCGAGTGACGGGATCGTGATCGCCACGGCCGCACTGGTCAGCACAATCGAACGGGGGAGCTGGTGGTTCCGCACGAGGATGCCGAGTCCGATCCCGATCACCATCGCCAAGGCAAGCGAAATGAGCACCACTAACAGATGGTCAGCTGTGAGCTCCAATATGTCGTCCGCACGACGCTCCAGAAAAGTCAGCAGACCTTCCCATTCAAATCCGGTCACGTATTGCTCCCCGTGTCTCGTCATAGAGGCTCGTTTTTGAGCAGTGGTATCGAATACCGTAGTTACCGGTACCCATTGTGGCATAGTCTGTTGCTAATATGACAACTAACGATCAGGTCACTGTTGAGGCGAGGCATCGTAATGACATCCACACAGGCGGCCGTACCGCGGCGAAACTCTTCCGGGCTGCACCGTGACATCGAGATCCTCGAGCTGCTGGGGTCTGACAAAGCATTCGCAGCGGGCGGTTATGGAGTCACCCAGGTGGCGCAGCACACGGGCCGCGATAAGACGGTGGTGTCACGAGCCCTCGCGACGCTCGCTGACTCAGGCCTAATCGAGCGCGATGAGACCACGCTGCGGTACCTTCCCGGCCATCGCTTGTACGGCCTCGCGGCACGCACAAGTGATTCGTACCTGATTCACACGGCAGGCAGCCACTTGCGTCGACTCACACTCGCGACGCGAGAGACCAGCCATTTGTGTGTGCTCCGCGGCGGCAATGTACTCACGCTGATCAGTGAGCTCAGCCCGCACGAAGTTCGCACGAACGGTTGGGCCGGTTTCACCACGGCCGCCTGGCGCACTCCGTCGGGGCGCGCACTGCTAAGCGACTGGGACAAAGCCGAGCTCACCCACTGGTATAAACTACACGGGCACGACCACGCCGTCGTCGGCCCCATCCTGCCGGATCCTGGACCATTCGAGTTTCCAGTCTTAGACCAGCCGGTCCCAGGCAGGGGACAAATCTCGGACCTCGACAGCCTCTTCACCGAGCTGGGTCTCGTCCACGAGTTGGGCTATGCGGTTTCAGACGAAGAGCTCGAGAGCGGCGTCGTTGCCGCATCTGCCCCGGTGACGGACTTCACGGGGCGCGTAGTCGCCGCCATCAACGTGAGTGCGCCCAGGCCACGCATCGGCGACCGCCTCGACACACTCGGCGCGTTCGTATCACGCGCTGCACAAGAACTCTCCTTGCGACTCGGCGCCGAGCCCGTTAGTTAGGCCTCAAGCGGCGGTGCCATACTCTCCCGTCGCCACAATCACCGCGCGAGCCAGCACAGCATCGCGCATCATGAAGCCGAGCACCGCGGGGGTTGCGTTTGGATCAATATCAATGTGCGGCACGTTCAGTGCATGCACCACGAACCAGTAGTGGTGCACACCGGTCGCCTCCGGCGGAGCCGCACCCGAGAACTCGGCCGCACGCAGCTCATTGGGCATCGGCAGCGCACCCTCGGGCAGCAATCCGCTCTCTGGGTCCCCTGCATTGGCACTCAAGTCAGTGACATGCGCAGGGATATTCGCAACTGCCCAGTGCCAGAAGCCCGAGCCTGTGGGAGCGTCAGGGTCATAGCAGGTCACCGCAAAACTCTGGGTTTCATCAGGGAATCCAGACCAGCTCAGCTGGGGAGATCGATTTTGCCCACCCGCGTCCGTTGCGTAAACCTCGGCGGGCAACGGTTCGCCGTCTTGAATGTCGGTGCTTGAGAGACGAAACTCGTCGACCTCTCGCATTCCCTCATACGGGTAAATGCTGCCTCGGCCTGGTCGGTGATGCTGGGTCATGGCTCTCCTCACCGCCGCGGTACGGCCACTCAGGCTGCTCTGCCTGCAAGCTCCATCGGCGTCGGTTGATGTCGGTGTCGATGTTGGTGCCCCAAGCCTAGAGTGTTTCTCTAAGTAATGGCAGGGGTGTCGGTGCCACGCAGTAGCTTCGCACTCAGCCATCTACAATCGGCCCGTATACTGGAGGTCCGCAATGAGCATCCCTGTACGGGCAATGAAGCGAGTCGAAAGAGGTGACGCATGGCGGTGACAACCGGATCTGAGCGCGCGCGTTTGACGCTGTCCCACCTGCGCCGCAAGATCACGACAGGCGAATGGCCAGTTGGTGAGCGGATTCCGATCGAGCCCGAACTCGTCGAGGAGATCGGTGTTGGCCGCTCCACTGTGCGCGAGGCCGTCCGGTCGCTCGCGAGCATCGGCATGCTGGAAACACTTCCGGGGCGCGGCACGTTCGTCCGCTCTTCAACCCCCACCAGCACACTGCTCAACGAATTTCTGACCGACTTCACTCTTGAAGAAATCTTGAGCTACCGGCGAGCACTCGAAATTGAGGCCGCACAGCAGGCCACACTGCACCGCAGTGAGGAGGACGTGGCCGCACTCGAGCAAGCAGCAGCGGAAGAGGTAGGGTGCACCCGTTGCCCTGTTTTAGGTCTCGACGACACCTCCTCTGCGTTCGAGAGCCGCTTCCATCAGCTCGTCTTTGATTCGGCGAAGAACCGCCTGCTCTCCGCACTCTATGCTGGCACCAATGCGCAGCTCCGCCGCCCCGAGCATCGCGGGAGGCTCGCAAATGTCGCCACTGGCACCGAGATGGAGCGTGATCACGCACGGGTGCTCGACGCCATCAGGAGGAAAGACTTCATCGACGCGGTGCACTCGATGGCGGATCACGTTGACCACGACGTCGTCATCGTCACCGAGCAGCACGAGGTTGTACCCCCGCTCGCGCGCACACCCGAGCAACAAGAACGCATCACTCAAGCACGCGTCGCCGACGAAGAGCGGATCAGCGCCATCTAGTCCAACGCGGCACGCTACTGCTCCGTGCGACACCGCGCTGACATTACGATTCAAGTATGCACCCATCTGATCCTGCGACAGCGAATGCACCGCTCGTGCACACCACAGCAGGGCAGGTGCGGGGAGTGTGGGAGTCGAACGGCAAATCTTCGTCCAGTCCCGCGGGATCCACTGCAGTGTTTCGCGGCATCCCCTACGCCGAACCACCGGTTGGCACGCTTCGCTTTGCCGCTCCCCAACCGCGGTCTCCCTGGGAGGGGATTCACGACGCAACCGCTTTCGGACCCACCCCGCAGCGTGGCGAGCAGGGCATCACACTCATCCCCGAGCACGCAGTCGCTGGAGACGACACACTCAGCGTGAACGTGTGGACGCCATCACCCGGAACAGGTTCCGCCCTTCCGGTGGTGGTGTGGATCCACGGTGGTGGCTTCATATCTGGCTCACCCGCGAGCCCCTGGTATGACGGCCGCGCATTCGCGCGCGACGGCGTTGTTCTCGTGACCATCTCATACCGTCTCGGTTTCACCGGATTTGGTTGGATCGAGGATGGAACCCCAAATCGTGGCGTGCTCGACTGGGTGTGTGCACTCGAATGGGTGCAGCACAACATCCGTGCGTTCGGCGGCGACCCAGATCGAGTGACGATCGCGGGGCAGTCTGCCGGAGGCGCCGCCGTGCTCACCCTTCTCGGGGTTCCGTCGGCATCGGGCTTGTTTCACGCGGGATACGCCATGTCAGCGGCAATCGCGAACCCGTCGGTGGAACAAGCCAGAAGACATGCGCACCGTCTGGCCCGGCTGAGTTCAGTAGCCCCCACGCTCGCGGGGTTCTCCCAGCTCAGTGAGGCGCGGCTCCTTGAACTGCAGCCACGAGTCACCGCCCCGGCTGCACCGCGGCTCATCCGCGACATTCACGGCCTGCTACGCGACGGCCTCATGATTGGGCCAGTCGCCGACGGCGGGATCGTGCCGAGCGGCATCGAAGACGCCGTCACACGAGGCGCAAACGCTCGGCTGCCACTCGTGCTTGGCACCACCGACGAGGAACTTCGCGGGCTCTTCTCACCGGGTGCTGTGCGCGACCACCTGCCGCACCGGGTCGTGCTCCGTGCACTGGGGGCTCCGTCCGAGGCCGCCACTCAGTGGCTTGCCGCGAAAGGAGCAGCACACAGCTCTGATTCTGAAAATGCAACACAGCCAGGCGCGATGGAGATCGCCGGCCAGTACACAACTGACGCGGTGTTTCGATCGTGGGTACCCCGCATCGCCGCAGCGCGCACCGCGACCGACGCGGGACCAACCTGGAGCTACCGGTTCGCCTGGCATTCGGAAGATCCGCCCAGGGCGGGGCACTGCATCGACGTGCCCTTTGTGTTCGACCGGCTCGACAGCGATCGCGTAGCGGGCGTGGCTGGCACGAATCCGCCACAGCGACTCGCGGACGCTGTGCATGGCGCGCTCGCTGAGTTCGCAGAGACGGGGAACCCAGGCTGGGAGGCCGATGACGGCGGGCTCGGTCCGAGTCGAATATTCAACGTACCTGTGCAGGATCAGCCCGACGCCTACGCGACTGCACGCGCACTCCCCCCACCCGAGCAGTGAGCTCTCGAGAGGGAAAATCGAATATCTACGAACCCAGGCGCTCCGCCGCGACCGCGGTGCTCTTTGACACCGGTGTCGTGCGGGCCAGCTGGGTGACGTGGCGCGGCTCGAGCTCGTCGAGCGAGGCAACACCGAGCAGCGTCATTGTGCGCTCGATCTCGCTGCGCAGGATCTCGATCATCCGATCGACACCCTCACGCCCGCCAGCCATCAGACCGTAGAGGTACGCGCGGCCAACGAGCGTGAACTTCGCTCCGAGCGCGACCGACGCCACAATGTCGGCGCCATTCATCACACCCGTGTCGACCATCACGGTCGCGTCTTGACCGACCTCTTGCACCACCTGAGGGAGCAGGTAGAAGGGCACTGGTGCACGATCGAGCTGCCTGCCGCCATGGTTCGAAAGGATAATGCCGTCCACGCCGCGGTCAATAAGCTTCACCGCGTCGGGCACGTTCTGCACACCCTTTACGATGAGCTTGCCCGGCCACATCTCACGAATGATCTCGAGGTCGTCATAGGAGATCGTGGGGTCCATCGCAGAGTTCAGTAGGTCGCCCACCGTGCCACCGGTTGACGACAGCGAAGCAAACTCAAGCTTGGGAGTGGTGAGGAAGTCGTACCACCACCAGGGCCTGGGGATCGCATTCAAGATAGTGCCGAGACTCAATTGCGGCGGAATCGAGAAGCCGTTGCGCTTGTCGCGTAGGCGCGCCCCCGCGACGGGAGTGTCGACTGTGAACATGAGCGTGTCGAAGCCGGCCTGCGCAGCACGCTCGACAAGCCCGTACGAGATCTCACGGTCTCGCATGACATACAGCTGGAACCAGTTACGCCCGTCAGGGTTAACGACCTTCACATCCTCGATTGACGAGGTGCCAAGGGTCGACAGGGTGAATGGGATACCAGCCGCGCGCGCGGCCCCCGCACCAGCGATCTCGCCCTCCGTCTGCATGAGACGCGTGAAACCGGTCGGCGCGATACCAAACGGCAGCGATGAGTGACCGCCGAGAATTTCGGTCGACGTGTCAACGTGCTCTGCTGGCCGCAGAATGTCGGGGTGAAACTCGATGTCCTCGAACGCCTGCCGAGCGCGGTGCAGGGAGAGCTCCCCTTCTGCGGCGCCATCGGTGTAGTCGAACGCTGCGGCGGGGGTGCGACGCTTGGCGATCCTGCGCAAATCATATGTGGTGAGAGCCGCATCGAGGCGACGCTTCTTGCCGTTCAGCTCAGGTTTTTTGAACTGCATAAGCTCAAGCAGTTCGGCGGGGTTCGGGAGCTGTCGCTGCATCGTCGCCGTTCCTTTCGTAACACAAATCGTGTGGTCAGACCACAATAAATTCTAGATCGGACGGCGCCTCACGTCAATACATCAATGCTGCGGCCCATCAATGAGGCCCTGCGTCAGGCATCCGTCTCGAAGTAATATCCCTCGATGTGTTCCCGCAGCAGCTGCGCGGCTCCCGCACTGTCGCCGCCCCGCAGGCTCGCAGCGATCGCCCGGTGCTCTCGGCGAAGTCGGTCGGCCGTGGCCGCCCAGTCTGGCAGGGCCTTGGCGCGAGCGAGCGTGTGATCCTCAATCGACGTACGCAGCGCACCCATGAGTGTGCTGATGAGCGGATTCGCCGCAGCCCGCGAGAGCATCACGTGGAACTCGGCATCAAGACTCAAGAACTCCTCCACCGAAGTGGCCGCATCCTCCATCCGGCCCAATAGCTTCTCGATCGATTCCCAGTCCCCGTGCGCCGGGTCAGAGTGCTCCGCAACCCACGTTTCAAGCAGCAGCCGCATCTCGAAGACGTGCGAATGTTGCGCATGGCTCGTCGCGAGCTGCAGGTTCAGGGCGAGCGTGAGCGCCTGCTCTGGCGCAGCGGTGATGATCGTGCCTGCCCCCGGCCCTGACCCTGTCGACGTGCGTATAGTGCCGAGGGCCTCAAGTACGCGGAGCGCCTCACGCAGGGAACTCCGGGAAACCTGGAGGGTTTCGGCGAGCGCCCGCTCCCCCGGAAGCCGGTCCCCGATGCGCAGCCGACCACTCGCCAGCTCCTCGGTCACCCAGCTCATCACCGTCTCGTGCGCTTTCATCACCATTGATTATCCAGCATCGGGCCGCCGCGCCGCATACGATGGTCGGGTGAGTGACCCAAAGATCCTGCTGTATTACGCGTTCGCACCCGTTACCGACCCTGAGGCGGTGCGATTGTGGCAACGTGAACTCTGCGAGTCGCTGGGGCTGCGGGGCAGGATCATCATCTCCCCGCACGGCATCAACGGCACGGTCGGTGGCGAGCTTGATGCGTGTAAACGGTATATTCGTCGCACGCGGAGCTTCGCACCGTTCTCTCGTATCGAGTTCAAGTGGAGCGACGGGACCGCATTCGACCCTGAGGAACCCGAGGATCTGCACGGCGTCGACCGTCGCGCTCCCTGGAAGCGCATCAGTGATTTTCCGAAGCTCAGCGTGAAAGTGCGAGATGAGCTTGTGGCGTTCGGGATCGCCGACGAGCTCGAAGTCAACGCCGACGGCGTTGTGGGTGGTGGCGAACACCTCAGCCCTGCTGCAGTGAATGCGCTCGTTGCGGAGCGCGGAGACGAGGTGGTCTTCTTCGACGGCCGGAATACCTACGAGGCAGACATTGGTCGCTTCAAGGGCGCAGTTGTTCCCGATGTCGACACTACGCACGGCTTCATTGAGGAGATCGAGAGCGGCGCCTACGATCACATCAAGGATCGACCCGTCGTGACCTATTGCACGGGTGGGATTCGCTGCGAGATTCTCAGCGCCGCCATGAAGAAGCGTGGCTTCGACGAGGTCTACCAGATCGATGGCGGCATCGTCCGCTACGGCGAAGCATTCGGCAACGACGGGCTCTGGGAGGGCTCGCTCGCCGTCTTTGACGGGCGCGAGGCCCTGGACTTCGCTCCGGGGGCGGCGGTGCTCGGCTCCTGCGCCGTGTGCGGCACCGCTTCTGCGACGCTCGAGAACTGCGCCGACCCCGGTTGCCGCGTGCGCTTCGTGGTGTGCGGTGCGCACACCGGCACCCGCTGCACCTTGCACGGCGGGCCTGTGGACGCCAATACTCGAAGCGCTAACTAGACGAGAGCCGCCCCCGAGAATGTTTCCCGGGGGCGGCTACTCGTTACGAACTCACGTGAGTACTACTCCGTGATGCCCTGCTTACGACGGCGGACAATCAGCAGTCCCGCACCAGCTGCAAGCAGCAGGAGCGCCGCGGCGATCATCCAGCTCAACTGGGTACCGGTCACCGCGAGACCAGCTTCTTCCTCGGGCGCGAATCCGTGCCAGTCATCCAGGTCATCCACCCCGAGCCCGGAGTACAGCCCCACAGCGGTGACCGTCACCTGATCAGAGTGCTTCTCACCTGCACCGACCCCGGACAGGGTCCCGGTGCAGTCAAACTGAGCCGCAATCTCAAACGGACCACCCCACTCAGTGCCCTCGGACCCGTCAGGGAACACGCACATCAGACCCTCGATCTCACCGACCCCACCGGTCAGCTCGTCACTCACCGAGATATCTACGAGCGGCTCGTTGCCGTCGTTCGAGATCGTGAAGTTGATGCGCTGGTTCTTGTCAGCTTTCAACTCCTTGCCTGGCGCCTCATCGAAGTCACCATCGAAGCCATCGTTGAGGAGTGCACCCGACTCGTCGTACTCGGGCACCTCACCCTCATCGCTCCACTTTTGAATGTCGACACTCGGCGTTGGTACGTATCCGTGCCAATCATCGTTGTCGTCGACGTTGGTGCCGGAGAAGATGCCCGTCCCAATCACCTGCGCGTTATCAGAGTGGGCGTCTCCGCTCGCAAGCGCCGGCAAAGTGCCGGAGCAATCAAACTGCGTACCGACCGTGAATGGTCCGGCCCATTCGACACCCTCAGACTCGTCAGGGAACACACAGGTGAGATCCGCGATCTCGCCGACTCCACCGGTCAGCGCATCACTGACGACGATGTCCACGAGGTCCTCTTCACCATCGTTCGAGATCGTGAAGTTGATCGGCAGCGGAGCGTCCGCGCGCAGCGGCTTGCCCGGGGCTTCATCGAAGTCACCGTCGAACCCGTCATTCAGGAGCGCACCCGATTCGTCATACTCGGGAGTTACGTTCTCGTCGTTCCATTTCTCGATGTCGATGCTTGGAACTGGGACCCAGGCGTTCCATGGGTCGTCATCCTCGACCTCGATACCTGTGGTGATACCTGCGGCTTCGACCGCTGCCAGGTTCGCGTGGGTGTCGCCGCCCTCGAGTGCTGGCAGGGTGCCGGAGCACTCGAACTGGTCAGCAATCAGAAACGGGCCCTCCCACTCAGTGCCCGTCTCGGGGCCACCGAGTGGGCTGAAGTCACAGGTCAGATCCTCGATCGCACCCGCGCCATCGGTGAGCTGGTCACCCACGACAACATCCACGAGGTTCTCGCGTCCATCGTTCGAGATCGTGAAGTTGATCGACAACGGCGTATTTGCCGCCAACGCCTTCCCTGGTGCTTCGTCGAAGTCACCATCGAAGCCATCATTCAGGAGCACACCAGCATCGTCATACTCAGGTACTGCACCCTCGTCGTTCCACTTCTCAATATCGATGCTCGGATCGCCAACGGGTGTGATCGTCGTATCTGAACCCGCTATCGTATTCACGATGAGACCGTCGGTATCAGTCGCTTCCACTGCGAAGTAGGTGACGATCCGCCCCTCGCTGGGGTTGAGATTCGTACCATCTTCTTGGCGGATGGTGACGACCCCTTCGGCGTACTCAGCGATGATGTTGCCGTTCAAATCGTCTGGCCCACCGTAAGTGGAGTCGAGATCTGGAATATTCTCTCCGTCGGCCTCGACGAAGCCGAGGAACTCGACCGCGTCAGGCAGCACGTCTTCACGAGTGAAGACTGTCACCGGGAACTCACTCCCGTAATTACCGCGCGGAATCAGCTCGATCGCGTACACGAACCGGTCATCGACAAACTCACCATTTTCGATCAGCGCATCGATCTCTGCAACCCACTCACCCGACTCACGGTCAAAGACGCGCTTGCGCAGCTCTGCTTCGTTCCCGAACGACGTGGCCTCGGACTCGTCATCGCTTACGTAATTCCAGTCTTGGTCTTCGCCAAGGAGAGTCGCCTTGTTATAGATCTCAAACGTTTCTTTACCGTCGAATGGAACGGTCGTGAGAACGATGTCAACAATCCACTGCCGGCCTGCCTCCAGACTTTCCACGAGCGCCTTCCCGTCATCGCTGAGCACGATGACGAGCCTGTTGTCATCACCCACAGTGATGTCAAAGTGCTCAGCACCGAGCGCAGTGCCGTCATATAAGCCGCTCACCGCGACCGTCTCATCGAGGTTAGTGATGTCGAACACCTCAGTGTTGATCTCGTCAACGATTCTGCTCTTCAGAGGATCGACGCCGTCTTTGCTGGTGTCGATTGTGAAGCGGTACGGCACTTGTGCTGATTCGCCCGCGCTCACCTGCACTTCGTCGTTCACCGCGCTCTTATTGAACACCGCGGAGTCATCCACACCCTCCTCGTAGTTATCAGGAAGCACAACGACACCAGCGTTGTGATCACGATTCGCCGGGTCGCCGTCACGGTAATGGAACTGGGCCCGGTTGTTCCAGGGGTAGTGAGTACCGTCAACGACCGTAGTGTTGTCGCTGCCGCTGAGACCGGCGATAGTGTCGAGCTGCGCCTTGACCCGAATATCGACGTTCGTCGTATTGTCCTTGCCGACATTAATCAGCAACTGCTGGCCGACAAGGGCATACTGGCCGACATAGTCGTTGGACCCAAAGTCAGCAACAGTTCCATCGAATTCGTCCGCCTCAGTGAGCGACTGGATCGGACCGCTACCGCTCACGGTGACAAAGTCATTACCGGTCCTCCAAGAGGCTTGCTCGATGAGGTTGTCGCTGATAACGATGTTTTGCTGCAGTGTGAAGTTCGCGTTGCGGTCGTCCCACGGGGTGAGGTTCGCATGCAGCGTGTACGTCATTTCGGCTGCGGGCTGAAGGTTGCCGTCGGCGTCGGTGATGACGTCGCGTAGTGACCAGTTGCCCCACTTGTTGAAGTTGTCACCGATGCCAACACCCGGGATACTGCCGCGAATTCGCACGTTGACAGAACGTTCATGCTCACCGCCGAAGACCGCATCGTTTGGCAGCAGGATCTCGTAATTCCCGGGGGAGTCGTTGCGTTCTTCGAACTGTGCCTGGAGCAAAGTCTCGAGTTCCTCGATATCGGTGACCTGCACCTGATAAGTGATACGCAGCGTCGACTGCGCCGGCACGTCCACAGCACCGGAGAATGAGTTGCCGGTGACAGTCGGATCGAAAGTAAAGGGAGCGGCACCTTCGGCAGTGGTGAGCGTCGCCTCAAACGAGTCGCCAACGAAGCCGAGGCCCGCCGCAAGCTCATCCGCGATCGAGTAACCGGTACGCGCCTCCGAAGAGGAAAGCACGAGCGTATAGGTCAGCACCGCATCCGCAATTGTCGGATCGAGACCGAGGAATTCATACTCTGGCGCGTCGCCCCGTAGTACGTAGCCATCGAGGTTGCTCGGGTTCACGCTCTTGTTGTAGCCATCAGTGATTTCCTCTACCGGGGGCACATCATTCTCAACGACAATGCGAACACCGCCCGCATCCTCCCCGATCGTCCACGAGATATCGACCGGTGTATTTTCGTCAACCGGTCCCGCCTTCAGATTCAGTGCGAACGCGCCTTCGCTGACGTCAGCGGGGACGGGATCCCGAAAGGTGACTGTGTACGTACCATCTCCGTTATCGACAATCGATTCGATGGCTTCGTTAGTGGGAAGACTGCTCGGGGCTGTAATGCCGGCCGGCAAGGTGAAGACGATCTGGATACCGTCGATCGGTTGGTTCGCGTCGTACTGCACTCTCAGGAGAATGTCATCCCCCTCGGGGACGACGGCGTCATCACCGATAACCTGCCCGTCGTGCAGTAGATCGATTTTGATGCCGGGTGTGGTGGCTTGCGCCGCAGTGCCGCCTGCGACGAGCACACTAATGCCGAGGGCGACCGCACTAATCACCGCGAGCATTCTCTTCAATAGATTTTGTTTCCGATGACTCAAACGGGACCGTCTAATCGCGGACCCCGAATGTGCGTGACTCACAGACACACATGCCTCCCCTATAGAAATAGTCCGCAGAAGCATCTCTACTGCAGAAGTACCGGGCAGCCTCCGCATGTGTGAATCTATTCAAGAATCAGCGTCGGTACCGCAAATTGGATGCGGACATGGAGGCGCCCTGCCGGAGGAAACATTAGGCTCGCGCGGCGTCCCAAATTACGAGATCGCCCAAACATCACCCTCGATATCACCCTCGCTTTGAACTCCACTCGGATGAAAACAGAATGCGAACTGGGTTATTGCGGCGCTCAGTGTGGCATCTTGAAGCCCTTAAGGCGCCCGAAAGGCTCAGGCGCAAGCAGCACTTACCCACGACCCTGGAGTTGGTAGATGAGATGCGCCTAACCAAGGGCAGCGCCAAGGCGTCGTGCCGGGGTAGAGAAGTGGTTCGCGCCCGTACTCTCCGTAGCAGTGCCCGTCATTGACATCGCGAGCGGCCTGCGCCGCTCACCTGGGCATGCCCGGCAGGTGTCAGACACACTCTAGGAGCGACCCAAAATCCGCTGGCTCGCGCTCACGGTTCCTGGCAGCACCAAAGGCCTAGTGCGCTACCAGATACTGACGCGCTCCTCGGGGTCCATCCAGAGCGCATCACCCGGGGCGGTGCCGTAGGTGTCGTGGAACGCATCGAGGTTCTTCACGATCTGATTGCAGCGGAACTCGTTCGGCGAGTGCGGGTCGATCGTGAGGAGGCGCACGGTCTCAGCAGGGCGTGATGTCTGCTGCCACGCCTGCGCCCACGAGAGGAAGAACCGCTCTGCTCCCGAGACGCCGTCGATAACGGGTGCCTCTTCACCGGCGAGCGAGTGCTGGTACGCGCGCCAAGCGATCGCGAGACCGCCCAGATCGCCGATGTTCTCACCGATCGTGAGTTCACCATTCACCTTTTGACCCTCCGCCCCCGCGGGCGAAAGCGCGTTGTACTGGTCGATCAACGACTTCGTCCGCTGCTCGAACGCATCGCGATCGGTCTCAGTCCACCAGTCCGTGAGCTTGCCGTCACCGTCGTAGCGCGACCCCTGATCATCGAAGCCGTGCCCAATCTCGTGGCCAATCACCGCCCCGATCGCACCGTAGTTTGCGGCCATGTCGGCGTGCTTGTCGAAGAACGGGGGCTGCAAGATACCTGCCGGGAACACAATTTCGTTGAACCCGGGGTTGTAGTAAGCATTCACGGTCTGCGGGGTCATGAACCACTCGTCACGGTCAATGGGTTTGCCCAGCTTCCCGAGCTCACGCGCAAACTCCATCTCGGAGACGCGGTGCGCATTCCCAACCAGGTCGCCGGCATCGACCTCGAGCATCGAGTAGTCGCGCCACTTCACCGGGTAACCGATCTTTGGGGTGAATTTCTCGAGCTTCTCGATTGCACGCTCGCGCGTCTCCTCCCCCATCCAGTCGAGCTGTGCGATCGACTCGCGGTAGGCCTCAACGAGGTGCTCGACCAAGTCATCCATCGTCGCCTTGGCTGACTCGTCAAAGTGCTGCTCAACATAGAGACGCCCAACGGCCTCACCCATCGAGCCCTCAACGAACGAAACCCCGCGGCGCCACCGGCTGCGCTGCTCTGTCGCTCCCGTGAGTGCGGTGCCGTAAAACTCAAAGTTGGCTCGTGAGATTTCCTGGGACAGTAGGGCGGCTGATGATCGCACGATCTGCCAGAGCGCCCACGCCTGCCAGGCCTCGAGCTCGCCATCAACGAGCAGCGACGCAAGCCCCGTCAACGCGTCTGGCTGGGCCGCGACGACCTCGGCGAACGCGTGCTCGGGGGCACCCATCGCGGCGAGGTACTCGGACCAGTTGAGTGCTGGGGTCAGCTCTTGCAGCTGCGCAAAGGTGCGCAGGTTGTAGAGCTTCTGAATGTCGCGGCTTGCGACGTTGTCCCAGTGGAATGAAGCGATACGGCGCTCAAGCTCGTAGGTAAGATCTGCGAGTCGCTCTGCGTCATCAAGGCCAGCGAGCCCGAGCATACGGGCAATGTGCGCACGGTACTGATCCCGAATCTCCGCGAACTGGTCTTCACGGTAGTAAGACTCGTCAGGCAGGCCGATGCCACCCTGCATCACAAACACGATGTAACGGCTCGGGTCGCCCGGGTCGTTGTCGACGCCCATGCCAAAGAATCCCCCGAGCCCTTGCCGCTCGAGCTCGGCAACCAGCACCGTCAGCTCCTGCATCGACTGAGTCGCGAGCACACGGTCAATCTCATCCCGGATCGGCTCCGCACCAAGCTCATCAGCGCGCTGCGTGTCCATGAAGCTCGCATACAGCGCCGCAACTTTGTCCGCCTCAGTCTGCGCCCCCGCACCGGGTTCGGGCGATTCCGTGCCTGTGATGATGTCGCGCACTGCCTCTTCCGCATTCTCTGCGAGCACGGCGAACGAGCCGTATCGCGCCTTGTCTGCAGGAATCTCCGTGCGCGCGATCCAGCTCCCGTTGACGTGACGGAAGAGGTCGTCTTGCGGGCGAACCGCGGGGTCGAGTTCTGCGAGGTTGATCCCGGTAGTGGCCAGGCCAGTCGATGCGTTGCTCATGCGCTCCACCCTACTGGGCACTCATGACACTTGCCCGGTAGCGTTGGTCTGGTGAGTACCCGAGCGAAGACACCGCGGTCTGTGAGGCGCAGGATCGACCGCCGAATCGCGAACCTCGCGCTTCCGGCACTCGGTGCACTCATCGCAGAGCCGCTGTTTCTGATCGTTGACTCCGCGATGGTTGGGCACTTGGGTGCCGCGCAACTTGCAGGGCTCGCCGTCGCGAGCGCCGTACTGCAGACAGCAGTCGGGCTCATGGTGTTTCTTGCGTACTCCACCACACCGCTCGTCGCCCGCAGGCGAGGTGCGGGCGAGCTCCGAGGAGCGGTACAAGCGGGGGTTGACGGCCTGTGGTTGGCCATCGCCATCGGCATCATCCTGGCGCTCGGGCTCTGGGTAGTGAGTCGCCCCCTCATCATGGTGTTTGGGGCCGAGAGCGACACAAGCTCTTTTGCGCTCACTTACTTACAGATCTCATGCCTCGGCCTACCCGCGATGCTGCTCGTGTTCGCGGCCAGCGGCCTGTTGCGCGGGTTGCAAGACACTCGCACTCCTCTCTATGTCGCCGGCATCGGTTTTACTGTGAACGCCCTCCTCAACTGGGCACTCATCTACGGGCTCGGGTGGGGTGTCGCCGGGGCCGCCACCGGAACGGTGATCGCTCAGTGGGGCATGGTGCTGGCGTATGTACTCATTATTTGGCGACACGCGAGTCGTGTCGGGGCCGGCTTTTTTCCACACCGCGATGGCCTGAAACAGGCGGGCCGAAGTGGCTGGTGGCTCTTCATCCGTACCGCAGGGCTGCGGGCCGCGCTCCTCCTCACCGTCGCTGCCGCGACGACCCACGGCACCGTGGCGACCGCCGGTTACCAGGTTGTCTTCACCATCTTCTCGACAGCAGCGTTCGCGCTCGACGCTCTCGCGATCGCTGCGCAGGCACTCGTCGGTGATGCGCTGGGGGCCCGCAATGCGGCCCGAGCCCACGCGGTCGTGCGTCGCACCGTGTTCTGGGGAATCATCTGCGGAGTCGGCGTTGGCGCACTGCTCATGGCCGGCAGCCCGTTCATCGGCTACGTCTTTACGACCGATACGGCGGTCTTAGAGGTATTGCCACCGGCGCTCCTAGTGCTCGGGCTCTCGCTGCCGCTCGCGGGGTACGTGTTTGTGCTCGATGGAGTACTGATGGGTGCGGGTGATGCACGCTACCTGGCCTGGACGAGCCTTGTGAACCTCGCCGTCTACTTGCCTGTGCTGTGGGCGATCGTCACTTTCGTGCCGACCGGAACTGCAGCGCTCGTCGCCCTCACCGCCGGGTTCACCGTCGCGTTCATGTTTGCCCGTGCGCTCACGCTCGGGATCCGCGCGCACCGCGACCGGTGGGTTGTGCTCGGCGTCTGACCACAGCACTGAGGCTCAGATGACGGTACACTGGCGCGGTGCGAATCGTTGTTGCTGACTGCTCCGTGGACTACGCTGGCCGACTCTCCGCGCACCTGCCACGGGCAAAGCGTGTGCTCATGCTGAAGGGTGACGGCAGCATTCTCGTGCACTCCGATGGTGGCTCCTACAAACCCCTGAACTGGATGAGTCCACCGTGCACACTCACGGTGCTCGAGCTCGATGATGAGCAGCGCGAATCAGGGATCGCCGAGCAATGGCAGGTTTCCCAGTCGAAGACCGGTGACAAGCTGATCGTCACACTGTTCGAGGTTCTACACGACAGCTCACACGAGCTCGGCGTTGATCCTGGTCTGATTAAAGACGGTGTCGAGGCGCACCTGCAAGAGCTGCTCGCAGAACAAATTGAGCTGGTTGGCGATGGGCACAGGCTGGTGCGGCGTGAGTACATGACGGCGATCGGCCCAGTCGACATCCTCGCCCAAGGTGCCTCGGGCGAATCCGTCGCCATCGAGATCAAACGTCGCGGCGGCGTCGACGGGGTCGAGCAACTCACACGATACCTCGAACTCATGAACCGCGACCCCGTACTCGCCCCCGTACAGGGTGTGTTTGCGGCGCAAGAGATCAAGCCTCAGGCGCGCACCCTCGCAGAGGATCGCGGCATCCGTTGCCTCGTGCTCGACTACGACGCCATGCGCGGCATGGAGGACGAGAACACCCTCTTCTGAGTCCACCACCATACGAGCGCAAGGACTGCGATCTGGACCACGAGTAGTACGGCTCCAGAAATCACATCAGACCAATCCATCACGAAACCTGCCTGCAGCGTACCGATACCGCTTGCAATCGGATAAAACAGCGGCCACAGGATCGCCAGATTGCGGACGAACACAAATACTATTCCGAACGCAACTGCAAATGCCCCGAAGCCGAGTGCTGCCGCGAACGGCACCGAACCAATGTGCTGCAGCACGAAGCCGACCCCGGTAAGCAAGATTGCCGGCAGCCAGCCGAACGCACGTTCCCACCGTAGAAACAGCCACCCGAACAGAAAGAACGGCTCCCAAAACACCATCAGGTTCGCCAACAAGTGAGGCAACACCGGCACTCCCTGACCTGCGGCCAAGCCGAACAATTGATACGCCGACCCGGCCCCCAGCACAACGGAAATCACAAGGGACAGAACGAGAAACTTTCGTCTGATCCCCAGCCCCTCCATATTTTCTCGGCGCTTCCACAGCACCGTGAGTGCTGGAACCAGCGTGCCGACAACGACAACCCCGCTCAGCAGAAACCACCCGTTGACGTTGGCGCCCGCCCAGTAACAGCCCCAAAATGTGAGCAAGGTACCGAGCGCAATGAGGGTGTCGACCCCTGGATCCCACGCAATAATTCGCCGTCGGCTCTGCAGTTTGACGCTGTGCACCGCACTGTCGGGCTGTGACACGGGACCGCTGGACGTCGACATGTACCCATATTAAGAACACTCTGGCCACGCGCGCCTATCGACACCCCTCTCGAGTGCATGGTGCATCTCCCCGGTGCAGCTGTGCGGGTGCGATCAGCACAGAATCGGAGATCTGCGTTAAATCGGACGGTTCCGGCGAAAATGATCCGCGGTTGTGCAGATCCCCGATGTTGCGCAGATTCCCTGCGCGGGGGACGGCAGCGGCACATGCTGGGGCGTCAGAACGTCAGTCGCGCAGGCTATCCACCCGCAGGCCGGCCAGGATGATCGAGAGTCCGCGATGAAACGAAGCCTCCGGGTCGGGGGCAGCTGCGAGAACTCCGGCCTCGATGGCGCCGACCTCGCTCGCCTGCGCCTGCATTTGCGACGCCTGAGCATGTCCGAATGTGTACAGCAGAAGCGTGCGAGCGCCGTCCGAGCCGACGAGTTCAGCGAGACGGGCCTCAAGCGTCGAGGCCCCAAGTCGAAACGCCGACGCCGTCGCGACCACATCGGCACCGTCGCGCGTGGCAAGCAGCGCACCGCGCAGTGACAGGCACAAATTCTCAGCGGTATCCCCGCGCACATCGCGCACGATCTCGTCGGCCATGAGTGCGAGCAGGGTCTGCTTGTTCGGTACGTGGTGGTACAGGGCACTGGGTTGCACATCGAGCTCGGCCGCGACGCGGCGCATCGAGCAGAATTCGAGCCCGTTTGCCTCGAGCACGCGCAACGCGGCGGCGACGACATCATCCCGGCTGTTGCGCATTCACCCAGCATAGCGATAACCTGAACACCGTTCACCAGAACACCGTTCAGGTCAGGTTTCTTCAGGCCTGTCCAGTGGCCAGCAGCAAACTCACTATGCATGCCACGAACCCCGCAACCGAGGAGACCCAAGTGGCTGAACTACAAGAACCTCAGGTGTCTGCTCGCCCCAGGCGTCGCAGTACGGCCACCGATATCGCATTGATCGCAACTTTCGCCGCCCTCATCGCGGTGTGCGCGTTACTCCCTGCCATCAGCGTCGGTGGGCTCGTACCAATCACGCTTCAGACATTTGGGGTCCTCCTCGCCGGTGCGGTGCTCGGTGCCCGCCGGGGCGCGCTCGCGGTGCTGCTGTACCTAGCCGTCGGCGCCATCGGCCTCCCCGTGTTCGCTGGCGGGTCAGCCGGCGTCGCACCGTTCGTCGGGCCCTCAGCCGGTTACCTCATCGCTTTCCCATTCGCAGCGATGCTCTGCGGTTTCGTCGTCGAGCGGCTCCCCCGCAAAAAGATCGCGGCAAGCATCCCACTCATCTTCACCGCCGGGTTTGGGTCAAGCCTCGTCTTCATCCACACGCTCGGCCCGATCGGCATGTCGCGCTTTGCCGACCTCACACTCAGCCAGGCATTTATTGCTGACCTTGCGTTCTACCCCGGTGACATCGTGAAGAATATTCTCATGGCCATCGTTGCGACCGCCGTGCATCGCGCATTCCCTGCGCTCATTCCCGCCCGCACAAACGCGTAAGGGCCCGGGGCACACGTGATTACGTTCCACGAGACCTCGGTCGTCGCGCCCACGGCCGATGGACCCGTAACGATCTTGCACCCGACCTCACTCACGCTGACCGAGCAGCGCATCTCCATCATTGGGGCTAACGGGTCAGGCAAATCGACGCTCGCACGGCTCTGCAATGGACTCATCGAGCCAACAACGGGGACGGTGCGCATTGGCGTGGGGAGCACAGCAGTACTCGATCAGGATCACCAAAGCCTTGACACCGTCAAGCAGGGTGCCGCGGTGCGACGCCAGGTCGGTTTTGTGTTTACCGATCCGAGCGCGCAGCTCATCATGCCAACCACGATCGAAGACGTCGCGCTGTCACTGCGACACACACACAAGCGGAAAGCCGAACGCCGGGCTGCCGCTCTGGCGGTACTCGACCGTTTTGGGCTCGCGAGCCTCGCGGATCGCTCAGTGCATACGTTGTCTGGCGGACAACGGCAATTGCTCGCTATCGCAAGTGTGCTTGCGGCGGCGCCGACGATCCTCATCGCCGACGAACCCACCACGCTGCTCGACCTCCGAAACAGCCGCAAGATCAGCGATCTCCTCCTGGGCCTCCCGCAGCAGGTAGTGATCGTGACGCACGATCTGGAGTTCGCAGCACGGGCGGATCGCACGCTCGTGGTCGACGGCGCACGCGTGGTGTTTGACGGAGATCCGGCGGCTGCCATCACCTACTATCGAGAGTCCGTCGCATGACGTTCAACCCGCTCGGCGCATACCTACCCGGCCACTCGGTGCTGCACCGGCTGCGTCCCGGCGCGAAACTGCTCGGACTCTTCGTATTCGCCACTGCTGCCGTCGCACTCAGATCGGTACCGAGCACCGCCGTCGCCCTGGCGATCGCGGTGACGCTCGGCGTCATTGCTGGGCTGCGGCCCCACGATTTTCTACGAATTGCCTCGCGGTTCGCAATCGTCGCTGCGATCCTGTTCGCATTCCAGGCCTGGCAAAATGGATGGGAGCGCGGTTTCGCAGTGGTGGGCACACTCTTCGCACTCATTCTTGCGGCGAGCGCGGTCACGGCGACCACCGCAACGCAAGACACCGCCGAGACAATCACCTGGGTGCTCAGTCCACTCCGCCGCTATGGGGTGGCGCCCGAGCGTGTCGCACTCGCACTTTCGCTGGTGCTACGCACTATCCCAACGGTGCTCGGTATCGCACACGATACGCGTGCAGCGGCGCGCGCACGAGGGCTTGAACGGAACCCCCGCGCCTACCTGGTGCCGCTTGCGCTGCGCACGGTCGCGCACGCGGAGCTCATCGGTGAAGCGCTGACTGCACGAGGTCTTCACGACGAAAGCTGAGTGAGAAGAAGCGCATCCGAGTCTGGCTAGGCTGGAGGCATGGATGAGATGCAGGCACCGGCAGATATCTCCGCCGACTACGAGAACGTAGGAGTGCGTGAGGCACTCACTGGGCTCCAGGCTGAGCCGAACCACGAGCACCTCGCTGCGTTCCTCACGAGCCTCCGCGAGGGGTACCTCGTGGCGGACGTCACGGGGGCCGTCCAGAAGAAGAACCGTAAGGGCATCCGCGTGCGTACGATTCGCTCCACCAAGGGGCAGCTGGTGCTGCCCCTGTTCAGCTCGATGGAGCGGCTCCGGTCGACAGTCTCCGATAAACCGAGGGATCAGATTAAGGGTGTCATGATGCCGGCACGCGAAGCCCTCGCGCTGATTACCACCGACCGTTTTGTCGCCGCGGAGATCGATAAGGGCTCGGACTGGGGCCTCGTCGTACTGCGCAAGTACGTATCGCTCGCAGCGGGGCGTGATCCCATCACCGCCGAAGTTCTCAAAGCAATGCGATGACGACCGAACTTGAGCTCCAGCACTGGAGCGTCATTCTGTGGGACCTCGACGGCACGATTACCGACTCCGGCGGCGAGATCACACAGCGCATCTCGAAAGCTCTGCGCATCGTGGGCTGGCCGGTCCCATCATTGCAGGAGTTGGAGCGTCTGATCGGGCCGCCCCTCTACGACGGCTTCATCGAGGTGCTCGGCATGCCACCCGAGAAAGCCATGGAAACACTCACTGCTCAGCGGACCATCGCCGAACTGCAGGGACTGGGTCGGCGCTCGGCTGTCTACAGCGGTATCGCGCCACTGCTCGCAGAGCTCGCGTCCGACGGAATCCCGATGGCCGTTGCGAGTTCGAAAGGCGAGCACCAGGTACACAGCGTGCTCGACCACTTCGATCTGTCACGGTACTTTCTCGTGCGCGTCGGGTCTGACGAGGCGGCTGGGCGCACCAGCAAATCCCTCGTGATTGGCGAGGCCCTGCGTCAGCTGGACGAGACCGGTGTCGACCTGTCGCGTCCCGTGATGGTGGGCGACCGGGTGCACGACCTCGAGGGGGCCGCCGAGCACGGCATCCCGACCGCCATTGTGCGATGGGGATACCACAACGGAGAGCGCACGGACGAAGCGCTCGCGCACCCGCGCACCGCGGCCCAGCTGCGCGAACTGCTTGTGAGCCCCACGAACTGAGGTCGCTTCAGCTCTTAAACGCGCGCACCACCTGCACCACACCCATAACGACGAGCCCGATGCCGAGCAGCCACCACAGAGTGATTGCACCCATGAGTGGTGAGAATGCAAGCGTGAGACCCGCAATGATGCTGATGATGCTGTAGATGATCGTCCACACGCGGTTGGGGTTCTGGCTCAGGGTGAACAATGCAGTAATACCCTCCATCATCCACATGACGCCGATCACGATGGCAAGAAAGAGCGCGAGGAACCCTCCGGTTGCGGTGAGGTTCACCATGAGCACCACACCCGCAACGACGTACAGCAGCCCCAGCACGATGTGGCCGGTGCGCGCCCAACCACCCTGAGATTTGCTGAAGATAGCCGAACCCACATACACGGCTCCGGTCACAAGTGCGTAGGCGGCGAGGATGCCGGCAACAATTGTCATCGAGACGACGGCCGACTTGCCCGGGTAGAAGAGGATGAGCAGGCCGATCACAATGGCGATAAGGCCGCCAACTCCAAAGGCGGTGCGGATCCCGTCATTCCGTTGTGGTTGATGGCTGGATTCAGTCGCGGTCATATTCTGCTCCTCCCAGGCCGACATGGCCCCTTGCACAGGTTGGAGGGGCATCACGTATTACTTATCTTGGCGCACGCCGTGCAATTCCACTAGCGTTTCGGCATATCGCACACCCGAGTGTTCAGCTATCTACGCTCCGCAGCCGCTCGGCTCCCCTCGTTTGCTGAGATTCACCGTGTGCAACGGGTTGCCCTGCCTTGTCGACAGACACAAACACAATGCTGTCGAGCGTCAGCACTTCTTGACCCGTCACGGTGTTTTCAACTCGGCAACTCAGGGTGAGGGATGTCCGGCCAAAGCGCACCACGCGATACTCGAGCTCGAGCAGATCGCCGAGGTCTGCCCTGGCGGAGAAGCTGACGGCGGACATGTGCCGAGTGACCACGTCAACCGTCCCGAGCTGCGTCACGGCCACGATGGCCGCTTCTTCATCGACCCACTGCAACAGGCGTCCGCCAAACAACGCACCGTGTTGGTTGAGGTCCTCAGGCTTCACCCACTTGCGCACCACATACAGACCCTCATTCATGGCGTCAGCTTACTGGGCTGTACTACCATGTGTGCAGCCCCGCGAGCTTGCCGCTCGCTTCCCGACACTGATCGGAGTATTCGCGTGAAGCGCATTCTCACCTACGGCACATTCGACCTCCTCCACTGGGGCCACATTCGCTTACTGCAACGCGCACGAGCCCTCGGCGACTATCTCGTAGTCGCCGTTTCCACAGAGGAATTCAACGAGGGCAAAGGCAAGAAGACTTACCACGACTTCGAAACCCGCAAGATGATGCTGGAGGCCGTCCGCTACGTCGACCTCGTGATCCCTGAGAATGAGTGGGAACAGAAAATCAGCGATGTCGAGCGGTACGCCATCGATACCGTGGTCATGGGGGGCGATTGGGAGGGTGATGCCCGATTCGAGGTGCTCCGCGACCACTGTGAACTCGTGTACCTCGACCGTACCGAGGGCGTGTCTACCACCAAGATTAAGAACGATCTCGGGGTCAACGCCTAGCATTGCGCCCTTTTTCAGTGTGTCCACACTCGCGGAGAGCACTGACGCGGCTGTTCTAGCGTGACGCCATATAACAATGACGTCTCAACAAAAACCCCTGATCAGCACGTTACTTTTGAATGACATAGCCACTGAACGCGCCCTTTTCACCTTGCAGGCGGATAGCGCGGTTGTTACCGTCAATATGCAGAGTTCAACGTTTGAACATTTACGGTCCGCGGATATCCATCTCGATTTTGTCGAAGTGCGATGAGCGTATGGTTCGCCGTATTGGTGGGAGGTCCCGATGACTTTCCGCGCAGGATCCGCCCAGCTGAATAACGGATTGGGACGGTATCCCGCATCGCGAACCCGGACCCCCGCTGGATGAGATGTGCGTCCACAAGGAGTGTAATCGTGACCAGTTCCCCAGAAGCGCAGACGCCTGCGCCCGACTCTGCGGAGTCGCCTGCGATCGAAGTGTCGCAGGTCTATAAGGTTTTTGGGCGCCGCCCGAAAGAGGTTGTGAAACGCCTTCGCACGGGCGCGACACGCGATGAGCTGCTGTCGCTCGGCACCGCCGCCGTAATCGACGCATCGTTCACCGTGAAAAAAGGTGAAATTTTTGTGGTCATGGGTCTCTCCGGCTCAGGCAAATCCACGCTGATCCGTATGCTGAACGGGTTGAACCCCACGACTGACGGATCCATTAAGGTAGCTGGGGCTGAGGTCGTTGGGCGAAGCGGCACCGAGCTTCGAGGCTTGCGACGCGACCATATGTCGATGGTGTTCCAGCACTTCGCACTGCTGCCCCACCGTACGGTGCTCGACAACGTGGCCTACGGTCTAGAACTGCAGGGCGTCGGGGTGTCAGAGCGCCAGGAGCGCGCCCGTCACTGGCTCACACGCGTGGGCCTCGGCGGCTGGGAAGCACACTTTCCCGACGCACTCTCCGGCGGCATGAAGCAGCGTGTGGGCATCGCCCGCGCATTTGCTGCTGACACTGATGTGCTGCTGATGGATGAGGCATTCTCCGCACTTGATCCGCTGATCCGGCGTGAAATGCAAGAGCAGCTGGTCGAACTGCAGCAGGAACTCAACAAGACCATTGTGTTTATTACGCACGACCTCAACGAGGCAATGTTCCTCGGAGACAGGATCGCCGTGATGCGGGACGGCCGCATCGTGCAGGTGGGCACCCCGAACGACATTCTCACAGACCCCGCCAACGATTACGTTGCGCAGTTCGTACAGGATGTTGACCGTGCCAGGGTCCTCACCGCCGGAGATGTCATGGAGCCACCCCGCGCGGTGGTCCCGGCGACGGCTGGGCCACGCACCGCGCTCAGGATGATGCGCGACCTGCAGACCTCCGCCTGCTTCGTCACGACCGGCTCGCGGAAGCTTCTTGGTGTCGTACGCGACAAGGATGTGCTCAGGCAGGTTCGCGAGGGCGACACCGATCTGACCGCCAGGCTGCGCGACACTCCTTCGATCGTGAAGAAAGATCAGTACATTGCTGAGCTCTTCGAACTCGCGGTTGAAAGTCCCCTGCCCGTTGCCGTGACCGATGACCAGGATCGCCTCATCGGCGTCGTTCCACGCGTCACGCTGCTCGCAGCGCTTGCGGACCTCCCGGCAACCACGACTGAGATTCCCGTCATTGAGCCGACTCTGGATGTTCCAGAATCCACCATCACCGAAACACTCGCTGCGGCCGAGACAGCTGCTGGCGACGAGGCAGCTGCCGTCGAAGTAGACGCTAGCGAGAATGAGGAGGTGCGCTAATGGACATGGAATTCCGCATCCCCGTTGGCGAGTGGGCCGATAGCGCACTCGACTGGTTTAAAGAGACCTTTGCTTGGCTGCTCGACCTTGTCACGATTGTTGTGAGCTGGCTCGTTGAGGGCCTAGCCGACATTCTGACCGTGATCCCGTTCCCCGTGTTGATTGTCGTGTTTGCACTGATCGGTTGGCTGGTGCGCTCGTGGCAGCTCGCCGTCGGCACACTGATTTCCATGCTCCTCATCGTGGCCATGGATCAGTGGGAGAATGCGATGCTCACACTCGCGCTCGTGCTTATCGCTGCGCTCATTGCGGTGATCATTGCTGTCCCGCTCGGAATCCTTGCCGCACGCAATGATGCTTTTAGCGCCGTCATTAAACCCGTGCTCGACTTCATGCAGACCATGCCGGCATTCGTGTACCTGATCCCTGCAGTGATCTTCTTCAGCATCGGCTTCGTACCGGGCGTCTTTGCCACGGTGCTGTTCTCGCTGCCACCCGGTGTCCGGTTCACCGAACTCGGTATCCGGGGCGTGGACTCAGAGACCGTCGAGGCTGGTTACGCATTCGGTGCGACGCCCGGCAAGATCCTGCGCGGCATTCAACTGCCGCTCGCGACGCCCACCATCATGGCCGGCATCAACCAGGTGATCATGCTCGCTCTGTCGATGGCTGTTGTTGCCGGTATGGCCGGAGCGAACGGCCTCGGTAAGGAGGTCGTCGCAGCGATCTCGACTCTAAACGTTGGCCAGGGCGTCGAGGCAGGCCTCGGCGTCGTGATCGTGGCTGTCTTCCTCGACCGCGTCACCGCCGCTCTCGGCAACCCGTCCGAGTTCAAACACTCGTTGCTCGGTGTGATGCGGAAGCGACGCAGCGAGCAGAACTCCGGCGGCCCGAGCAACAACGGCGGCCCGAGCAACAACGGCGGCAAGAGCGACGCAGCGAGCGACGCACGCGACGAAGCCGAGAAAGAGAAAGCCTCGTTGCGCCCAGCAGCTCCCGGCGCCGTCGGCTAAAAGAACTTACCAAGAACCATCCGACCCCTCCGCGACACTGTGCGCGGTACGAAAGGAAATTATGAAGAAGCGTAAGCTCACAGGACTACTCGCACTCGGTGCGGCAGCAAGCCTCGTCCTTGCAGGCTGCTCCGGCGGCGACACCAACGGTGGCGACGAAGGCGGTGCCGGTGGCGAAGACATGGGCACGATCACTTTCGGTTACCTCCCATCATGGACTGACGGCCTGAGCATGGCGTACCTGCTCGAGGACCAGCTCGGCAAGATGGGCTACACCGTCGAGATGGAAGAACTCACTGATGCCGGCGTCATCTACGCTGGACTGTCAAACGGCGACTTCGACATGTACCCCTCTGCCTGGTCCGAGGTAACTCACGCCGACTACATGGCAGAGTTCGGCGACAGCATTGAGGACATCGGCACCTACTACGATGGCGCCGTGCTGACTCTCGCGGTCCCCGAGTACACCGATATCACCTCGATCGCGGATCTTGCTGGCAACGCGGATCAGTTCGGTGGCGAAATCATCGGTATTGAGCCCGGTGCAGGCCTCACCGCACAGACGCAGGACGTCGCGATGCCCGAGTATGGACTGGATGGTGAGTACGAACTCGTCACCTCCTCCACCGCAACGATGCTCACCACCCTGCAGGAGGCCATCGACAACGAGGAAGACATCGTCGTCACGCTATGGCGTCCATTCTGGGCAAACTCAGAGTTCCCCATTAAGGACCTTGAGGACCCAGAAGGCGCGATGGGTGAGCCTGAGGGCCTGCACTTCCTCGGCAAGGACGGCTTTGGTGAAGAGTTTGCCGATGCCGCTGAGTTCATGGGTGGGCTCACGCTCTCCGACGAAGCGTACGGCTCACTCGAGAGCACGGTGACGAGCGACGAGTACGCAGATGACCCCGAGGGCGCTGTCGATGCTTGGATCTCCGAGAACCCCGACGCGTTCGAGGGCCTCATCACCGAGTAATCACATCTAATGTACGAGCGCTGACACTTCAGTGGCGCTCACATATAACAAAGGCCGTCCAAGGCTGTGCCTGGGCGGTCTTTGTTATGTAGGTGCATGAGAACAACACACTGAAGGAACTTTCAGATGAAAACACTTTCAACCAAGGTGACACACAATCACGAAGACTCTGGCACTCGGAGCCGTACTGAGCCTCGCGATCACCGGCTGTGCAAGCGGCGATGAAACCGGAGAAAGTAGCGGGGATGGTGCAAACGGCGCAGGCAATGGCACGATCACACTTGGCTACCTGCCGGGGTGGACCGACGGGCTGAGCCTTGCGTACCTGCTCGACGACCAGCTCGGCAAGTTGGGCTACGACATAGAGATGGAAGAACTTGGTGAAGCGAGCCTCCTCTACACCGGTCTGGCGGAGGGCGATGTCAACATCTACACGTCCGCGGCACCCGAGAAAACTCACGCCAGCTACATGGACGAGTACGGCGATCAGATCGAAGACCTCGCGACTTACTATGACAACGGAGTGCTCACGTTCGCCGTACCTGAGTATATGGAAGACGTGAACTCGATCGCGGACCTCAAAGGGCAGGCAGATCGATTCGATGGAGAGATCATCGGTATCGAGCCGAGCGCCGGGCTGACAGAGCGAACACTGGAACACGTCATGCCCGACTACGGACTGGAGGGGGAGTACGAACTCGTCACTTCTTCAACCGCTTCGATGCTTGCGACGCTCAAGAGCAAAATTGACAGCGAGGAAGACGTCGTCGTAACACTATGGCGACCGTTCTGGGCGAACTCCGAATTCCCCGTCAAAGACCTTGAAGATCCGAAAGGCTCTATGGGGGATCCTGAGGGATATCACATTCTCGGCAACCTCGGATTCTCCGACGAGTTTCCCGAGGCCGCCGAGTACATCGCCAATATCCACCTTGATGACGATGCCTATGGGTCGCTCGAGGGCCTGATCACGAGCGATGAGTATGCAGATGACCGGGAGGGTGCTGTCGATGTGTGGCTCGAAGACCACGCCGATGCGTACCCGGGTCTGTTGACGGATTAACCTGGTTCATTTGGCTTCACGCTCACCACCGCTATCAAGGATTCTGAACAGCTGAAAACCGTGCGCATACGCACGAGGTGAAAGGAATGCACGACCACGAAAGCAATGAAGATGAAGCACCGTATTATCGCGGGGCTCGCACTGGGTGCCTCGGCCGCGCTCGTACTCGCTGGCTGCGCCAGTGGTTCCGACGCGGCCGACAGCTCGGGCGACTGGGCTATGACGCAGAGCTAGAAACGCTGACTGAGGCGGCTCTTCTCTACACGTCGGTTGCGCAGGGAGACATCGACATCTTCTCGTCAGCATGGCCCGTTCGCACGCAATCAGATTACTGGGATGAGTACAGCGAGAACCTCGAGGTGCTCAACAGCTTCTACGACAACGGCACCATCACGCTCGCTGTTCCCGACTACGTCGACATCCAGACCATCCCCGAACTCGCGGAGAATCCCGAGATGTTCGACGGGAAGATCACCGGCATTGAGCCCGGGGCGGGCCAGATGCAGCACATCGATCAGGTGACCATGCCTGAGTACGGCATGCACGAAGACTTCGAGCTCACCTCCTCGTCATTCGCCGCGATGCTCGCGACGTTGCAGGAGGCCGTCGAGAACGAAGAGAACATCGTCGTGTCGAACTCGCGCCCCCACTGGTCAAACGCAGCATTCAACCTGCGTGACCTCGAAGACCCGGACGGCATCATGGGCGAGCCTGAGCCACTACAGATGCTCGCGACGGCTGGCTTCAGCGAAGACTACCCAGAGATCGCCGAGTACATGGCCGGCATCCATCTGGAGGACGACGCGTACACCGCCCTCGAGAACCTCGTCATGAACGAGTACGTGGATGAGGAAGAACAGGCTGTGCAGGAGTGGCTGGGCGAATACCCCGACGCCTACGAAACGCTCATCACGGACTAACTAGCGCGTAAAGTGTGTATCGGGCTCGGGCTGTTCAGGCGCGGGCCCGATTTCGTGACACGAGTCCGAGCCCGCCGACCGGCACACCGCGGAGCCGTGCCGTCGTCCACGGCCATGTGATGAGGGCCCACACGGCGCCAATCACTACGGCTTCCCACAGCAAGTAGACCGGCCACGGGCCAAGCAGGTCGAGCACCGACGGTCCCTCTGGGGCTCGGGCCAAATACATGTAGTTCGCGCCCGTAAGCGCGTTCGCGATCGCAGCGACGCCCGCCCACGCCACCGTCACCGCAAACGTGGCGCTGTACCCGCGCCAGGTCGGACGGTAGCCGAGCCCCCACACAAACACCACGGGGGTGAGTAGTGCTGCGATGTGCAGGAACCAGTAGGCAAAGTATTCAAATACTGGAGCATGAAAGTAGTTGAGGTCGGGGGTGATGATCGACTGCAGATTCAGCGTCAGGCCCCAGAAGTAGGTTATCGCGATCGCCCATCCGCTGCGAGTGAGCAGCGCGATCGCGGTCACGATCCGAAGTGCATCCGAAAGGTGAAACGGCAGTGACTGGTCGATATTCCAGTTCGCCGGCAGCATGTTCCACCCCATCCACAAAAGAGTGAGAATGAGCATGAGCCAGCCAGCGGCCGTAAGGACGCGCTCTTCGCGCTGCGTGCTGCCAGTCGTGGCACCGCGGAGCTTCCGTGCCGCGATCACGAGCAGCGCTCCGAGCACCACCGTCGCCACAAGGGCCGTCAGGTGGGCTGCACCATACGGCTCCATTCGAGCAATGGGGTCAACTGACTCGGTTACGAAGATGCTCCCGTGCGGTGGAGCCAAGTGTGCCGTCCTCACACTGAAAAGGGTACTGGGTTACTGCGTCAAAGGCATGCAACTGCGGTGTCGGTGGCAGTGCTGGGTTCCTGCATTAGCGTGCGGACTCATAGAGCGCGGCATCGTAGCCGAGCTCGGGGTCAGCAATCAGCATCAGGATCGCCGCAGCTTGGAGCCGCACTTCCGCATTCGTATCCGTCTCTGCAACGACTTCGCGCAGCACCGGGTCGGCGGCTTCTCCGATCACAACGAACGCCCGGCTCAGACTCAGCCGTACCTCACGGTCTCCTCGCGCGAGCTGACCCGTCAACCTTCGCGCGAGGTCCTCCGCATCAGCGGCGGGCACGATCCCCGCCGCGGCTCGCCATGCGGCTCGCGCGACCTCGTCATCTGGGTCAGTCAGTAGCTCATCGGTGATCGCGGGCCAGGCACGGACATCACCAATCTTCGACAGTGTGTGGAGTGCTTGGGATCGTGCTTGCGCGATGTCAGCGTGCAGCTCCTCGAGAAGCCGCGGCAGCGTGATCGCTGCGCTGTGTCGGATCAGTGCCCACGTCAGCATGTCACGCACGTAGAAGTCAGGTTCAGTGCGGCACTGCGCGATCAGCACAGCGACGTGATCAGGGTGCGGTGTGCTCCCCGCGGTGAGCGCAGCCTGCAGCCTCGCCGAGGGGTCAACCGCAAGAAAAGCAGTGGCCAGCCCCGTTTGGTCCAACTGCGCTCGGGCTTCGGAGGTCTCCCCCATGCTTGGTATCCCCAATGTTTGTCGTCTCAGTCATCGAAGCACACCGAGAGCTATCGGACAAGGATGCCGCCTTATCGCGGTCGTTCTGCCGCCCGCACCGCCGCGATCACGTCTTGGACGCGCTGTTGCGCGTCCACATATTTGGCGATCTGCGCCGCCGCCTGCGCGTCATCCCAACCAAGCAACTCGGAGATCACGGTGACCACGCCACGCAGTTCCGCCTCAGACACCACACCGAACGAGCCGAGCGCGAGGCGCCGGTCGACGACATCACTGAGTGTGAATGCGTCCTCCGCCTGCACCGCATACACGGCCTGTGCCGCGATGTCGAGGCGGTCAGGGCTGTCTGAAAGCCTGCGCCCCAAGTCGGGGTACGCCGCGACAAGGTCCAGGATCTTCTCGTGTTCTGTGCCGTACATGCGCGCAAGGTGCAGCCGCACGGACCGCGGGAGCCCTACCTCGGGGCGCCGAAGCAGCGCCGATTCGAATGCGGCCTCAACAGATCCGTAGTCACCGAACGCTCCCGCTACGGGCAGCGTTCGAGAGTCAAAATCACGGGTCGGTGGGAGTTCCGGCTCGGAACGGATAATGCGCTCCAACACCTGATCAGCCATCGCGCGACCCGTCGTCCACTTGCCACCGGTCACCGAGTAGACGCCGGGCAGCCCACGCTCCGAGTGGTCGTGGATGTCGAAGCGGCGTGACGCCTTCTGCGTCGGCTTCCCGTCGTCGACGAGCGGACGCACACCCACAAGCGTTGCCTCGATATCGTCCGCACCAAACGGGCGAGATGATACCGAGTTGATGGTTGCTAACAGGTGGTCAATGTCGTCCGTGGTGGCCTCGGCGCTATCGGCATCGCCGTCAATGGGAGTGTCGGTGGGCCCAATGAGCGTTTTGCTCTGCCACGGGTTCACGACGAAGTGGGAGCCATTCTTCCCGCGCGCGTACACGGCGTCTTGCTGACCGAGCGAACCGGTGAGCAGGTGCACACCTTTCGCCTGGCGCACACGAATGCCGGCGCGACCCGCGAGATCACCGAGTGCACGGTCCACCCACGGACCCGCCGCGTTGATGACGACGCGGGATCGCACGACGTGTTCTTGCCCCGTGAGGCGGTCGTGAACTTTCACGCCGGTCACGCGGGAGGCGGCGCCCTCTGGTTCGGTGGTGAGACCGATCACCTCTGCGTGATTCAACGCGGTCGCACCCAGGCCGGTGGCCGACCGGACGAGCGAGAGCAGCAGACGCTCCGGGTGCAGCGACAACGAATCGTCGTGCGCCCACGCGCCGCGGAGTCCCTCGGGGTCCAGCCACGGGACGCGGTTCAGCAGCGCCTTCTTACCGACCCAACGAAAGCGCTGCGCTTTTACGTCTTTCGGCACACCGACGTTCCGACGCCACGCCATCGCCTCGTAAAGGCCAACCCCCGCACCGAGCACCGCGGCCGGTGGTTTCGACCAGTCCCACGCCGTCAGCAGGAAGCGTCGCGGTCCCACGAGGTGTGGTGCCGCGATCCCTAAATTACGGCGCTCCGTGATCGACTCCTGAACCACACCAAACTCGTACTGTTCGAGGTAGCGCAGGCCACCATGAATTGCTTTGGTCGTTGCCGATGAAGTTCCTGAGCCGAAGTCGTCGCGCTCAAGCAGGAGAGTACGGAGCCCGCGCCCGGCACTGTGTCGTGCGATCTGCACGCCCGAGATGCCGCCACCGATAACCACGACGTCGAACATGGTCTCGAGCGCACCGAGGTCGCGCGGGCTCTGCTCTCCCACCGAAAAGCGTGTCACCGGAATGTTACCTGTGCAAACGACCCGATCTCGGTGTGGTCGCCCACACCGGCGTCGTAGTGCTGATCACCTTCGCGGCGTACGCCCACCGTCTGCCAACCCGCCTCGCGGGCCGCATCGAGCTCCGCAACCAGGTCAGAGAAGAAGAGGATCTGCTCGGCGGGCTCGCCAATCTCTTTCGCGATCACGTCGTAGGAAGCTGCTTCGCGCTTCGGCCCCGCATTCTCGGTGTCGAAGTGGGAGCCGATGAGCGGCAGCAGATCCCCGCCAGGGGTGTTTCCAAACCAGGACTTCTGCGAGTTGATTGAACCCGACGAGAAGATGTGGAGGGGTATACCGGCCTCATGCCACCGCTTGATCTCGGGAATCACGTCGTCGAAGAAGTGCGAGGTAAGATCCCCCGCTTCGAAGCCGTCTTTCCAGATCAGCCCCTGCAGCGTTTTCAGCGGGGTGCGCTTCTCGTCCGCGGCTAACCAACCCTCGAGCACGGCGACGAGCTCCTCGGTGGTGGCAGCCTCAGTCAGTCCACCCTGTTCGATGATCTGACTCCGAGCACGGATGACGTCAGGATGATCCCACCGCTCATTCAGTGTCTGCGCGAACCGTTCACTCGAGTAGGGGTACAGCACCTCGTGCACGTACCAGGTCGACGAGGTTGTGCCCTCAATGTCGAGAACGATCGCTGAAGGTGTGTCGAGCGTCACGGACGTCGTCATGCCGCCTGCCCTTCACGCGAAGCCGCGAGCTGATCGTGTGTCGGGAACTGCCGTGAAATCGGGCTGCCCGTGAACTCGCCGACCCAGCCCTCGCCCTCGTGGAAGAAGCGGATCGCGCAGAAGCTCGGGGCTGCCTCACCGGTGTCAAACCAGTGCACGGTACCGTGTGGCACGCTGACAAGGTCGCCTTTTTCGCAGAACAGGCCGTGTACGTTTCCGTCAATGTGGAGGTAGAACGTACCGCTGCCGTCAACGAAGTACCGCACCTCGTCATCGTCGTGCGCGTGCTCATCGAGGAACTTATTGCGAGCAGCATCGGCTTTCTCTCGGAAGTCGGGCTGCCCAAAGTCGTGGAGGCGCAGCACGTCGATCGTGCGGTAGTCCTCACGCTGGGTGATCCGGTCGACCTCCTCACGGTACGCCTCGAGCACGGCCTCTTGGTCGGCGTCGTCAGCAAGATCCTTGTTGGTGTCCCACTGCTCAAACGCAACGCCGAGCGATTCAAGCTTTGCTGCGATTTCTTCTGACTTTTCGCTGCGGAAAATTTCAGTTTTCGGGTCGGTCTCGGCCCAGGAAACTAGCAGAGTCATTATCTTGTTCCTTTCTTGGAGTTTCGTGGTTCAGTCTGTCTCGTGCAGGCGTTTCACGCCAGCAAACACGTCTCGCATCGGTCCCCCAAGCAGATCCTTTCGGATCCCCTCGAACGCGCGGTACTTCTCATGTGTAGCAGGGTTCGGTGTGTATTCGGTGCCACCCGAGAGCCATTCGCCGAGCGTCGTCTCGAGAGATCCCACTCGCCCAATGCCCGTTGCGGCGAGCGCCGCATTCGCGAGAATGGCCCCGTCACCTCGCTGTGGCACTTTCCACGGCACTCCGATGATGTCAGCCTTGATCTGGTTCCAGATAGCACTCCGGGCACCGCCGCCGGTAACGAGCACTTCAGAGACAGGGAGTCCTCCAGCCGCAAACTCACCGAGAAAGTCGGAGTACTCATAGGCAATGGATTCCAGGATCGAGCGCCACAGCACTCCCTGATCTGTTCCGGCGTCCAGCCCGAGCCACGTGCCAGACGCGTTGGGGTTGTCTGGGTTGCCGCCCGAGAGGTAGGGGAGAAAGAGTGTGCCGTCGCTGCCCGCTGACGCGGCTTGCGCCAGGCGGTCAAGCTCCACATAGGCGGCGTCATCGGATCCAAGCCCCGAGAGGCTGTCGCGGAACCACCGCAGCGACAGTCCGCCCGCCCGCACGTACCCCCAGTAGAACGACTGTCCCTCGATGGTGCCGAGGGAGTACAGCATGCCTGGCACCTTGCTCACTGCCGGCTCGATTTGATCAACGCCGAGCGTAAGAATACTGGCGGTGCCCGCGACATCAGCGGCCTGTCCCGAGCGCAGCAGGCCACTTGACAGGTTCGACTGCATTACATCGCCCGCGCCCGCAACAACTGGGGTCCCAGCAGGGATCCCAGTGAGCCGTGCGAAGTCGGCCGTGACTCCTCCAATAACCTCGGTGGACGGAACAACTCGCGTGGCGTGACCCAAGTCGAGACCAAACTGCTCGAACTGCCGCTCTGAAAAGTTCTTCGTAGCGGCATCCCACCCAACGACCCAGCCGGAGAGGTTGGTCGGGTCGACGAACGCGTCGCGCGACTTCAGCCCAGCAAACCGTGCTGCGACAAAAGGCCCGAGCGAGAGCACGGAGTCGATGCGCCGGTAGACATCTGGCTCGTTGTCGCGTACCCACTGCAGTGGGAATGGCGCAGCATAGGCGTCGAGGGTCGAGGTGCCAGACTCGGTCACCCAGATTGGATCGAGCTCACGCGCGGCGGTTGCTGCGAGTTCGGCCGAGCGCACATCGAGAAACGGGATGATGGGGCGGACCGGGTTGAGATCCTCATCGACATATACCTGTCCGCACAAGATTCCGGAGAATGCCACACCCTGAATTTCGCTCGGGGCCACACCTGACTCCGCCGCCGCACGTACAGCCCCCGCGGCCGCTCGACCCGCGGCATCAATGATCTGGTGTGCATCCATCTCCACTCGGCCAGGGCCCGGGTAGGAGAGCTCGTGACCCGCGTACCCCTGACCGACCAGGATGCCGTCAAGCGTGTAGATCCCCGCCTTGCTGCCCTGGGTGCCGACATCAATGCCGATAGTGACTGCCATAATTCTCTTTCTCTCCCCGCTCGCTTACGCGACGGAGATGGTGATCTTTCCTCGAGTGCTGCGCTGTTCGCTGAGCGCGTGGGCGGCCGATGTCTCCTCCAGAGGGAAGACCTCGGACAGTTCCGTGTGTACCGCGGCTCGGTCTGCGAGCGCAACGAGCGCGCCAAGGTCATCCCGGTCTGGTCGCGCGAACACGTAGGTGCCCCCGTGGTCGCGGACACGAGCGTCGGCGATCGAGCACACCCGTGGTGCGAGTGCCGCGACCTCGTCAAGCGCCTGCCCTCCCACCGCGTCAAAGGCTGCGGTGAGCTTC
Organism: Leucobacter sp.; assembly: GCA_052090925.1. Taxonomy (GTDB): domain Bacteria; phylum Actinomycetota; class Actinomycetes; order Actinomycetales; family Microbacteriaceae; genus Leucobacter. Next base: position 24,903 of record JBQDBM010000011.1, on the reverse strand, counting down.
AGCCCGTGCCGGGCGAGCTCATCCACGAGCAGTGCATGCCGATCGATTGGGAGTGCCCCAAAGCTCTCGACGTAGTCGAAGTTCTTGCGCGACGTTGACGCGACAACAGTGGCCCCTGCGTTAACGGCGAGTTGCAACGCAAACGTGCCCACACCGCCCGCAGCCGCGTTCACGTACAGTACGTCGTCCGCTACGAGGCTGAGTGAGTGCGTAAGTGACTGGTAGGCGGTGAGCCCCGCAAGCGGCAATGTCGATGCTTCCTGCAGCGACCAGTTGGCAGGCGCATGCGTCACGGTCCGGATCGGGGCGATGATGTACTCGGCCGCGGTCCCCCACTGCACCGTGTCCATCCTCGCATATCCGACGACCCGGTCCCCGGGCACAAGTTCCGTGACGGCGGGGCCGGTTTCCTCGACGACTCCGGCAAAGTCCCAGCCGGGAATGGCGGGGAACACGGTGTCAATCACCGAGGTGAGGCGCCCCTGACGAATCTTCCAGTCGACGGGGTTGACCGAGGCCGCATGGATCCGCACGAGGACCGCGTCGCGCCCGAGCGGCGGCAACGCAACATCCTCAACCGTCAATACGTCAGGAGAGCCGAACTCACGGTACGTCACCGCGCGCATGAAATCCCCTCGCTCTTGGTCCACATGAAGTTGCTCTAGTTTACGGCGGCGCCTTGGGGTGCTCAATCTGAGGTGTAACAGTGTGACCGAAAGGCAGAGCGCCCACCATCTGCCCATCGTCCACGTATGTCAGCGGTCTACACTTGCGGGTACGAGGCATATCAATCGAGCAGGAGTGCACGTATGGCCAGCAGTGTCGACCGAATTCGCCGTATGAGCGTAGCAAGCGTCTACCCGCACTACGTCACGAAAGCCGAACGGAAGGGTCGCACCTCAGCGGAGGTCGACGAGATCATCCTCTGGCTCACCGGCCACAGCGCCGAAAGCTTCAAGGCCGTGCTCGACGGCGAGGTCAATTTCGAGACGTTCTTCGCAGATGCGCCGAACATGAACGAGTCACGCTCGCTCATCACGGGAGTCGTCTGCGGTGTGCGCGTCGAGGAGGTTGAAGACCCGGTGATGCGCGAGGTGCGTTACCTGGACAAGCTCGTCGACGAACTGGCGAAAGGCAAGGCGATGGAGAAGATACTGCGAGCGTAACGAGTCAGGCCGACTTAACTCGCTGGTCGAGCGCGCTCAGCCTCGTGTTGAGGAGGGATCTGAAGCGTTCGACATCGAACGACAAGCCGACATCGCAGTTCGGCGTCTCACCTGAGATGCCGGAGAAATCGACGACGGTCATGCCTGAGGTCAGGCGGCCCGTGTTCTCCACATCGACGTGCAGATGCTTGGTGGTGAGGAGTGTGGGGTCGAGTGCAGCCGCGAGCGCGACTGAGTCGTGCTGGGCCATGCCGTCCTCAGTCTCCTCCGAGACGTATCCATCCATGAGGTGGCCCACCATGTCGGCGATGGGCCCACCCGACGCCCATAGGTCACCGAGGTGGTGGCGGCCGACGAGGGCACGCTCACTGACGTTCAACCCGACCATCGTGATCGGGATCCCCGCCGCAAATACGCGCGCGGCAGCGTCGGGGTCGTAATAGATATTGAACTCAGCGGCCGGGGTGGCATTACCCAGCCGGTCGAGAGTGCCGCCGCCCATGATGACGATGCGTTCAATCTTGCGTGCCGTGTCGGGGTACTGGTTCACAAGCAGCGCCAGATTGGTCAGCGGACCAATTGCGACCACGGTGACAGCCTCTTCGCTCTCGTCGATCAGGCGCGCCATAAGCTGCACACCAGGCTCGAGATGTCGGGTCGAGGCTGGCAGCTCATACCCAGCAAAACCATTCGCGCCGTGCACTTCGTCGGCCGGCAACGTGTCTTGCCGCCACAGCGGGCCGGAAGCACCCCGGCCGACCGGGCAGTCGAGTTCCAGCAGATCCGCGAGTGCGGCGGCGTTCGCGGCCGTGTGGTTAAGCCCCACGTTCCCCGCGACGGCGATGAGGCCGAGCAGCTCGATTTCAGGGCTCGCCGCGGCAAGCATGATTGCGAGCGCGTCGTCGATACCGGGGTCAGTGTCAATGATGATGGGTCGGGCCATGTATCGAGCGTATGCCAAGAATGGGCCGCGCCCTGACACCCGACCGTCAGCCGCCCGTTATTGCGATGACCACTCCAAGCACCGCACACACAATGGCGAGCACAAACGCGATGGAGAGCACTCGGCGCGCACCCACGGATTTCCACCCTGTCGCCGCTCCCATGATGACGAACAGAATGAACCCAATGACCGCCAGGCCGCCGACGATGCTCAGTGTGAGCAGTAATCCGCTCATCGTGTGCCCCCGGTGAATGCGAAGCTGATGCCGATCACTGCGCAGATCCCCGCAGCAACATACGCGATCATGCGCAGCGCTTCAGCTGCCCCACCATCGAGTAGCCACGCCACCAAAAAGGTGATCACCGCAATCGCACCAAAGATGCTGACCGCAATGATTTGAAAACGCCTGCCTGGTGTGAGTTCCCCATTACTCATGCGGCAATCTTGCCCACACATCTCCCCAATCCACAATAATTAAAATCTCAAGTGAAGCCACACGCATATGCGCTGCAGCGGTACGGGAGTTCGCCCAGATAGGTCACTCTGCGAACGCGCGCAAGGCAAGGAACGTCGCCGCAGTCACGAGCAGAAGCCCACCGGTGAGCAAGCACACGCGCATCGCGGCGACCCGTGAACGCTGCTCAGGGGTCGCCGTCATGACCATCATCGTGCCGAGCGAAATGAGCACGGCCATCACGATGTACAGCGGTGTTTGATAGAGCCACGAGTACAGCACGAAATGCATCGACGTGATCGCGGCGAACGCAAACGGCAGGAGTGTGTGGCGCCGGCTTACGATCAGGTAGATGAGAAACGGAAGACCAAGCAACTGCGAGGTTCCGATCAGGATCGACAGCTGTGTGATCGCCGGATCCACTGGCCGGTCAGCTCCGAGCGCTCCGATAAGCACAGAAAGCCCGAGCGCAAGCGGAAACGCGACGCCGCCCTGGAACAGCGTGACGTATGCGGCGGTGCGCTCACGGGCGCTTCGCCACACGCCAGCACAGACGAGCCACGTGACACCGTAGGCAGTGAGAAACGCCACTCCCGAATAATTTTGGTCGGCAAGCTGCTGCAGCGAATCGATGAGTTCCATTCAGTTATCCCCCATTCTCCACTGTTGCCGCTCACTGACTGTTACACAAGCCCCGCCTCAGGCACTAGTCTGTTGCAGTACCGCGGCGCCCGGCCGACCCTGCAAATCTTTCGAAAGGCGCGCCTTGACGCTGACCGATTCTCCACCCGAGCTCACTCGTCGCCGCCGGGCACTCGCCATTTTTGCACTCGCGCTCGGAGGCTTTGCCATCGGCGTCACCGAGTTCGCCTCGATGGGCCTCTTGCCGGATATTGCTCGCGACCTGCTTCCGGGATTTGATGAGGCCCCCGATGCCGGGATCGCGCGAGCAGGCATTCTCATCACCGTCTACGCGCTCGGGGTAGTGATTGGCGCGCCGACGTTCGCGGTGCTGGCCGCCCGCATGTCACAGACGAGACTCTCGTTCTGGCTGCTCGGGCTCTTCATTGTTGGCAGCGCTGCATCAGCGCTCATGCCGACATTTGGCGGGCTCGTCGCGTTCCGCTTTATCGCGGCCCTGCCCCACGGAGCGTACTTCGGGGTTGCCTCACTGCTCGCCGCCCGGATCATGGGCCCCGGTAAGCAGGGGCGAGGGATCGCACTAGTGCTCTCAGGTCTCACGATCGCGAACGTCATCGGCGTGCCACTCGCCACCTGGCTCGGGCAGTTGGCCGGCTGGCGTTGGGCATACGTGCTCGTCGCGTTCATCTTCGCGGTGACGCTGCTGCTGAGCTGGCTCTTCCTCCCCCGGTTCCCTGGCAACCCCACCCGGAGCCCGCTGGCTGAGCTCCTTGCACTCCGCAACCCGCGACTGTGGATCATGATCGCGGTCGGGTCCGTCGGGTTCGGCGGCTTCTTCGCCGTCTACACCTACATCGCAGAGGTGACGACGCGAGAGACCGGGCTTCCGCCCGGGGCCGTTCCCTGGATCCTGGGCATCCTGGGGGTTGGAATGACCATCGGCAACTTCCTCGGAGGATGGCTGAGCGACCGTGCTCCCCGCCGCACCATGATTCTCGGACTCATTTCCGTCATCGCAGCGCTCGTGCTCTACGCGCTCCTCGGTCGCTACCCCGCGGGACTCGTCATGACCGCATTCTTGCTCGGGCTGACCACGGCCGGTCTCGTCCCAGCCGTCCAATCACGAATGATCAGAATCTCGGACCAGGCGGCACTGCTGGGGGCCGCGATCAACCACGCTGCGTTCAACATCGGCAACAGCCTTGGCGCGTGGCTCGGTGGTCTCGTCATCGCATCAGGGCTCGGCTACTTTGCCCCCGGGTGGGTTGGGGCTGGCGTCGTCACCATCGGCCTCGTGATTGCGGTCATCAGCGTGATTGAGGAGCGCCGCGATAAGCGGCGCTCCCTCAACACCATCGGGCTCCCCGTAGTTAGGATACCCGCGAATAACTCAGATCAGGGAACCGTGTAGCCAGCCGCGCGGAACAGCTCGTACCACTCTTCGCGCGTGAGTGGCAGGTCCGAACCGAGAGCGGCGGCACTTACGCGCTCCGGTGTGGTTGTCCCGAGCACCACCTGCATTTGTGCGGGGTGCCGCGTGATCCACGCCACCGCGATTGCCTCGGGTGGCACTCCGTACTTCCCAGCGAGGCGGTCAATGACGGCATTGAGCTCGGGGAAGCGGTCAGAACCCAGGAACGGGCCATCGAAGAACTTGGCTTGGAATGGCGACCACGCCTGGATGGTGATGTCGTTGAGCCGGCAGTAGTCGACGATCCCATCATCGCGCACAACCGACTGGTCGAGTGCCTCCATATTGATGGCAATGCCCTGCGCAACCATCGGTGCGTGAGTGATCGACATCTGCAACTGGTTCGCAATGAGCGGCTGCGTCACATAGCGACGCAGGAGGTCAATCTGTCGTGGGGACTGGTTCGATACACCGAACGCACGGACCTTGCCCGAGGCTGAGAGCTCATCAAATGCACGGGCGACCTCCTCTGGTTCGACGAGGGCGTCGGGGCGGTGGAGCAGCAGGATGTCGAGGTAATCGGTGCCGAGCGCCTCGAGTGAGCCGTTCACTGACTCAATAATGTGCTCGTACGAGAAGTCGAAGTACGGGCCGCTCTTCACGATGCCGGCTTTCGACTGAATGATGAACTGCTCACGTTCTGACGAGCTGAGCTTCAGCGCTTCTGCAAAACGGCGCTCACATCCGTGCTGCGGTGCATCACCGTAGATATCGGCGTGATCCATGAAATTGATGCCCGCATCTCGTGCGGTGCTGACGAGCGTGCGCACCTCTTCATCGGTCTTGTCCTGAATCCGCATCAGCCCGAGAACGACGTTGGATGCAACGATGTCGGTGCCGGGCATGGTGAAAGTCTTCATTAAATCTCTCTCCGTCGAGGATGTGTGCGACTACTTTGTGAGCCTGTGGGCCCAGACTTCTACACTAGCGGAACAGACGGATTCACTCGCGGAACCTGGTGCGGGGTCCGGCGAGCAGCTGTGAACCTCAACGACTAGTGGTCGTCTCCGCACCACTCCGCCGCAGGCACTGTCTCCCTGACGAATGCGACATGCTCCCCGCAGCCCTCCCAGGTGGTCTTCTGGCAAGTTTCACACCTGACTGGTCGGCACATACTTCATCTCCCGTACGTTAATGAATGCGAATGGTTCTCCGCGCTCGTGCGGCTTCCATTCGATCATCTCAGAACTCTATGCGAGGTGCTCTCAGCCTGCCGGCTCTGTGCTCACGCAACACTCCGCGGTGTGGTGCCGACCGCAATTGGGCCGGCACCACACCTGGCGGCGCGTGCGTTACGCCTCAAGCATCGCTGCTGCCCGTTCGCGCTGCCTCCGCAGCAGCAAAGCGGCTCCGGTGAGGGCGAGGAGCAGCGCGAGGAGTATCCACAGCGCAGCGATGTCGCCACCGGTGATCGCGAGCGGATCAGCCGCAGCTACGGTGACTGTCGCGGCATCGCTCAGGATCGACTCCGGTGTCTTCTCCGCGGCCGAATCCACCGTGACCACGTTCGTCACCTCAGGATATGCGCCCTGCGCCACATTCACCTTCAGGGTGAACGATGCGCTCTCGCCCACCTCAAGGCCATCTTCCAGTACCCAGGTGACGGTCTGACCGCTCACCTCGGGGTTCGCATTCGGCGAAGAATGGAACGACAGGCCTCGCGGCAGCGTGTCAGTCACCGTGATTGGGCCGGGATCGGCGGTCGGGCCAAGGTTTTGGACCTCGATCTCGAACGTACCAGTCTTCCCGACCTGGAAGTCGCCCACGGCGGTCTTCTCAGTCACAAGCGTCACGAGCGCTGGCACGGTCACCGGATCCTCATCGCGGTTCGGGTTCGGATCCGGATCAGGCTCGGGCTCGGTAGCCGATACCTCGGCGACGTTCACGACACTGTCGTACGCTTCGGGCGTCACGAGCGTTGTGAGCGTGAGCGGTGCCGCCCGTTCTCCTGAGGACAGTGGATCAGCATACGTTGCGACGACCGTCGCACCGCCTGCTGGGTTCTCACCATCCGCCAGAGTGATTGACTCCACCGTCCACCCGGTCGACTCTCCCCCGACACCGAGCACAGGTCCGAGTTCACTGAGCACCGTGAGACCTGCGGGCACCGTGTCGGTGACCGTGACCCCTGTAGCTTGCGAGGGCCCGTGGTTCGTGACCTGCAGGGTGAACGGGAGCTCATCACCGACGCGTACGCGGTCAGGGTCGTGAGACTTCTCGATTCCGAGGTCGACCTGTCGCTCCGCCGTCACTACGGCGTTGTCAGAGTCTGGAGCCTCGGGTTCGCTGGTTGGGTCACCGTTGGTGTCGAGCGTCTCCTCGTCTATCGCAGCGACGTTGTCGAGATCCACACCGGCGACAACGGTCTCGTCAACCGCCACCTCGAAGTGAATTGCTGGCGCATGCTGATCGTGCAAGATGCCGGTCGCTGGCGTGCGGGTGAACGTTACGAGCTGTGGGTTCGCCGAATCCACCAAAGCCGTCCAGTTCTCCGCGCTCGGGCCTGTCAAGCCCACGAACGAGATGCCATCTGGCAGCGTGTCGTGCACCACGAGTGGTGCGACCGCGTCACTTGGCCCATCGTTCCACACGTCGAGGCTGTACCACAGCGATTCGCCTGCGATCGCACTCGTCGTCTCGTCACCGTCGGCGTTTAGCGCCGTCTTCGCGATGCCGAGATCGGCAGAGCGGTAGATGGTGATCTCCGCATCGTCACGGTCGGTTGGGTCGTCGGTTGTGTCGTCGATCCAGTCGATCTGGCCCCAGTTGACGAGCCCCGTGGCTCCACTCTCAGTCGGGGCCACGTTCGCCGCGATATCTGAGGTGAACTCGATGTACGTAGTACCCACCGGGTGCAACCCACCGTTAGCGTCGTACTCACAGGTCGGCGGAGTCACCTCTGTGAGGTCACACTCCCAACCTTCGCCATCCATGGAAGTCATGGTCAGGCCTGCAGGCAACTCGTCGGTGAACGTCACTCGAACCGCCGACGGGCCGTCGTTGGTGATGGCCACACGCCAGGTCGCATCGGTGCCCGCAGCTCTCGGGGTCGACTCGACCCAATCGCCATCGGCATTCTGCACCTGCTTCGCGATATTCATGTCCGCGCTTCGCACGACTGGGACATCGTCAGTGTCATCGTTATTGTTAGGATCACTGTCGGGTTCGAGCGCTACGCCATCTACGCGCGCGCCATTCGTGTAGACATCCGGATCAATATCGACCGCAACCTCCGCGTCGAATGCGATCGTTACAACGTCATCTCCCGTCGGGAATGGGCCAGCGATCGTCCACACCACACGTTCAAGGCCGTCATCCGTTTCGTCCACGACAGTGCCGGTCACGGTTCCGCCAGTCACGGCGACCCCATCTGCATAAGTGAACCCAGCCGGGAGCACGTCTTCGACCGTGATAGGCCCGTCCGACGCGCTCGGTCCGTTGTTGTGCACCTGGAGCAGGTATCGGACCTGCTCGCCCGCGTTCACAGCCCCCGAATCGGGAACAGTATGCGACTTCTCAAGCTCCCAGTCGACCAGCTTGTCTGTGCCGGTCGAATCCGAGGCACAGTCGGGCGGGGCGACAGTGGAGTTCTCTGCGTCGACGCAGACGGTGTTCACGATGTCACCCGTGGCGCTCTCATTCACCGTTACGGTGACAACGACCGAGGCGGTCGCATCAGGCGCCAAGTTCTGGCTATTCGTGAACGTCAGGTCATTACCGTCCCGATCTAGAGCCCAGCCGTCTCCGGGTGCCACAGCTTCCCATTCGACGAGGTCGAGGGTCGACGGCAGCACGTCGTTCAGTGACACGCCGCGCGCATCAGCATTACCGGTGTTCGTGATGCTCAACAGGTAACTGTAGGTTGTACCCGCAGTCACGTCCTGTTCTGCAGAGACCGGCACCCATGCGCCATCAATCAGCTCAACGCGGTACTTGTTCGCGCCGACAGTGGTGTCGGTCGTGATGGGCTCTGTCGACGTGTCGTCTTCGTTGTTCTCAGGGTCAGGATCGGGCGTCTCGCCCGGCGTAACGTTGGCTTCATTCAGGATCACAGTGTCCTCATCCACTGATGCCTTGACGTTGCCAGTAAAGGTGAAGTCGACCGTACTGCCCGCACCTGAGGCAGGGAAGACTGCATCGGGCGTGAGCGTCAGTGTGATGCTGTTGCCCTCGAGCTCAAGCGCCCAACCCGCTGGCAAGTCTGTACCCTCCAGCTGCTCAACGTTCTCGATTTCAGTAGGTACCTCATCGGTCACGGTGATCGGCGCACCAGACGAGCTGATCGAGTCCGACGGTCCGTTGTTTGAGACCGTGATCGTCCACGAGATCGGGTCCCCGGCGTTGTGGCCGTCATCGATGTTTGCGAACGACTTCTCAATCGCAAGATCGGCGATAACGCTCAGCGGCTTCTCCGCGTCGTCCTCGTTGTCCTTTTCGATGTTGCCGTCAGACTCGTAGGTCTCACCGATCACGCCCGCCGTATTGTGCAGTTGGTCGACGGTAGCCGTCGCACCCGCAGTGGTCATCACGTCAGCGGTCACCACGATGCGGTCAGTGCCATCGGCCTTGAGGCTCAGGTTGTCACCGGTCACGGTGAAACCATCGTCGGTCGTCTCGAGCGTCAGCGGGATCCCGTCCGTATCGCTCGCACTGGAGAAGTAGCGTGCGCTCCACGATCCAGTGTCGACACCGTCCGGCTCAACGGTCGTGTCCTCGAACACGAACGGTCCCTCGGAAGCATCGGGGCCCTGGTTGATGACGGTGATCTGCCACTGTGGCTGTGCGTAGGCAGGGGCGTCTATCTTTACTCCCTGGCCTGCCACCCAGGTGCCTCCTTCGAGGCCGTAGAGATTCGTCTCGGTGTCACCCGTGTCGACGACGCCACCGATCGCAGCTTTCTCCAGGAGGAGATCTGCCTCGGCCATGTAGGCGTCTGCAGTGGAATCCTCTTCCACGTAGTCGCCGTCGCCGTTCTCGTCGTTACCTTGGGTGTCGGTCGCAGTCACGCTGAGCGTGTTCTTGTGCACGTGCGCGGTGTTACCAACACCAGTGCCCGGGGTAGTGAGCGCCTCGGTACTTGGCGTCGCCGTGAACGTGATGGTGAACGTCCCGTCCGCGGCAAGTGGGGTGACCGATCCCAGCTGGTCAGCTGTCCAGGTCACGGTCTCGCCGGTGCTACCGGTCTGATCAACGATCACTTCGGGGTCGTTCAGAGCCACCCCATTAATCTGGGCAGAATCCTCGTCGTAGCTCCAGTTCAGCGGAAGCTCGTCGGTCACGCTGACGGACTGAGCAATACCGTCGCCAGTGTTCGTGACCTCGAGCGTCCAACCGAAGGGTTCACCTGCGATCGCAACACCGTAGTCTTCGTCCGGCACCTGCGACGTAACCGTCTTCTCCGGCACAACATTCGGGAAGAGCGGGGTCACGTCAGCATCAGCGTTCGCTTCCGGCACATCAGCACCCCCTGGCACTGTGCCACCAGGAGTCGTGCTGCCGTCCTGGTTCAGAACCGGCGGGGTGTAGACCCACCCATCCTCCTCGAACGACTCGTACTTCGTCACGTTGACGATGTTCTCGTACGGGAAATCGTTAGCCTCGAGGCTGCTCGACGGGGCGAACTTCGCTGTGTATTCAAACCCATCAGCGCTTGCACCCACCGCGAGCGGGCCCGGAATGTCGGCCCAGGTGATCGTGCCGCCACCAGTTTCGGTTTCGTCCGTGAGGACGCCCGTGACACCACTCACCTCCGAAATCGTGCTCTCATCCACAATCACGTTGTCGGGGATCTGGTCCACGACGGTGTACTTGTGTGCAGCAGTGTTGCCGCTGTTCCTCACTGTGAGTGAGTAATCGAACGATGCATTGGGGTTCCGTGTGATGGATGGTTCTTCATCCACCAACTTCTCAATGTCGAGCACGGGGTTGAGTATCGTCACCGTAGCGTCGTCGGTGTCATCCTGACGTGTGTCGGGCTCGTCATTTACAGAATTCCAAGCGAACGTCGCCGTGTTCTCTGGTGTTGATGACAAGATCTCGTCAGTGACTTTCGCATCGAACGTCACCGTGATCGTGCGGACATCATCGAACGTGCCGATGTCGTCGGGAACGATGTCCCACTCAAGTGTGCGGCCGTCGGTGCTCACGCTCGATGGCTCGCCGCCAGTTTCTCCGACGGTCGGCCGATTTGGAGCAGTGCCCCAGCCGAGCTCGACATCAGACGTGTCTGCGACGTACTCCAAACCGGTCGGCAACGTGTCCGTGAGTGTGACGTCGTAGTAGTTAGCGTCAGCCGGCAGCGTCGTTACCAGCGTGTACTTAACGGTGTCACCGACGGGAGCTGAACTCGGGCTCACCGACTTCGCAATGCTCGCCGTGGTCACGTTCACGTCTTCACGCGCGTTATCCACACGATCGCCGCGTCGCTCGGTGGCATCATCGCCATCAATGTCTTCTGGCAGGGTGAAGCCCTCGAGGTGGGCGCTGTTGGTGAAGACTTGGCCGCCGCCGATAGTCGGGTTCGCTGTTGCCGTATAGCTCAGTGTCGCCGAGGTACCGCCCGCAACAGGGTCCGTGAGCGTCCACTTGATGAGCGTGCCAGTGCCAGCGTCCTGGGGCTCACCGTCTGCATCGAGCTCGACGTTGCCATCAGCATCGAGTGCACATGTCACACCGTCCACGACATCGGCCGCACCATTTGCCGTAGTAAACGCTGTGGGGGCGGTCAGCTCTGCCGGCACACAGTCGTAGACCACGGCATTGAAGAGTGCAGGACTATTGTTCTCGTTGCTCACCGTCAGCGTGTAACTAACGTCACCGCCCGGCTTCACCACGCCACTCGCAGGGTCCATGACGGTCTTCGCGAGCGTCGGCGCAGGAGTGATGTAGTTGACGTTCGCTGTGCGAGTCTTCACTGGGTTAGCGGCGCCGGTCGCGGTCTCAGAACTAAAACGTGCCGTGTTCTGCAGCTGCTTGCCGTTGCCGAAGTCCGGGAACGCGGCATCGTTCGGGTGGCTCGCGTCGCGCGCATCGATCCACACGGTCAACCGCACCTGAATCAACTCGTCGCCATCACCGGTGTTCTGGTAGAACTCGGGGAACGTAAGTGCACCCGACTCTGGGTCGAGTTCCCACTCGACTGCGGGCGTGCCCACACCGTTCACTACACCCGGCGCATTCCAGATTTGTGCGTTTTCGAGATGGTAGGGAAGCGCACGGTTCGTGGACCCTGGAGGCGTCACGTTCGGGGCATTGATCCAACGAAGCACCTCTTCGTCAGCAAGCACACCGTTTCGAACGGTCGTATTTGCTGGGATGGTGACCCCGAGCTCGTAGGTGGCAAACTCGCCTTGCACGATCTGGCCGTCGCCATTGTTCGGGTCGAGTTGATGCTCGCCTGCTGGCGGGTTGGAACCGTTGTTCGGCCCGATCTCCGTGGAGATGAGTCGTTTCTGCAGATCGAGGTCTTCCACACGCACGCTCGACGGGTCGCTCGTGTCGTTGTCTGTGTCATCGAGAATAATCTGGTTCTCATCGGTCGGAGCGGTCGCGACGTTATCCGTACCGTTTATGAAGATCCTAGAGTCGTCCACGCCGGTGCGCTCAGTGTCGAACTGCACAATCGAGGCGTCGTTGACGTACTCCTGGTTGACCAACGCACCAGCACCGTCTGCACCGTCAGGCACGGTCACCGCGTAACCAAGAGTGAAGCCACGATCCTGCGCAGGAGTCGTTTCATTGCCGTCCCCATCGAGAACAGCCTTGGTTGATGGGTCGATGCTGTCCGAGATCCTCCACACGATTACCGAACGCTTGTGTACATCAGCGTCCTTGATATCTGTGGGGTAACCGGTCTGACCATAATCAACAACCTCTGTTTCATAGTCCTCGCCGTTCGTCAGCGGACTTTCGACTGTCGGGTCACCGATTACCGCCGTTGCGGCTGTGAACGAGGCGACGTCATCGGCCGTGATACCCACCGGCAGCAGGTCATAGATGACGTAGTCGTTTGTCGCGCTGAACGGAGCAGTCACGTCGAGACGGAACGCAACCTCGTCTGACTGCGCGACGGGTTCTCCGTCGATATTGCTGTTGAATGCGCGATCGGTCGAGCCGCCCTCATGAGAATTGGTCTTGATGCCCTTGATGAGCTTTGGAGTGCGATCCAATTCGATCTCCGCACGGTCACTCTGCGCGAATACCTCACCATCGACGTTCTGGTACTGGAACTTTGCGAGGTTCTCAGCCATATCGACCTCGGCGAACGAACTCGGGTCAGTCACCGTGACCTTAATGTAGATCTCGAGAGGAGCCTCGAAAGGCAGAAATCGGTCTTCGCTGTCGAAACATTTATTTGATCCGAGATCAAAGTTCAGCGCATTGTCATCGAGTGACATCCCGCCAACCGGAACAAACTGATTTCGCCACTGATCGAGTTCGGAGTCCGTCGACCCAGAATCGACTTCACACTCTCCCAGCCAGGGCAGGTCAGCAGAAGTCTCGTATCCACCTGGGATGACCCAAGTGTTCTCCGGCCGCTCGGATCCCTCAATGAGCGAGGTATCAAAATCGACTCCTGCGGGGAGGAAGTCAGCAAGATCGGGGTTTCGCACGTCCGCACCTGCCGGTGGGCTGACCACAATCCGATACCAGGCCTCGTCACCTACCGCGAACGGTTGATTCTGATCGAGGGTTCGCACCCAATTTGAGTCGTAAGATGCGTTTGAAACATCAGCGCGATCGGGCACACCCGCGCTGCGCTGCAGTACATGCTTGGTCATGCCGGTTTCGCCAGCCTGCACCGATGCGTGAGTGTCGTCCCAAGCGTTCCACTTTCCCGAATTAGCTTCCGCACCAGAAGCAGAAGTAACACTTTCTAGGTTAGAGATCGGCGTCGTTCGAGCATTAATCTCGGCTTCGTTCTCGAAACGGTCTTGTGACCCCGTCGCACCGTCTGTGCCACCATCAACATCGATGTACTGGCTGTTCTGGTGCACGGAATACTCGACCGAATGGTGACTATTTGCCGCATCCAGCACCGCTTCAGGGAGCGTAAATTCCGTCATGAAGTTGCCGGTGTCAGGATCGAAAGCAATGCCTGAAAGCAATGCACCGGCTAGCCTGTCAGGTGATTCGCCCCCCGCCGGCTCTGTCCACTCACAAGTACTATCAATTCCTGCAGCTGCGAGTGCAGCATTCCAATCTGCGGGCTCGAGGCTCGTCTCTTGGATATTGGGTGGATCGCTGTTGTAGTTACCAATGACGAGGTTCGGGTAGCCTTTCGGGTTGTCCGGGTCCTCCTCCCACACCTCACTGCCTGGAGGAAATACTGGGCACAGGCCATCGGCCATGTCATCAACCAGACGCAATACGTCGTTCTCTGGGTTTCCCGTGTCGTTCGGCTCACCCAACGCAGCGCTCATGTATTCGCTCGTCGCAATATCAAGGTGATAGCGCAGGAACTTACCCTGCCTAAAGCCAGGGCTCTCACCGTTATCGAGCTCGCTATCAACGACGGACTTCAGAATGTGAACATCGACGGCATGTATGTCTTCACTGTCGTAATCCCACACAGGTTCATCGTTGTAGGTGCCGAGAGCTACAGCGACGTTGGTGTACACGTTGGCGGCGGCTGCGCGATCGGTGAGGTCGGAGGACCCATGACGCGTCGATGCACCCCGGTTGTTATCGAGGTTCGCGATCTGAAGCTCGCTGTCAGGTGCTGGCTGATTGCCCTCACCGTCGAAATCGAGCGTGTTCTCAAACAACGGCACGGCTGCCCGGTAGCGGATCTGAATGAGACCAGCTTCTCCGGCAGTGTCGCTGTATACCTGCTTCACCCCAGAATCGGTACCACGGGGGTCGCTATTTGCAATCAGCGTTTCCAGACTCCAGGTGACTTTCGTGTAAACAGCCCCCGCTTCGAGGCCGTAGTCCGCAACCTCTGTCGCGGTCGGGACGACCGTCTCCACGGTTTCCCCGGCACCCTGAGCCCATGTGGTCTCCGGGGCGGTCGTACCGTCCAATCGCGGAGCCGTCGGGTACTCAACTGAGCTACTGCCACCCTGGGTGCCATTCGCATTCGTCGTGTTGTCCATGCCACCGAGTCCGAGATACTCGAGGCCTGCCGGCATGAAGTCGACGACTTTCGCATTCGAGATGTCGATCTCACCCGTGTGGTGGATGTTCAGCGTGTATGTCGTCGCATTCTGGTGCACGCCGCGCAGCAGTTCGCTCTCGGGGCTCGGCTCGCTCTTCTCGATACGGAGGGCATTGACCGGAGTGGATGGTGTGACGATGCCAGCGTTTGAGGTGTCATCCACTGCAGGGGTGGTGTTGACACCGGTGCTCCCGGGAAAGACGGGGAGGTAGCGGGGATGACTATTTGTATAGGTATTGACCTGGTACTCGAAATCGCTGCCTGCTGGGAATGTGTCTGCCTTGGGGCGTACCGTCAACGAATCGCTGATGTTGGCACCCTCTGGCAGGTCGGCGATGTTCTGGAACACCCAGTACTGCTTGCCCTCAGGCACTTCACACCCGACCGCAGGCTGGTCACCTGTAATAAGACCAAGCGCTTCACAGGTGGCTGGCTCGGTGCCCGAAGCGATCCCCGGAGTGAGCACCGTGCCCGCGGGGTACTGGACCGGGGTGCCCAACAAGTTACCGGCGCTCTGGAATTCGACGTTTGCGTCGAGGACGATCCCGAAGCTCAAGTTGTACTGCGCACCCGCATCCTCGGTCCCAGTGAACGTGAGGTCAAGTGTGAGGTCTTCACCAGCGATGTAACTATCGGACTCACTGGCCGCGACGGTCGGCGCGGGGCCCACAGCTGAGGCCATCTGTGCACCAATGCCAACGGCGACGAGCGCACTTGCGATCATTGTCGTAGCGGCGATGCCTGCAATCAGCTTGCGAATGGGATTTCTAGACGCGGCAGCATGAGATCGCGGGGAAACGGGATACATCTGTGGGGCCTCCGGGGGCGCAAATCAAGTCACGAATTACGCACGTCCCCCGTGCACTCAAGAGCCCCCACGGCCCATATTCAGCGCACAAACGTACAACCGACACTTTAACCCTCAACTCAATAAGTTGCGACTGTTATCGCATAACGATTCGATCTCATGCAGTAAGAGACACCGAGCGGGCAAGAATCCGAGGAATCTGTCTCCGGCAGTGAGGGCACCCGCGCGACACCCGCCTAATATGTGATCTATGAGCACTTCTGACTCAAAGACCGAGTCTCCGGCCACAGAGGTCAATGTGGCCCAACCTGTCGGGCCAGTGCAGCGGGTGATTCGCACCATCCCGTTCACCATCGGGTTCGTTCTCGTCTTCCTCGGTATTGGGGTCATTTCAGGCAGCTGGGTGACGGCCGCGAGCGAGCAGCCGTGGTTTTCCGCCGTCGCAACCGGGCTTCCGGCGTTTCAGGAGGGGCGCTGGTGGACGATCCTGACCTCACCTTTCTTCATGACCCCGCCCTATGCGTATTTGCTCATCGTGCCGCTTTTGGTCGGTGGCCTCGGCTGGGCGGAGTGGCGCCTCGGCACCTGGCGCACCATCATCATCGCATTCTGCGGACACGTCGTCGGCATCCTCGGGGCTGCAATCATCGCGACTCTGCTAGCACCAACCGGGTGGCACTGGGGAGAGAAGCTCGCCGCGGCCTACGATGTCGGGCCGTCCTGCGCAGCGCTCGCCGCCCTCGTGTTCGCGATCGCCACACTGCCGTCTCCGTGGCGCCTCCGCGCGCGGATCGCTGTCGTGCTCTGGACAGGTATCTCGCTGCTGTACCTGGGCCAGCTCTACGACCTTGAGCACGCCATCACCATGGCGGTCGCGCTCATCGTCTCCGGATCGCTCCCAGCCTTTCGTCGCGCAGCTGGCCGCCCCACCGTTCGCGAATGGCGGCTGATCGCATTGTGGGGAGTCATCGCAATTGGCGCGATGCAAGTCATTGACATTGCGGTGCCCTACGACGGGCCACTAGGAAATAGTGAGCCTGACGTCGCGGGCTGGGACGTCGCCCTCGACGTGATCATCATTGCGCTCGTAGCCAACGGGCTCCGTCACGGCTACCGTATTGCCTGGATCAGCACGATGATCCTCGGTATCCTCAACCTGCTCCTCGCGTCGCTGGGGCTCTTCACGATCCCTCTGCTTCTGGAGTTCGGCGTTATCGATCGGCCAGATGAAGTCCTCGGGCAGTACATAGCGCCAACGGTGTTCTGGGTCGCTATGCTTGCCTTTCTCGCGATCGGACGCAGCGCATTCCGCGTCCCACTGCGAAGCTCGCGTCGCGCACTCGACGCCCATGCACAGGGCTTACAGCCGCTCCGGCGCGATGAGTTGATCGACCGAATACGAGCATTCGGCGGCGGCACGATCTCGTGGATGGCGACCTGGCCCGAGAACAGTCGCGCTGCCGTGGGCGAGGGCGCCGTCGCGTACCAAGAGCACTCGGGCGTCGGGATTATGCTCGGCGACCCCATCGTGCCGCACGGTGCTCACGCCGATGCCCTCGAGGCCTACTCACGAACCATGCATCAGGTGGGCCTCGTGCCCTGCGTATTTTCAGCGAGCGACATCACCGAGATCGCGAAGCCCGAAGGCTGGCGGTCGATAGTCGTTGCGGAAGACACTATCGTCGACCTGCCGGGCCTCGAGTTTAGAGGCAAGTCGTGGAATCACGTGCGTACCGCGATCAACCGTGCTGGCCGCGAGGACATAGAGTTTCGCATGGTCACACTCTCGGATGAACCGTGGAGCGTCATTACGCAGGTGCGCACCATCTCGGAGCAGTGGTCGGGAGACAAGGGACTTCCCGAAATGCGGTTCACCCTCGGCACCGTCGATGAAGCGTTGGATCCAGAAGCGCGCGTCGGCATCGCGATGGACGCGGAAGGGAGCCTGCACGGCATCACCTCGTGGCTGCCGGTGTTCGACCGTCAGGATCCCGGTCGCATTGCGGGCTGGACACTCGATGTCATGCGGAGGCGAGATGGCGGGTTCGGCCCGGTGATGGAGTTTCTCATCGCGTCGTCGGCCAAGCATTTTTCGGAGCAGGGTTACGACTTCATTTCGCTCTCGGGAGCGCCGCTCGTGCGCTCAGAAGAAACGAGTGCCGACGTCGTATATCGTGTGCTTGACCGGCTCGGCGAGATCATCGAACCCCTGTACGGCTTCCGCTCACTCCACCGATTTAAACAAAAGTTCAATCCGCGCCACGAGTCTCTCCACATGCTCTACCGAGATGACGGTGATCTCCCGCGCATTGGTGTCGCACTGACGCGCGCGTATCTTCCCGATGCCACAATGCGCGATCTCGTGTCGTCTGGCCCCCGCCCAAAACTACCGCGGCGGCAAAAGAACTTGCCGGTACAAGACGACCGCGGTGGGGCCTCGACACCGGCGTCTGCGAAAGCCGAATCGATACTGCATGCTCCCGCGGGGTCTACGCGATCAAAGATCGGCGGCGTGCTCAGCGTCGGCGGCGAGATCTTTGGCATCCTGATCCAACTACTCCTCGTGTACATCGGCATCTTGTTCATCCAGTCACTTGGCGAGGACTTCGACATACCCCTCATTCTCGGGTGGTGCCTGCTCGCAACGTTTTATTTGGGCGTGACGATTCTCGGCCTGAATGTACTCGTGTGGTTCGATGTCAAGGATCCACCCTTCACGCGAAGCTTAATCGGACACCCGCTGTCAAAGTTTCTCTCGACCCTCCTCACGTTTGGTGCGAGCGCGCTCGGGCTGCGTGAGGCATTCGTGCTCATCGTCAACTTCGGTCAAGAAGTTGTTGACCCGCTAGTCGAGTTCAGCGCCATCTGGACGATGCTGCTCTCATGGGCAATGTTCAACTGGGGTTTTTCTCGCATCTACTACTCGCGCTATCACCGCGCCAAGACACCGCCCCTCGTGTTCCCCGACACCCCTGAGCCGCGACTCACCGACTTCGTGTACTTTTCCTTCACGAATGCCACCACGTTCGCGGCATCTGACGTCAAGGTGTTGACCACTCGTATGCGCTGGACGGTAGTGTGGCACACCTCGTTCGCGTTCTTCTTCAACGCACTGATTATCGCGCTCTCCATGAACGTGATCTCAAACGGCAACCTGTTCGCGGCGCTTGAGTAGCGCCGTCTCGAGGAATGCAGAGTTGCTCTCAGTGCTGATCCCCTGAACACTGGGTCTACCTGCCCAAGACGCGAGAGCGGAGTTGACGTGTTCGAACCAGACGTCCTTGAAGTTGAACAGCACACCTCCACGGGCCGCCTCCCGTCACGGACCCGAATATCAACGCTTCTGAACGAGGCTCATGAGCGGTACGCGGACAACCTCGACGGAGACCTCGCCGATGTCATTCCGGTGCTGTCTATGGTCGACCCGAAACTGTTCGGGATCGCACTCATCGAGATTGATGGGGAACACCACGCGGTGGGTGACGCGGAGGTAGCGTTCTCCATTCAATCGGTCTCTAAGGCGTTCGTGTTTGCGTTGGTGTGCGAAGCAATCGGACACGAAGCCGTTCATGAGCGAGTCGGTGTCAACAACACTGGTTTGCCGTTCAACTCGGTCATGGCCGTCGAACTCAACGAGGGTCACCCGATGAACCCGATGGTCAATGCTGGTGCGATCACCACGACCTCACTGGTCCCCGGGATCACCGCCGCGGAACAGTGGGACTACATCCAAGACGGACTGTCACGATTTGCGGGTCGCCGGCTGGAAATCGACGAGAACGTGTACCTGTCAGAGAGGTTCCACAATCAGCGCAATCAGGCTATCGGGCACCTCTTGGACAGCTACGGACGGATCGACACGATGCCGGAAGATACCGTCGATGTGTACACCAAGCAGTGTGCCCTCTCGGTCACGGCCAAAGACCTAGCTGTAATGGGGGCGACACTCGCAGACGGCGGCATTAACCCGATTACCGGTGAGCAGGTCATATCGCCTGAAGTGTGCCGCGACACCCTGTCAGTGCTTGCCGCGTGCGGCCTCTACCAACGGTCGGGTGAGTGGCTGTTCGAAATCGGCATCCCCGCAAAGTCGGGGGTTTCAGGCGGAATTGTCGCCATCGCCCCCGGGAAAGGCGCTCTCGGGGTCTATTCACCGCTGCTGGACAGCGCAGGCAACAGCGTCCGGGGGCAAAGTACCTGCGCATACCTCTCGCGTGCGCTCGGCTTGAACTTGTTCGCCTCGGCCTCGCATCGCGTTCACGGCACACCCACTGCCGGCTAATCCGCGCAGAGCGACCGCATCATGCTCACGCACCAACCGCGTAGGCGCGTGATCTGCGGCTCTGCAGAGCGAGAATCGTCGCCCACAAGAGGGGTACCGCAGCGAGCACGAGAAACACCCACCGGTATCCGGCCCCAGGTGCGAGCGACGCAGTGACGCCCAGCACGCCAAGAGCAACAACCGGCCCAACAAGTTGCCCGAGTGCCCCGGCAGCGCTGTACATTCCGATGAATTTGCCGCGGCGCTCGGGGGTTCCCGTCTCGAGTGCAAGGGCCAGGAGTGCCGAGCTGTTCATGCCAACGGCCACGCCACTCAACATTGCGGCGAGCGCAATCAGCGGCAGTGGCTCGCTTACGGCACGGATGATGAGTGAGAGCGAAAGGATCCCACCTCCCATCACGAGCACTCGCTGGCCGTTGGCGAGCAGCTCCGGGCGACGCATGAGCAACGTACTGGCGAACATGAGCCCAGCAACTGCGGCTATGAGAACCCACACACTTGCGCGCACAGGGAACCCCTCATCGGCGTCAGCTCGCTCCGCGAGGTCCAACGGGTGATAGCTCAAGAATGCGGCCATTACGATATTTGCGGCCGCCTGAACAACTAACAATGCGGTGCGAGAAACTCGCTGCGAGCCGGGCACGTCAGGAGCCGCCTCCGTCGCAGTCCCCTCTACGTCAGGATCATGGTGCTCCGGCATCGAACGCGCTCCCACGAGAAAAATAATCGGCACCAGCAGGCTGAGCGCGGCGAGGCTGAATGTCGTCTCCCAGAGCCGACCCGGGAGAACCAGCAAGATGAGGAGCGGGATCAGCATCCCGACATACGCGGCAAGCACCGCGGCAACCGCGCCGCGGCGCCGGTGCGACGGGACTGCGCTCGCAAGGATCACACGCAGAACAGCCATCGCACCCGAATATCCGAGCTGTGCGGCGCCCCATCCGACCGTAAGCGCAAGCGGGAAATCACCGAACGACAAGACGATGAGTCCCACCGTGCCAACGATGGTGCCGAGCAGCACCCACCCCCACCGGGTAAAAGCCGTCGGGCGGCCAAGGTCAGAGAGTGCCCCTAGACCTGCCGCACCAATGACGGCGCACAGCGCCCCCGCGGTCGCCGTAAAAGTTACGACCGCTGCCGCGTCCATCCCCGAGCCGAGCGCGGTCGCACGCTGGGCAATACCGGCCACAATGGGAGGCGTGAGCGCAGCGAGCAGTAGCGCTTTCGCAACATTCACAGCGATCGTCGTGCGGCGCGACCTCGTCAACTCCACCGAACTCATCATGGCGTACCCCTTGTCCCCGGAAACAGTGTACTCAAGGGCTACAATCGTGCGCGTCCACGCAAAGGTGACTACCGCTCCGACGGCTCTCCGGGAGTTGGCGGTGTCAGCAGCCCTGCTTCTGCTGCCACTTTGACCGCATCGGCGCGACTCGTCACCCCGAGCTTGCGATACACCGCTTTCAGGTGAGCTTTCACTGTGTCTGGGCTGATGAACAAACGTTGTGCAGCCGCTGAGACACTGCCCGCTTCTACCACCGCGACGAGTGTACGCCGCTGCGCGGGTGTTAGCGGTGCTGTCTCGCGCGCCAAGCTCTGGAGACTGTGGGTGAGTGGCAGGGTAGGCACAAGTCGCGCGAGCTGTTCGGCAGCACTGCGCGGGATGACCCGCATGGGGAACGACAAACCATATTCGTCCATGAGCCCCGCAGCGAGGTGAGCGCTCTGTGACGCAGCATCGGTGTCGCCAGATCGTCGCAGGCTCTCTGCGCGCAACAGTAAGAGTTCTGATCGGGCCCGGGGGGATCCTGCACCCTGGGAATCGTCGAGTAACACGCCCGTCAGCGCGACTCCCAGTTCGTTCTCTCCGCGACTCAGCGCCGCAAAGATCGCGCTGAGTTCAGCGTGTCGGCGCTTGCTGCGGGGAATCTCTTGCCCCGCGTGCCATCGCAGGCGTGAACCGTGGGATTGGAGAAGTGCTTTGCTCCAGGCCAGTGGTGGAAACTTGCCTCGCCGGCGCTTCAGCTGTGCGTTGAACCGGTCGAGCGCTTCGCCAGCCCCGTAGTGAGACTCGGCAATCAGCGAGTCAATGACTGCGAGAAACGGCCAGTGTTCAATCGTCGATTCGTGCTCAGCGAGAGCAGCAAGATGGTGCTCGGCGCGACCTGAATCGCCCTGCTCAAGCGCACCCATCGCCGCCGCGATTCGGTAACCCGCACCAATATACGAGTCTTGCCAACCGAACGGGAGCCTCAAGTCGTTTCCGCGCTCGATGAGGTCGTGAGCACGGGGCATGTCACCTCGCCAGGCATTTGACCATGCGGCGAGCGCTGTCGTATGGGCGAGTGTTTTCGGAGCGACGTGCTCGTGCCACATCTGTACGGGCTCAAGCATCTCCTCAGCGTCACTGAAACGTCCCGCATGGATATACGTTATGGCGACCTGAGTTGACGCGGTTTCCATGGGCATCCGGTACGAGGCGAGGTCGGCCTCGGTGAGCCGCCCGAGCTCTTCCTGCACGCGCTCAGCCATGGTCACCGCGAGCTTCTCATTCCCACTCAAGCGGGCGGCCACCATCCGTATGCCGGCAGCGACCGCCCCGGTGAGTCCCACGTGCTGTGATGCGGTGGCCAGCGCCGGCCCAGCCAACACTTTGAAACCAGCAATCACCTGACCAAAGCGGCCCGACGGAAACGCGTAGTCATCGAGCAGCGCGAATGCCGCGAGTACCGGGTACCGTTCGCGAACCGAACCCGGAATCTCGCTCAGCCAGCGCTTCGGCCGGTTTCGGCGAAACGCAATTTCGGTTCTGTGGAGGAGGAGATCGGAAAGCAATGCCCACTCCTCTGCGCGGAACGCAGCATAGATCGCGAAGTCCTGTCGAACTGACTGCAACGCAACTGCCGCTCGGGCGTACATCTCACGCAGACGACGATCGCCGATCAACGTACCCGAACGAGATTGCAGCTCATCCCTCACTAGTTGATGGTGGTGATACCATCGTGTACCAGCCGCGTCGTCCCGGTACCCGAAGCTACTGTCCTGAATGGCATCTAACCGGGCCGCCGCATCAGCTTCAGGAATATCGAGCATGCTCGCGAGGGTCAGCGCTGAGACCTCTGCAAACGCCGCCGACGCACAGAGCGTGACTGCCACGTCTGGGGAGCTGGCCTCGAGCAGTTGATCTACATAGTCCCGCACAAATGATCCGTGGTGCCGAGTTGCATCGGTATCCGAGTCCACCTCGCGCTCGACGACGAGCGCGTGCGCAGCGAGCGGCCAGCCACCCGATTGCTCATAGATCGAGGTGGCGAGTGCCGTACTACTCTCACCATCCAGGTTCGGAAGCCGAAGCCGCACCAATTCCTCGAGCTCAGTGCGACCCAACATCAGCGAAGCCGCATCAATGTCGCGCACCGGAACCCGAAGCCGTGTCGCCGACGATGTCAGAACGTTCGGTGGCTGCCGCATCGTCAATACGAATGACAGGTCGGCGGTAGCTTCGAGGGTGTCGATGAGGCTAGTAGCAAACCGATCGCCCACCGAGTCGGCGAGCGACGCGCGACTGGCGTCGACGACCACAAGAAGTGGCATCGTGAGTTCCGCAAACGTTCGCGTCAGGACACTGCGATTCACCGTAGCGAACCCGCCCTCGACGAGATCGTGAGCGGTCGAGTCCCGGGGAGCAAGCCCTACGTCGACGATCGTGCCGATGATCCTCTGCCAAATGCGTCCGAAACTCGCATCATCTTCATCGAGTCGCACCCACACGGCTTGACCGCGCGCACGCGCGAATCCCTCCGCGATCTGAGCTGCGACGACGCTCTTGCCCGATCCTGCCCCACCTCGCAGCAAAATCAGTGCCGGATCTCCAGCGAGTGCTCGGTCCACAAGATGCCCACGGGTCAGCGTGGGAAATCGCTGTACCGGAATAAGATGTGCTCCACTCGACATAGGAGTTCTCATCGTAGAACACTTCCCTGCCACGGTAGCTCTGATCGGTAGCGTGAGGAGGGCACTCATCGGCCCCGATCAACCGATAACAGGTCATCTCACATGCGCCGTTTAGGATTGGGGGACGCCGAACAGGCCCTGTCCGTGCGTGACCAGCAGGTCGTACGGCACGACACCCCCTGGCTCGTGCCCGGGTGACAGGTAGTGTCGCGACGCTCGAAGCTCTCTTACTCGCCAATTACTGCAGCGCGACCCAGTCCAACCAAGCTTGTTCGTTGAACTCAGGCCCCTGTCGCATCGCACGCTGTGGCATTGTCAGGCCCTCATCACGGTCCATCGCAAGCTGCCAGGGGGACCCACCGGCCGCCTCGACAAAATGGAAGTAACTCGAGGCGGCCCAGTAGCCAAGGTAAGCGTCTGGACGTCGCAGACGATCATCTGCCATGGTCCAGCCTTCGTGAACCGCAATATTGTCTTTCGCGCGCGGATCCATAGTGCAGGAGCCCTCGCCAGTTGCCAGTTCCTCAACATACTGGGCAAAACCCTCGACCGTGTCGATGCTCCAGGTCTTCAAGAGGCCGTACGGCAGCGCAGATTCGTGCAACGCGTGGGCATACTCGTGAATAAACACGGCCTTGCGGCGGTCAGCACTTTTGGGTCCCATACCGATCCACGACCCCGAAGTGTATGGGCCCGTAGCGATGTCGGCCGGCATGAACTCGGTTCGTCGGCTGGGCCGTTCAGTCGACTCGGCAAAGCCCGCGACCTCAAAATTGACCAGCTCCTCGAGACCACCGCTCCACAAGTCAAACCGATCTTGATCATCAGTGATCGCCGCGGTAAAACCTGAGGTCGGTAGTTCAGCTCCGATTCGCTCCATCACCTCAAAGGTTTCTTCCGCCGCTTCCTGCGCAATAGCGATATTCGCGTCGACCAGATCGCGCTCGTGTTCGGGCGCAAACAACACCACTAGCCTCGTGCTTTCGTGGTGAGGTTGCCCGACCCGCGACATAGCACAAGAGAA
>JBQDBM010000010.1:29048-74853 GCA_052090925.1 Leucobacter sp. | reverse complement strand
GCGCTCCTCAGGAACACGAGACAGCGAGTAGCGGCCGTCGGGTCACGTCGAACAGAGGCGAGCCAGGCTTTCGCCGAACGGTTCGATATTGACCGTTGGCACGTCGGCTACGAGGCTCTCGTCTCGGATCCGAACGTCGACATCATCTACGTCGCGACCCCGCACACGTCTCACTTCGAGCACGCGATGCTCGCTCTGCAAGCGGGAAAGCACGTGCTGGTTGAGAAGCCTCTCGCAACGAATGCCGCAGATGCCGTGACACTCACCACGGAGGCCCGCAGCCGGGGCCTGTTTTGCGCCGAGGCGTTCTGGACATTCCATCTTCCGAAATTCGATGTGCTTCGTCAGCTCCGCGACGACGGTGTAATCGGCGAGATCAACACCACCATCGCCGATATCGGGGAGCATTTCACGCTGGATCACCGCATCTTTAACCCTGCACTCGGCGGCGGGCCACTACTCGATCTCGGCGTCTATGCACTTTCCCTCACCAGCTGGTTCCTGGGTGCAGGTCTCGACCTGACCGCCCACGGCCAGCCCCACCCATCGGGCGTGCTCCAGCAAATCTCGATCTCGCTGCGCGATGCGGGGCTCAACCAAGGCGTGGTGCACACGACGCTCGCAAACCACACGCCGACGCAGGCGTTTGTCGGGGGGACTGCGGGTTCGATCCGGATCGACGGGGCGTTCTACCAACCCGGCGCGTTCACCCTCAGCGACGTGACCGGATCCCGATCCCTCAGGTACGAGGAGCCCGCTGTCGGGCACGCAGCACTCTACTACGAGGCAGCTGAGGCCGCCCGAGCTGTCAGCGAAGGTCGTCTCGAGTCCGCCTACTGGTCGCAAGCTGAGTCGCTCGAAGTCGCACGTCTCATCGATCTCACCGTTGCCAGCACCGCTGCGCACACTGCAACACAGGAGAAACCATGATCACACCAGCATCTCTGCCTCCGTTAACGCAGCCGCTCCGTATGGCACTCATTGGTGCCGGGTTCATCGGTGCCGTGCACGCGGAGAACCTCGCCCGCCACACGGGTGTCGACTTTGCGCTGGTCTTCGACTCAGCGCTCGAACGCGCCGAAGCGCTCGCGGCGCGCTATGGCACACAAGCGACCGACGACCCGGCAGATGCCTTTAACCCGAGCAAAATCGATGCGGTGCTCATCGCCTCATCAACGGACACGCACGTTAGCTTCCTCGAGCGCGCGGCACACAGTGGGATTCCGGCACTCTGTGAGAAACCGATCGACCTCGACCTCGCTCGCGCAACAGAAACGGTCGAGCTTGCCGCGCAGCAGGGTCTTCTCGCGATGGTGGACTTCAACCGACGCTTCGACCGCGACTACGCCGAGCTCCGCCGAGCGGTCGCAAGCGACGAGGTCGGGGACGTCGAATTGATCCAGCTCACCTCCCGGGGCCCGACGCCCCCACCGCTCGACTACATCGCGGTTTCAGGGGGGCAGATGCGAGACCAAGCGATCCATTTCTTTGATCTCGCGCGCTGGATCACTGGCCTCGAACCCACCGAAGTGTACGCAACGGGATCAACGCTGATCGAGCCCGCCTACGCGGAGCACGGCGATGTCGATACCTCCATCGCCTCACTACGCCTCTCGAACGGTGCCCTCGTGCAGATCGACTGCTCAAGACGAGCGGCATACGGCTACGACGAACGCATCGAGGTCCTGGGATCCAAGGGCATGGTGGAAGCGAGACGCCACCGCGTGGGTGCGGTCACTCGGTACGTGGAGGGCGCGACGGTCGACGACTCGATGCATGCCGGCTGGTTGGAGCGGCTGAAGCCCTCATACCTCAACGCACTCGAACACTTCGTTGATGCGATTTCGCGGGGCGAAAGCCCGGGGCCGACACTCCTTGATGGGCTGAGGGCCCAGGCCATCGCGGAGGCGGCTACGCGATCACTTGCGAGTGGTCGTGCGGAACAGATTGACTACCCCGAGATTGCACGGACTCAGTAGAGTTTCGTATGACGAGCCGCGGCGGGATCAATACCTCGCCGATGCGGCCCGGGATGCGTAGCGCACTCAGCATTGCGTCGGCTGACTCGCGTCCGATCCGCTGGTTATCCGGGTCAACACTCGTGAGCGAGATGCGCGGAATCGCGGAGAGCGACGTGTCATCATACCCGGTAACACGGCAATGCTCAGGCACCATGATTCCGGCCTCTTCGAGTGCCGTAATCACACCGACCGCGGTCAGGTCGTTCACTGCAACAATTGCCTCGGGTCGCCACTCGTTGGCCAGCATCGCGGCAACCGCTCTTCTCGCTTCAGCCTCAGTAAAGTCGGCCTGCACGACTCGCATGTCACCCTCAATACCGTGGCGCGCAACAGCTTGACGGAACGCCTGCTCACGTGACTCGGAGACCGAGCCGCCTAACCCGCCGACGAATGCAATGCGTCTCAACCCCTGTTCTCGGAGGTGGTCAACGACGAGGCCGATGCCGACCGCATCATCACTTCGCACGACGGCTACTGTGTCCTCGGTCGCATCGACGGCACTCGCTACCACCGTCGGTATGGTTGATGTGAGCTCCGCAAGCTCTTCAAAGTTGGGCATCATTCCGACGGTGATAAGGCCCGCGGGGCGGAGATCCTGCAGCAGCGCCACATTATCGGCGAGGAGCGCGGGTACGCCGCTCGTGTCATCGTCTTGTGCACTCAGGATCATGGTGCGCCGCCCGGCCTCACCGAGGCGCGCCCTTGCGGCAGCGGCAATGTCGGCGAAGAGTGGATTCCGCAGGTTGGAGACCAGGATCGCGACAACCCCTCGCCGCCCCGCCGAGAGCGACTGCGCAACCAAGTTCGGCCTATATTCGAGCGCCTCCGCGGCGCGCAGCACACGCTGCCGACGCTCCTCGCTCACATTCGCGCCACCGTTAAACACGAGCGAGACGAGTGACTTTGATACGCCAGCTTCGCGTGCAACGTCTCTGATCGTCGGAGGGCGACTCTGCGTCGGCTCGCGCCGGTCTATCTGTTCCACCATCTGTATTCTTCAGCGCCTATTCTGTAAATGCCGCTTTAAACGCATCGAGCGCTGCGTCCGAGTCCCCGCTCGCCCAGGCCTCCATGCCGACAACACCCGTGAAGTCGAGGTCGCGAAGGGCTGCCGCGACGGCCTCGTAGCGGATCTCCCCCGTACCCGGCTCACATCGCCCAGGTACGTCGGCGACCTGGATCTGGCCAACCCAGGGGAGCGCCTCTCGTACGAGCTCGACAAGGTTCCCCTCACCAATCTGTGCGTGGTAGAGGTCGAGATTCAGGCGCAGCGCAGCGCTGTCGACAGTTCGTACGAGCGCGAGCGTCTCGGCTGCTTTCGCGAACGGTGTACCTGGATGGTCGACGGCGAGGTTTAGGTTCTCCAGCACGAACATGCGGCCCGCCGTTTCGGCGAGCGCTGCTAATTCGCGCAGCGTGTCTGCGGCATGGATCCACTCCTCACCGCTCACACTTTCGCGAGGTACTACCGGTCGACCATCGGGCCCGAGGCCTGTGCCGTGCAGATTGAGGCGTGGCACATCAATGATTTCAGCTGCGCGCAGCGACTCCTTGGCCGTCGTGATGAGCTCTGCCCGGCCCTCGTCACTTGTGAGGTCGCCACGCAGGTACCCCGTCATCGATGAGAACTTGGCGTCGGTGGCGGCGAGCGCCGGTAGATCCTTGGCGCTCCAGTCCCAAATGTCGACGATGAATCCGCGCTCGCTGATCCTGCGCACTCGCTCTTCGAACGGCAGGTCGAGAAACAGCATCTCCGCGCACGCGGCAAGTTGAAAGCCCATGGTGATGAGGTTACAGCTCGACTCGCACCGTGACGCCCTCGGTGGCGGAACGCTGCGCGGCATTCGCTAACACGAGTGCGGCGCGCCCGTCCTCGAACGTGGGACTCGTTGACGACTCCCCCTGCACGAGCTTCACGAACTCACGGAGCTCCGCCGAGTACGCCTCGACGTAACGCTCAAGGAAAAACTCGGGGTACGGCTGGGCCGCCTCGACGACGTCGGAGTTATAGAGGTGTACAACGCTCGACGGGGTGTTTTCGACCCGCAGCATGCCCTTGCCCCCGAATGCTTCGATGCGCTGGTCGTAACCGGCAGCGCTGTGCCGAGAGTTGACGATGGTCACGATGGCACCCGAGGCCGTGCTGAGTGTGGTGACCCCGGTGTCGAAGTCACCGTGCTCGCGGGCACCGGTGTCGAATGTACAGCTGCCCATGGCGTTCACCGCGACGATGTCGTCGACGAAGAACCTGGCCATGTCAAAGTCGTGGATGGTCATGTCACGGAACATGCCACCCGAGACGGCGACGTAGTCGGCTGGCGGCGGTGCCGGGTCTCGACTTGTGATGATGAGCTGCTCGATGTCGCCGATTTCCCCCGCGGCAACGCGCGCACGGGCACTCGCAAAGTGAGGATCAAATCTCCTGTTGAACCCCAGCGCGACCGGCACATCGCTCGCTGCAACGAGCGGGCGCAGGGCGTCGACTCTGTCGATATCAAGGTCAATGGGTTTCTCGCAAAGTGCGGGGAGGCCAGCATTCACTGCCGACTCAATGAGCTGCACGTGCGTAGCGGTCGGCGACGCGATGATGACAGCGTCGACCTCTCCCGATGCAATGAGCTCCTCTGCGGAATCGGTGGCTTTCGCACCTTGCGCCTCAGCGATCGTCTTGGCACCCTCAATGAACGGGTCGGCCACCCACGAAAGCGTGGCGTCTGGTGCCGCGGCAATGCTTCTTGCATGCACCTGCCCGATGCGACCGGTGCCGATGAGGCCGATGCGTATGGTTTTCTGCGTCATCTTTGACCTCCACGCTGAACATTGAATTGGCCCTGTGAGACTAATTTTACGCTTGGACCGGTCCAAAGTCTATGAAGTTGACTTGTGCGCTGTCAACCCGGGTTTCGCGGGAGTAAAACACTCGCCAGCAATGCATCCCGTCGTGCGGGTGGACCCGAATTGGTCGGAGTTCTAGATACATAGGTGACCGCGGGCCGCGCCAGGAGTAGACTTCGGCGAGGTTGGCACCGCAGCCAGTTTCCGTCGCTTCAGATGAAGTGGGTGGGCCGCAGCGCAGGCGCCTACGCCGGTTTTTTCGTGTGTCTACGTCACTCACGTTGCTGAGGACCATTAGGAAAGGAACCCCACAAAGATGTTTGGTTTGAATGATGCCCTGCGGGAGCGCGAAGCTCAGAATGGACCGATCCAAGTCGCCTCCATCGGCACCGGGACCATGGGCGGGCCAATGGTGCAACAGATGACCCTGGCACCCGGCATGCGCTCCGCGATCGTGATCGACATTACGACCGAACGCGCCATCGCCGCCCTGACCGACGCCGGCTTCGACGAGTCCGACGTGGTCGTGACCGACGAGATCGAACAAGCCTCCCGTGCGATCCGTGAGGGAAAGCCAGTCGCGTCAACCCACACCTCCCTCGCCTGGGAGGTTCCCGAGATTGAGGTGGTCGTCGAGGCCACCGGTAATCCATTCGTCTACGCAGACATCGCGTTCAACACCGTGACCAGCGGCAAACACCTCGTCACGTTCAACGTTGAGGGCGACGTGGTCATCGGCAACCTCATCAATAAGCTCGCGCAGAACGCCGGTGTTGTCTACACGGGGGTACACGGAGACGAGCCCGGGGTCATCAAAGCCCTCTACGACGAGGCCGATGCGCTGGGCTTCGAGATCATCGCGGCCGGTCGCAACGACTACGGCGGCGGCGACGTCAATTGGAACAAGAATAACTCCCACGAGTACTTCGACCGATTCGCGGTGTCAACCGTCCAGAAGAACGCAGCTCTCTCCGCATCGTTCATCGACGGCTCAAAGACCAATGAAGAGTGCGCAATGGTCGCGAACGCGACCGGCCTCATCCCCGATGTACGCGGCATGCACGGCCCGAGCGCATCGTTCACCGACTTCGTCACAGAAGTGCCTGAATTGCTCGTCCCCGAAGAAGAAGGGGGCGTGCTGGGGCGCAGCGGCGTCGTCGAGCGGATCATGCCGGCTGAGGGTCCCGACGCCCAGCCGGTCTGGTGCTTCGTAGTTGTCCGCGTCATCAACCAACTGCAGCGAGTGTTTATGCACGACATGGCAGGCCTCGGCAACACCGCGGGCGGCGGTGACGGCTCCGAGTCTTCGAAGAAGCTCCTCGAGGGAACGGGGGCGACGGCAGGCCTCTTCTACGCCCCCTACCACTACGTGGCCGTGCAGGCACCGATCTCCGTGGCCCAGGCGGTCATCAACGGGCGCGCCACCATCGCGCCCCGCACCGATCGCCGGTTCGCCGACGTCATGGCACTTGCCAAGCGAGACCTCAAGGCAGGCGAAGTGATCGACGAGATCGGCGGCGAGTGCACTGCCGGTCGGATCGACAAGGCCTCCGTCGTCAGTGCAGGCGGCTACCTGCCGTTCGCGCTCGCCCGTGGATCGCGCCTGCTCCGTGATGTGGCGGCTGGCGAGTACCTGAAGTACGAAGACGTCGAGTTGCACGACGAAGACGCACTCCTCGTACAGTTACGGCGACTTCAGGATGCGACGATCCCGAACGACGAAGGCTAAACGGTCGACTTCTGCGCTACGAACGAGCCGCCGACGAGCGACGCCTGACCAACCGCGGAGGCAGCAGTGTCACGGTGTCGCGCTCGGCAGGCTGACTGCCCGGCTGCTCCCCCTGCGCTTGTGATGGTTCAAGCAATTGCATGAGCCGCTTTCCCGTCTCCGCCCCGAGTTCCTGTCCCTCACCATTCACGCTGGTCAAGGACAGGAACTCGTAAGCGGCGAGGGGTGAGTCGTCGTACCCAACCACCGACACATCGGACGGTACGACGAGGCCGTGATTCCGCAATGCTCCGATGACGCCCGCGGCCATCGGGTCATTGACTGCAAATACCGCGGTGGGCGCCTCGTGCCCGTCTAGAAAATGCGCGACCGCTGCGTACGCGGCTGCCTCCGTGGTTCGTTCCGATCGCAGTACGGCCGGGTCGTACCCGTTCGCACGAAGCACATCGACGAGTCCGCGCTCCCGAGCGGCGGCACTCGCCCCCGGCGCCGAAACGCACAGCACTCGAGTGTGTCCGAGTTCGAGCAGGTGCCTCGCCGCGAGCCTGCCCCCCGCAGCCTCGTCGCTTGCGACTACCGGAACACCAGTGGGATTCACCTCGCGAGTGCCGAGAACCACACTGGGCACGCGCAGTCGCTCCACGGCGCGAAGCGACACGTCACCCGCGAGGACGAGTCCGTCAACGCGGAGCGACCGAAACACGTCAATCGGGTCAAGGCTCAGGTGGGAGTTTAACGCGGCATCGGCAACGCTCAGGCTGTATCCGCCCTCCGTGAGCGACTCCCGTAACCCGGCCAAGGACGCAGCAAACCACAGGTTCTCAAAGTCGTCGATAATAACGCCAACACTACGGGTGCGAGTACCCGCGAGCCCCGCCGCAAGACGACTTGGCGTGTAGTCGAGTGCTGCAACGGCCTCCAGCACCGCTGCACGCTTTTCCTCACTCACTCGGGGGGAGTCGCGGAGCACGAGCGACACGAGCGACTTCGAGACGCGGGCCCGCTGCGCCACGTCGTAGATCGTTGGCGTTTTAGTCACTGCAGTTCTCCATCACTTGAGCAGCAGGCTGCCCGGCACACTCGTGGAACCGGGCTCGGGATCCGAGAAAAATTGGAATATGCCCTGTTCACCGAGCCCCTGATCACTCTGAGTCATGAACCACAGAAAACCGAGCGCACCCACTATCACGATGCTGATCACCACCACCCGGTAGATCCGGCGCTCTCGATCTTCGTTCATCGGGCTCCTTGCTTCTCCTAGACAGTCGGACTGGATCCGCCGGCGTGCGGCCAGTTTCGCGTTTCACCTTGACAGTACCAACTTCTCAAGGTTACCGTGAATGATATTGGAGCGCTCCAACGCAGGTGACGACTTGTATCAGCGGCCATGCTCCGCCCCACTTTCCCTGACGAGGATGTCTTCGAAAGGACCACCATGAGCACATCACTCGGCGTCGCCGTCATCGGCGCAGGCATGGCCGGTAAGGCTCACGCAGCCGCGTACCGCGCAGCAACGACCGTATTCAAGCCCACGTTGCCCGAGATTCGACTGGTGTCGATTGCTGATATCAACGTGGAGCTTGGTGCAGAGGCTGCCGCCCGCTACGGGTTCGAGCGTCACGACGCCGACTGGCGCAGCATCGTGGAAGACGACAGCATCCAGGTCGTAAGCGTCGTGGTTGCGAACTTCCTCCACCGTGAGATTGTCGAGTCCCTTCTCGCCGCGGGCAAGCACGTGCTCTGCGAGAAGCCACTGAGTGACACGAAAGATGACGCACTCGCGATGGCCGACGCAGCTCACACAGCAGAGAAGTCCGGCGTGATTGCACGCATCGGCTACAGCTACCTGCGGGCTCCCGGCATCGCGTTTATTCGACAACTCATCGATGACGGGCGCCTCGGTGAGATTCTCCACTTCTCCGGTCGCTATTGGACCGACTACGGCTGCCGTCCAGACGCCCCCATGAGCTGGCGCTATCAAGGGCCCGCTGGCTCCGGCGCGCTCGGGGATGTCGGCAGCCACCTCTCCTACATTGCCGAGTATCTGTGCGGCGACGTTCGTGAAGTCTCGGGGGGACGATTCCACACGTCAATCACCGAGCGGCCCAAACCGCTTGGCGCGGTTGTCGGCCACACCCGTGGCAACGTGAGTGACGAACTCGCCCCGGTCGAGAATGAGGATTACGCGACGTTCAATGCCCGATTCGATCGCTGCGTTGGCACGCTCGAGGTCTCGCGCGTTGCTGCTGCACACCCGAACGACCTGATGCTTGAGGTGTTCGGCTCACAGGGCGCGGCCCGATGGGATCAGCGTGTACCCGGCCAGGTTGAAATCATGCTGCACGACGATCAAGACGACGTGGCCGGCTACCGCACGGTGCCGCTGGGGCCAACCCATCCACACTATGCGGGCGGCTGGGCGATGGATGCCCCGGGTATTGGCATCGGGCAGAACGATCTCTTCGTACATCAAGCACGCGCGTTCCTCGAGGAAGTGGCTGGCATCCCTGCTGAGGACTCGCTGCCACGCTGCAAGACCTTTGAAGACGGGGTACACAACATGGACTTCCTCGCCGCGGTCGCGGAATCGGCTGCGCAGGGCGGCGCCACCGTCGCCGTTCCCGCCCCCTAACCTCGGCGCTCACGCAACCGTGACGCCCGCACAATCTCGTTCCTCAGACTCGAAAGACGAAGCACATGAAACTCGGCGTATACAACGCGATCCTCCATGACCGCAGCCTCCCCGAAGCCCTCGAGGTCGTGAACCGCGTAGGGCTTACGGGAATCGAACTCAATTCGGGCGGTTTCCTCCCCGCCGCGCATATTCCGGGGATTGACGAGATCCTCACCTCCGACACCGCACGCGACGACTACCTGGGACAGTTTGAAGGCACCGGCGTATCGATTGCTGGGCTCAACTGCAACGGCAACCCCCTCCACCCCAAGCCTGCGATCGGCGATGCGCACGCGGCGGATGTGCGGCGCTCAATTCAGCTCGCGGAGCGGCTCGGGCAAGATCGTGTCGTGACCATGTCTGGCTTGCCGGGTGGCGAGCCCGGGGCCAGCGTCACCAACTGGGTCGTGAACGCTTGGAATTCCGCCGCTCTTGACGTGCTCGACTACCAGTGGGGAATCGCAGCAGACTTTTGGCGAGAAATTGACCGCTATGCCGCCGACCACAACGTGAAGGTGGCCCTCGAGCTACATCCGCAGAATCTCGTGTTCAACTCTGCCGACGTGCACAAGCTCATGGACCTGACCGGTGCGACACACGTTGGGGTGGAACTCGACGCGTCGCACCTGTTCTGGCAACAAATGGATCCAGTCGCCGTCGTCAAGCACCTGGGGGAACTGGTTTTTCACGCTGCAGCGAAAGACGTTCGCGTAAACCCGAAGTGGGCAAGCCTGAACGGTGTACTCGACAACAGCTTCCGTCGCTTGTCGCCGGAGGAGCCCCGCACCAACCTCGGTGGGAACGAATGGGCGAATGAGTGGCCGACAGAGTCTGCGTGGGACTTCGTCGCTCTCGGCCGCGGCCACGACACCGCATTTTGGACCGAATTTTTGCGTGCGCTCTATAATGTTGACCCGAATATGTGGGTCAACATCGAGCACGAGGATGTCTCCCTCGGCCGCATCGAGGGCCTCGAGGTGGCCGCGAATGTGCTGCGCGACGCAAACGCGTCACTCGACCCCGTGAGCTAGGATTAGCTTCATCGATAAAGGAGCGTAATTTGCGAATCGGACTGGTCGGGTATGGATTTGGCGGCCGAGCATTTCACTTGCCGTATATGCAGGCAGCGACAGAGTGGGACATCGTCGGTGTGGTCACGCGGTCCGATGCGCGACGCGAGGAACTGAAGCGAGACGCTCCGGAGCTTCCCGCGTTTGATTCCCTCGACGACATTATCGATGCGGGTGCGGACGCGGTCGTCATTTCGACCCCGCCCAGCACACGGCGGGAGCTCGTGCTTCGCGCCCTCGAACGTGGGGTTCACGTGGTCGCAGACAAACCATTCGCGCCCAACCTTGCGGGGGCTCGCGAACTTGCCAAGGCCGCCGATGCCGCGGGCCGTACTCTCACCGTCTACCAGAATCGCCGCTGGGATACGGACTTCGTCACGCTTCGCAGCGTGCTTGATTCAGGAGACATCGGAACTCCTCAGCGTGCCAACTTTGTACTTGATCAAGACGAGCCGGGCACGCTTGAAGCAGGCCCTGGGGATGGCCTACTGCGAGATCTCGGGGCACACATCGTTGACCAAGTGATCCAATTGTTTGGTCGAGTGTCGCGCGTTGACGGCCACCTCGACCTACTGGAACTCGAAGCAGGGAGCGTCGACGTCGGGTTCGCACTCGGTTTGCACCACGAGTCGGGTGTCTACAGCGCGGTCTCAGCCAGCAAGCTGGGCTACCGGGCAGAGCGCGGCATGCTCGTCTACGGGAGTCGCGGCTCGTACACCTCTCGCATGCTCGACGTGCAGATTGATCAGCTCCTCTCCGGTGAGCGGCCCAGCACCGCAGCCTCGTGGGGGGTCGAGGCGGAACCCCGCTGGGGAGTCGTTTCGACTGAGAGCGGTGAGCGTCGCATCCCGTCTGCGACCGGTGACTACAGCGAGTTCTACCGGCAACTCCACGCTGCTCTGGTCGATGGTAGCCCGCCGCCAGTCACGCTCGACGAGGCCCTGCACACCATCGCGGTGCTCGACGCCGCACGCGAGAGCCATGCGGAGGGGCGCTCCATCGCACTCAACTGATTTGGTGCTGCACCTGCATATCTGCGGTGATCGTGCGCTCTAGTCACCACGCTCTCAAGAGTGCTCACAGCGGGTGAATTGTGGGACCTTGCGCACGCTTTCATCATAGGAGACACCTATGGCGCCGAGACACCTCGTACTCGCTCATACTGGGGGTGACTGTAATGGTATGAGTACTCATATTGTCCGGTCTCATCGAAAGAGTTTCGCACTTCATTGATTACCGGTGTTGTCTCGCTGAGGCCGAAAAACTCGGCTGTGTGAGCCGCAATAGTCGGTCGGAACTCGAAGTTGGCATGGTGCGTGGCCAGGCCGCTCTCTTTCAATAGGGCCTCAAGGCTCTCCCGTTCGAGCCGCTCCGGGTCAAACGGCACGTATTCTTTCAATATCCAATTTTCGAGCACCGCGATCGGCTGATCATTCGCACTCCTCTGTCTGAGAATATGAATAATACGCGCACCCACCGGAAATCCGCTTTCGAGCGAGAACTGCTCACCGATCTCCATTTCCTCAAAAGCGAGGAGTTTCGTGATGGGTTTTCTGGCAGACGCGGCGATCATCTCGTAGACCGTATCGAACGTGCCAGGAGTGCGGGTGATAGGTGCACCTGACTCGACCCGAGTCCCTTTTCCTCTGCCTCGTTCACGCGATACTGTGCCAGCCGCTTGGATCTGAGCGAGTGCCCTGCGAAGAGTCGACCTCGCAACTCCGAACCCGGAGCAAAGCTCATGCTCAGATGGTAATAGGTCGCCGCGGCTCAGTTTGCCTCGGCTGATTGCCTCATCGATCTGAAACACGATTTGTGTGTTGAGTGGAATCGAAGAGGAACGGTCCACAGGCAAAAACACCTCACCAAACGGTATCCGCATACTCGCTCCTCGAGTAGTCATAGAACAGCTCACTCCGCACGCTTCCACCAATGCTAACGGGGTCGAGGGAGTGGGGCCCGACCCCGTTAGCATCAGATCATTCAATCGGGTACGGGCGTGCATCGTTCAGCAGCACCGCACCCGCCCCTAGCGATTCGATCGCCAGAAGTCCTGCCAGACAACTGTGTTGCTAAAGTCATTCTCAAGGTAGTCCGTGCTAAACGACTGTGTCTGGTCGATCAGCGGATCAAGGCTGTGGTTGTCTTCGGGCGCCACGACATCAGGATTGTACGAACGCTTACCGTCCACCATGATGAACTCCATGCCCTCCTGCGAAGCTGCGAAGTGAATGTAGAGCTTAGCCGCGTTCGGGCTATCGGTCTTCGTAACGTACCCCATGGTCTGCGGCATTGGTCCCGCAACATACGGGTTCAGACCCGCACAAGGAGCAAGCGCGTAGCCCAGGTCCTCGTTGTTACGGAACTTTGCTGCTGCCATCTGTCCGACCGGAGCATCATCCTGCCCCGGCGCACCAACGGCTTCGGAAACATCTTCGTCGTTCGAAAAGACAACCGGAGAATTCTCGGCTTGGCGTTTCAACCACTCGTGGAACGCTGACTCCTCCTCCGTTTCCAGCGGTTCACCGTAGTGGTCCTCGTATGCCGCCTCCCAAGCATCCGAATGATCGCGGGCTGATTGGTTCCAGATATTGGTGTACATGGCGCGCGCTTCAGGGTCGGGGACTGCCACCTTGCCTGCCCAATCATCATCAGTAAGCTCCCAGATGTTGTCCACTGGACAGGTATCACCGTACACCTCAGTGTTGTATGCCCACCACAGCCAGTTTGCGCTCGTTAGGTAGGGATAGCGGGCCTCTTCAGGCAGCTTGTCGTACACGTCGCCTGACACCCAATTGGTGATCACACCATCACGGAGGAGTTCCGCGTATAGTGCGGGCGGCTCCGAGATGGCCAGCACATCCGCAATAA
The DNA here is from genome assembly GCA_052090925.1 of Leucobacter sp. Classification (GTDB taxonomy): domain Bacteria; phylum Actinomycetota; class Actinomycetes; order Actinomycetales; family Microbacteriaceae; genus Leucobacter. Next base: position 61,653 of record JBQDBM010000010.1, on the reverse strand, counting down.
TATTGTCCGCCTCGCTTTCGCGCTTAACCGTGTCAATCGCGTTCGTCTCAATCTTGATACCCTCAGCCTCAATGCCGTACTTTTCGGTGAATGCTTCGGCGATCTGCGCGACTTTCCCGGTCTCGTCGTAAATCGCGATCGGGCCTTCCTCCTGGGCTGCCGCGATCAGCTCGTCGAGGTCGAAACCCTCAGCAGTTTCATCGGGCTGCAGTTCTATCGCGTCGCGCACGTCCTTCTGAGCTTCACCGCCATCGGCTCCGGGTGGAGCACACGCTGTTACTCCGAGCCCCAAAGCGAGGCTCACGCCCAGTCCACAGACAATTCTTCTTTGCATGGTTTTCCTGATACTCATCATTGAGCTCCTTAGCTACTTGTCGGCTTCTTGATATTTCTGGACAGGTGGTTAAGTGGTGGCTGACAGGGAGCCGGGCGTCTACTCTGGGTGCGCATGATCTCGTGGAGAACCTCGTAGTCCCCGCCAGGCACTGCCGCGTAATAGTGCGGGTTTTCGTAGTCACGTGTCTCGGGCTGGACCTCACCATCGAGATAGGTTAAGTACGTACCTCCGGCTTGTCGAATGATGAACGCGGCTGCTGCGACATCCCAGGAGTTCGCTTCGAACGAGATCGTCGCGTCGACCCACCCCGCTGCCACCCAGCACAGTGTGATGACACTGCTGCCGAGGGCGCGCACCTGTGCGAACTGACCTGTAATCTCCGCGAACTGTTCGAGCGTGAGCTCTGGGTAATGCACGAGGTCACGCGGCAGCGGAAAATTGCTCACCACAGTTGCTTGTGCGGGCTTTGTGAAGCCCCAGCTGCGTATCGGCTCGTCGCCGAGAAACGCTCCCCGATCGTCGGCCCAGAACAGGTGGTTGTTCGCAGGATCACAGGCGACGCCCGCGATTACCGTGCCATCCAGTGCCACGCCGATACTGACGGCCCAGAGCGCGATACCTCTCGCGAAGTTCGCGGTCCCGTCGATGGGGTCGATGTGCCAGGTCAGGCGGCCAGATCCTTCGCTAGCCCCGTCTTCTTCACCGACAATTGTCGAGTCGGGGTAGTGCTGCAAGATCTCGTTTCGAATGTGCTCCTCGCACGCACGATCGTACTTAGTGACCATGTCGTGGAAATCTTTCTTCAGATCGATGCCCAAGTCGCGGCTACGGAAGCCTTCCATCGCAATCTCACCTGCCTCGAGGGCAACACGCTTTGTGAACTCAGTGATCTCATGGGTGGGGGTCATTTATTACTGCTCCACATTCATTCGCTGTTCGTGCTGGTTGAAAATATGCGTGCTCGACGACTGAGCTACGAGCTCAACCTCATCACCGGCTTGAAGAGTCCCTTTCTGCAGCGTGGTGGCATAGACGCGCTGCGAGCCCACCGTTGTCTCTACCGTCCAACTGCCTCCGGTCGGCATTACAGATTCAACACGACCCGGCAGTACCAACTGTTCGGAGGCGCGACCGGCTTCCACGCGCTCGACGGCCAGGGCCTCAGGGCGAACCCCAACAGACCCGACCTCCTCGATGATGGCAACCCGTCGCTCTAAGAAATCGGCGACCACGCTACGCTGAGTTGTCTGTTGATCCATCTCGATGAAATTCATCGGGGGCACTCCCAGGAAGTTCGCGACGAACCGGTTGACAGGACGGTCGTAGATGTCCATCGGGCTACCGACTTGTTGCAACTCCCCTTCATTCATTACGGCGACGCGGGTCGCAAGCGTCATTGCCTCCCACTGGTCGTGTGTGACGAATACCACCGTCGCATTAAACTCCGCATGGATACGCTTGAGCTCAGCGCGCATCTCGAGCCGCAGTCGCGAGTCGAGGTTCGACAGCGGCTCGTCGAGGAGCATCAGTTGAGGATTCACGGCGAGCATGCGCGCCAACGCCACGCGCTGCTGCTGACCCCCGGACAGCTGCGAAGGGTATCGGTCGCGATACTTGGCGATGCCAAGTTTCTCGGTCATCGTCCCCACCAATGTCTCCCTCTCGACTTTCGGCCTATTACGGAGCTTTAGGCCATACTCAACGTTCTCTGCGACGGTAAGGTGCGGCCAGAGCGCATAACTCTGGAATACCAAACCAATGTCCCGTCGTTCAGGCGGGATAAACGTCTGCGCCTGAGGATCGTCAACGATACGGTCGCCAATTTGGATGCTGCCCTGAGTGACGTTCTCGAGACCCGCGATCATGCGAACGGTCGTCGTCTTTCCGCAGCCGGACGGCCCAAGGAGGCACATGAAGTCGCCGTCGTCGACGGTTAGATCGAAGCCCTGCACGGCGTTCGTGTCGCCACCGTAGTTTTTCACAACATTACTGAGTGTGATCGTGGGCATCTCAGCCTCCCATTCCTTGTGCGAGATCAGTTTTCATAGTCTTTTGCACGGTGTAAGTGCCGATGAATGCGATCGCCGCCACGAACAGCACCACTGCGTTCCCAGCGTGCGAATATCCGACATCAATCAGTCGAATCGACAGCGTAGTGAGCACCTCCATGCCAGGGACCGCCAGGATAATCACAAGGCTCAGGCTCTTAATCCCTGAGATAAACCCCATGATGACTCCGGTAGCGATTGCGTTCTTCTGGATGGGCAACACAATCGTGAAGAACCTACGCCACCACCCGGCGCCCGACATTTGCGCCGCCTCTTCCGGGTCGGCGCCGAGTTGCATCATCGAGGAGATCCCCGCACGAGACGCGAATGGCATCTGCTCCGTGAAATAGATGAGCACGAGGATCGCGGCGGTTCCATATAGCGCCGGGATCGGGCCCCGCTGCACCGCGAACAGTGACAGGTAGGCGACTGCGAAGGCGATACCGGGAACTAAGTAGGGGAAAAACACCAGTTGACGCAGAGCGCCCGAGATGAATCTCGAGGGCGATCGAACAACGACGTAACCGACGATAAGCCCCATGACACCGGCACCGATCGCCGCGACCCCGACGATCCAGAGGCTGTTCCAGGCCGCCTCCCACACGTCGCTATTGAAGAGCACCCCGTCAGAGAAGCCGGTAGCTGGCAGGTCCCTGCCGATCCAGTATTGAAGTGTGAAGTTCTCGGCTTTGAAAAGACCGGGCTGTCGCATTACCGTGGACAAAGCGAGCACCGTCAGCGGAATCGCGACACTGATGAGAAAGAGTGCCCCGCAGCCGAGCGTCGCAAAGATGCGTGACTTCTTCAGCTTTGTAACAGTATTGCCGGAGCCGCTCTTCCCCGAGATCGTGACGAATCGCTTCGCCTCTCGGAGAAAGTGCATGTCGACCCACAGTGAGATCGCGCCGATCAGCACGATCATGGTCACGATTACTGCTGCTGAACCGTTCTGTGCACTGAAAATGTTGCGGTAGAGGCTTGTCGCGAGCACGTTCATGTTGATGGGAAGTCCCAACACATAGGCCACGCCGAATTCGCCGAGTATTTTCGCGAGAATCAAGGTCACGGCTGAGATGAGGGCGGGGCGGAGGATCGGCAGCACAATAGTGAACGTCGTGCGCAAACGCGATGCCCCCAGTAACCGAGAAGACTCCTCTAGCGTCGAGTCAAAGCGTTTGAGCGCATTGCCAACGAGCAGAATCACGAACGGCGAAAAGTGCGCCGCGAAGATCAGGATGATTGGAACCTGTCCGTACGAAAGCCAGTTCGGAACATCGATACCCATGTTCTCCAACCACCCGGGTTGGCCGCCGGTCGTTCGATTCTTGAACAGCACAACCCATGCAAGGGCGAATGTCCAGGCCGGAAGCATGTAAGGAACGATGAGGGCGGTCGCGAACCATTTGCGCCCCCACATGTTCGTACGCACCATCAGCCACGCGACCGTAATCCCCACAACCAGCGCCAGGATGATGCTGGCGAATGCAATCATCAGGGTGTTGCCCAGTGGAATCCAGAAGACCGAGGCTGCCTGGGGAGAGAAGAACACGCGCCACAAGTAATAGGAGGTAAGACTGCCCTCTGCCTGTTGGGTTATCCCCGTGTCTTGACGGTGAACGACGACGCCATCGATGAGCAGTGAGACAATCGGGGCTGCGATGAGGTAAGTGAACAGGATCAGTGCCATAAAACCGATCACGACTACAGGGTTCTGCATGTAGAGGCGCAGTCGGTAACTCATGGGGGTCTGCGGGCCTCGGTTCCGCCTCCCCTTTCGCGGCCGCACGCGCTCCTGCGGTTCGGGGATAAGAATTCTCGTGGTCAACGTGACGTCCTTGTCAGGGTTAAACGTATTAAGTGGGATACCTTTACGATTATGTACCTTTCACGATACCTTTGTCAACGAACTGACGTGCCTCAGATAGTTTGAGCGCCTGGGTTGGTTCGATGCCTCACCTACTTTGAGCGCGAAGCTTGCCAACCTGGAACGCAAGATCTCCCTGGCCGCCATAAGTCCCGTGACGAATAAACTCCGGTCCGCCTACGCGAAAGCGTCGAAGTCAGACAAAGCGAGTGTCCATGATGACGTGATGGTGATGCTCAACTTGGGGCTGCCGCTGATGGCTGAGACGGGGGATCTGGATCGCCCGTCTACGACAATGAGGAGTGCGGCCACGATCGACCGGTATCTGACCCCGGCTCGGAAAAGGATGCAGTTGCGGGGCATCTGGACCCCCGTGCGGGACTCGATCGGGCTCTCCAAAGTTGGCTACGCCCGTCCGACGCGGCCTCGGGTAATCGAGGCGATGGCTGCGGGTAGGCACCTCGACATCGCCTCGTTCAATCCGTCGATTAGTCCACTCCAAACAGAATAATCCCAAGACTCGCGCTCACTAGGTGTGAGGCTCTCCTCCCCAAATTGTGCTTACGGTGCGGGCAGGATCACGTCACGCACGAGCGCGTCAAGTTTCGCGTCGGCATCAAGGAACTGGCGGAGCGTGTCACGCGTCGCACCAAAATCCTCGAACTCCCCGGGTTTCATGCCGCCTGGTTCATACGAACGACGGAACTCACTCAGCTGCATGAGCTCGCGCATTGTCTCATCGTCTACCGGACGATCAATGCGTGCCTCCGCTGAGATGCCGTTCTCGTTGATTCGGGCCTGCCAATCGAATGGCGGCGAGATCACGAGATCTCCGCCTATGAATTCGGACCAGTGCAGGTGACTCCGGAATGCCGCAGACAGGATACGGCTGCGGTAGCCTCGCTCGGTAAAGATGCCGTGCGAGCGCTTAATTGCGGCGACGCCGGCCCAATCGAGCACACCCGGGGTCGTGAGGATGCGTTCTTTCGCGGCCCACTTCTTGAGCCAGTCATCCAGGCGTCCACCCATAATCGTCACGACGTGTCCGAACTCCTGCTCGGGAAGCCCGGCTGCGGCACGCCGATCCAGCGCACGTTCGAGTGCTTCTCCCACCCGCACTGCCTGCGGCACCGTGAAGCTGCACGTCGCGTTGATACTGACGCCCCGGTACGCGGCCTCCTCCATCGCGACGATCCCTTTTGCGGTCGCCGGGATCTTCACAATCATGTTCGGGGCAAGCTGTGAGAATTCGACAGCTTGTTCCACGAGCGCGTCGACATTCCGATGCAGCCGCGGGTCGGTCTGAATTGAGAGTCGACCGTTTCTCCCACCGCTCGCTTCAAACGCGGGCTGCAGTAGTTTTGCCGCATCAATCGAAAGCTCACGCACCGCAGCCCAACCAAGCTCTGATTCGCCCCAGGTCGGGTGCTCCTCTGCCAGTTCGAGGAGGCGTGGCCCCCACACATCCGGGCGCCGATTGATGGCCGTGTAGGCGATCACCGGGTTGCACGTCGCACCAACCGCACCGAAGCCAATTGAGGCGCTCAGCTCGTCAGGGTCCGCGGAATCGTTCCAAAGGGCCGTTGGCGTTTCAGCCGCTGCCTGAGCGAGCGGGGAATTCGTTGTAGTCACTGAGACCTCCGTTGGCTTTGTGTGATGATCCCATCCGAGGGACCTACTGTGAATACTTGATGGCTTACGGCACTACTTCTTCCGTGCTCCAGTGAGCAGAATTGCGCCGGTCACAACGTCTTCTTCCAACTCTTCCAGCGTGCGGCCGCGTGTCTCCGGCAAGAACCGGAGAATGAAGAAGAACGACACGATGTTGATCGCTGCGAAGAGCACGAACAGACCCATGCCAATTGATTCAACGATAGAGGGCACGAGGAGCGCGATGACACCGTTGGCGAGCCACAGTACGAGCACCGAGACGCCCATGCCGATTCCGCGCATGTGCAGCGGGAAGATCTCGGAGAGGTACACCCAGGTGGCGAGGTTCAGGAACAGCTGAATCGAACCGATCATGATGACGATGAGTACGAGGAAGACCCAGGGGCGAGCGGCGTGCCCTTCGGGGAAGAGCAGCATCATCGCGATCGCGATCAGAATGTGGGAGAACGCCGTCATGCCGTAACCCCACAGGAAGTTGGTGCGGCGGTTGATCCGATCCATAAGCAGCAGCGCAACCGCGCCCCCGATAACTGCGATGACACCTGGCGCGATATTGACCCAGCCGATCATGTCTTCACTGAACCCTGACTCCGCGAGCATGCGCTGTCCGTAGTACATGATCGCGTTGACGCCGGTGAACTGCTGTGCCACACCGAGGAGACACGCAATGATCAGGATCGTCAGCAGCCCTTTGCTCTGCAGGACAGCTCGGAACCCGAGTTTTGCGGCTTCAGCACTGTGTTCTTCTTCGGTGGTGTGCTCTACGTCCGCGAGCTCCGCTGCGGCGCGCTCTTTCGAGCGAATGGTGAGGAGAACCGCATGTGCTTCGTCGCGGCGCCCCTGTTCAACGAGCCAGCGAGGAGATTCGGGCATCCGCAGCATTCCGAAAAACAGGAAGATTGCTGGGACAGCACACACCGCGAACATGACCCGCCACAGCCCCGGCGTATCGAGCCCCATGACCGCGGCGATAATCGCGTTGACGACGAATGCGGAGAGCTGACCGACAACGATCATGAACTCATTGCGCCCCGAGAGCGAGCCACGAATCTCATAGGGGGAGAGCTCGGCCAAGTACACAGGCACCACGGCCGAGGCCCCACCGACTGCGAGCCCAAGAGTGATGCGACCGGCGAGAAGCATTGAATAGCCGAACACGGTGTGGGTGCCGTACTCCGGCCCCGAGGGAGCCGAGATAACGATCAGCGTCCCCACGAAAAACATCACTGCGAGAATGATGATCGTGTGCTTGCGTCCGATTCTGTCGGCGAGGCGACCACAGATGAGGGCGCCAATCGCTGCAGCGAACACCAGCGAACTGATGACCATGCCAATCTGCATGGAAGTGAGCCCCATCTCTTGTTCGAGGGGACGCTCCGCACCGTTTGCAACTCCGGTGTCATAGCCGAAGAGGAGGCCGCCGAACGTCGCGACGAGCGCAACGACACCGAGGCGTTTCCGATGCGGACCTTTGGTGAGTGGGGGTAGTTTTACCTGGCCCGCCGGTACGCCACGCGACACAAATTCTCCTTAACGTCACACGATTTCCCAATTACGCGCATCCTATAACTTTGTCCTGACAAAGTACAGTTGGGGGCGCTTGCGGGCGCTCCCACTAGACCGCGGTGAGCAGCTCTCGAATCTTCTCGAGTTGCGACCTCGACGAGTCCTCCGCCCGCTCATCTTCGGCGAACACGTTTGAAACGATCAGCGCGTCTTCGCGGTCGAGATATCCGGTCTGCTTGAGCATTCCAAACAATTCGCTCCAGTCGACATCGCCGTCGCCAATCTCGAGGTGCTGATGCACGCGCACAGCATTACCAGGCGGGTTCGTGATGTACCGTAATGCGTTCGAACGATGGTGGTTGTAGGAATCGGAGACATATACTGCACCGAGGCGATCACCGAGTTCGGGAATTAAGGAGTCCGCTCGATCACCCATGTGGAACGTATGCGCTGCGACGTATACGAAGCCAACCTGCTTGGAGTCGAGGCCTCGAATGACGCGCCATGCCTCAAGACCGTCCTCAACGAAGTCGTCGGGGTGCGGGTCGATGTTCAGCACGATCCCTTCGCGTTCGAGCACGGGGATCAGCTCTTCCATTGACCGGTAGAAGCCCGCCTCCGACTCTTCTTCCCGCTCGGGTCGCCCCGAGAACTCCGTGTTTACCATGGGTACGCCAAGCTCGGCAGCGATCTCGATGTAGCGCTTCATGTTGCGCACAGCCGACTCACGCTGCGGCTCGTCGGGCCACGAGAATCGCTGGACCGGTAACACCGAGGTGATCGTCACCCCAGCATCCGCCGCACGCTTCTTCAGCGTCGCAATCATCTCACCGTCGACTTTGGGGTAGTGGAAGTGACGCCCAAAGTCGGGGTTGGGTGTGAGCTGCAGGTACTCGTACCCAAGCCGGGCCACGAGATCCGGGAAATCAAGGAGGTGCACCGTGTTGTTATAGGGCGTGGGGTCGAGTGCGATGCGTACCATGGCTGCTCCTTTGCAATTTGTCGTGTAATTAGGCGTAGAACACGGGGCGCTCTGGTGCTTCAACCGAGACGATGCCGCCCTCGTGGAGGGCACGTACGCCTGCCTCGCATGACAGCGCGACGAGATACCCGTCCCAAGCATTCGGTCCGTCGACGAGATCGCCGCGGACGACCGCGTCCACCCACCGCTGCATTTGCTCGTCGTACGCATCGGCGAAGCGCGTTACGAAGCTCTCGTGCTCCTTCACCTTGAAGTGGCCGGCTTCCCAGCGCTGCATACCCGACGGCTGCCCGATGCGCGCCACTCCATTCTCGAAGACCGCTTCGGTGGTGACCTGGTAGCCGAACTGAACGCTGACGTTCATTTCCACGTCAACGAGCACACCGTTTTCGAGCTCCATGATCACGAGGATCGGCTCCTTGAGACGCTCAGGTGCGAGAGAGTTTCTCCTCGGATGCTTCACCTCAACGCTCACTACGCGGGAACCCGCGACCCAGGGCACCACGTCGAACTCGTGCACCACCGAATCGTTGATCAACATGTCCTGCGTGTACGTGTCTGGCACCGTCGGGTTGCGGTGCAGGCCGCGCAGCATGAGCAGTTCACCGCTCTCACCCGATACGACGAGGTCGCGGAGAGCCTGGTACTCAGCGTCGAAGCGACGCATGAATCCAACCTGAATGTGGGCCCGGTCAAGCTGCTGCTCGAGCTGCAAGATTTCCCACGAACTTTCGGAGTCTTGCGTCAGAGGCTTTTCACACAGGATCGGCAGCTTCGCCTCGAGAGCCGGTCGCAAGACGGGGGCGTGAAACTGGCCGGGCACGGCAATGAGCACGGCGTCGAGCGCGCCGGCCTCGATGGCGTCTTCAATACGGGCGAACACCTCGGCGCCAGGGGCGTCGGCGGCGGCCGCAGCGGCGCGGCCCGCGTCAGGTTCGACGATGGCCGACACTCGGGCACCGGCGGTGCGATTGGTGATGCGTTTAATGTGGTCGGAGCCCATGGCCCCGGCCCCGACGACTGCTACGCGGAGATCCTCAGTCATTACGGTGTCCTCTCAGGAGATTCGGGCCAGGTGTGTGCAGCCGAAGATGTGTTCGCGAGTTCGCTTCGCGATTGGAAATGGGTAGTCGGTGGCGCAGCCGTACATGTCTTGCTCTACGATCGCGAAAATCTCGGGGTCGATCTTCGCGACGGCGTCAATCACCGGCGCGAGATCTGGAACTCCGTTCGGGGGCTCGACCATGATGCCTGCGGCAACTGCGTCGACGAACGACATGTCGTTCTTCAGCACATCCCACAAGAGGTCTGGGTTCACCTGCTTGAGGTGCAGGTACCCGATCCGCTCGGGTCGCTCCTCAATCAGCTTCACGTTGTCGCCGCCATAGTAGGCAAAGTGGCCCGTGTCGAGGCAGAGGTTCGTGTATCGCGGGTCGGTCTCGTCGAGGAACCGCAGTACCTCGCGAGTGGTACCGATGTGACTGTCGGCGTGGGAGTGGAACTGCTGCTTCATGCCGAACTCTTCAAGGAGTGCCTTGCCGAGGCGATCCTGCCCCGCAGCCAGCCGCTTCCACTGCTCATCCGTGAGGGTCCGCGGTTCAACGGTCGCCCCATCGACGTGGCTGCGCCACATGTCGGGAATCACCACGAGGTGCTCGGCCCCGAGCTTCGACGCGAGGCCGGCCACGGCGAGCGCCTGATCCCACGCACGCTGCCACTCTCCGTCACCCTTGTGAAACCCGGTGAACACGGTTCCCGCCGAGAGTTTCAAGCCGCGCTTCCCGAGCTCGTCCGCCAGCTGGTTCGGGTCGGTCGGCAGGTACCCGTAGGGGCCCAGCTCGATCCACTCGTAGCCCGACTCCACGACTTCGTCGAGGAAGCGCTCCCAGGGCACCTGGCCCTCGTCTTCCGCGTGCCACACCCCCCATGAATCGGGAGCTGTCCCGATGCGGAGCCCCGGGTTATTCGTATCGTTTGTCATGTTTTGCCTAACGTCTATTCGCGGGGGTCAGCCGAGTAGCGGCTTCTGTGCCGCAACCTGCTGCTCGTACTCGACGCGAGCGCGCTGCGTTGCATCGAGCTCGGACACCTGTGCCACCGGCACGTCCCACCAACCGGCGCCGTCGGGCGCATAGAGCAGTGGGTCACTGTTCAGGTGGATGAACGTCGAACGATCCGACGCCTTGGCGGTCGCAATGGCGGACTGCAGATCTGCGATCGCATTCGGGCTCGGGTCGACCTCAATGACGTCCATGCCGTAGCTGCGCGCGTTCATCGCAAGGTCCACGGGCAGCACTTCGTCTCCCTGGAAATTGCGCGCCTCTTCGTCATAGCTGCGGTACCAGGTGCCGAAACGCTCGGATCCAACAGTCTCCGACAGGTGCCCAATCGAGGCGTAGCCGTGGTTCTGGAGCAGGATCACAATGATCTTGATCCCCTCAGCGACCGCCGTGACGAGCTCCGTGTTCAGCATCAGGTACGAGCCATCGCCGACCATCACGATCACATCGCGATCGTCGCCTGCCGCGACCAGGCCGCGCTTTGCGCCCAGGCCACCCGCAATCTCGTACCCCATGCACGAATAGGCGTACTCGACGTGGTACCCGAGCGGGTCGCGCACGCGCCAGAGTTTGTGAAGGTCGCCCGGCAGTGATCCTGCCGCCTGCACAATGACATCTCTCGGTGCTGACGCCTGCTGCACCGCACCGATGATTTCGGGCTGACCCGGAAGATCGAGGCCCGACGGTTCAAACGCCTGATCGACAAGGCCGTCCCACTCAGCGTTCTCGGCAACGATTCGCGCGGCGTATTCGTCGCTGACCCGCAGCTCCGAGGCCACGTCATGCATCGCCACGATCGTCTCGCGCGCATCGGCGATGACCGGGATTTGAGTGCCGTGCTTATACGCATCGAACGAGGCGACGTTCACGTTGACGAACTGCACGCCGGGGTCCTGGAACACCGTGCGTGATGCTGTGGTGAAGTCGCTGTAGCGGGTGCCGATCCCGATGATGACATCCGCTTCAGCCGCGATGCGGTTTGCGGCGAGTGTGCCCGTCGCACCGATCCCACCGAGGTACTGGGGGTGATCCCACACGAGAACTCCGCCGCCCGCCTGTGAGGTACCCACCGGGATCCCGGTCGCCTCGACGAATGCGCGCAGCTGATCCTCGGCGTCAGAGTAGAGCACTCCCCCGCCCGCGATAATCAACGGTCGCTTCGCGTCGCGGATCGCCTGCACGGCAGCGGCGAGCGCGTCACGCTCCGGAAGCGGGCGCCTAATGCGCCACTCGCGCGGCTGCAAGAACTCCGCGGGCACATCCATGGCTTCCGCCTGCACGTCCTCCGGCAGGGAAATCGTCACGGCACCCGTCTCTGCAGGGTCCAGGAGAACGCGCATCGCGCCGAGTGCGATCGAGAACAGCTGCTCCGGGCGTTGCACGCGGTCAAAGAACTTTGACATTGGTCGGAACGCGTCGTTCACGGTGAGGCCAATATCATGGGGCTGCTCGAGCTGCTGCAACACAGGGTCGGTGGTGCGCGTCGCGAACGTGTCGCTCGGGAGGAGGAGGGCTGGCAGCCGGTTCGTGGTGGCGAGCGCGGCCCCCGTCAGCATGTTCGTCGCACCCGGACCGACGGACGCGGCCGAGGCGAACGTGCCACGACGCCGATGCATACGTGCATATCCGACGGCCTGGTGCACCATCGCCTGCTCATTGCGTGCCTGGTAATACGGCATCATATCTGGCGCCAGGGCGTTCGCTTGCTTCAGTGCCTGACCGACACCGGCCACGTTGCCGTGGCCGAAGATACCGAACATTCCGGGGATCGTGCGCTCGCGGATCTCTTCGCCGTTCGATGCGCGGTCGATGGTCCACTGGTTGGCCAGAAACTCCACGAGTGCCTGGCTCACGGTCATGCGACGGATCGTCATCGCACATCCTCCGTTTCGATGATGGTGGTCTAGTGATCGGGGGTGTAGGGCAGGCGGGAGTCAAACTCCTGCCCCTCCCAGGTGTCTCGTACCCAGCCGTGGGCGGGGTCGTCTCGGATGAGCCATGATCGATCAGGATCAGGCCCGGCCATCACGTTGAGGTAGTACATGTCGTACCCGGGAGCTGCGACGGCCGGGCCGTGGTAGCCGTACGGCACGAGGGCCACATCGCCGGTGCGCACCTGGGAGTCGATCTCAATCTCACCTGCGGGTGACGAGTAGGTGCTGAACATGCCAAACGCGTGTTCTTCGCTCACGCCCTCCGGTGCACCCTTGGTGGGCGCCACCTCGAAATAGTAGATCTCTTCGAGCTCCGACTCGTGCCCTGGCAAATTCTCATCGTGCTTGTGTGGCGGGTACGACGACCAATTCTCGGATGGTGTGATGACCTCCACGACGATGAATCGTGCGGCATCAAGCACCTCCTTGCGGCCGAAGTTGTGCACCTGTCGGCTCGACGCCCCGGCGCCGCGCAACTCAACCGGTACCTGGTCCGCTGCCATGTAGCGCGAGGGGCGCACGAGACCTGCGTTATCCACGGGTACGGGCGACGTGGCGACGAGAAAGCGGCTCTCGCCCGCTGAGGTCGCGGTGACCTCGCCGGTTGCCACTGCCGAGAGGTAGAGCATGTCGGTGGGTCCATTGAAAACAGAGGCGCGGCCCGCAAGCTCCGCCTTGCTGTCGGTGCCGTTCTCGAAGTAGGCCACCGAGAACGAGCCTGAGAGGGGGATAATGAGGCGCTCGACACCGGTACCCTCGAGCGAGATTGACTCGCCTTCGGTCAGCCTGGCCACGCGCACACCGGTGTGTTCCCACCCCGGAGTGTGCTCGTCGACCACGGTCTCCCACGCACCAGCGGCGAGCTCGCCGCGGCGGTGGAACCAGCGCTCAGGTTGCTGCGTCATTGTGTTCTCCCCTCTCAGGTGTCGTCGTTAGTCGTTCTGCGGAAAGCCGAGGTTGATGCCCCCGTGCTTCGCGGGGTCAAGCCAACGGCTCGTGATGGCCTTCTCGCGAGTAAAGAACTCGAAGCCGTGCACACCGTACGCTTTCGCATCACCGAAGAGTGACGCTTTCCAGCCACCGAACGAGTGGTAGGCCACCGGGACGGGGATCGGCACGTTGATGCCGACCATGCCCACATGGATTTCGTGCTGGAAGCGCCTTGCTGCGCCGCCATCATTCGTGAAGATTGCAGTGCCGTTACCGAACGCACCCGAGTTGATGAGCTCGACGCCCTCTTCGAACGTCTTCACTCGAATGACCTGGAGCACCGGCCCAAAGATCTCCTCGGTGTAGGCGCGTGATTCAGTCGAGAGGTTGTCGATCAGGGTCGGGCCGAAGAAGAAGCCGTCCTCGTGTCCATCGACGGAGAAGTTGCGACCGTCGACGACGATCCTGCCCCCATCAGCCTCCGCGATGTCGACGTAGTTCGACACCTTTTCCCGGTGCGTTGCCGTGATGAGCGGACCAAGATCAGGCTCGGGGCTCGACGCGCCGTTACCCACCCTGAGGTTCGAGATGCGCTCCTCGATCTTCGCGATCAGCTCGTCCGCAACGGGCTCGACTGCAAGAACAACCGACAGCGCCATGCAGCGTTCGCCCGCGGCACCATAGCCCGCGTTGATCGCCTGGTCCGCGACCAGGTCGAGGTCCGCGTCTGGCAGCACCAGCATGTGGTTCTTCGCGCCACCGAGTGCCTGCACACGCTTGCCGTTCTTCGCTGCGGTCTCGTAGATGTACTGCGCAATCGGGGTCGAGCCGACGAACGAGATCGACTGCACCTCGGGTGCGGTCAAGAGACCGTCAACCGCGAGCTTGTCGCCCTGCAGCACGTTGAACACGCCGTCGGGCAGACCTGCCTCTTTCCACAGCTCCGCCATCCACAGTGCTGCCGAGGGGTCTTTCTCACTCGGCTTCAAGATCACAGCGTTGCCCGCTGCGATGGCGATGGGGAAGAACCACATCGGCACCATCACCGGGAAGTTGAACGGTGAGACGATGCCCACCACACCGAGGGGCTGCTTCAGTGTGTACACATCGATGCCGGTCGAGACGTTCTCCGAGAAACCGCCCTTGATGAGGTGCGGGAATCCGGTTGCGAGCTCCACAACCTCCTGTCCACGTGCGATCTCACCCATCGCGTCCGAAAGCACCTTGCCGTGCTCCGCGGTGACGATCGCAGCAAGTTCAGACTTTTTCTCTACGAGCAACTCACGGAACTTGAAGATCACGGTCTGGCGCTTCGCCATCGAGAGGGCGCTCCAGGTTTCAAACCCACGCTGCGCCGACGCGACCGCTTCAGCGATCTCCTCTTCGTTCGCGAGCGCAACATGTGACTGGACCTCGCCTGTGGCAGGGTTGTACACGGGCGCGGTGTGGCCACTCGTTGAATCACGGCGTGCGCCATTGATCCAGTGTGGAATCACGGGGAGTTCAGACATGGTGTCCTCCTTTAATTTGTGGGTTCCCAGCCGCCAGGGAGTGGCGTGCTGGATGAGTATTGAGTGCTATTGGCGTGTAGCCAGTCTCCTCTTCGAAAGTGACCGTCCGCTACAAGTTTCGATGGACGAGGCGGGCCGCAGTATCAACGGCCTCCACAACATTTCCATGTTCTGGGTACAACAACGTGCGGCCGACGGTGAGCCCGCGTACGCCTGGGAGGGCGAGGGCGCTCTCCCACGAGGCAAACGTTTCGTCAGGATTGCCACCACCTTCGCCGCCGAGCAGGAGCGTCGGCATGGTCGTCGCCTCCATCACGCGCTCCATATCGGGCACGACGGGCAGCTTCATCCACGTGTACGCACTCGAGTTGCCGAGCCCCGCAGCGATGCAGGTGGAGAGAATCACGGCGTCGGCCGTGAGGTCATTGACCACCCTGCCGTTCGCGCGTCCACTCATGAACGGTTCGAGCATGATGGGGAGGCCACCAGCCGCCGCGTCATCGACCGCGCGCGCAGTCGCCTCGAGAGTTGAAGCGGTACCCACGTCGTTCAGATCGACGCGAATGAGCGTCTTCGCGAAGTCGACGCCCTGCCGCAGCATGGCCTCGACACTGTATGCGGTGTATCGATCGTCGAGTTCAAATGATGCGCCGCGCAGCCCACCGCGATTCATCGAGCCGACGACGATCTTGTCGTCGAGCAGCCCGAGACCCGCGAGGTCATCGATGATGTCCGGGGTTCCGAGCACCCCGTCAACACCGGGCCGTGACAGGGCAGTGGCGAGGCGCTCCAGCAGGTCGTAGCGGTTCGCCATGGCTGTGGGACTGTTCCCTGCGGCGAGCGCACCGCGCGCAGGGTGATCCGCCGCGACGATAAACAGGCGTCCGTCACCGCGAAGCACCTCCCGCCGCTTGCGCTCGGCGAGAATGCGTCCGATCCCAGCCGGGTCGGTGGCCCGCAGCTCGCGCAGCCGATCGAAATCCAGTGTCATATTAGACCCCTGCCTCAAGTACTGCTTCGATCTCTGCTGCATTCGGCATGGCCGTCGAGCACTCGAGACGTGACGCGACGATCGCGCCAGCGACGTTTGCGAAGCGGAAGATCTGTTCGAGACCCCAGCCCTCCAGCAGCCCATGGCAGAGTGCGCCACCAAAGGCGTCGCCTGATCCGAGACCATTCACCACATCAACGAAGTACGGAGGAACTTCAACACGCTCGTCGCGAGTCTTTGCGAGAACGCCCTTGGGCCCCTGTTTCACAACAGCGAGCTCCAGCCCGCGCTCGAGCAGTGCGTCTGCTGCGCGGTCGGGCTCCGTTTCGCCGACTGCGACCTCGCACTCCTCCTTGTTGCCGACCGCTACAGTAGCGTGCTCGAGGGCCAGCGCCGCCTGCTCACTTGCCTCGGTGGGATCTTCCCAGAACATGGGCCGGTAGTCGAGGTCAAAAATGGTGTGACGCTTCCCGGCACGGGTCGACAGTGCGCGGTGGTGCGCTGCGCGGCTGGGTTCCTCGCTCAACCCAGTGAGGGTGAACCAGAAGATCTCAGCGTTTCGCACGGCGTCGATATCCAAGCCCTCTGCGGTGATCTGCAGATCCGGCGCCTTTGGCTGCCGGTAGAAGTAGAGGGGAAAGTCATCAGGCGGGAAGATCTCGCAAAAAGTGACGGGAGTCGGGTATTCAGGATCAGTCTGCACGAATCGCGGGTCCACGCCCAGGCGATCGAGCTCACGGAGCAAGTACTTTCCAAACGGGTCGTTACCCACCCCGGAAATAAGTGTGCTTGAGCGTCCGTACTTAGCAGCAGCGACGGTGACATTCGCGGCGCTCCCACCCAAGTACTTACCGAACGTCTCAACGTCTTCGAGTCCGACACCGCCCTGGAGTGGATAGATGTCAACCCCGAGGCGACCCATGGCTAGGACCTCGTCAGGGCTCCGTTGATCCGACATGCAGTTCTCCGCTTCTTCGTGCTTCTGAGTTGCGGCTTATTTCACGCCGCTGTACTTTGTCATAACAATATCACGATCGGGTGTAGATTCCAGAGATACTTTGTCCCGAGGGTAGTGTGGTCCATGAAATGCGTCGCCCGGCACAGCCGCTAGCGTCGCTCGACGCGATGAGGAGTTGGAATGCGCAGCGAGCCTGTGTGGCCAGATGAGCTATTCGCGGACTTAGACCGCACAGGGCAGACCCCGTACTACTCGCAGATTTCGGCGAGGCTCGGGGCGGCCATCCGTGAGGGGGTCATCCCCTCGGGGGCCCGTCTTCCGAACGAACTGAACATCGGTGAGCGCCTTGGTGTCTCGCGGCCCACCATCCGCCAGGCCATCCAAGCACTCGTTGATGACGGCCTGCTGGTGCGGCGACGCGGCGTCGGCACACAGGTCGTGCAGGCTCGGCTGAATCGCCCCGTCGAGCTCACAAGTCTGCACGAAGACCTCACGCGGGGCGGCCACCAATCAACCACGCAAGTGCTGACGGTCGAACGAATCCCAGCAAGCGAAGAGGTCGCCGCGCAGCTGAACCTCGCCGTGGGCTCAGAAATTCTCCGCATCCGCCGGCTCCGCAGCTCAAACGGTGTCGCCATGGCAATTCTCGAGAACTTCCTCCCCTACGACTTCTCCAACATCACGGCGGCCGAGCTGGAGGACCGCGGCCTGTACGAGATCCTGCGGACCCGCGGTGTTACTTTCAAGATCGCGAACCAAACGATCGGTGCGCGGCGCACACAGGGGGACGAAGACGAGCTGCTCAACCTCGCCAAGGGTAGCCCGCTCATCACGATGGATCGCGTCGCATTCGACCACAATGGGCGCGCGATCGAAGCCGGCCACCACTGTTACCGACCCGACCTCTATTCGTTCACCACGACACTCGTCGCGCGGTAGTCGACGCAGGTCACCACTGCTGGAGCAGCTCCTGGTATGCGTCCACCAGCCGCATCGCGGAGACATCCCAGCTGCGTCGCAGCGCGTGTGCCCGTGCCGCCTCCCCCATGCGCTCATGCCGCTCAGTGTCACTGAGCAGCGTGTCGACTGCGTCGCCCCAGACTTGTGGGTCGTCACCGCTCACGAGCACACCGGTCTCCCCGTCGATGACGGCCTCTCGCAACCCTCCAGTATCACGCGCGATCACGGGAATTCCTGAGGCAGCAGCCTCGAGAGCCACCAATCCAAAGGTTTCTGAGTGCGAGGGGACCAGCATCAGGCTTGCCACTCGAATTCGCTCGGCGAGTTCGCCGCGGCGTAGGGCCCCGTCGAACGCGGTCGTTCCGAGCATTCCGTAGCGCGCTGCTGTTTCGTGGAGCGAGCGTGCGTGCTCATCACCATCGGGCGGCGGCGCGCCCACGATGCGCAGCACCGGGCGTCGCGCAGCAGGAATCGTCGCAATCGCATCGATCGCTAGGTCGAATCCTTTGAGCGGGTGGAGCCTCCCCACGACCACAACCTCGGGTCGTCCACCGCGGTTCAGCCAATCATTGCGTTCCGCGCACTCCTCACTGACGCAGGGGCGAAACAGCTCGGTGTCAACACCGAGGGGTACGACGCGCACGCGATCCTGATCTCCCTCAAGCCGTCCCAGAACCGTTGCCTGCTCGGCTTCACTCACCGCAATCACCAGATCAGCTTCGTGCGCGAGTCGTCGCTCACCGGCCAAGCGACCAGCAGATTCTGGCCGCTCGCCCTCTGTTAACGGCGAGTCAGCGGGCGCCGCGATTGAGTGGAAACTCTGTACGAGCGGCACCCCCGCGGTCTGCGCCGACGCGAGAGCAGCGATACCAGAGAACCAGTGCTCAGCATGCAACAGGTCAACGGGATGGTCTCGCAGCTCAGCGTCAAGAAGCTCACCAAACTGAGCCATCACCGACTCGTGCTCGCCTTTTGCGAGCAGCCTCGGCGGCCCAGCATCAAGGTGGACAACGGTGAGCCCCGGGACGATCTCGACACGGCGATCTTGCTGCGGGTCACTTCGCCGCGTAAAGATCGTGACCGTATGACCGAGACCCGCGAGCGCCTCAGCCTGCGCGCGAACGACCACATTCATGCCGCCAGCGTCCTTGGTACCAGGAACGTCGAGGGGGGACGTGTGTACCATCACAAACGCAATGCGCAGGGAGGGTTCGGCCCGAGCATCGGGCACGGCTGGATGAGTCACAGAATCGACGTTACTCCTCCTGAGTGCTAATTCACGAATGGGCCCGCGCAGACCGAAAGGAAAGGGCGGGATGCTCTCGAAAGAAATCATCCCGCCCAATGAATATCGGCGCGAACCAATGACCCTAAACCGCCTACGCGGTACCGAAATTAGCCGTCGAGCTGCTCGCGGCTCTCGTGGATCTCGGTCGCCTCAACGCCCGTGCCTGCAGCGTACTTGTCGCGCAAAATCTGGCCGAGGCCCGCATCCACGTTCGTCCAGTACTGGAAGAACGCTTCGCGGATACGGTCGAGGGTAATCGCACCGGCCTGACCCGCGAGCACGTTCTGGAAGCGCTCTTTCTGCCCATCCGAGAACACGTCGCGGTAGAGGATGCCGGGCTGCACGAAATCGCCGTCGTCCTCGCGGAGTGTGGCGGCGGCGCGCACGAGCTCGCCATCCGACTCCCACAGTGCCTCAGTCCCTGCTTCGGCGTTCACCGCTGGCCCGCCTTCTGCACCATACGAGTTGGGGTGGTACACGCGCTGCTCAGCGGGCGGGTAGTGGTACTGCATGTTGCCCTGGTGCATGTAGTTGTTTGCCTCGGTGGCGTGCGGCTGGTTCACCGGAAGCTGGTTATAGTTCGTGCCGACGCGATAACGCTGGGCATCCGGGTAGGAGAAGACGCGGGCCATGAGCATCTTGTCAGGCGAAATGCCAGTACCGGGAACCTGGTTTCCGGGCGAGAACGCAGCCTGTTCGATCTCAGCGAAGAAGTTCACCGGGTTGCGGTTCAGCGTGAACGTGCCGACCTTAATGCGCGGGTAGTCAGCTTTCGGCCAGGTTTTCGTGAGGTCGAACGGGTTGATGCGATATGTCTTCGCCTCTTGGTACGGCATGATCTGCACGTAGACATCCCACGCAGGGTAGTCACCACGCTCGATCGCGTCGAACAGGTCACGACGGTGGAAGTCTGCGTCGCTACCCGCGAGCTTCTCGGCCTCTTCAGGCGAGAGGAACTCGACGCCCTGCTGGGAGATGAAGTGGTACTTCACCCAGAAGAGCTCTCCCTCTGCGTTCACCCATGAGTAGGTGTGCGAGCCGTAGCCGTTCACATGGCGCCACGACTTCGGCAAGCCGCGGTCACCCATGAGATAGGTCACCTGGTGCGCTGACTCGGGTGAGTTCGTCCAGAAGTCCCACTGCATGTCGGCGTCGCGGAGACCCGAGTCGCCGAGGCGCTTCTGCGAGTGGATGAAGTCGGGAAACTTGATGCCGTCACGGATAAAGAACGTCGGGGTGTTATTGCCGACGATGTCGAGGTTGCCCTCTTCGGTGTAAAAGCGCAGCGAGAAACCGCGCACGTCACGCCAGGTGTCGGGGGATCCCTGCTCACCCGCGACGGTCGAGAAACGAATCAGTGTCTCGGACTTCGCGCCCGGCTGGAATGCCGCCGCACGCGTGTACTTCGAGACGTCCTCGGTGATGACGAGTTCACCAAACGCGCCGCCGCCCTTTGCGTGCGGGTTACGCTCGGGGACGCGCTCACGGTTGAATGCTGCGAGCTTCTCGACGAGGTATCGGTCGTGCAGAACAGTGGGGCCGTCGGGGCCAACGGTAAGCGAGTGCTCATCGCTGGCGATTGGCGTGCCAGTCTGCGTAGTGGTGATCTTTTGTTCTGACATGTGACCTCTTCTATCGGTAATTCGGGAGGGTGGATATCGGACGTGTTTGGTTATGCGTTCACGCCGCACGCGGGGCAGACGCCGTAGTACGTCACCTCGGCCGCGTGAATGTTGTAACCCTGGGCTTCTGAGGCAACGAGACACGGCGCCTCGCCCACTGCACAGGCGACGTCTTTGATCTCGCCGCACTCGGTACAGACGAGGTGGTGATGGTTGTCGTTCACCCGGCGCTCATAGAGTGCCGGGCTGTTCGGCGGCTCAATCTTGCGTACGAGCACTGCTTCGCTGAGTGCGGAGAGCACACCGTACACGGCCTGCAGTGAGGTCCCATCGAGCTCCTTGGCTACCTCGTCATAGACATCGGCCGCGTTCCAGTGGCCGCCGCGCGCGAGCACTTCCATCACCGCGCGACGGGGCGCGGTTGAACGCAGGCCAACGGCTTTCAGCTGCTCGCCGGGATCCGACGGTGCGTCGACTAATACCTCGTTCATAGCGAGACCAGCTTAGCGCGTTAATTTGAATTACTCAAGATAAGGACCGTCAGGCATCCGACCGGTATCGCCAGCAGCGCCGCTCACATCGACTGCGCGGTCACTGCTCAATCAAGCAGCAGTGCTGGCTCCTCGAGCACCGACCCCACGTCCGCAACAAAGCGAGAGACCACGTCCCCATCGACAACCCGGTGGTCAAACGAACCACCCACGGTGGTCACCATGCGGGGACGAACCTCTCCGTCGACCACCCAGGGCTTCTCCTTAATGGTGCCCATCGCCATGATTGCCACCTCGCCCGGATTCAGTATCGGCGTACCAAAGTCCATCCCAAACACGCCGATGTTGGTGATGGTGATCGTGCCGTTCTGCATCTCTGCGGGCTGAGTGCGGCCCTCCCGAGCAGTGAGCGTAAGTGCCTCGATTGCCTTCGCAAGGTCGAGGAGGCTGAGATCCTGCGCCTCTTTGATATTCGGAACGATAAGCCCGCGCGGCGTTGCGGCCGCAATACCCAGGTTCACAAAGTGGTGACGAATAATCTCCGTCTCAGTGAATGTGGAATTGACCTGGGGGTTGCGGCGAATAGCCCACAGCATCGCCTTCGCGAAGATAAGCAGTGGCGAAACCTTCACTCCAGCAAAGTCTGTTGAAGACTTAAGCCGTTTCACAAACTCCATCGTGCGCGTGGCGTCGACGTCGGTAAACACTCCGACGTGCGGCGCGTCATTCGAGCTCGCAGCCATCGCTTTCGCGATTTGCTTCCGCATCCCCTTGAGCGGGATTCGCTCCTCGCGCTCAGGCGATGCTTCAGGGGTAGAAATATTTCGGAACAGACTCGCCTGCCCAGCATGCCGCACGACGTCGTCGCGGAGAATCTCGCCGGCGATCCCGCTTCCTCGAACCTGGGTGAGGTCGACGCCGAGATCTTTTGCGAGCTTACGAATCGGGGGCTTCGCAATGACCGGAGACGCCTCGGCCACCGGAATTGGAGCGTCGTGAATCGGCTTCCCTGAAAGTAACGGTTCCCCGCCTCGTCGGCGCCGACTCCGCACCGCGCCGGCAGCACCGTACCCGACGAGCACCGCGCCACCCTCCTCGTCCTCATGCTCGACGCTCGCTGCCGCATCCGCCACACCATCGCGGGTGTCGTCCGACTCACCAACTGTCTCGGGATCATCCGGCTCACTGCCGCCCACCGTACGTACCTTCAAGATCGGTTCGCCTACGGGAACCGTCTCCCCGACCTCTGCGAGCACCTCAGTGACCACTCCGGAGAACGGGGACGGGAGCTCGACGAGCGACTTCGCAGTCTCAATCTCGCACACCACCTGGTTGAGGGCGACCTCATCACCGGCTGCGACCATCCATGTCACGATCTCTGCCTCGGTTAGCCCCTCCCCGACGTCGGGGAGGGGGAACGTCATCTCGCTCATCGTTGTGACTCCTTGCGCGCTTCAGGTGGGTTCAGTAGTGCATCGTGCGGTCGATGGCTTCGAGCACCCGGTCCGCATCGGGTAAGTACTTGGCCTCAAGCTTCGCCGGGGGGAACGGTACGTCATACCCCGCGACTCGGAGCACCGGAGCCTGCAGGCTGTAGAACGCGTTCTCCGACACGTATGCAGCAATCTCACCGCCGAGACTCACGCCACTCTGGGCCTCTTGCGCAACGATCAGCCTTCCGGTTTTTCGCACAGACTCTAGCAACGGATCATAGTCAATCGGAGAGACGCTTCTGAGGTCAACAACCTCAACGCTCGTTCCCTCTGACTCCGCGATCTCAGCCGCCTGCAGCAGGGTCGTGACCATCGCTCCGTGACCGACGACAGTCACATCGTTACCCGGCCGTGCGATCCTGGAAGTATGCAATCCGATAGCAGAAGCTGTGGGATCTACCTCGCCCTTTTGCCAGTATTTTGCTTTCGGTTCAAAGAAGAGCACCGGGTCAGGTGAAGCAATCGCCTGCTGAATCATCCAGTACGCGTCGTTCGCCGTTGAGGGTGCCACGACACGTAGTCCTGGGGTGTGCGCGAAGTATGCCTCAGGGCTCTCCTGGTGATGCTCAATCGCACCAATGTGCCCCCCGTAGGGCACTCGGATCACGACGGGCATCGACAGCTTGCCGTCGTGGCGGCTCGTGATTTTCGCGAGTTGCGTCACGATCTGGTTAAAGGCGGGGAAAATGAAGCCCTCGAACTGGATCTCGATGACTGGTCGGTATCCGTTCATGGCAAGACCAATGGCGCTGCCGACGATGCCGGCCTCCGCGAGTGGGGTATCGAGCACGCGAGCTGATCCAAAATCAGCCTGCAACTGATCGGTGACGCGGAACACACCGCCGAGCGGACCGATGTCCTCACCCATCATGAGCACACGTTCATCTGCAGCCATTGCCGCACGAAGTCCCTCATTAATGGCCTTGCCGATTGGCAATGTGGTGCGTTCAGTCAACAGTTTGATCTTCGGTGCTTCCGTAGATGACGAATCCACGGTTGGTCCCCCCGTCTGGTTTGACGAGATGCCCGCCGCGGGCTGCACGGTGCTGATGTCTGAGCTCACGATCACACCTCCTCGAACGACGACTCGTACCGGTCAAGCCACTCACGCTGTTCTTCAATGCGGGGGTGTGGCTCGGAGTACACATTGGCAAACATGGAATCTGCCTCGGGGAAAGGCAGGTTCAAGATCGCATCACGGGTCTCTTTCGCCTCGACGTCAGCGGCGGCACGAGTCTCCTCAAAGAACTCGTCACCAATACCGCGGGAACGCAGGAACTCCTCGAGTCGCGCAATCGGATCACGCCGCTCCCAGTGTTCGAGCTCCTCTTGCTCCCGATATCGAGTTGGGTCGTCACTCGTCGTGTGCGCCCCGATCCGGTAGGTAAGAGCTTCAATGTAGCTCGGGCCAGCTCCCTCCCGTGCGAGACGGAGAAAGCGTCGCCCCACTGCATACGCGGCGAGTGGGTCATTGCCGTCGATCTGCACACTACGCATTCCGAAGCCGAGGGCGCGGCGGTAAAGGGGTGTACGCGACTGACGTTCCACGGGAACCGAGATAGCCCACCGGTTGTTTTGCACCACGAACACCTCGGGTGTCTGGTAGCTCGCGGCAAAAATCATGGACTCGTTCGCATCACCCTGACTGGTGGTGCCATCACCGTAGAACACCATGGTGGCTTCGTCGGTGGCGATGCCTGGCTCACCCGCATCGAGTGAGGTGCTGCCTGCGCGACGCTTCGCGTCGAGTACCTGGCTGAGCGCGTAGCCGGTAGCGTGCTGAGTTTGCGCTCCGAGCACGAGCGTGTACAAGTGGAAATTTCCGTTCTTGGGGTCGGTCACATCCCAGCCACCGTGCGTGAGGCCGCGGAACTGCCTCGCGATGTCGAGCAGCTCGACACCCCGGATCCGCGCGACCGCATGCTCACGGTACGCAGGGAAGACGTGGTCATTCGGCTCGGTGGCGTGCCCCAGCCCAACCTGACAGCCTTCTTGCCCAACGCTCGGCACCCACAACGCAAGCTGTCCCTGCCGCTGCAGGTGCGTACACTCAGTGTCAAATGCTCTCGTGGCCACCATGTCGCGGTACCACTGTTGAAAGTCCGCGTCATTTACGCTTTCAAGCTCGGCGGCATACTCGGCCGCAGTGGCGGACGGTGCATACTGCCCAGCGTCGTCTAAGAAGCGGATCGGCTCAGGGTCTGATCCGCCGTGCAACTGAGTATCCATGATCTGTTCGCTCATCCCTAGTCAGTCTAATGATGGGGTGCGGCTCCGCGAGGATATATAGAGCCGTGCTTGCATCGAGACGACACATATCCTCCCTATACACGCGGGAAAGGGGGATTTGCGTCTTCTCGATTATCCCGATTGAACGTGCAAGCGCACAATGCCGACGGCGACCGGGATACTCTCGGCCTCGCCAACCGAGATACGCACCCCAAGCCCCGGGAACGGGCGCACCAGCGTTCCCGCTTCAGAGAACGCGGCGGCGAGTGCTTCAGCACTGCGCACTCCGCGGTGCACTCCCCCACGTGCGTCACGCGCGTCACGTTCAGCACGCTCGGGCACCCACACGAAGTTGCCCTCGGCATCCGGTATGTCGAGACCGATCCCTCGGAGCTCGCTCATCAACGTCTCGCGTCGTTCGATGAGTTGCGCAATGCGTTCGGCACTTTCCGTCTGCGCCTGCGGCATGAGCGAAGCACGCGCGGCGGTCTCTGCGAGCCCAGTGACAGAGAGCGGAATCGCGACGCTCGCGGCCGCCGCAAGGATCCTCGGGTGACCAACACCATAGCCAACCCGCAGACCCGCAAGCCCATACGCTTTCGAGAACGTCCGCAGCACGACAAGGTTTGCGTGCTGCCGCAGCACATCTTCCCCGCGCACCGCGCCAGGGTCGGTCACAAACTCGCGGTACGCCTCGTCGAGCACAACCAGTGTGTCGGTCGAGACGCGCTCCATGAAGCGGTCAAAGTCAGTGCGGCGTATCGCGGGCCCGGTCGGGTTATTGGGTGAGCAGAGCAGGATCACCCGAGTGTTTGGCGTGAGCGCGTCTGCCATCGCCTCGAGATCGTGCTCGGCGCGTTCAGTGAGCGGCACACGAATAGCTTCAGCCCCGGAGGCGATTCCGAGCGCAGGGTACGCTTCGAAGCTTGGCCAGGCATGCAGATAGGTGTCTCCCGCACCGGCTGCAGCGTGCACGAGCTGGTACAGGATCGCGACCGAACCCGCGGCGAGGTGCACGTGGTCGGCTGCCTCGGCCGCCGTAAACCCAAACCGTTCACCGATGCTCTGGCGCAGCTCGGGCATCGCTGCGGCGGCATAACGGTTGATGTCGGCTCGGCGCTGCAGGGCCTCAAGCACACTGGGGAGCGGACCAAACGGGTTCTCATTGCTCGACAGCTTGTAGCCGGGCTTCGTCGGGGCCGCCCCTTGCCGGTACGCGGGCATTGCCAGCACTGCAGGTCGCAGTCGGACAGGGGACTCAGATGTATCGCTCATTTGAGTTGTAAGTGTACTGTTACCGACCTGCTGAGCAGGACAGCACGCAAGGTTCTGCGCAGCATTACATGCGGAGCCAAGGGTTCAGGTGGGAAACTGGGTGCATGCGAATGATTGCTCGAATAATTGTGGGGGCGTTTGCCCTGTGGCTCACCACGCTGATCGTGGGTGGCAGCGGCGAGCACGGCGTATGGATCATGCCACTCAGCGACGAAAGCGGAGGGTACATTCTGACCCTCCTGCTCGTCGCGCTCGTCTTTGGGCTCGTCAACGGCACCCTCGGCAAGGTGGTGCGCTTCGTCTCGATCCCTCTGTACATCATCACGCTGGGCCTCTTCGGGCTCATCGTCAACGGGTTCATGTTGTGGATCGTATGGTGGCTATCTGGCCTCGTCGGTTTCGGTATTGAACTTGGAGGGTTCTGGTGGGGGGTCCTCGCGGCGCTGGTGATGTCACTCCTCGCCGGCATCATGAACAGCATTCTCGGAACCCGGAGGAAGAAGTCGGACTAGCGCTCCTCGCGGACGGGCGCTGGCGCACCTGGGGCAGCAGATATCGGGCAGACTGGTGGCATGAGCGAGATCCAACCGTTCCGCATCAGTTTCGTCTGCTCCGGCAACATCTGCCGCTCCCCCATGGGCGAGGTGATTTTCCGCGAGCTCGCGGAGCGGGCTGGGGTCGGCGAGCACTTCATCGTCACCTCGCGCGGCACCGGCGATTGGCATGAGGGCGACCCCGCCGATGGGCGCACTCGCGTCTCACTGGCTTCAGCGAACTATGACGGTGCCGCGCATCGTGCCAGACAGGTTGATGCGGCAGACATCGCAGAGCATGACCTCCTGATTGCCCTCGATCGCGGACACGAAACGTATCTGCTGCGGAACGGAGCAGAGCCGACACGTGTGCGGCTGCTGACGAGCTTTGATCCCGAACAACCAAGCGACCCCGATGTCTTTGATCCCTACCATTCGGATTCGCGTGCATTTGACGAAGTCCGCGACCAGGTGGAGCGCAGCTGTGTGCAGCTCCTCCAAGTGCTTCGCGACCGCATCGGAGTCTGACTCGACTCCGACCTCACGGTAATACCTTAAGTAACGCGGCGCAGCCCGCATGGGAGACAATAGAGGGGTTCGCCCGCTACGACTTTCCGGAGACACTATGACCCCCATGCCACCGCAGCCCATCAGTCCACTCGACGGCCGCTACCGCGCCGCCGTCTCTGAACTCGGCGACTTTCTGTCTGAGGCGGGGCTGAACCGGGCGCGCGTTCACGTAGAGGTTGAGTGGCTTATCTATCTCGGTGCGAACTCGCTCCTCGGCGCGACACCGTTTCCCGAGGATAAGGTCGAGGCGCTCCGCGCCTGGGCAGCGGATTTTGGACAGTCGGAGATCGACCAGCTCGCGGAGATCGAGGCAACCACACAGCACGATGTGAAAGCGGTTGAGTATCTCGTGCGTGCGCAGCTGGAAGCACAGGGGCTCGGCCACATCGCGGAGCTCACACACGTGTGCTGCACGAGCGAAGACATCAACAACCTCTCGTACGCGCTCACCGTGAAGCAGGCAATCACCGAGGTGTGGCGGCCACGCTTCGAGAAGGTCATCGCGGAGCTTGCGAAGCAGGCGGAACAGTACCGTGAGTTGCCGATGATGAGCCGCACCCACGGGCAACCCGCAACACCAACCACGTTGGGCAAAGAGCTCGCGGTGTTCGTGTATCGATTGGAGCGCCAGCTCAACCAGATTGACGATAACGAGTACTTGGGGAAGTTCTCGGGCGCCACCGGCACGTTCGCTGCCCACATGGCGGCGGACCCGGGCACGGATTGGGTTCGAGTGTCACAGGAGTTTGTCGAGGGGCTTGGCCTCGACTGGAACCCGCTCACCACACAGATCGAATCGCACGACTGGCAAGCTGAGCTGTACAGCCGCGTCGCCCACGCAAATCGCATTCTCCACAACCTGGCCACCGATATTTGGAGCTACATCTCCATCGGTTACTTTCAGCAGATCCCGGTCGCCGGAGCCACCGGCTCCTCGACGATGCCACACAAGGTCAATCCGATCCGTTTCGAGAACGCCGAAGCAAACCTCGAGCTGTCGAATGCCATTCTCGAGTCTCTTGCGGAAACGCTCGTGACGAGCCGCTGGCAGCGCGACCTCACAGACTCGTCTGCGCAACGCAACATCGGTGTCGGGCTTGGCCACTCGGTGCTCGCGTTCGACAACATCTTTCGGGGACTCGGGCAAATTGATGCCGCCCCCGAAGTGCTCGCAGCCGATCTTGACAGCAACTGGGAGGTACTCGGGGAGGCCATCCAAACTGTCATCCGCGCGGAGGTAACGGCTGGCCGGTCTACGATCAGCGATCCGTATGCAGCTCTGAAGGAGCTGACGCGCGGGCGCAGGATCGGCCAAGCAGAGCTCATCGAATTCGTTGAGGCGCTCGAAATCGGCGACGAGGCAAAAGCGCGCCTCCTCGTCCTCACTCCGTCGACGTATATCGGTGCCGCTCCGAGCCTGCTCGACTACCTGCAGCGCTAGCGGCTAGCTGATGGGCCGCACTCGAGGTGGCCCCGCGGCTTGGCGTTAGTGCCAGTTGGAGTCTTTGTCGTCCGGCTGCTGCAAATCTTTTCGGGCCTCAACGTCGTCGTCGCTTGGCTTCTTGCCGAGTCCGATGAGTGCCACCATCACGAGTGTCACGATGAATGCGACGCCCGTAAATATTCCCGCCAAGACAATGTCGCGGGTAGTGAATATCACGACGAGTCCCGCAAAGACTGCAAGCACACCGGCGAAGCCAACGAGCTCCAGGGGTCGCATCCGATCCCTGCGAGAAGGGCTCGCCGAATGCTGGTGATCGGGCGTCGAGGGCTCGGCCATGGTCTACTTTCAGTCGTGAGGTGAACAGAATAATTGTGGTCAGCGTGCGGTCGCCCGCGGCACCTTGTCAGGTGATGCTCCGGAGATTCGTTCCGCCGCTGGGTCGCCAGTATCACTTTCGGTTGCCAGAGTGCGCTGATCGAAGGCGGAGATACCAAGGAACACGCCTCCGATCACGGCATACGCACCAAAGAAGCCGAGGATCGCTACTGCGTCTTCCCGTACAAGCAGCACCAGGACCGCGAGCAGAATCCCAATGACCCCCATCAGCAACGCGTCTTGACGGAGCCGAAGCCG
This sequence comes from Leucobacter sp., assembly GCA_052090925.1. Taxonomy (GTDB): domain Bacteria; phylum Actinomycetota; class Actinomycetes; order Actinomycetales; family Microbacteriaceae; genus Leucobacter. Next base: position 32,323 of record JBQDBM010000010.1, on the reverse strand, counting down.
CAGGGTTGCACCGATGAACTCGAGGAGCCCGCTGATGAGCGCCCAGGCCGCAACTACCGCTGCGTATAGCGAAGCGCTCTCTGCGAAGAACACTCCGATGGCGGCGAGCAGGGCTGCGAGTCCCAGAAGGGGCGCAATGGGCGTACGCGGACGTGCGCGGACCCATTCGAGCGCGTGCGCAAGCGTCAAAGCTGTGAGCACAATCACCGTGATTCCGCGATCAAAGGCGAGCTGCTCGTGCATGGTCGCGGTGAATGCGATCGCGATGCCGGCGAGCATGAGTATGGCGGCTCGGGTGACGCGCACTCCCCGGCTCGTGGGCGCAGCGGGGTCGGCGGATTGCACGGATGCGCGCTCCTCAGCGACCATAGCCTTCGCCCCTTTCATAGTCGGGGTAGAGTCTACCGCGCCGTGCCGAGAGAGGCCTGATCGCGCAGGCTCCTCGCGCCCCGGGTGTTAGACACCGCCCGGCATGCTTTGGAACCGCGAGTACATGCCTTGGAAGGCAACGGTGACAGTGCCCGTGGGGCCATTACGCTGCTTGGCGAGAATAAAGTCGGCCTCGCCTGCGCGCGGATTATCTCGATCCCCCGCCGCCTCTCGGTGCAACAAAATAACCATGTCGGCGTCTTGCTCAAGTGAACCGGACTCACGCAGATCACTGATCGCCGGCATCTTGTCCGAGCGCTGCTCCGATGCACGGTTCAGCTGAGAGAGCGCGACAACTGGCACATCGAGCTCTTTGGAAAGAAGCTTCAGCGCACGCGAGAACTCACTGACCTCCTGCTGGCGGCTTTCGACCTTCTTGCCGCTTGAGAGCAGCTGGAGGTAGTCGATCACGACCATCTTCAGGCCGTGCTGCTGCTTGAGTCGACGGCACTTTGCACGGATCTCAACAAGCGTGAGGTTGGGACTGTCATCGATGTACAGCGGCGACTCATTGACGCGCGCCTGCGTGGCAGCCAGCTTCTGGAAGTCGCGGTTATCCAGGCTGCCTTTGCGCAGCGTCTGCATTGGGATCATGGCCTCGGCAGCAAGCAGGCGCATTGCAATCTCGGCACGCCCCATCTCAAGTGAGAAAAATACGGTGGCTGCGTTCTCATGAACCGATGCGTTTCGCGCAATATCCAGGGCGAGCGTCGACTTACCCATTGCAGGGCGCGCCGCAACAATAATCATCTGACCACCAGTGAAGCCATTAGTCATCGCGTCGAGCTCGTCAAACCCAGACTTCACCCCCAGCATGCCGTCTGCAGAAGCCTGAGCCTTGCTGATCTCCTCGACCGCGGCCTCGACCGCGAGCGAGAGCGGCACGTAATCTTCGGCCTGGTCTGCGCCGGTCACACTGTAAATCTCAGACTGCGCGACATTGACGAGGTCGCTAGCCTCGCCCTCCCCTGCGTACCCCATCTGCACGATTCGGGTACCCGCCTCAACGAGGCGCCTTAGCAGTGCCTTTTCGGCAACGATCTCCGCATAGAAGCTCGCGTTCGCTGCGGTCGGGACAATGCTGGTGATCGTGTGCAGGTACTCTGCGCCACCGGCTCGCTGGAGGTCTCCATCTTTCTTTATTTCATCCGTGACGGTGATGACGTCAGTGGGCTCCCCGCGGGAGTAAAGGGCGAGGACCGCCTCATAAATGATCTCGTGCTTTGGTACGTAGAAGTCGGTGCCCCGGACGATACCGGTGACGTCAGCCACAGCGTCTTTCGAGAGCAGCATGCCGCCCAGCGCGCTTTGTTCCGCGAGAAGGTCGTATGGTGGCGTGCGCTCGTACCCGCGCTCAGCATCTTCCGCGCGCGGGTCTGAAATGCCGAGATGTGCGATTGACACGCGATGGCTCCTTCTCGAGACGTTTAGATAACTCGTAACCCATGGGACACCAAGCCACTGACATTCAATGCCAGTCTGCCCTACCGTATGGCCCAGTCGCATGGTCCACAAACCGGTCGCGCGCAGCCTGTGGATAAATCGGTGTATAAGTCGGCAATCTTTGCCACTGTTTATCCACAACCTTGGGGATAGGCTGTGGATAGATTGACAAACCTTAAATCTTTTATTGCGCTGAGCAGGCGTTTCTAGAATCCACAGCTGTGGAGTTATTCAAGTTTCAGGTGGACATTGAGGCTTTTTGATTTCGTGGCCTGTGGACAAGTTCGGACTCTACGGTGCGATGTCAAGCGCAAATCACAGATTTTTTCCGTCATCGCAGCGGTCCGGGTGACGATCCGCGGAATCACGCGAAATTTGCCGTCCGTTCATCTCCGAAACTTTTTGAGGACGGTTGTACTCCGGCGAGTCGAATGTACAGGCGCGCGACAAGCACGAAAAAGGGGCCGGCGCCGAAGCGCCGACCCCTCCGTGTGCAGTGCCTTAGCGCTGCGAGATCACCTGCAGGGTGACCTCTGCATCGACACCGTCGTGGAGGTGCACGATCGCGTTGTACTCACCAGTCGACTTAATCGTCGGGAGAGTGATCTTGCGCTTGTCAATCTCACCGAGCCCCGACGCAGAGACTGCAGCAGCAACGGCGGCCGGTTTGATCGAACCGAACAGGCGCCCACCGGTGCCCGTCTTTGCTTCCAAGCGGACTTTGCTCTCCTGCAGCTTCGCCTTCAGCTCCTGTGCTTCCTCAACGGATGCCAGGGCGCGTGCCTCGCGCGCTGCGCGCAGCTGCGCCACCTGGGCCTCGCCACCGCGGGTCCAGTGAACCCCGTAGCCCTGGGGCACCAGGTAGTTGCGAGCGTAGCCGCTCTTGACGTCGACGACGTCGCCGGCAGACCCGAGGCCCTGAACCTCATTCGTAAGAATTACTTTTGCCATGATTTCTCTCCTTAGCGGCCGGAACCGGCGTAGGGAAGAAGCGCCATCTCGCGGGCGTTCTTCACGGCCTTCGCGATCAGTCGCTGCTCCTGCACGGACACACCGGTAATACGGCGGGCGCGGATCTTCCCACGCTCGGAGATGAACTTACGCAACGTCGCGACATCCTTGTAGTCGATGACGCCGACGGTCTGCTTCTTTGCGGGCGCGAGAACTTTCGCGTTCTTGCCGCGGCCCGGCTTGCGGGCTGCGCCGCTGGACTTGCCTGCCATGGTTGGCCTCTTTCGTGTTCTGCCCCGGGTCTCAGCCCGGGTGAAGTGTAATTAGAAGGGTTGCTCGTCGTCGAAGCCCGAACCAAATCCGCCGCCAGAATCTTTCTGGCCGGAATTGCTCCAGGGGTTACTCTCTCCGCCACTCTGCTGCGGAGCCGACTGGTTCCAGTTTGACTGGCC
>JBQDBM010000010.1:19659-28948 GCA_052090925.1 Leucobacter sp. | reverse complement strand
GGTTACTCTCTCCGCCACTCTGCTGCGGAGCCGACTGGTTCCAGTTTGACTGGCCCGAGGGCTGGTTGCCACCAAAGCCACCCACCTGACCGCGCGACTGACCACGCGATACCTGGGCTGTCGCCCACCGGAGTGAAGGCCCAACCTCATCGACCTCAAGGTCGAGTGACGTGCGCTGCTGCCCCTGGTTATCGGTGTAGCTGCGCTGAGTCAGCCGACCCTGCACCATCACACGCATCCCCTTAGTGAGGGAGGCTGCGATGTTGTCGGCGTGCTCACCGTATGCGCGGCACCCGAGCCACAGCGGCTCGCCGTCCGACCATTCGCCGGACTGGCGGTCACGCACGCGAGGAGTTGAGGCGATACGAAATGTGACCCACGACTTCCCTGCCTGGCTGACGCGAGGCTCAGGATCCGCAACGAGGTTGCCTACAACTGTGATTAGGGGCTCGCCGGCCATGAGCTACGCGCCCTGCTTCGCGGCTGCGCGAGCGGCTTTCGCTTCGTCACGCTTCGCCTGGGCAGCACGCTGCGAGATCAGCTCGTCCGAGCGCAGCACCTTGGTGCGCAGTACGGCTTCGCTGAGGCCCAGCTGACGGTCAAGCTCGTCAGTTGCTTCGGGAGTCGCGCTGAAGTTTGCAACAACGTAAATACCTTCGGAGCGCTTGGCAATCTCATATGCGAGACGGCGCTTGCCCCAGATGTCTACGTTCTCGATCTCGCCGCCAGCGTCGCGGATGACCCCAAGGAACTTATCCATGCTGGGGGCAACTGTGCGCTCGTCGATAGCGGGATCGAGGATCACCATGAGTTCGTACTGATGCATTATTGACCCACCTCCTTCGGACTTCGCGGCCACGGTATTTCCGTGGCAGGAGGGTGTTTGTGCATCGTGCCCATGCGCTGCGCGGATCGCGCGGCATATGGACAACCTGTCTATATTAACACCTCGCTCAGCATTCGTCACCGCGAGCGGCGGAATACCTCAACCTGACTGACTGCATGCCGCTGACCGCCGACGTGCACGATGTCGTAGCGATCAACGCCAGAGCTTTCGAGGGTGAGTTGAGTTTGGTGCGCGCGCAGCGCGGCAATCTTGCGGTCAAGCCACGGGGTGACGTCGTGAGCAATGGACTCGTCGTCCGCATCTCCCGAAAATATCTCCCAAAACGGTAGGTCGAGTGCGTGAGCAACAGCGCGCGTCAGCTGGTGCGCTCGGCGGTGGTCGGGGTGCCCGTATCCGCCTCCGTCGTTGTAACTGACGAGGGCCTGCGCCCCCGAGTCAACCGCAGCCGCAAGCAGGTCGTTCAGCGCCCACACGGCCGGAACACTCGTGAGTGCGTCGGCTCCCGTGTTGTCCGCGGGAACCGCCCACCCGTCATCGCCCCAGGTCATGCCGGAGTCTTCATAGATGTATGGCTGCAGCCCCGCGGCACGGGCAGGCGGTACCCCCAAGAACGCGTGGCGCTCGATACCGAGCATGCTGAGCGCTACTTTCAGCTCGTTTTGCCGCACCACCGCAAGACCGTGTGCACTCACCAGTGCCTCGAGTGGCCCCGACACAACCTCACCGCACTCGCCTCGCGTCAGCGTTACGAGCAGCGGCTCGAGACCCGCATCGGTCAACCCTGCGAGCGTGCCACCGGTCGCAATAGTCTCATCGTCCGGGTGTGCGTGCACAAACATCACTCGTGGTATGCCGTCGAACCACTCACGTGGGTTTGCCGTTGCGCTCATTTGGATCCTGTACCGATCTGTTCTTGACTACGCATTCCGCTCGTGCTCCCACCATTCCCGCAGTCGTTCAGTCGCGGCTTCCTCGCCGATTGGTCCCTCATCGAGTCGAACCTCGAGCATGAACTTGTACGCTTGCCCTACCTGAGGTCCAGGTGGGATGCCGAGAATCTCCATAATTTGCTCGCCGTCGAGCTCGGGGCGAACCGCGGCAAGTTCTTCCTCTTCCGCAAGCTCAGAGATGCGCCGCTCAATGTCGTCATAGGCGTGTCCGAGCCGGTCGGCTTTTCGCTGGTTCCGCGTGGTGACATCGGCACGGGTCAAAATGTGGAGCTGCTCGAGTTCACTTCCCGCATCGCGTACGTAGCGTCGCACGGCCGAATCTGACCACTGCTGATCGCTGTACCCAAAGAAGCGCAGATGAAGCTCGATCAGCCGTGACACCCGCTTCACGGTGGTGTTGTCGAAGCGCAGCGCACGGAGCCTACTGCGTGCCTGCTTGGCCCCCACGACATCGTGATGGTGAAACGTGACGCCACCCCGCTCAAAGCGGCGAGTAGCGGGCTTACCGATGTCGTGTAGGAGGGCGGCGATCCTGAGCACAATATCTGGCTCTGCCGCGATATCCGGATTGCGCCGCTCGACCTCGAGCTCAATCGCCTGCTGCAGCACGGTCAGGCTGTGCTCATAGACGTCCTTGTGACGGCCGCGCTCATCTTGCGCCGCCACGAGCGCGGGCAGCTCAGGAAGGAAGCGATCGGTAAGGCCCGTCTCCACGAGCAGTCGAATTCCGGGGACAGGGTCGGCAGACGCCATGAGCTTTCCGAATTCGTCGCGGATTCGCTCTGCTGAAACAATGTCGAGCCGCTCCGCGTACTCTCGCATCGCTCGCTGCGTATCGTCCGCCACCTCGAACCCCAACTGTGAGGCGAATCGTGCGGCCCGCATCATTCGCAGCGGGTCGTCAGTAAACGAGACTTCCGCGGGCCCCGGAGTGACGATGCGTCGGGCAAGGAGGTCTTCAACGCCGTGGGACACATCGACCAGGCGCTGTTCGGGCAGCAGTAGCGCGAGCGCGTTCATCGTAAAATCGCGGCGCACAAGGTCACCCTCGATCGTGTCACCGAAGTTCACATCGGGTTTCCGCGAGTCATCACGGTAGGTTTCAGCTCGATAGGTAGTGATCTCGATAGTCTCACCATGAATCTTGGCGGCGATGGTGCCAAAGTCCCGACCCACATCCCACACATTTTTAGTGAGAGAGTCTAGGATCGCCCGCGTCTCATGGGGCCGAGCTGAGGTGGTGAAGTCAAGGTCGGTGACCTCTCGCCCGAGCAGCGCATCCCGCACCGGGCCGCCGACGAGCGCGAACTCGTGGCCGGCGGACTGAAATGCGTCGGCAAGGCGTGCGACGGGTCGTGACTCTGCGATGGCCTGGAGTGCGACCATAGACTCGGCGAGGGGGCGCATCCCTCCAGCGTACTCGCCAGTGAGACACTCGCTGTACACCTCACCCAGCATGGTTTGCTCCGGGACTCATAAACTGGCTCTATGCCCAGCCCGATCCCTTTGCGTCGCATCTGCGTCCCGGTGCTCGCATCCATCATCTCGGTCGGTTTGGCGGTCATGGGTGCTCAAAGCTCCATTCCCATGGGCAGTCAGGATCACTCACGTGTTTTTCATGGGGTTGACGACGCTGAGGCAGAGTCCATCGAGGAGCTTCCGGCGCTGACCGTTGCATCCAGCGCCCCAGTTCTCGACGTCGATGAGGGCGATTTCGAGTTCACCGTGTTACTGGAGAACCCAACGGATGAGCCGCTCCCCACCGGCACCATCGAGCTTGAGCTCTTCCAAGATCCTGCTGCAAATATGGAGGAGCTCAACACTGAGACCTCGTCGCGCGGTCTCGTCTTCGCAACACAAGAAGTCGGAGAGACACCTGCAGGGGAGGATCAGGACTTCACCATGTCCGTACCCGCCGCCGAGATGCCCCTTACAGAATTCTCTGACCGAGGCGTCTATCGCGTTCGGGCAGTACTGATGCCGGAGGACACATCGGACACGCGTCTTGAATCTCCTGCGGAGGAACGCGCCACTGATGCAGATCCCAGTGACATCGCGGGGTCGGGCGACCCTGCGCCTCAAGCTGATGATGGGAACGCCCTGCTTGAACTCCAAGCCGAGAGCCTCCCCGAGGGGGCCCTACTGCGCGGACTCACTCCCATCGTGTGGCGGGGCGCCGAGCTTGGGGCACGTGTACAGGTCACCACGATTGTGCCGCTCGTACTCCCTGAGGTGGTCCACTCGCTTCCTACGAGAGGCCAGCTCAGCGAGGTGATCCCTCGCCTCGACGAACTCCTCACCGCCGCCGAGAGCACAAACTCGACGCTCGCAGTCGACCCACGCTTGATCGCGGGCATCCGTGCGTATGGCGATGCCGCACCTGCCGAGGCAATCGAGTGGCTCGACCGGCTTCGCACCACGCCCCTCCCGCAGTTTGTGTTGCAGTTTGCCGACGCCGACCCTGCGGCTCAGGCGGCGCTCGGATTCGACGAGCTCTTGCAACCACGAGAAATCAGCTTCGTCACCCGCTTTGGTGAGTTCCCCGAGACGCCGGACAGTGAGCTGGACGATATTGGAGGGACTTCGGACGATGCCGTTGGTGACAGTCCGGATGACACCGCTGACGATCCGATTGATGACGACGCGAAGAGCGAGACCACCACAAGCGACGACGACCCGAGCACTGACTCACCAGATCAGAACACCGATGAACCACTCGAGCGACCGACCCCGACGCTCGACGAGTTGTTGGCGTGGCCTGCCGCTGATTACCCCGCCGCATGGCCTGCCGGGGGAGAGGTGGACTCGGCGACAGTCGAACTCCTGCGCGACGGTGGGATCGACTCAATGGTGCTCGAGTCGATCAACGTGAACTATGCGGGTGGCCCACAAGTCCAAGTATCTGGGATGTCTACGCTCGTGGCCGACACCGCGGTTGGGTACGCCATTCGCGAGGGCATCGGTGCAGAGACACAGACTGAACGCGCTGCGGGACTCTCCGCCGCCGCCGCACAGCTCGCGCTTGCGGCACAAAATGAAAGCCCGGGCGTCGCCATCGCACTCGACCGCGGGGCGATGGCGGAAGCTGAAGACCCTGAAGCGATCCTGACACAATTGTCAGAACTGACTTGGATTGATCATGTCGGCGAGGGGGACCAGACGGAGGGTTCAGGATCCCTCCGAGCTGGCTCCACCCTTGAGACTCGCCGAGAGCTCCTGCGCACGGCAGTCGGTCGGGAGAGCACCGTCACCGAATTAGCACCCGTGTTGGCCCACCCCGAGTACCTCACCGGGTACCAGCGAGCACGGCTACTGCAATTGTTTGCCACGAGGTATGCCCCGCCCGACGCAGACTTCGAGAGCGTGAGCGAGCGCTTCCTCGAACGTGATTCCGAGCTTTTGAACGGCGTGAGTGTCATCAGTACTGAGCAGACGCAGCTCGTTGGCACCTCGTCGCGTGTGCCCCTACAGGTACGAAATGCGCTACCGTTCAACGCCGTCGTGACCGGTGAGGTGGTGCCGGCATCCGCCGCACTCCGGGTCCCCGAGCAAACGATCGAAGTGACCGAGGTGCCAGCTGAGGGAAACGAAACCGTGCTCGTGCCCGTCCTCACCCGCGTCTCAGCGGGTGAGTCGGGACTGATCGTGTCGCTCACAGATATTACAAAAGAGCACACGTACTACACGGGAACCTTACCGATCACCATACGCAGCGCGTTCGAACGCATCGCGCTGTGGACTGTCGGCGGACTTGCCCTCCTGCTCCTCGGGTTAGGAACCTGGAGGAGTTTCAGGAGGAAAGCAGCGAAGTCGGCGCGGGACTAGATAATCCCGTTGAGGTGTTCTTCAATCATCGGCTTCGGCATCGCACCAATGATTTCGCGAACTTCTTCTCCGCCCTTGAACACCTTCATCGCTGGAATTGACGTGATGCGGTACTGCGCGGCGAGGCCGGGGTTCTCATCAACGTTGACTTTCGCGATGCGGATCTTGCCCGCCTGCTCTTCAGCGATCTGATCGAGGACCGGTGCGACGGCGCGGCACGGGCCACACCATGCTGCCCAGAAGTCAACGAGCACGGGAACGTCGCTCTCAAGTACTTCCTTGGCGAATGTGTCTTCGGTAACGATAACTGCGTCTGACATACTGACTCCTTAAATTCCGTGGTTTGGTCTGTCCGGTTCGTGCGATTAGACCGCAACCGCGACCGGCTGCTGCTCTACATCAGCGAGGGCAGCGAGGTAGTGTTCGGCATCGAGGGCGGCTACGGTACCCGAGCCGGCGGCAGTGACTGCCTGGCGGTAGGTCGGATCAAGTACGTCACCCGCAGCAAACACTCCGGGAAGTGAGGTGCGGGCAGTTCGTCCATCGACTGCGATGGTGCCGTCTTCGGTGAGCTCCAGCTGCCCATGCACCAGGTGAGTACGGGGGTCCGTGCCAATAGCCACAAACACGCCCTCGAGCTCAAGGTTGCGCTCGGTGCCGTCAATCGTGTCGCGGATCGCGAGGCCGGTAACTCCGCTCTCGCCGTGGACTTCCATGACCTCAGTGTTCCAGAGGAATTCGATCTTCTCATTGTCGAATGCTCGCTGCTGCATAATCTTCGAGGCCCTGAGCTCGTCACGGCGGTGAATCACATACACCTTGGAGGCGAAGCGTGTGAGGAAAGTTGCCTCTTCCATCGCAGAATCGCCTCCGCCAACGACGGCGATCGTGCGCTCCTTGAAGAAGAACCCGTCACAGGTGGCGCACCACGAAATACCGTGCCCCGACAACCGATCCTCGCCCGGAACACCGAGCTTTCGGTATGCGGAACCGGTGGCATACACGACTGTTTTAGCTTCGTGCACCGTCCCGTCACCTGTCGTCACTCGCTTCACATCACCTGCGAGGTCCAAGTCAGTCACATCATCGTAGATGACGTTCGTGCCAAATCGTTCGGCCTGCGCCTGCATCTTTTCCATCAGCTCCGGTCCCTGAATACCTTCGGGGAAGCCGGGGAAGTTCTCAACATCAGTGGTGTTCATCAGCTCTCCACCAGGAGTCACTGAGCTCGCGATTAACTGCGGCTCAAGACCCGCGCGGGCAGCATAGATTCCCGCGGTGAGTGCCGCCGGGCCTGAACCAATGATGATGATTTCGTGCATGACGCTCCTTGATGGCGCTCAGGTGTCTGGTTCGCGAAAGTGAATCGCGCACAGCTGGTATAACAATCCTAAGCTCCAACTATTCCCGGGGCCTGAGAAACTTGATCTCGTGCGGTGGGAGACGCCTCGCAGGGGAGGCTCGTCGTCCCGCTCCGGATTCTGGTCATGGTGTTTCGGCATCAAATTGATAACAGTCGTCGCTTTGTTGCGCACTAGTGGGGTATTTTGATGTCCCACCACAATCCGCTGTTGCAATTGGTGTACCCGTAACCAGCCCCGCAGCAATGGATGCAACCTAGGGGCGACAGTTGAGAAAAATCGGAATCATTACGTCATTGCTCGCTGGGGTGCTCGCACTTTCCGGGTGTGTGGCGGGCTCTCCACAACCTGAATCAGAACCTACACCAACTCCGAGCGAGACACCGCTGACTGCTGAAGATATCGTCGGATGGGTAACCGATGCAGAGTGGTCATACGCACCCCAGGGCGTCCTGGAGCCGTCCACACTCGAAATCATCGATGGGAAAGGTGTTGACGAGCTCTCCCGCACCTACGAGATTGGTGATGCCGTTGAGGGTGACCCAAACAGCGACGGCGTTGTCGACATCGCAATCCCGATCACGCAGTATGACGGCAACGGTGTCGAAGTGCTCTGGTACGTCTGGCTTGGCCTAGATTCTGTCGAGCCCGGTGATCCAATTGCGGAGCAAATGACCTACCCAATTGCGCGCATGTCGCGGTGCGGCAACACCATCCACAAAGTCTCAGCCATCGACGGTGGGTTCAGCATTGAAGAGACGCTGCGACTCGCGGACGATCCCGGAGACTGTGCGACTGGGGGTTCCGGGCATCAGACACGCGAGGTGACCATAATCGATGTCGAAGGAACTGCATTCCCGATGTTAACCGCGCCGATCGAGGCGTGGGGCGGCGTGTGCCCGGTTCCCGGCATCGAATGGTTGGACGGGATCGAGACCACCGATGTCGCTGTGCGAGCAGCACCACCCGAGACTTCACCGGTAGTCATTGAGGCCAGTGAGCGCTGGGCCGTCTACGAAGTCGGGGAGGCCCCCCTGCTTGCCTCGGGCGATGTGCGGTTCATCGGTATTCAGCCGGAGTCGTACTGGAAGCACACGAGTGAAAAAACCGATGCAATGCCGGTCCGAGCCCACTGTGGATTCGCGACGGCATCAGGCGCCTCAAATGAGGGCACCGACAGCGCTGCCGCTGAGAACAAGGCTCAGGATCCCGAAAGTACCGAGCCAACAGCAAGCACGGCGCCCGTCACGGACGACTGTCCACCGCCGAAATCACTCATGGAGTGTTACGGGTGACCCGCGGAGCACTTGTCTAGTTAAACCCCGGGTCTCCGAGTTCGCCGAGGATGCGCTTCAGGTCTTGAATTGTCGCGAAGTCCAGGATGATCTGCCCTTTTTTCGCTCCGAGCTTCACAGAAACGCGGGTGTCGAATCGGTCTCCGAGGCGGTCCGCGATCTCCGTGAGCTGCGCCTGCACACCGCCGGCCTTGGGTCGCGCGAGCTTTCGCTTCGGCGTCTCACCAGCAACGGCCTCTGCCGCGCGTACGGATAGCCCCTCATTGATGACCTTGTCGGCAAGCTTCTGCATGGCCTCAGCGTCGCCATCAAGAGACAGAATGGCCCGTGCATGCCCAGCAGACAGGACCCCTGCGGCCACCCTCGCCTGTACCGTTTCCGGGAGGCGAAGCAAGCGAATGGTGTTGGAGATTTGCGGGCGGGAGCGCCCGATGCGGGCGGCGAGCTGATCCTGCGTGATTCCAAAATCAGTGAGGAGTTGCTGGTACGCCGAAGCTTCCTCAAGTGGGTTCAGCTCTGCCCGGTGCAGGTTCTCAAGCAGTGCGTCGCGCAGCATATTCTCATCCGCGGTGCTGCGAACAATGGCCGGAATGGTTGTGAGACCCGCGAGCTTCGAAGCACGGAGGCGTCGCTCACCCATGATGAGTTCGTAGCGCGGCTCACCTGCAAGAGGAGCAGGCTCGATCTGCCGAACCACTACCGGCTGAAACACGCCAAATTCGCGCACGGAATGCGTCAGCTCATCAAGAGCCTCCGGATCAAACTCAGTGCGCGGCTGCGCCCGGTTCGGAATCACATCGGTCACGTCTAACTGAGTGAGAGTCGCACCTGGAACCTGCTGCAGCTGAGTTGTCTCTGCGTCGTGTGCATCGGAATCACGAGTGCTGTTGCCGCTCTGAGCAGCTGCGTGAGCCTCTTCAGCTCGCTCCGCGACTTTCGCTGCTGCACCGTTTGACGGAAAGAACACGTCGACAGGTCGCTCGCCTGAGGGAGCCGGCGCTTCAGGAATGA